>NC_007404.1:727452-1454904 GCF_000012745.1 Thiobacillus denitrificans ATCC 25259 | reverse complement strand
GTCCTCGCGCTGCTCTCCGGTAGCGCCGCCGCACACAGCCTCGATGCGCCAGCGGGCGGCCTGGCCGCCGGCCTCGCGCATCCTTTCCTCGGCCTCGACCACCTGCTCGCGTTGCTCGCCGTCGGCCTGTGGGCCACCCAGCATAGCGGGCGCGCGCGCTGGGCGATCCCCGGCGCTTTCGCCGGCGCTTTCGCCGGCGCCACGGCGGTCGGCACCGCGCTCGCCGCGGCCGGGATCGTGCTTCCGGCTGCCGAAGCGGCGATTGCCGTTTCGGTCGTGATACTCGGCCTGCTCGTCGCCGCCCGGCACGCGCAGTCATTGCCTGCCGCAATGGCGCTCGCAGGCGCGTTTGCCGTCTTCCACGGTTTCGCGCACGGCATCGAGATGCAACAGGCCGCTTCGCCTTTAGCCGCAGGTGCCGGCTTCGTGTTGGGCACCGCGCTCCTGCACGCGGCAGGTTTTCTCGGCGGGGTGGCGGGGCGGCGCGCAGTCCCTTACGCGGGTGCTGCGATCGCGGCGAGCGGCCTTGCCCTCATCCTCGGGCTGTGAGCCGGCGCCGCGCCCGGCCCTAGGAAAACCAGCGCAGAAACGCCGCGGCAGCGAGTGCCGTCACGCCAAGGATGATGAGGGCCCGAAAGGTCGCGCGTAGCCTGTGCGGGTCCCAGCGCGCGCCACGTTTGAGATACCAGCCCGCGAGCAGAAGGCCGGCCACGGCGGCGCTCACCTTGACCGCCAGCGCTGTCGTTGCGACCGCGCTCAAATCCGGAGTGCGGCCGTAGTAATAGATGCTGACGACGCCGAAGAGTACGCCGGTCGCGATCTGCAGTGCCCATCCCGCGAGGACCAGACCGGCGAGGGTGCGGGCGTGATTCGCCTGCAGGGTCGGCCATAACGCGAAGACCGCGCCGCCGACGACCGCCGCGGCGCCGAAGTTGTGCCCGAGCTGGACGAGCGCATAGGCCAGATTTTCCAGATCCACCGCCTATTTGACCGTGACCTTGACGCAGTCCTGGACGCCGACCGGAACGTGGGCCTTGTTCACCACCTTGATGCAGATGTCACGCTGCCCCGACGCCATGCTCTCGAGCAGATAACTGCCTTTGAGCTGGCGCAAGATGCCCACTTCCTGGTCGTCGACGTAGACGTGGACATGGTCACCACGGGGTCCCGGGTCGACGCTGTAGACGAGCCGGTTCTCGTCCATCGAATCGAGGATCGCGCCCTTCGTTGGGGCGGTAATGGTGACCTTGCCCTCGGCGGCATGCGCGACAGGCACCGAGAGGCTTGCGCCGAGCAGGGCGGCGGTGAGAATTTTTGTATTCATGACGTGGTCTCCTTTCAAACGAGCGAAACACCCGAACCGTTAGAGCCGGGCAAGATCGGGGGCAGCGTCGCCGGCCCAGGCCCGCGCGAACCGCTCGCGGACCTCTGCGGCCGCGCCCTGCCTGCCCTGACGCGCATAAGCGACCGCCAGTCCATAGAGGGCCCAACCGCTGTTCGGCGTGCGCATGAGGCTGGTCCGGAAAGCGCTCTCGGCGTCTTCGAGTCTGCCGGCCTCGAGCAGGACGGCGCCGAGTGATTGGCGCACCGGGTAGTACCAGTAGGGCGGCTCCGAGTAGGGGAGTTTGTCCTCGAGCACAACCGCGCGCTCGAAGATTTGTTGCGCGGCGACGAGGTCGCCGCCGGACTGTGCGATCCGGCCGAGCACCACCTGCTGTGCCAGTTCGATCAGGTCCGGCGCGGGCACGCCGTTTTGCGCCAGCATGGCCAGATCGCGGTGGCGGGCGAGGTCGCGCATCGCGGCAACTTCTCGTCGCGCCTCGGCGGGCCTGCCGAGCAAGGCCAAGGCCGCGCCGCGCATGTAGTGCCACATCGCTTTCACATACGGAAGCTCGCTCCCGGGGTCGGGCTGCGCGAGGGCGACGTCGGGCGGGCTGAACTGGGCATGGGCGAAGTAAGGCGCGACGAGGATCGGCTGCACCCAGGCGATGCTTCGCCCCGTCTCGGCGCTGACGACGCGCGCGAGTTTCTCTGCCGCGGCGACCGCGCTTCGACCGTCTCCGGCCATCTGTGCCGAACTCATCAGGGAATGGATGTTGTGCGGGTAGTAGGCAAGCGGATAGATGCCGATGGGTGAAGCCGCGGCGAGGTAGCGCTCATCGACCGCCACGGCCCGCCGGTTGGCTTCGATGGCGTCCTTGTAACGTCCGACGCGGTAGTAGATGTGGAAGGGCATGTGGACGAGATGCCCCGCGTCCGGCATCAGGTCGCCGAGCCTGTTCGCGTAGGGCAGAGCCCGGCCGGGGTCGGCCGACGCTTCGACCATGTGGATGTAGAAATGGATCGCACCGGGATGGTCGGGACGCTTCTGCAGCACTTTCTCGAGCAGGGCGACGATTTCCGCAGTACGCCCCTTGGGCCGGGTGCCGGCCGCTTCCCAGTAGTCCCAAGGCGACAGATCCATCAGCGATTCGACGTACAGCAAGCTGACGTCGGCGTCGTCCGAGTAACGCGCAGCAACCGCGCGCATCGCATCAGCATAGCCCGCGTCTAGGCCGCCACGCGCCCCGTCCGGTTCGTCCGCGTACCGTCGGGCGAGGGCGCCGATGAGCGCACGTTCCTTCGGGTTCGCGACGTCCACGAGGGCTTGGGCGCGACGCAGGGCCTCGAGGGCGGCCGTGTTGGCTGCCGGCTCCATCGGCGCGTTGATGTTGGGGCCGAGCACCAGGGCTTCCCCCCAGTAGCAGAGCGGGCAGTGCGGATCGAGGCGTTGCGCGTGGCGGAACGCGCGCGCGGCTTCGGCATGATTGAACGCGTAGGCGAGCTTCAAACCCTGGTCGAAATAGCGCTGCGCGGCGGACGTGGCCGTGGTGATCGGGAAGTGGAGGGAGCCGAGATTCTCGAAGAGCGGCGGCGCCGCCGAGGAGGCCGGGTCGCCTGCCCCTCGCTCGGTCGGAAAAGGCCCGAGCTCGGTTTTCGCCGCGGCAAGCTGTTCGAACAGGGCACCCTGGCGGCCCCGGACCGACGTGCAAAACTGTGATTGGGCGGCCAGCAACGCGGCCTCGCCGGGGCGAGACGACTCCCGGTCGCTCGCGTTCGCCAGCACCAGACTCGCGGCGAGCACGCCGGCTCCGGTCATCGCAGCCCGCAGGGAGGGAACAGAGGCCATCGCCGTCTCCTTGGCGAGCCGACTCTCGGCCCGCTCTTCTTTATGTAGATCAGCGCGGCCTTCAATCAAGGCGGTGAGGGAGCGAGGCGCCGTGACCGCGACGGCGCACCTAGCGACGCGTGGCCGGTAGCCGCGTGCCTAGTGGATCTCGATCCGTTTGGGCAGGCTCGATGCCTTCTTCGGCAGGGTCAGACGCAGAACGCCGTCGGTGTAACTCGCGTCGGCGCTCTCTTCCTCGATGTCGATCGGCAGCTGGATCGTGCGGCTGAGCTTTCCGTAGCAGCGTTCGTTGCACCACTCCTTGGCGTCGGCCGCCATCTCCCGTTTGGCTTCGGCACTGATCGTGACCTGGTTGCCGGTGATGCTGATATCGATCGCGTCTTTCCTGACGCCGGGCAGCTCGGCCGCGACGAGATAGGCGTTATCCATCTCCTGGACCTCGATCGGGATCGCCGGCTGCTCGCCGCCGGCCGAGGAACGGAACATCGTCGGCATGAGTTCGCGCACCATGGTCTCGAAGGGATCGAGGCGCGTCAGCGAGGTGAAGGGATCCAAGCGTGCAAGGTTTGCCATGATGGTTTCTCCTACGAAGACAGGCACGTCGCCTGTCCTGGAATAGTGGTTCCGGTCCGCGGAATTTCAATGCCCCGAGGAGGGCCGCCGCCCTAGGCAGCCTTCTGCTGCGTGTAGTCGACCCACTTCGCGACCTGTTCGTCCCAGTCGTCGGAGCGGAAATAGGGGTTGGAACGCGGCTGGTTGATCATGTTGGGGTCGACCGGGATGTCCATCGCCTCGAGGAAATTGGCGAGCCCGATGCGCTCGATCATCTCGCCGGTGCGCTCGTGGTCGAGCGCGTTCTCGGCGAAGAAATCGAGAACGTTGCGCGCGAGTTCGTTCAGCTTCTCGAAGTCCTCGTCGGTCTCGAGCTTCATGAACGGGATGATCACGGTGCCCATGGTCGCGCCGATCTTGAGCACGCCCTTGCCGCCGACGAGGATCGTGACGCCCTTGTCGACGCCGGGGCGCAGGCCGCCCGGAATGACGTTCAGGCAGTGCATGCAGCGCACGCAGTTCTTGTTGTCGATGCACAGGGCGTTGCCGTCGCCCAGCCGGGCCACCGAAACGTGTGGCTCGGGCTCGACCTGGCCGGCTTCCACGACCGAGATCGCCCGCGTCGGGCAGCGGCCGACGACGTCGTTGTACAGATCCTTCATGCCGTGGGCCTTGTAGTAGGCCTGGACCTCGTCTTCATTGACGCGGATGTTGTCGCGCCAGGTGCCGATCGTCGCCATGTCGGAGCGCTGGATCGCGTTGACGCAGTCGTTCGGGCAGCCGGAGAACTTGAACTTGAACTTGTAGGGCAGCGACGGACGGTGCATGTCGTCGAGGTTGTTGTTGATGACGGTGCGCAGCGCGCGGGCTTCGTCGAAGCAGGACATTTCGCAGCGCGCAGCGCCAACGCAGGACATCGAGGTACGGAGCGCGGGACCGGCGCCGCCGAGGTCGAAGCCCATTTCGTTAAGGCCGTTGAAGGCCGCCTGAACGTTTTCGCTGCGGATGCCCTGGAACATGATGTCGCCGGACTGGCCGTGGAACGCGATCAGGCCCGAGCCGCCGTTTTCGGTCCAGACGTCGCACAGCTTGCGCAGCAGATCCGAGGTGTAGTGCATGCCGGCCGGCGGCTGGACGCGCAGGGTGTGGAATTCGGCGGCCTCGGGGAAGCGCGGCTTGCCGGCCGCGTCCTTCAATTCGGTGAAACGGGGAATGATGCCGCCGCCGTAGCCGAACACCCCGACCGTGCCGCCTTTCCAGTAGCCGGTCTTGGTCTCGTACGAGGTTTCGAGCTGGCCGAGCAGGTCGGCCATCATGGGGTTGTCGTCGGCCAGACGCTTGAGCCCGGTGACGAAGCTGGGCCAGGGTCCGCGCTCGAGTTCGTCGAGCATGGGGGTGTCATGGCTGCTGGAAGACATGGCTCAATCTCCTGAAGACGATGACGCCTCCCAGTCTAGACAAACCCCGAGCGATTTCATCGGGATTACTCCAAACGGGTAGGGTGGGACACGAGAGGCTTGTTTCTGCGAAGAAAATTAGCCGATCATGCTTGTTCTACGACGTCCAGCTGCTATAACCCCAAAGTTCGTGGGCTCATCGAGGAGCGCGTCGTGTCGAAACTGCTGCTGATCCTGGTACTGAATGGTCTGCTGGCCGACCCCAGCGCGGCCCTCGACAACGGCGTGAGAGTCAACCTCGACCCGCGCAACGGTTCCGGTCAGACCGGGGTCGCGACGCTGATCCCGGCGGGCAAGAAGACGCGCGTGGTCATCGACCTGTCAGGGGCGCCGGAAAAAGCGCAATCGGCGTCGATCCAGCTCGGGCCCTGTGATGCGTCCGGATCGAGCGCGAAGTGGACCTTGAAGCCGCTGCGCGAAGGCCGTTCGATCACGCTCGTCCCGGCATCGATCGACACCCTCGTCAAGCAGCCGGCGGCGGTCAATGTCCGCGGCAGCGGCACACAAAGTGCGGTTGCCTGCGGGAACATCAGCGGCTAGATCGGCAGGAGAGCTCCCGCCGGGCGTCAGCGGCTGACCGTCAGCTGGTTGACGACGGTCCCGACGTTGAACATGCTCCACGCGTCCTGTTCGGCGCGGTCTTTTTCCGTTTCCGTGCCGACCGCGCCCTGCAGGGTCACGACCTTGTCGCGGATGCCGACCCGAATCTGATGCGGTCGTGAAATCATCGGGTCCAGTTCGAGGACCAGCGCGAGAGCTTCGCTAATCTCGCCGTCGTTGTCCTGCTCGGGCGGTTCGACTTCGAGCAGATTGCGCACGTCGCGACAGCCCGGCACCCACCACGCCAGCACCCCGGCCATGCGCTTGTGCGAGAGGCTAATGAGCGAGCCGTCGAGCGTGATGACGCCATCGTCGACCCACACCCTGAGGGTGCCACCCGGATAGTCGGCGCCCTCGGCCGACTGAACCACAACGTCCTGCCCCTTCTTGATCGCACGCAAGGTGCAGCTCTTGAATTCGCCTGAATCGAGCAGGAGACGGATCAGCACTTCGAGTATTTCGCCGTCGCCTTTGTGCTCGGCCGGCGCGACTTGCACGCGGTCGACGATGCCGAGTACCTCCGGCATCGCGCCCGCCACCTCGAGCGCGCGCTTTTTCGCTGCGATGTTCTGCACCTCGCCCTGGACGACGAGGGCGTGGTCATCGGTCAGTTCGAGTTGTAGGGGCCATACATGCAGATTGATACGGGGATCGCGCTCGAGCGCGGCGCGAACCGTTTTGAGAACAGCGTTTCCGTTTTTCATCAGCGACACCTCCAAGGTCAACATAGCACACGCGCCGGCGTGGCCAGCAGGCCCTGGAGCGGGGGTGAATCGCTCAGGCGGCGGCCGCGGCGGCCGGAGGCGCTTGCAGTCTGGCGATGAAATCGGCACATACCTCTTTCGGCATGGGCCGGCTGAAATGGTAGCCCTGCAGCATTTCGACGCCCATGCCCTGCAGGATCGCCGCGGTTTCGCTGTCCTCGACGCCCTCGGCGACAAGCGCGAGGCGCATGGCGTGCCCCATGTCGACGATGGTCTTGACGAGGACGCGTCCTTCGGGCGTCTTGATGCGGCGAACGAACGAGATGTCGATCTTGATTTCGTCGAACGGCAACTCGTGGACGTGCGAGAGCGAGGAAAACCCCGTGCCGAAATCATCGAGCGAAAGCGTGAATCCCGCGTCGGAGAGCCGCTGCAGAAGCGCACGCGCCCGCTCGATGCCCTCGAGCGCGATGCTTTCGGTGATCTCGAGTTTGATCTGGCGGGGATGCACGCCAAAGCGCTCGACGGTCGCAAGCAGCGTCGGGTAGAAATCGGGCGACATCAACTGACGTTTCGATACGTTCACGGCGAGCTTGAGTGCGTCGCAGGTGTTGTTGCGCTTGCTGAAGTGGTCGAGCGCCTGTTCCAGAACCTGCCGTCCGACCTCGTGGATGAGCCCCATATTCTCGGCGAGCGGAATGAAGTCGGCCGGATTGACCCAGCCGTACTTGTCGTCGTGCCAGCGCGCAAGGGCTTCGACGCTTACCGGGCACCGTGGATTCGCCGCGTCCATGACCGGCTGGTAGTGGACTTCGAGCAGGTTCTGTTTGACCGCGGCGACGAAGCGAGCGGTCATTTCGGCGTCCTCGAAGCCGGGTGCGCGGGTCTGCAGATCCGCGTACAGCTGGATGTTGTTGCGCCCCTGCGACTTGGCGTAAAACAAGGCCTTGTCCGCCTGAACGAGGAGCGTCTCGGCCGATTCCGCATCGTCGGGGTAGATCGCGACACCGATACTCACGGTGACGAAGGTGTCGCGACACTGCTTCTCCAGATCGTTTCGCAGGCCGTCCAGCAGCTCGCTCGCGATTCTGCGCACCATGTCGATCTCCCCGGGGAAGGGCAGCAGCACGACAAACTCGTCGCCGCCCCAGCGCGCGAGCACGTCGGTCGCCCGCAGGCTGGCGCGCAGGAGTTCGCCGACGCTGACGAGCAACTGATCGCCCGCCTTGTGACCGTAGAGGTCGTTGATACGTTTGAAGTTGTCGAGATCGATGAAGAGCAGGGCGAATTTCGTCGCGCTGCTGCGCGATTGTTCGATCGCTTCGTTGATGCGTGCGTCGAGATAGGTGCGGTTCGGAAGCCCGGTCAAGGCGTCGTGCATCGCCATGTGGCTGATGCGCTTTTCCTGCATGTAGGCTTCGGTCACGTCGCGCAGCACGCCGCGAATGCCGTGCACCTGCCCGTGCTTGTGATGGCGGGCGAACTTCCCTTCCACCCAGTGCTCGAGTCTGTCCTCGCGCTGCATGCGGAAGCGCAGCGTCACGATGTCGCTCTCGCCCTTGAGCAAAGCGCTCAGACGCTGTTCGAGGGTGTCGCGGTCGTGTTGTTTGACGAAGGAGAGGAAGGCGAGCCCGAGAAAATCGGCGTTGCGCCGCCCGTCGGCCGCGAGCAGCTTGGTCCAGTGTTCGGATAGGAACGCGAGTTCGCCCTCGCGCGACAGTTCGACGACGACTTCGTTGAGGAGCCCGAGCGTGTCGTAGAACGCGGCCCGTGCCTCGGCTTCCGCGTGCGATCGGCTCAGGGTACGGATTTCGTCGAGTTCGCTTTTGAAGCGCAGCTTCTTCAGCAGCTTTTCCATCACGCAGAACTGCGTGAAGCCGGACTGGAACAGGTTGAAGCCGACAAAGCACAGGGTCGCGGCCCACAGCACGGACCATTCCGGCTTGATCAAGACCAGGATCCCGCACGCGAGGATGAAGGCACCGGCGATGCTCCGTATCGTCGGCTCGACGTAGTTCGACCTGGCGCACGCGGTCGCAGCGTCGCGGGGCGGAGCCGGGCGCGTGCTCAGAATCGGGGACTGATGCGACATCGCAACAGCTAGACGTGTCTCGACTCGGAGCGTGGGCAGTGAGAGCCGCCAGCCCAGCGGGCGGAGCGGCCGGCCGGCGGATGGCCGTAAGGGTTTGCGATGTTTGTCATTGTATTTTTCCCGTTCGTTGTCGACCGAGGATTTGTCTCCTTCTTGCGTATTCGGCACCTGGCACCGCTTCTTGAGCGGTAGACACATGCTATGGCCTCGGGGGCGCGAATCCGCTTCGGGGGTGCCCCGCGCTCATGGCTGCGGGCAACACCGAGAGGGTCGCGGGTCGTCTGTGCAACGTCGCGGGGTCCGTCGCGAGCCGCGCCGCGCGCATGCCGAGGAGTGGACAGGCAATCGGGTAGGGTGTGTGGTGAGTGTGCGCCCCCTGCGCCGAGCACCGAATGCCGGGCGTCGGGCTTTGGATTGCGGCGTCCGGCAGTCCGCCGACCTGAGGGATGGCGTCAGGGCGTATGAGATTGCGGGCGACGTATCAGCCGAGCAAGGCGAGGCGTGCGCCCAGGCGGTGCACCCGCGCTCGGCTTCAGGTCAAAGACGTCGAAGATCGCGAGCGGCACGGGCCTCATCCGCTAGCCAAAGGCGGGCGCAGCAGGTCGATCCGCTGCTACCGGCCCGACCGGCCGGTTCAAGCTAGCCGGTCGCGGTACGACAGTACTGGGTCAACTTTCGTTTTCCACGCCGGGGTTGGGCAAGCCGGCAAGACGGCAGAGCGCCTGCACCGGGCCGTGCGGAAACATCTGGTAAAGACGCGTTTTATATTTTTCGGTGTCGCTGTGGCTTTCGCCGGGATTTTTCAGCGTCTCGAGCAGGTCGTTCATCGTCGGGTGGACGAGCCGCTCCTTGTAGTACTGGCGGTAGAACCGGACCAGCCCGCGCGCCGTGTCGTCGAGTGGCGCGTTGCCGGCTTTTTCGTGTTCGCGCTCGAGCGCCCGGGCGACGTCCTCGTTCCAGTCTTCGGGGTCCTTGAGAAAGCCTGCTTCGTCGGTTTCGACGTTGGTGCCGTTTACGTTGAGGGCCATGAAGAGTCTCCAAAGTTTGAGTGGGTGAGTGAAGGCGAGGTTGCCGGCTATCCTCAGAGGAGCGACCCTTGGGCGGCGCCGACAGTTCCGTCGATCGCTCCGAAGTCGTCATGAATATAGCCAGACTGGCGCCCCGCATAGCCGCCCCATGCCGAACATGAGCCCGCAATTCGAGCTTTTCACCGCCGACGACGCGCCCGAACCGCGGCAACCACTGCCCGACGGTTTCCGCTATCAACCCGACCTGATCGAGCGCGCCGAGGAGACCGCACTCGTCGCGCAGCTGCGCGAGCTGCCGTTCGAGGCCTTCGAATTCCACGGCTACACTGGCAGGCGCCGGGTCGTCTCCTTCGGTTGGCGATACGATTTCGGGGCGCGCAGCCTGCGCAAGGCAGCGGAAATCCCCGCCTTTCTTCTTCCGTTGCGCTCGATCGCCGCGGCTTTCGCCGACTTGCCCGCGCCGGCCCTGCAGCAGGCACTCGTCACGGAGTACAGCCCCGGTGCCGCGATCGGCTGGCATCGCGACAAAGGTGTATTCGGGCAGATCGTTGGCGTCTCGCTGCTCGCGCCGTGCGTTTTCCGCTTTCGCCATGCCACCGGGAAAAAGTGGGAGCGCGTGAATCTGATCGCGGCGCCGCGCTCGGCTTATCTGCTGACGGGTGCCTCGCGCTCGATTTGGGAACACAGCATCGCGCCCGTGAAGGCGCTGCGGTACGCGATCACCTTTCGCAGTCTGCGCGAAGACTGAGCGTGTTCAGCGACGCCGTTCTGCACGGGCCGCGCGGGCCGCTTGCTTCAGCGGCGCGCCGCGACACCAGCATCGTGCGACGCGGCGTGAACCGCGACCTGCGCAGCCCGTTCGCGGCGTCTCGGCGGTGCCCAGCGGCGGTCCGGTTCAATCTGGTCGGGGCACCTGCCGCCACAAGCTGAGCCGAGGACGCGCACGGCACGGCTGCGACGGCCGTTCACCGGGCCGCGGGGAGTCGCCGTGAGCACGCCGATTTCATCGCGCGTGGCCGAGTTGGTCGCGCAGGCCATTCAAGGTCTCCTGCTCGCCGCGCACGTGGAAAAACGCACCGTCTTCGTCCGAGCGTTCTTCCAGCACTTGGCAGCGCGCGAATATTTCGCCGCGCAGCTGCTGTGCCGACCACGGCAGAAACAGCTCGGCCTCGACCAGATCCTTCTGGAAAAACGTGAGGATCGCGTCGTGCAGTTTCGCGACGTCTTCCGGGCGGCGGGCGCTCATGACGATGCAGCCGGGATAGGCTGCGCGCAGCGCGGCTTCGCGCTCGGCTTGCGCCACGGCGTCGCCGAGGTGGTCGATCTTGTTGAAGATGCGCAAGCGCGGCACGTCCTGCGCGTCGATTTCCTCGAGCACGTCTTCGGTGGTTTCGATCTGCCGCACGAAGCCAGGGTCGCTGGCGTCGATGACATGGAGCAGCAGCGAGGCATCGAGTGCCTCTTCGAGCGTGGACTTGAACGACGCGACCAGGCCGTGCGGCAGGTTCTTGATGAAGCCGACGGTGTCGCTGACAAGGACGCGCGGGACGCCCTCGGGGTGCAATGTGCGGACCGTGGTGTCGAGGGTGGCGAAGAGCTTGTTGGCGACCAGCACTTCGCTGCCGGTGAGGGCGCGCATCAGCGTGGACTTGCCGGCGTTGGTATAGCCGACCAGCGCCACGCTGGCGAGGCCCTGGTGCGCCTGCCGCCGGGCGCGTTGGGTCTTGCGGTCCGCATCCATCGCGGCGATTTCCTTCTGCAGTTCGGCGATGCGGTCGCGGATCTTGCGCTTGTCGAGTTCGGTGTGCGATTCGCCGGCGCCGCGTCCGCCGACCCCGCTGCGCTGCCGGCCCTGCGGCCCGGCGAGTTTCGCTGCCTCGCGCAGGCGCGGCGCGAGGTAGCCCAGACGTGCGATCTCGACCTGCGCGCGTGCCGCCGGGGAGCGCGCGTTGCGGTGGAAGATCTCGAGGATGACCATGGTGCGGTCCATCACCTGACAACCCACCTCGTTTTCCAGGTTGCGGGCCTGCGAGGGCGAAATCTCGTGGTCGACGAAAAGCACGTCGATCGGATGCGGCGAGACATCGTCCTGGCCCTCGACGCGATGCAAGGCATACGGCGCCGCGGGATCGGCTTCCGCTTCTTCTTCCCCGCCGCGGACGAAGCGCGTGAGTTCCTGCCGCTTGCCGACGCCCAGATAGGCCGTCGTGTCGAAGCCCGGGCGCTTTTGCGTGAACGTGCGGATGACTGTGAACCCCAGGGTCTTGGCCAGCTCCCGTAATTCGGTCAACGACGCCTCGAACTCGAGGTCGCTGACCTGAGGCAACTGAACGGCGGCGACGACCGCGTACGCGGGTTTGTCTTCTACTTGAAGGGGCATGGTGAGTCTAGGGAATGGGGCGAGGGCAGATAGTACGCGGGAACGCAGACCGGAGCGCGCAGCACGCACGGGTACGGGGGAGCCTATTAGGTCGGCTGGAATGTGGCCGGTTTCCCGCAGAGTAAGTAACTATTATTTATCAGTCACATGGGAATGGTAGTTGACCCTGTTTAGCCGATTCCCGCGCCCCTTCGGCCGCGTAGCTCAGGGCATCCGGGAGGAACGAATATCGGGGCTCTCTCGGGCGGTCGCACGCACCAACATGCAATTCGATGGCTCGTTCAAGGGCTTTGGGGGATCGGAGCGCGGGGATCGACAACTCCCGCTCCCTGTTCCTGGTGCCTTTGACCCCGGACATCAAAAAGGACGGTAATAAACCACTCACTTTTTCTTCTCGGATGGGTTGCCTCGTCGCGATACGCTGATATGATAGTAACAAGTTACTCACTTTCGAGGCCCGTCGATGAGCACCCATGTCAAACACCTGCCGGCGGATGAACGCCGGGCGGTCACCGTAGAGGCCGTGGTCGAACTCGCGGCGGAACAGAATCCCAACGACATCACGACCTCGGCGATCGCCAAGCGCATGGGCTGACCCAGGGCGCGCTGTTCCGGCATTTTCCGAGCAAGGATGCGATCCTCGAGGCGGTCATGACCTGGGTCGCCGAGCGCCTGCTTTCGCGGGTCGACAAGGCAGCCGACGGCATCGCCTCGCCGCTCGCGGCGTTGGAGGCGATCTTCATGACCCACATCGATTTCGTCGCGCAGCACCCGGGGGCGCCGCGGATGATATTCGGCGAGCTACAGCGCGGCGGGGACACGGCGCCCAAGCGCATGGTTCAGACCCTCATCCGGCAATACGGCGAACGCCTGCACCGCCTGCTCGAAGCCGGCAAGACGCAGGGCGAACTCGATCCCGCGCTCGACACCGAGGCGGCCGCGACGCTCTTCATCGGCACGATCCAGGGTCTGGTCATGCAGTCCCTGCTTGCCGGTGATGTCGCGGGCATCCGCCGCGACGCGCCGCGGGTGTTCGCCATCTACCGGCGCGGCATCGGGAGAACGCTATGAAACGGCTCCCTGTGCAACGGCGCACGCTCATGCTCGTCGCCGTGATCCTTCCGCTGCTCGCGCTCTTCGTCTACGTCGGGCTGCGCTCGGGGCCGCTAGCACCGGTGCCCGTCGCGACCACCACAGTCGAATCGCGGCCGGTCACGCCGGCGCTCTTCGGCATCGGCACGGTCGAGGCGCGCTACACGTACAAGATCGGTCCGACCGTCGCCGGGCGCGTCAAGCGGCTGGACGTGCACGCGGGAGATACGGTCCGCGCAGGGCAGGTACTCGGCGAGATGGACCCGGTCGATCTCGACGATCGCGTCCGCGCCCAGGAAGCGGCTGCCAAGCGCGCACAGGCCAATCTGCGCGAGGCCGAAGCGCGGAAGTCCTATGCCGAGGCCCAGGCGAGCCGCTATCAGCAACTCTTCACCGTGCGTTCGACCAGCGAGGAAATCCTCACCGCCAAGCAGCAGGAGCTGCAGATCGCGGAAGCCGCGCTGGCGGCGGCGCGGGAAGACATCGCGCGGGCCCGGTCGGACCGCGAAGCGCTACTGACACAGCGGCGGAACCTGCGCCTGGTGACGCCGGTCGGCGGCGTCGTCGCCGTGCGCGACGCCGACCCCGGCACGACCGTCGTCGCCGGGCAGGCCGTGATCGAGGTGATCGACCCCGAGAGCCTGTGGGTCAACGTGCGCTTCGACCAGATGCGCGCCGCGGGGCTGGCGCGCGGGCTGCCAGCGCGGATCGTTCTGCGCTCGCGCGACGGCCACACCCTGAAAGGGCGCGTGCTGCGCATCGAACCGATGGCCGACGCCGTGACCGAGGAGACGCTCGCTAAGGTGACGTTCGACACGCGGCCTGCGCCGCTGCCGCCGGTCGGCGAACTGGCCGAAGTCACGGTGGAACTGCCGGCTCTTGCGGCGGCGCCGAGCGTGCCCAACGCCGCGATCCGCCGCGAGGGCGGGCAGGTCGGCGTGTGGCGGGTCGTGGACGGCGACCTTCGGTTCACGCCGGTCAAGCTCGGCGCCTCCGATCTCGACGGCCATGTGCAGGTGCGTGAAGGACTCGAACCGGGCGACCGCGTCGTGACCTATAGCGAAAAGGCCTTGACCGAGCGCAGCCGCGTCAAGGTCGTCGAGCGCATCGCGGGAACGTCGAAATGATCAGCCTGGCCGGTCGCGACATTCTTCATGCCTGGGGCAAGTTCGTCTTCACCGGCGTCGGGCTGGGCCTGCTGATCGGCGTGACGCTGGTCATGGCCGGCGTCTACCGCGGCATGGTCGACGACGGCAAGGCGCTGCTCGACAACAGCGGCGCCGACCTCTGGGTCGTGCAGAAGGATACGCTCGGGCCCTACGCCGAGTCGTCGAGCCTCAACGACGACGTGTACCGCACCGTGCTCGCGATGCCGGGCGTCGCCGAGGCGGCCAATGTGACCTATCTGACCATGCAGGTCCGCAAGGGGACGCGCGACGTGCGCACGATGGTCGTCGGCATCGCGCCGGGCGAACTCGGTGCGACGCCCGGGTGGCCGCCTTATCTGGTCGCCGGACGGCAGATCACGCGCGGCCACTACGAGGCCGTGGCCGACATTGCGACCGGCTTCAGGCTCGGCGACCGCCTGACGATCCGGCGCAACCATTACCTCGTCGTCGGGCTGACCCGGCGCATGGTCTCGTCGAGCGGCGACCCCATGGTCTTCATTCCGCTCAAGGACGCGCAGGAGGCGCAGTTCCTCAAGGACAACGACGCGATCTGGCAGAGCCGCCGCCGCACCGAGGCCAATCCGGCGCTCAACCGGCCCGGTGTGCCGGGCCTGCTCGACGCGGTCATCGACTCGCAGAGCAGCAATCCCTTCGTCAATGCCGTGCTCGTCACGCTGCAGCCGGGGCATACGCCGGAGGAGGTCGCCGAGTCGATCCGGCGCTGGAAGCGGCTGACGGTCTATACGCGGCCGCAGATGGAAGACATTCTGATCGGCAAGCTGATCGCGACCTCGGCCAAGCAGATCGGCATGTTCCTCGTGATCCTGGCAATCGTCAGCGCGGCCATCGTCGCCTTCATCATCTATACGCTGACCATGGACAAGATCCGCGAGATCGCCGTGCTCAAGCTGATCGGCACGCGCAACCGCACGATCGCCGCGATGATCATGCAGCAGGCGCTCGCGCTCGGCGTGATCGGCTTCGTCGTCGGCAAGATCACCGCGACCTTCGCCGCGCCGCTCTTTCCCAAATACGTGCTCCTGATGCCGCTCGATTCGGTCGCCGGCTTCTTCGCCGTGCTCGCGATCTGCGTGCTGGCGAGCATCGTCGCCATACGCATGGCGCTCAAGGTCGATCCGGCCGAAGCGATCGGAGGCTGAGATGAGCGGCAAAGGCATCCACCTCGAGGGTCTGAAAAAACGCTACGGCGAAGGCGACACCGCCGTCGACGCGCTGAAGGACGTCGACATGCACGTCGCGCCCGGCGAGGTCGTCGGCCTGATCGGTCCGTCAGGGTCGGGCAAGAGCACCTTGCTCAAGTGCCTCGGCGCGGTCATCGACCCGACCGCGGGGCGCATGACGCTGGGCGAGGAAACGATCTACGACGGCGGCTGGAAAGTCCGCGACCTGCGCGCCTTGCGCCGTGACAAGATCGGCTTCGTGTTCCAGGCGCCTTACTTGATCCCCTTCCTCGACGTCACCGACAACGTTGCGCTGCTGCCCATGCTCGCGGGTGTCCCCAACGCCGAGGCGCGGGCCAAGGCGCTCGAATTGCTCACCGCGCTCGACGTGCAGCACCGCGCGCGCGCCATGCCCTCGCAGCTGTCGGGCGGCGAGCAGCAGCGCGTCGCGATCGCGCGCGGCCTCGTCAACCGCCCGCCCGTGATCCTGGCCGACGAGCCGACCGCGCCCCTCGACAGCGAACGCGCGATGGCGGTCATCCGCATCCTCAACGATATGGCGCGCAAGTTCGAAACCGCGATCATCGTCGTCACCCACGACGAAAAGATCATCCCGACCTTCAAGCGCATCTACCACATTCGCGACGGCGTGACCCACGAGGAAGCCGGGGAAGGGCGGGGATTCGAATGAGGCGCGAAGCGGCGCTTCGGCTCGCCCGCCTGCTCTCGCTCGGCCTCGCTTTGGCGGGCGGCAGCGTGGCCTGGCCGGCGCTGGCCACGGGAGCCGTACCCCGTCCCACGCGACTCGTGATCGACGCGGTACCGCGGACTCACGCCGCGTCGCCCGCGCGCAGCACCGACACGGAAGCGCACTGCGAGCCGGATCTGTCGGACCACTGGGCGCTCTACCGGCGGATCGCGGCGCGGCGTCTGCCCGAATCTCGGGCGACGAAAGCGGACTCGGGCGCGCGGGCCGAATAGTTGGGGCCGCCCGCGAGGGGAGGGCGCCTCGACCTCGCCGGGCGTAAGCCAGAAACAGGGATTAACTTTCAAGGAGACCTTCATGCACCATCGACTTCCACGCAAAGCCGTTCGCCTTGTCGTCGTCGGCGCCTTGCTCGCCGCGGCTGGCGCAGCGGTCGCTGCCGAACCCGACAAAGCCAGGCCGCTCGCGCTGCGCAAGATCATGCAGGATCTCGGCACGAACATGCAGCGCATCACCGACGGCATTTCGCGCGAGGACTGGGAAACCGTCGCACGCATCGCGCCCGCCATCGGCGAGCACCCGCAGCCGCCGCTCGTCGAAAAGATGCGCATCCTGAAATTCGCCGGCAGCGACGCCGGCAAGTTCAAGGGCTACGACGAGAAAACCCACACCGCGGCGCAGGCCCTGCAACAGGCGGCGCAGCGCGGCGACGGGCGGGCGGTGATCGCCGCGTTCGCGACGCTGCAAAACACCTGCCTGGCCTGTCACGAGAGCTTCCGCAAGCCTTTCGTGGAGCATTTCTATGGCGAGCGCTGAAGCCAAGCCGACCGCCGATGCAGGGGGTTCGGGCGCGAGGCGTACTTGCACTCGCGCCGTCGTGGCCTCGGCGGTACTGGCCAGCCTGCTCGCCGGCTGTGCCGTCGGGCCCGACTTCAAACGGCCGGCCGCGCCCACGGTCGGCACCTACACGGCGCAGCCTCTGCCGGCCGAAACCGCGTCGGCGCCCGTCGCGCTGGGACAGGCGCAGCGCTTCGCCGACGCACCGGTCGACGCGGCGTGGTGGCAGCGTCTCGGCCCGCCGAAGCTGTCCGCCTTGATCGACGCCGCCTTCGAGGCCAGCCCCACGCTCGCTTCCGCGCAATCGACCTTGCGGCAGGCGCAGGAACTGCATGCCGCGCGCGCGGGCTCGACGCTTTATCCGCAGGTCGACGCCGGACTCGGGGCGCAGCGGCAGCGGCTGAGTCCGAGCGCCCTGGGACAGGCCGGCGAGCCGCGGGAATTCAGCCTGTACAACGCGAGCGTCGGCGTGCGTTACGAACTCGACCTGGCGGGCGGAAACCGGCGCGCCCTCGAAGCCTTGCGCGCGCGCGTCGAGCACCGGCGCTTCGAGCTCGAAGGCGCTCGCCTAACGCTGGCGGCCAACATCGTGACCACGGCCATCACCCAAGCCATGCTCGCCGCGCAGATCGACGCCAGTGAAGCGATCCTGCGTGCGCAGGACGAGCAATTGGCGCTCGCACGGGAACGCGAGCGCCTCGGCCAGGCGTCGCCCGACGAGGTCCTCACGTTGCAAACACAGGTCGAGCAGACGCGCGCGAGCCTGCCGCCGCTGCGCCAGCGTCTGGACGAGACTGCACATCTGCTCGCCGTGCTCGCCGGGCGCGCGCCGGGAGCAGGGGACATGCCGAGCTTCAGCCTCGAGGAATTCACGCTTCCCGCTGAGTTGCCTCTGGTCGTGCCGTCCGAGCTGGCGCGCCGCCGCCCCGACATCCGCGCAGCCGAAGCGCTCATGCACGCCGCGAACGCGGAATACGGCGTCGCGGTCGCGAGGCTCTATCCGCAACTCAAGCTCTCCGCGAACCTCGGCTCCCAGGCCTTGAGCACCGGCGCCCTGTTCGGCAGCGGTTCGGCCGTGTGGAGCCTGGTCGGGCAATTGACCCAGCCGCTTTTCAATCCCGGTCTGCCTGCCGAAAAGCGCGCGTCGCTGGCCGCTTTCGAAGCCGCGTCGGCAAACTACCAGGGCGTCGTGCTCGAAGCGCTGCGCGACGTGGCCGACGTCCTGCGCGCACTGGACCACGACGCGAGCGCGCTTGCCGCGCTGGCAAGCGCCGACGAAGCCGCGCAGGGCGCACTCGAATCGATGCGTCGCCGCTACGCGCTCGGCGCGGCGAGCTACCTCGACATTCTCACCGCCGAGCAGCAGGCCCAGCAGACCCGGGTCAATCTCGTCGCCGCCCAGGCGCAACGCCTCGTCGATAACGCGGCCTTGTACCAGGCATTGGGGGGCGGCTGGACGGAGACGAACTGAGCACCCGCGCCGCGTCGAATGCGGGTTCCCGCCAGGGGTCGGACGCGCGGCCCGCGCCAGCCTGTCGACCGCGGGTCGAGGTCTTGCCGAATCCGGCGCGTAGGCTAAGTTTACGGTGCCACGCAGGCTGACTTCACGGCCACGGGCGGGGGACGAAGGCGACCCCGACGCCCCCCATCCCGAAGCACGCTGACGTCACGCAGCCTGAATGCCGAACCCGGTCGGACGCCGCGGCTGGTCGCAGTCCGCGTCCGTCCTGACCGCAGCGCTGAGGGAGTCCCCTATGGCCACGATCACCGATGTGAGCCCGAACAGGTCGAATATGTCGTTCGGGCACGATTGGCAGGACGTGAGCGGACGGATGCTGTCTCTCGCGAGCTCGGACGACGGCAAGACCGTCTTCGCGGGCTCGTACTCGAGCGGCCTGTGGGTCTCGGAGGACGGCGGCGAGTCCTGGGTACAGCTGGCGTGGGAGCAGCCTGCTCCTGATCAGTTCGGCGTGCCGGGCGCGCTTGGAGGATGTTGTATTCCGTCGGTCGCGATCGGCCCGGACATCGCGCGCTGGCTCGATGGCCGGGATCAGCGGGTCCTGGCTGACCTTGCCGGTGACGGCACGGCCGACATCGTCGGCTTCGGCAGCACGGGAGTGTGGACCGCGCTGGGGAACGGCGACGGCAGCTTCCAGCCCCCACGCGTCGTGCTCGCCGCCTTTGGCACACGGGCCGGGGGGTGGCAATTCGACAAGCACCCACGCTTCCTCGCCGACCTTTCCGGCGACGGCCGCGCCGACATCGCCGGCTTCGGCGACGCCGGGGTGTGGACGGCGCTCGGCAACGGCGACGGGACTTTCCAGCCTCCGCAGTTCGTGCTGGCCGATCTCGGCTACGAGTCCGGCTGGCGGGTGGAGAAACATCCGCGCTTTCTCGTCGACCTCACCGGTGACGGCCGCGCCGACCTCGTCGGCTTCGGCGACGCCGGCGTATGGACGGCGCTCGGCAACGGCGACGGAACCTTCCAGCCCCCGCAGTTCGTGCTGGCCGATCTCGGGTACGAGGCCGGCTGGCGGGTGGAGAAACATCCTCGTTTCCTCGCCGATGTGAACGGTGACGGCCGCGC
Source organism: Thiobacillus denitrificans ATCC 25259 (assembly GCF_000012745.1). NCBI lineage: Bacteria > Pseudomonadati > Pseudomonadota > Betaproteobacteria > Nitrosomonadales > Thiobacillaceae > Thiobacillus > Thiobacillus denitrificans. Next base: position 1,435,350 of record NC_007404.1, on the reverse strand, counting down.
CGACCTCGTCGGCTTCGGTGACGCCGGGGTGTGGACGGCGCTCGGCAATGGTGACGGAACGTTCCAGCCCCCGCAGTTCGTGCTGGCCGATCTCGGGTACGAGGCCGGCTGGCGGGTGGAGAAACATCCTCGTTTCCTCGCCGATTTGAACGGCGACGGCCGTCCCGACATCGTCGGCTTCGGTGACGCGGGCGTGTGGACGGCACTCGGCAATGGTGACGGCAGTTTCCAGCAGCCCCAATTCGTGCTGGCCGACCTCGGCTACGAGTCGGGCTGGCGCGTGGACAAACATCCGCGCTTCCTCGCCGATTTGACCGGCGACGGCCGCGCCGACCTTGTCGCCTTCGGTGACGCGGGCGTATGGACCGCGCTCGGCAACGGCGACGGCAGCTTCCAGCCGCCGCAATTCGTGCTGGCCGATCTCGGGTACGAGTCGGGCTGGCGCGTGGAGCAACACCCACGCTTTCTCGTCGACCTGACCGGCGACGGCCGCGCCGACCTCGTCGGTTTCGGTGATGCCGGCGTGTACGTTGCGCAAAGCAGCGGCGACGGCAGCTTTCAACAAGCGCTACGGTTCGTGCTGCCCAATTTCGGCTCGGGGCTCACCGTCCTCGCCCTCGTGCGCAGTGATCGCGAAATCGAGGACGCCGGTATCTGGCGCTCGACCGATGGCGGCCAAACCTGGTCGCTCGTCCACGCGTTCCCGCGTTCGCAAGGGCGCCCGCCCGCGGCCGGCCAACTGGTCTGGGCGCAAGGCACGGCGCACCTCGTCTTCGCGGCCGGCGAGAATTCATTGGCGTTCAGTCGCGACGGCGGCGCGACCTGGCAGACCGCGACCACGCAGACAAGTCCCATCATTGGCACCCGAAGCCCAGTGCCGGCGAACCATGTGGCAGTCGCGGCGACGCCCGAAGGCTCGCTGAGTCCGCCGGTGGTCTATGCGCTGGCCAGCAACATGATCCAGGTGTCGTTCGACGGCGGCGACAGCTGGACCTCCGACGGCGGCGCGCTGCCGACGCCGATCGGCGGGCCCGTCGGTCTGGCCAACGCGAACAACGAGTGCGTCATGGTGGTCTCGCCACGCTCCCCGTTCGAGGTTTTCGTCACGCGCGACGCGAACGCACATCCGGGCCTGCCCCAGCTGTGGCGCGGCGACTTCAGTCAGTTCGCCCAGACCATGGCATCGACCTGGCAGAACGTGCCGATCCCGGCGGTCGGCGGCCAGGACTCCGGCAACGTGTGGCTCGCGATCACCCGGCCGGGGCAGGGCGAGGCCTTGTTCTACGGAACGCAACGCTACTTCGGCGACAACCTGGGCGAGGCGTCGGTCGCACCGCTCGATCCGCAGTCCGCGTCGGATTGGCGCGAGCTCGACACGACGGGCCAGGTCCACGTGGATCTGCACGGGCTGTTCCTGTCTCCCGATTTCCATGCCGGCTTCGACGGCGGCGGGTACGCGCCGACGCGCGGGATCGTCTGGCTGCTGAGCGACGGGGGAATCGACCGCAGCACCGACGGCGGGATCACCTTCCATCCGGCGGGGAGCATCAGTTCGCTCTCCACCGTCAATTTCGCGGGCACCGCGCTCCCCGGAAAAGGCCCGCTGCTCTCCCTGAACACCGGCGACAACGACGGGTTCGCCTCGCGCGACGGCGGCAAGACCTGGCGGCCGCAGCGGTATGGCGGCGGCGACAACGATACCTCCTGGGCCGACCCCTTGCGCCCGCACGCGATGCTCATTTTTACGCCGCGCTGGGGGCAGACCTTGGCGTTGTACGAGACCGAGCCGGGAAGCCTCCCCGACATCAGCTCGACCGCTCACGAACACATCATCCCCGGGCCGCCGCTGCGACCGGGCAGCAGGACCTGGAACGCAACCAGCGGCTTCGCCCTGCGTGGCTACCGCCCACTCGTCCACAACCTCGCGTCGGACGATCCATCGCGGCCGACGGATTGCGTCTTCATCCGCTTCTACGGCAACTTCTCGCGAGACGATCCCTTCGCACGCTATCCCGACCACCTCACCGTCCTCATGCGCGCGCGCGACCTGCACAAGATCACTGAGCGCACCGACTGGGACACCCCGGGAGGATGGCGGGTCGACCGGCACCCCCGGTTGCTGACGGACCTCACCGCGAGTGGCCGCGCGGACGTCGTCGGTTTCGGCGACGCTGGCGTGTGGACCGCCCTGAGCAAGGGCGGCGGACTTTTCGCCGACCCGCGGTTCGTGCTTGCCGACCTTGGCTACGACGCCGGCTGGCGGGTCGAGAAACACCCGCGCTTTCTTGTCGATCTCACCGGTGACGGCCGCGCAGACATCGTCGGTTTCGGCGACGCGGGCGTTTGGACGGCGCTCGGCAATGGTGACGGGACCTTCCAGCCGCCGCAGTTCGTTCTCGCGGACTTGGGATACGAAGCCGGCTGGCGGGTGGAGAAACACCCGCGCTTCCTCGTCGACCTCACCGGTGACGGCCGCGCCGACATCGTCGGCTTTGGTGATGCGGGCGTGTGGACAGCGCTCGGCAACGGTGACGGAACCTTCCAGCCGCCGCAGTTCGTTCTGGGCGACCTCGGCTATGACTCGGGCTGGCGCGTGGAGAGGCACCCACGCTTCCTTGTCGATCTCAATGGAGATGGCCGCGCGGACATCGTCGGCTTCGGTGGTGCGGGCGTATGGACGGCGCTCGGCAACGGCGACGGAACCTTCCAGCCGCCCCAGTTCGTGCTCGCCGATCTCGGCTACGAATCGGGCTGGCGCGTGGAAAAGCACCCGCGTTTCGTCGTCGACCTCACCGGCAACGGCCCCACCGACCTCGTCGGCTTCGGCGACGCTGGCGTGTGGACCGCGCTCGGCAACGGTGATGGCAGCTTCCAGCCGCCGCAGTTTGTTCTGGCCGACCTCGGGTACGACGCCGGTTGGCGGGTGGACAGGCATCCGCGCTTCCTCGCGGACCTCGACGGCGACGGCCGCGCCGACCTCGTCGGCTTCGGTGACGCCGGGGTGTGGACCGCGCTCGGCAACGGCGACGGCAGCTTCCAGGCGCCGCAACTCGCCCTGGAGGACTTCGGCTACCACCAGGGGTGGCGCGAAGAGAAACACCCCCGCATCCTGGCGGACGTGACGGGCGAGGGCAGGGTGGACGTCGTGGGCTTTGGCGATGCCGGAACGCTGGTCGCCCCCGCGCGCGCCGACGGGACCTTCCGCGAGCGGCCGCTGTTCGTGATCCCGAACTTCGGGAGCAGCGAGAACGGGAACGCCGAGCAGGCAGGCCCCTTCCTCCCGGATCCGAGTATTGGCGTGGTGCAGGCCTCGGGCGGACATGAGCGCACCGTCTTCTACATCGGCGGCGACATGAGCAAGCGGCTCTGGAAATGGACCGAGGGCATGACGGAATGGCAGCCGATCATCCCCGGAGGCGGCGCCGCTCAGGCGAAGCGATTCTTCGTCAGCCCGTACGACCCGAACCTGGTCTACGTGATCGACCGTGACCGCATCAAACGGTCCGACGACGGCGGCGCCGTCTGGCAGGTGGACGACAGCCTGGAGCGGATGGTCACCTGCGACGGCCGGATCCCGGCCGACCGCGACGAAGTGGGCGACACGACCCAGGTCGTCCTCGCCGACATGCAGTTCGACCCGTTCAATCCGGGCCGACGCTTTGCGGTAGGGGTTGCAGGCGCCTTCATGACCGACGACGGCGCGACCTGGCAGCGTCTGCTCGATACCGGCGCGATGCGCGGCCTGCCGACGAACTGCTTTTTCGATTGGGCGTCGGATCCTTCGGACCCATCCGTGTACGTCGGATTCGCCGGTCGCGGCATCGTCAAGATCAGCCAGCTCGGCCTCGCCGGCGGCGTGATCCTGCGGACGGCGACATCCGAAGCGGACAGCGAACCGGCACCGTTCGAGCGGCGGGTCTTCCGGGTTCGGACCCCTGATGGCCGCGTGGGCACTGCCGAGACCGCGCCGGACGGCCGCCTGAACGTCACACTCGAAGACGGACGGTCCGTCGTACACGAGGCGGCCGACGTGAGCCTGCTCGACGACGACGCCCCGGATGCGGACGCGCCGCAAAGAACCTGACTGCGGCGGTGGTCGTTTCCGCCTTAAGGGACCGCGCGACAGCTTGCGGCGAATACCCGACCCGGTACGAGGTTCAAGGTCCCGATTACCGTCACAGCACAGCTGAACCGACAGCGGCGGCATCGTCGTGCGGACTATAGTTGTGAAGACACAGTCACTAGCGGCACAAACCCGGAGAGCGCCATGTACAGCCTCATGCGAACGACCCCAACCAGAACGCTGCTTACGCGCCAGCTCCCCACGTTCGCCGCGTCGCTGGCGGTTGCCGAAGCCCTCTACAAGTTCGGCAGCTTCACCCTGGAAGCGATCGCCTTCCTGGGCACCTGGTATCTGCTTGATTACGGCGTCCAGCGCCTTCGAGGCCCGGCGGGTTCGCCGTCCGCGAAGGTCGAGGGTGGTTGAAGGGGAGCTAAACCAACTTCACAAGACCGATACCAAAGGAGGTGCGGCCATCGTGCTACGTTTGCCTATTTAACATAATATACATTATGCGAAGTAACCGAGGCGAAGAGGCAATCCGTGCCGCCTCGGGAATCCGCATTCTCTCGTGCCCAGAATGGTCCCGTTTCGGGACTGTCCGCTGATCGGATTTCCCGACCCTTGATCGAGGGTCGCCGGGTTTTGTCCGGGTCCTCTGTAATACCCGGACTTAGTGCAATGGGTTGCACTCCCTACCTGCTCCGGCTAAGTAACACTTGTCCGTTCAGTCTCAAATTGCGACTTTCGGACGCATTTTCTCGCCGCGTGATTCCGCACCAGCATTGGGCTGGCGCTGCGTTTCTCCCCGCAAACCCGCATTCTTTCGTCCGGACAGGGGGTGCGGCATGAGCCATCATGACGGAATCTCCCTGCGCCGTTTCGCCGAGCAGATCGGCGTCTCCGAAGGCTGTCTGCTCAGGTGGTGCCGGGCCGGCAAGGTCGTCGGTGCCCGCAAGCATCCGTTGACGAAGAAATGGACGATCTACCCGCCCGCCAAGCTGGCGCTTGACGCCATGAACGGCAACAGCCTGCGCAAGCTGCCCGGTTATGAGCCGACGCCTCAACGCCAGCCCCTGAGCCTTGAGGAGCGTGCCGCACGCCAGCGCCAGAGCAACCCCGCGTATCTCTTCGCCAAGCGGGAGGGCCAGCAATGAGCGACCACGCCGACCGCCTCAACACCTGGCATCTGGAGCTTGCCATCCTCGCCGACGCGATCGGGCATGTCCTCACCGGGATCGAGGAGCCCGAGGGCCTGTCCGCCACGGCCTATGTGCTGCGGACCCGGCTTGCCGATCTGGTCGCGGCCTGCCCGTTTCCGGAGGCCCTGCCATGATCGAGAAACACCGCCGCAAGAAGCAGCCGCGCCGGCATCCGCATTTCGTCTGGGCCGATCCCGAGCGCTTCCATGTCGAGCGTCGGACGGCCGGTCTGACCCAGAAGCAGGCCGCCGAATACCTCGGCGTCTCGCTGCGCACCGTGCGCAACTGGGAGACCGGCTGCAACCGCATCCCCTACCCGGCCTTCAAGCTCGTCAGGATGCGCGCGAAGGCCATCGTCCATGTCGAGGGGTGGGACGGCTGGCGTTTCGACCGTGACGGCGCTTTGGTGACGCCGGAGGGCTACGCGTTTCAGCCGTGGGAGATTCAGCAGCTTCGTCTGGTCGTCGGGCTCGCTCGCCGTTACGTGGAAGGGCGTTACGTGGCGCCGGCTGCGCCAGCGGCCCTGCCCGCCTTCGCGGAAAAGGTGCCAGTGCTGCGGAGGGTCGCATGAGCGCCCGGAAGGCAGGCGTCAACGCCACGCAGCCGCGCTTTAGCGCGGCGCGACGGCGTGACGCTGCCCCGATGGCCGCATTCCGCGATATCCCGCGCAGCACGTCGACCTGGGCGCTCACCGGACAGGCGTCAGCCTGCAAGCCGAACCAACGGACAGCAGTCGTCCGCTGGCTCGTTGCTACCGCCGGTTCGGCGCGTACCGACCGCGGGCCGTTCCCCGAAGTGAAACCCCGCATATCTCAGCACGTCCTCGAGGCCGCCCCCAGCGGCCGAAGCACTGACGCCAGCAACCCGCTGGACTTGTTCCCGCACCCCGGAGGCCCTACGATGGCAAGAATTGCCCCAAGTTTTTTTTATGACACGCTGAAATTGGTTCCTCTTGGCGGATTCTGTCAACCTGACGACGAAAAGACAAAAACCGTCTGTAAGCCATTGATCCCACGAAGATATACATTATGCGAAGTAACCGAGGCGAAGAGGCAATCCGTGCCGCCTCGGGAATCCGCATTCTCTCGTGCCCAGAATGGTCCCGTTTCGGGACTGTCCGCTGATCGGATTTCCCGACCCTTGATCGAGGGTCGCCGGGTTTTGTCCGGGTCCTCTGTAATACCCGGACTTAGTGCAATGGGTTGCACTCCCTACCTGCTCCGGCTAAGTAACACTTGTCCGTTCGGTGACAAATTGTCATTTTCGGACGCATTTTCTCGCCGCGTGATTCCGCACCAGCATTGGGCTTGCGCTGCGTTTCTCCCCGCAAACCCGCATTCTTTCGTCCGGACAGGGGGTGCGGCATGAGCCATCATGACGGAATCTCCCTGCGCCGTTTCGCCGAGCAGATCGGTGTCTCCGAAGGCTGTCTGCTCAGGTGGTGCCGGGCCGGCAAGGTCGTCGGTGCCCGCAAGCATCCGTTGACGAAGAAATGGACTATCTACCCGCCCGCCAAGCTGGCGCTTGACGCCATGAACGGCAACAGCCTGCGCAAGCTGCCCGGTTATGAGCCGACGCCTCAACGCCAGCCCCTGAGCCTTGATGAGCGTGCCGCACGCCAGCGCCAGAGCAACCCCGCGTATCTCTTCGCCAAGCGGGAGGGCCAGCAATGAGCGACCACGCCGACCGCCTCAACACCTGGCATCTGGAGCTTGCGATCCTCGCCGACGCGATCGGGCATGTCCTCACCGGGATCGAGGAGCCCGAGGGGCTGTCCGCGACGGCCTACGTGCTGCGCTCGCGTCTCGGCGAGCTGGTCGCGTCCTGCCCGTTCCCTGCGAGCACCGCCGCGATCGCAGGGGAGCAGGCGGGCACAGCAGCGGTACTGCGCCCTTACGTTGGGCCGGACTTCGACCCCGACGACATCGACTTCGGCCTTCCGGCCGACCTCGAGGGCGTTCCGGCCGAGCTTCTGACGGGGGGCCGCGATGATTGAAAAACACCGCCGCCGCAAGCAGCCGCGCAGTCACCCGCACTTCGTGTGGGCCGATCCCGATCAGTTCCACGTCGAGCGTCTGACGGCCGGCCTGACGCAGAAATCGGCCGCCGAATACCTCGGCGTCTCGCTGCGCACCGTGCGCAACTGGGAGACCGGCTGCAACCGCATCCCCTACCCGGCTTTCAAGCTCGTCAGGATGCGCGCGAAGGCCATCGTCCACGTCGAGGGGTGGGACGGCTGGCGTTTCGACCGTGACGGCGCTTTGGTGACGCCGGAGGGCTACGCGTTTCAGCCGTGGGAGATTCAGCAGCTTCGTCTGGTCGTCGGGCTCGCTCGCCGTTACGTGGAAGGGCGTTACGTGGCGGCTGCGCCTGCGGCCCTGCCCGCCTTCGCGGAAAAGGTGCCAGTGCTGCGGAGGGTCGCATGAGCGCCCGGAAGGCAGGCGGCAACGCCACGCGGCAGCGCGTCAGCGCGACGCGGCGGCGTGACGCTGCCCCAATGGCTGCATTCCGCGAGATTCCGCGCAGCACGTCGACCTGGTCACCCACCGGACAGGCGTCAGCCTGCAAGCCGAGCCAACGGACAGCAGTCGTCCGCTGGCTCGTTGCTACCGCCGGTTCGGCGCGCACCGACCGCGGGCCGTTCCCCGAAGTGAAAGCCTGCATTCCTCAGCACGTCCTCGAGGCCGCCCCCAGCGGCCGAAGCACCGACGCCAGCGACCCGCTGGACTTGTTCCCGAACCCCGGAGGCCCTACGATGGCAAGAATTGCCCCAAGTTTTTTTTATGACCCGCTGAAATTGGTTCCTCTTGGCGGATTCGATCAACCGGACGACGAAAAGACAAAAACCGTCTGTAAGCCATTGATCCCACGAAGATATACATTATGCGAATTATGGGAGGCTCAGAGCAAGCCCTGCAGGCGCGGGTGTAAGAACCAGAGCAACCTGCTAAATCGCAACTTAAGGCTGCTAAATCGTACAACTGCAACCTGCTCACCCAAGGTCAATCGATTCAATGACTTACGACGTGGATGCCTGCCTGCTAACCATGATTCAATAAAAACAAGGACTTATGGCAGCCGATGAAACAAGTTCATGTTGCTAACTCGGGATGCATGAAAACAAGGACTTACAGAGCGGCCAGCCAACAAGTTCAACCTGCTAACCGCGCCCCCTTTGGATCAATGAGTTACGAGATGTGCTGCCGGACGGTTTTGGAAAGGCTCTGGGGGTCGGCGCCACCGACACGACTGGCTCCTGGCGGCCCTTAGAGCCTGGGCCCTAGCGGGACTTAGGTGCTGCGCTCTGGGGAGCCCGTTTTCCCGCCCAGCATTCCCTTGACCTCCGCCGGAGTGAACGGCGGGTTAAGGAACACCTGCTGCAGGAGTGCGACCTGCACACCATCGTTCGCCTGCCCAACAGCGTGTTCAAGCCCTACGCCAGCATCGGCACCAACCTGCTGTTCTTCGAGAAGGGCGAGAGGGTTCTACGTTCGCGTAACGTCTTAGGCCGATGACCGGCCGGCTTAATCGAGGTGCTAGGCTCCGCTTCCGTGGCCAGGACTGCCGATCGCGAGAACCTTCTATTGGGTGCCAGCGCATACTGTTGCTAAACCCAGCCCAGCCCGGGTATCGATCCTCAAATCCCAGCCATTATCGCCGCGCGGCGGGGACATTCCACCTCGTTGTGGTCGCCGATGAAGGGCGCGCCTCGAAGGAAGTCGCGCTTCCATGTTTCCCGCTGCGCTGACGGCAGGCCGATAATTTGGTCAATAATTTGCTCAAAGCGCTAGTTTATGGTTACGTTGTTAACCAAATGAGCACTTCAGAAATTAACATTGTCCTCGAACGCCAGCTGTTGCTACAGTTGGGCGACCGTCTCAAAGGGCTGCGGAAAGCAAATGGGCTTGGAACGGTCGAGATGGCCGCGCGCGTCGGGATTACCCGCAACACGCTGCGAGCGGTCGAAGCCGGCGATCCAGCCCCCTCCTTGGGCACCTACCTGCGCGTAATGTCTGCCTTGGGCATCAGCGGCGAGTTGGCTCTGCTGGCCGGAGACACCCTGCAGCCGGCTCCCGCAGACTCTGCCGCGGCGAGATCTCGACGTACGGCGCCAGTCGTGCAGGTACATATTTCGGCAGACGAAGGCAAGCACCGGCTTCAGGACTTGCAGAGTCTGGCGCTCCACGAGGAGGCCGTACGGTTGGCCAAGGCCAACCCAACACTGGTGCGGCAGGCCGAGAACACCGCCAAGCGCTGGCTCGCCACCGGCGACGCGCGCTCCGCGAGCCTGTGGCTCGAGTGGCTGAATATCCTGGGTTCCGGTTCCTGGCGCAAGGCACTTGGCCGCACTCGACACGCTCAGCAGCTACGGCAAGCCTCGCCCCTCGTCACCGTCCTTCCGGAAGAAACTCGCCAACGCGTCCTGGAGCAAGTAAGGGACCTTGAGAGAGGGGTTGTGATCGGCGGAACTCCAGACACTTCGCAAGACGCCGGATGCTCCAAGGAGAGGCAGCGTCGTGAGAAGAACTCGAGCACATGATACGTGCCAGCGGGGATATCACGGACAGTACGAGTTCGTGATCATCGGCAGCCAGTCGATGCTAGGCACCGTGCGGTTGAAGCGCTATTTCCGTAGGAGGCGAATGATGCCATATGGATTAACCATATGCACAAGTGGCACCGGACAGCAAAAAAAACGCGCGCGCCTATCAGCCTACCAGCAACCACCGTTTCACTTTCTTCAAGCGCAAAAAAAGAATTTGCCAAAATTAACTTGCAAAGTTGGAACAAATCCCGTGTGTAGCAGAAAAGTCCGTTTCCTAAGATATTGATTCTTTTGGCTCGGAGTTAGCAGGTTGCTCTCGTTCCTACAGCGGGTGTACGAGTCCGCCGAAGTAAATGTGCGAAATTTTCGGAACTAAAAGTTTGAAATTATGCTGCCGCCGCAATTGCAGAATTTTACTTCCGAGTCATGGTCAGCCGACTACTGAGTTGCACCACGATTGTCGTAGCGCGCGGACAGAATACCAGCGGTCGAATCGCCAAGTTGGAACATGATCCGGCTAGGCCCGGCTATCGGCCGAAAATTAGCTTATTTCTGTCCACGATTTTCGCGCATCGGAATAGTCGCACTATTGCGTCCACGGCTGTGGCGCCCTTTAGTCGCTCAGCAGCCCGCGAGATAAATATCGTATTGCAAGCAGTCCCCAGAGTTGGAGCCGACTACCATAACGGTTAAGGTCATGAAGGAACACTACGGTCCCGCCGACCCTTCGAAAAGCAATCGGAATTGGGACGTTCAGTAGTGACGAAGGACACATGGTCGCGATCACGAAACGTCAAGGCATAAGAAACAGCCACGCTACGAAGAAGGCCGATACCCAGGATAGTGCGGCGGAGTTGGCTTCTCTGCTGGGAAGAATGACGGCCGACGACCAGAAACCGATCGTGCCGACGGATTGGCTATTCGCGATACGCAAAGGTTTCTCTTCCCGAGCCTTGGACTCGTTCGGCCAAAATATCAATGCGACGGATGCAGAGCTAGCAAAAATGCTTGGCCTTTCGGTAAGGACATTGGCGCGGCGCCGGCGTATGCTAATTCTCACCCCCAACGAGTCCGACCGGCTATACCGATTAGCACGGGTGGTCGTACGTGCCGGGGACGTTTTCGATCATCGAGCTAACGGTCTCGTCTGGTTGAGATCCCCAAACGCCGCTCTCGGCGGGCTGACCCCTATGTCAATGCTCGATACGGACATCGGGACGGAGATTGTTAAAGACCTGCTCGGCAGGATCGAATACGGCGTATTTTCCTAAAGCCTACTGGCTTTTTTTTTGCCCACTCTGGGCTTTCTCAAACGGGAAGTTTGAGGCGCCTTCTCCAGAAGTAAGGCACCTACCTTGGCCTGTCCCTCTTCCACCTCACGCTGTAGTGAAGAGATCGCTGCAATTCGGCCGGATTCAGACGATCGAAGAAGTCCGGTCGCAAATCCAGGACTACACCCGCTCGCACCGTAAGCGCCAGAGTGATTTATCCCGCACAACAGGACAGCTGCTTGACGTCCGTGGTAAAGGTCTGGGCGCAAAGCTTCAACCCTTCCCCCATGGTGATGTAGGGGAATAATTGTCCCGCCAGATCGGCCACCGTCATGCGGTTTTGGATAGCCAGCGCGGCGGTCTGGATGATCTCGCCGCCTTCTCCTGCCAGCACCTGCGCGCCCAGCAGGCGTCCGGTTTTTTTCTCCGACACCAGCTTGATGAAACCGCGCGTGTCGAAGTTGGCCAGCGCGCGCGGCACGTTGTCGAGTGTGAGCGTGCGGCTGTCGGTTTCCATGCCAAGCTTGTTTGCCTGCGCTTCGGTGAGGCCAACCGTGGCTACCTGCGGATCGGTGAACACCACTGCAGGCACCACGGAGAGATCCAGCGCCGCATCGCCGCCGGTCATATTGATTGCCGCGCGGGTGCCAGCCGCCGCCGCCACGTACACGAACTGCGGCGCATTGGTGCAGTCGCCGGCCGCATAGATGTGCGGCACCGAAGTGCGGAGATGATCGTCCACGACGATGGCGCCGCTGGTATCCGTAGTGACGCCGGTGCGGTCGAGGGCGAGCCCCGCCGTATTGGGCTTACGGCCGGTGGCAACGAGCAGCCGGTCGCCACTGAGAGTTCCCGCGCTTGTTTCAAGTTCAAATGTCGTACCGTCGAAGCGTACGGCTTTCACGTCGGTATCCGTGAGAACCCGCATGCCCTCTTCCTCCAGCACGGCATTGAGCCCTTCGCCAATCGCCGGATCTTCCCTGGACAACAGCTTGCCGCGCGCAACGAGCGTAACGCGGCTGCCCAGACGCAGGAAAGCCTGCGCGAGTTCCAGCGCGACCACCGAACCGCCGTGTACGATCAGGTGCGCCGGCGTCTCCGTGGCGATCAATGCCTCGGACGAAGTCCAGAACGGCGTGCCGGCAAGGCCGGGCACGTCCGGAATCCGCGGCGAGCGGCCGGGGGCGATCAGGATTCGATCGGGCGTGAGGCGCTTTTCCGTATCATCCGGTTGCCGGACGACGAGGGTCTTGGCATCCTCGAAACGCGCAAAGCCGCGCAACAGCTTGATGCCGGGGTTGGTTTCCAGAATGCGTTCGTACTTCGCATGGCGCAGTTCTTCCACCCGCGCCTGCTGCTGCGCGACCAACGCCGTGCGATCCAGCAACGGCGCATGCCTGACCAGCCCGGGAAAAGGATGTCGGGCTTGCAGGTGCGCCACATGGGCGGCACGGATCAGAATCTTCGAAGGCACGCAGCCGACGTTTACGCAGGTGCCGCCGATGGTGGAGGCTTCGATCACCGTCACTTCGGCGCCTTCTTCAGCCGCGCGGATGGCGGCGGCAAAGCCCGCCGACCCGGCGCCGATAATGGTGACGTTGAGCTTGGTGGAGGCCTTGGACGTGGCGTCTCCACCCACCTCCGCGCCGTAGCCCCTGGCACGCACGGCGTTGAGCAGTGCGGCGACGGGGGTGTCCACACCCACCTCCACGCGGGCCATGGCATCGGGACAGGACACATCCGCACGGGTCACACCGGCCACCCTCAGCAGTGCCTGTTTCACGGACGCTGCACAGTGGTCGCAGGTCATGCCCGTCACGCGGAGAATCTGTTCGCTCATTTGGCCTGCCCTCCTTTGGCGGGGGCTTTGACCGTGGATTCATAGCCCGCCTCGAAGGTGGCATCCTCCAGCGCTTTGATGCTGGTGCTGGCATCGTCGAAGGTCACGAGCGCTTCCTTTTTCTCGAAAGACACGTTGACCCTGGACACGCCGGGCACTTTTTCCAGGGCCTTGCGCACGGTGATAGGACAAACCTCGCAGTACATTCCGGGCACAGACAGCGTGACGGTGCGCACGGCGGCGAACGCAGCACCGGCGAAAGCGAATACGAGGATCGAGGCAAGAATGAATTTTTTGACTTGTGCCAAAACGAGAGTTTTCATAGCGAGACGCCTTCAGTAGAACAGCGGTGCGAGGTCGGGGAAGATCAGGGCGAGCGCGACGAGCGCGGCCACAACCCAGAACATCATCTTGTACACGCGGTTGGTCTGCGGCATGGCACACAGGGAAGCCGGCGTGCAGGCGGCGGCCGGTGCCCGGTAGATCTTTTTCCAGGCGAAGAACAGGGCAATGACGGCGGCCCCGAGAAAGTAGGGCCGGAACGGCTCCAGCACGGCGAGATTCGCCACCCAGGCGCCGCCGATGCCGAGCATGACCAGCACCAGGGGACCGACGCAGCACAGGGAGGCGGCGACGGCAGCGATAGCGCCGCCGATGAGTGGCAAGCGTCCGGTTTTCCCTTGCGACATGGCGTCTCCTTTCGAAATACCGTAACCTTATTTCCGTAGTTATGTACGGAGTCAAGTTGTATGGAGAGCAATCTAGGGAATCTGAGCATCGGCGCCTTCGCCAAGGCCGTCGGGGTCAATGTGGAAACAATAAGGTTCTATCAGCGAAGGGGCCTGTTGCCGGAGCCGGACAAGCCCTATGGCAGCATTCGCCGCTATACGACGTCCGATGTGTCGCGGATGCAGTTCATCAAGGCCGCGCAGCGCCTGGGCTTCAGTCTGGACGAGATCGCCGAGCTGCTCGAACTCGAGGACGGTTCGCATTGCAGCGAAGCGCGCGCGCAGGCCGAACGCAAGCTCGTGGACGTGCGCGCCCGTCTCGCCGACCTGCGGCGTATCGAACGCGTACTGGCCGACCTGATCCAGCGCTGCTGCGCTATTAGCGGAGATGTTCGGTGTCCGCTCATTGCATCGCTGAAAGGGAGCTGACGACGGATCAAAGTCTCCTTGCTGTTCGCCATCACCGCGGCGGCGGAAATCGTCGGCTGCTACCTGCCGTGGCTGGTGCTTAGGCAGGACAAGCTCGCGTGGTTGCTCACACCACATCCGGCTGCCACGGGGCTCCGCCTATATCACGGTGGCGCTTGCGAAGCTCACGGGCGGTGGGATGCCTTAATCGGCGTGCGCTTGCTTGACCCGGCCGCGCACGTTAAAGTCAAATCATGCGTCGACTTCGGGTAGTTCTCTTCCTGCTGCTTTCTCTTGCGGTTCCGCTGCAGGGATATGCGCACTTTGCGCAGCCGCTGGTACCCTGCCCCATGGAGGGCTCCGGCATGATGGCGCTGACGGATGCGGCTGCGGCGCACGACTGCTGCGACGAGCCGGAATCGTCCGGCACGCCCTGCAAATCCAGCCACCTCTGTCAAACCGGCGGCCAGCATTTTTCGGCTGTCACGCTCGATGTCGTGCCGCAGGAGCAGGTTACGGCCACCCGCTTCCCGCATGTCACTGCGGACATGCCCTCCTTCGACCCTCCCACCGCCTGGCGACCGCCGGCGCAATTCTGATTTCCTGAACCGAGTGCTGCACTGCGTTCGCCCCGCGCGGACGACAGTTCGGCTATTTCGTGCCATCACGCCGCTACCGGTCTGATGTTGCCGTTCTCGCAAGGAGTTGGAACATGGTCACCTCCCTATCTGCCGCCCGCACGCTGCGGCCCACGCTTTGCCGTAGCGTTGCGCTGTTCGCACTGTCGGGCCTCGCCAGCACGGCATGCGCGGCGTCTCTTTCCTTCGATGACGCGCTCGCGCTGGCCGTGCGGGAAACCCCAGTATTGCGCAGCGTCGCGGCGCAGAGCGACGCCGCGCGCAAAACAGCGATTCCGGCCGGCGAATTGCCGGATCCAAAGCTGGTGCTCGGCATCGACAACCTGCCTATTGAAGGCGCCGACCGTTTCAGCCTGACCGGCGACGGCATGACCATGCAGCGCCTCGGCCTCATGCAGGAATTCCCCAACGCCGCCAAGCGTGCTGCCCGCGTTTCGGCGGCGCAGGGACGCGTTGCCCAGGCGGAAGCGCAAACACGCATCACCCGGCTCGCTGTGTTGCGGGAAACGGCGGTCGCCTGGATTGCGCGGGATGCCGTCGAGCGCCAGCTCGCCCGCATCGATTCGCTGGAGGGCGAGAACCACCTGTTAGATGCCGTGGTGCGTGCCCGTATCGCCGGCGGCAAGGGCAGTGCGCTGGAGGCGCTGGCGTCGCGTCAGGAAGCCGCGATGATCGATGCGCGCCGGGATGAGCTGACTGCGCGCCGCCAACAAGCCATCGCGGCGCTCAGACGCTGGGTCGGGCCGCGGGCGGAGGCGCCACTGGAAGGCAGCGTTCCGGACTGGCCGGTCGTCCACGGCAAGCTCGCGCACGCGCTGCATGATCACCCGGAGCTGGCGATATTCGAGCCTAGGGGGCGCGTGCTGGATGCGGAAGCGGCCGAAGCCCGCGCTGAGAAGAAACCCGACTGGACGCTGGAACTGGCATACCAGAAGCGCGGCGCGCGGTTCGGCGATATGGCCATGGTGCAGGTGAGCTTTGACCTGCCGGTGTTTGCCGCCGCCCGCCAGGATCCGAAGATCGCGGCCCGGCTTGCCGAGCGCGAAGGACTTGATGCCGAACGCGAAGCGGTGTTGCGCGAACACGCGGCGATGCTGGAGACGGATTTTGCTGAGCACCAGCGCCTCGCCCTCGCCGTCAAGCGCCAGCGCGAAGTGCTGCTGCCGCTGGCCGGCGAAAAGGTGGATCTGGCGCTGGCGGCCTGGCGCAGCGGCAAGGGCGAGCTCGTCGATCTGGTGATGGCGCGGCGCGAGCGCATCGACGCCGAACTCATGGCCATCGCGCTCGAAGGCGAGCGCCGACAGTTGGCCGCCCGCCTGCTCTATGCCTACAGCGAACCCGATTTGACCGGAGAAAAACAATGAATCGCCAAACGATTAAAAAAACCGTGCTGGGCCTCTTCGTCGTGGTTGCACTGCTCGCCGCCGGCGTGGCGGCCGGCCTCTGGTGGGCCGGCCGCTACCCCACGGATACGCAGGATACCCACACCGCGGCCCCCGCGCAGCATGGTCGCACCGTGCTGTACTGGTACGACCCGATGGTGCCGCAGCAAAAATTCGACAAGCCCGGCAAGTCGCCTTTCATGGACATGGATCTGGTGCCCAAATACGCCGACGAAGGCGGCGATGCCGCAACCGTCAAAATCGACCCCTGGGTGGCGCAGAACCTGGGCGTGCGTCTGGCCACCGTCACCCACGCACCCTTCGGCAGCGACGTGACGGCGACCGGCGTCGTCGGCTTCGACGAGCGCGAGGTGGCGATCGTGCAGGCGCGCAGCGGCGGCTTCGTGGAACGCGTGGCTAGGCTGGCGCCGAACGATGTCGTTCGATCGGGCGCCTTGATCGCGGAACTGCTGGTGCCGGAGTGGGCGGCGGTGCAGCAGGAGTACCTGGCGCTCAAGGCGCTGGGCGACCCCTCACTGGAAGGCGCCGCGCGCGAGCGCATGCGCTTGAGCGGCATGCCGGAAAGCCTGATTCGCGACGTCGCCGCCCGCGGCAAGATCAGGAATCGCATTGCGATCACCGCGCCGCGGGGCGGCGTGATCCAGGAACTCGACGTGCGCGCCGGCATGACCGTGATGGGCGGCCAGACTTTGGCGCGCATCAACGGCATCGGCACCGTCTGGCTCGACGTCGCGGTGCCGGAAGCCCGCGCCGGCTCGGTGCGGATCGGGCAGGCGGCCGAGGCCCATTTCGCTGCGTTTCCGGGCGAACCGGTGCAGGGCCGCGTCACCGCGCTGCTGCCGGCGCTGGACGATACCGCCCGCACGCTGAGGGTCCGAGTCGAACTGCCCAATCCCGGCGGGCGCCTGCGGCCGGGATTGACCGCGCAGGTCAGCCTCAGGGGGGCGGGCGGCGACTCGGCGCTGCGCGTGCCAACCGAAGCGGTGATCCGCACCGGACGCCGCGCGCTCGTCGTCGTGGCGGAGGCTGAGGGGCGCTACCGGCCGGTCGAAGTCACATTGGGCGCCGAGTCGGGCAGCGACACCGTCATCCTGTCCGGCCTCGCCGAGGGCCAGAAAGTCGTCGCCAGCGGCCAGTTCCTGATTGACTCCGAAGCCAGCCTGCAGGGCATCGTCGCGCGCGGGACAGGCGAAGCGGCCGCCGCGCCGGCCGCGCTGCACGAGGCTGATGGCGTAATCGACGACATTTCCGCCGAATATGTGACGCTCACCCACGGCCCCTTCAAGACCCTGGCGATGCCCGGCATGACCATGGAGTTTCCGCTGGCCCGCCCTGAACTCGCCAAGGGCCTGAAGGCGGGCGACCGGGTGAGGGTCGGCGCGCGCGAGACCGCCGACGGGCTGGTAGTCGAAAAACTCGTCAAGACCGACAAGACGGGGGGCGCCAAATGATTGCGCGCCTGATTCGCTGGTCGGTCGCCAACCGTTTCCTGGTCCTGCTGGCGACGCTGTTCACCGTGGCCTGGGGCATCTGGGCGGTTAAGACCACGCCGATCGACGCACTGCCCGACCTGTCCGACGTTCAGGTCATCATCCGCACCGCGTATCCGGGGCAGGCGCCGCAGATCGTCGAAAACCAGGTGACCTATCCGCTCGCCACCACCATGCTTTCGGTGCCGGGCGCGAAGACGGTGCGCGGGTTCTCCTTTTTCGGCGACAGCTTCGTCTACGTCATTTTCGAGGACGGCACCGATCTCTACTGGGCGCGCTCGCGGGTGCTGGAATATCTCAGCCAGGTGCAGGCCCGGCTGCCGGCGACGGCCAGGCCGGCGCTGGGCCCGGACGCGACCGGGGTGAGCTGGATTTACCAGTACGCGCTGGTGGACCGCACCGGCAAGCACGACCTGGCGCAATTGCGCAGCCTGCAGGACTGGTTCCTCAAGTACGAGCTGAAAACCCTGCCCAACGTGGCCGAGGTGGCCACCGTCGGCGGCATGGTCAAGCAGGTTCAAGTAATGCTCGATCCGGTGAAGCTCGCCGGTTTCGGCGTCACCCATGACCAGGCGATCGCGGCGATCCGGGCGGCCAACCAGGAGACCGGCGGCGCGGTGCTGGAACTGGCCGAGACCGAACTCATGGTGCGCGCCAGCGGCTATCTCGAGAGCGTGGCCGACTTTCGCGCCATTCCGCTCAAGCTCGCGGGGACGACGCCGGTGAGCCTGGGCGACGTGGCGCACATCCAGCTCGGCCCCGAGATGCGGCGCGGCATCGGCGAGCTCGACGGCGAGGGCGAGGCGGTCGGCGGCGTCGTGGTGCTGCGCTCGGGCAAGAACGCGCGCGAGACCATCGCGGCGGTCAAGGCCAAACTCGACACGCTCAAGGTTAGCCTGCCGGCGGGCGTCGAAATCGTGCCGACCTACGACCGCAGCCAGCTGATCGACCGCGCGATCGACAACCTGAGCGACAAGCTGGTCGAGGAATTCATCGTCGTGGCGCTGGTGTGCGCGCTCTTCCTGTGGCACCTGCGCTCGTCGCTTGTCGCCATCGTCTCGCTGCCGCTGGGGGTGCTGATCGCGTTCATCGTCATGCGCCAGCAGGGCATCAATGCCAACATCATGTCGCTCGGCGGTATCGCCATCGCCATCGGCGCGATGGTCGACGCCGCGGTGGTGATGATCGAAAACGCCCACAAGAAAATCGAGGCCTGGCACCACGCCCACCCCGGCGAAACGCTGGCCGGCGAGACCCACTGGAAGGTGGTGACCGACGCGGCGGCCGAGGTCGGCCCGGCGCTGTTCTTCTCACTCTTGATCATCACCCTGTCCTTCATCCCGGTGTTCACGCTGGAAGCGCAGGAAGGGCGGCTCTTCGGCCCGCTGGCCTTCACCAAGACCTATGCCATGGCGGCCGCCGCCGGCCTGTCGGTGACGCTGATTCCGGTGCTGATGGGCTACTGGATCCGCGGAAAAATTCCTGACGAGACGAAGAACCCGCTCAACCGCTGGCTGATCCGCGCCTACCACCCGCTGCTGGAAGCCGTGCTCAGGCGCCCCGGAATCACGCTCGCCGGCGCCGCGCTGATCTTCCTGACCGCGCTGTGGCCCATGAGCCGCCTCGGCGGCGAGTTCCTGCCGCCGCTGGACGAGGGCGACCTGCTCTACATGCCGTCGGCCCTGCCGGGGCTGTCGGCGCAGAAAGCCTCCGAGTTGCTGCAGCAAACCAACCGCATGATCCGGAGCGTGCCCGAAGTAGCCCGCGTCTACGGCAAGGCCGGGCGCGCCGAGACCGCGACCGATCCGGCGCCGCTGGAAATGTTCGAGACCACGATCCAGTTCAAGCCGCGCGAGCAGTGGCGCGCCGGTATGACGCCGGACGAGCTGGTCGAGGAACTGGATCGCGCGGTCAGGGTGCCGGGGCTCGCCAACATCTGGGTTCCACCGATCCGCAACCGCATCGACATGCTCGCCACCGGCATCAAGAGCCCGGTCGGGGTCAAGATCGCCGGCAGCCATCTGGCCGACATCGACCGCATCGCGCAGGACGTCGAGCGCGTCGCCAAGACCGTGCCCGGCGTCTCCTCTGCGCTGGCCGAGCGGCTCACCGGCGGCCGCTACGTCGACGTCGACATCGACCGCGCGGCGGCGGCGCGCTACGGCATGAACATCGGCGACGTGCAGTCGGCGGTGGCCAACCTCATCGGCGGCGAAAACATCGGCGAGACGGTCGAAGGCCTGGCGCGTTATCCGATCAACGTGCGCTACCCGCGCGAATGGCGCGACACGCCCGACAAGCTCGCCGCGCTGCCCATCCTCGCCCCCAACGGC
The DNA here is from genome assembly GCF_000012745.1 of Thiobacillus denitrificans ATCC 25259. Lineage (NCBI taxonomy): Bacteria > Pseudomonadati > Pseudomonadota > Betaproteobacteria > Nitrosomonadales > Thiobacillaceae > Thiobacillus > Thiobacillus denitrificans. The sequence goes on along the minus strand of NC_007404.1, from coordinate 1,415,431 downwards.
AGCCGGATCACGCTCGGCATGGTGGCGGCAGTCAGGGTCAGCGACGGCCCGCCGATGCTGAAAAGCGAGAATGCGCGGCCCTCGGGCTGGGTCTATGTCGACGTGCGCGGGCGCGACCTCGCCTCCACCGTGGCCGATCTTCAGGCCGCCGTGGCCGCCGGGGTCAAGCTCGAACCCGGCATGAGCCTCGCCTATTCCGGCCAGTTCGAGTTCATGGAACGCGCCAACGCACGGCTCAAGCTGGTCGTGCCCGCCACGTTGCTGATCATCTTCGTGCTGCTCTATCTCACCTTCAGCCGCTTCGACGAAGCCGTGCTCATCATGGCCACGCTGCCGTTCGCCCTCACCGGCGGCGTGTGGTTCCTCTACGCCATGGACTACCAGCTGTCGGTCGCCACCGGCGTCGGCTTCATCGCACTGGCCGGCGTGTCGGCCGAGTTCGGCGTCATCATGCTGCTGTACCTGAAAAACGCCTGGGACGCGAAGCGCGAAGAAGGCAAAACCGGCGAGGCCGATCTGGGCGAGGCTGATCTCCTTGAGGCCATCCGCGAAGGCGCGGTGCAGCGCGTGCGCCCCAAGGCGATGACGGTAGCGGTGATCGTCGCCGGCCTCTTGCCCATTCTGTTGGGCAGCGGCACCGGCAGCGAAGTCATGAGCCGCATCGCCGCCCCCATGGTGGGCGGCATGATCACCGCGCCGCTGTTGTCGATGTTTGTGATCCCGGCAGCCTACTACCTGATGCGCCGACCTCGCCCACAACCGCACGCGCCAGCGCACCCCATTCATTCAAGCGGCGAACACCCTTGATGAAACCCCCGGTCTCTGGATTTGCCACAGACCGGTTTCCCGCCTTTTCACTTACTGGAGAAATCTGAACATGAAGAAATCACTGACCAAGTCACTCGCAGCCATTCTTGTGCTTTCGGCAACTGCGGCGATGGCGCAGCAAAAGACGATGGATGACATGAAGAGCATGCCGATGGGCAAGCCAGCGGCAGGACAAACCGTACATATGGCCAAGGGCAAGGTCACCAAGGTCGATGCGGCTGGCGGCGTTGTCACCCTGGCCCACGCGCCCGTCAAAAGCCTGAACTGGCCCGCCATGACCATGGGGTTTCAGGTCGAGGACAAGATGGTGTTGGACAAACTCACTGTCGGCAAGACGGTTGATTTCGAGTTCGCCCAGACCGACAAGGGATATGTCATCATCAAAGTGAAGTGATCGTTCTTCTCCTCCGTGAGCGAAGCAGACGGGACATGCGCTCGTCTGCTTACCTTACTTTGCTGACAGCCCATTCGCTGCCGACCCACCGGCGGGCGGGATACACACCAAACCGACATATGGCAGCAGCCCAGGACGGGCCTTTTACACACCCATCTCCGATCAGTACGCGCCGTTCCCATTAACGGGGTCAATGTGCGCGACCCCTACCTACGACAGCCTGCTGTACCGCGAGTCCGACCTGCACATTGAGGAACACTACACCGATACGGCGGGCTTCACCGACCATGTCTTCGCACTGATCCAGCCTATTGGCTTCCGCTTTGCGCCGCGCATCCGCGACTTGGGCGCCACCAAGTTCTCATCCCCAAGGGCGGTGCCGCCTATGAGGCGCTCAAGCCAATGTTCGGCGGCACGCTCAACATCAATCACGGGCGCGCCCATTGGGATGAAATCCTGCGGCTGGCCACGTCGATCAAGCAAGGGCACGGTGACGGCCTTGCTGATGCTCAGGAAGCGACGAAACTCAAGACGCGAAGCGCGTAGAGGTATGAACGAACCTTGGCAGATGCGGCGCAATCTGTAGAATCCCCCAATGCGCCGCATCATCGCCCTGATCGTCATGCTCATCGTTCCGCTCCAGTTCGCCTGGGCGGCAGCGGCCGGGCTGCATGGACACCTGGGGCAGAACGTGGCTGCCATGGGCGTCCACGCCCACGATCATGACTACCATGATGCCGGGCATGCCAATCACGACGCCACGAACGGCAGTACGGATAAGGACCACAACAAGGATGAGCATCATGGTGGCCACTGCCATCACGTTCTCTCCTTCATCCTGCCGGAATCTGGCATGACCCTAGGCTTGATGCCATCCGGAGGACGGATTCTGCATCCGCCCGCCGTCTTCTTTACCCGCACTCCCCCGCTTCTCGACCGTCCCCCGCTAGCGCGCGCCTGAACCGGCGAGCGTTTGCTCCAACGCGACTTCCTGTCGCGAGCGTGTTTCGCACGCCGGTGTTCTTCGTTCCATTGAGTTATCACGAGGAAAAACCATGCGAATCACGCTATCCGTATTGCTGCTCGCCCTGCCGTTGGCGGCGTGGGCGCAAACACCGCAAACCCGGCTGAATGCAGGCACGCTGCGCGCCAGCGAACCAACGGCCCCGCTTACCCTGAACGCGGCACTGAATCTGGCGCTTGGCGCCAACCCCGAGCTGTCGGCGGCGGGCCGCGAACTGGAGGCGCTCGATGCCACCATCACTCAGGCACACGTCCGACCCAACCCGGAATTTTCGGCCTTGATCGAGGACACGCGCCGGGCGACACGGACCACGACGCTGCAGTTGAACCAGCCGATCGAGCTGGGCGGCAAGCGTGGCGCCAGGATCGAAGCCGCCGAGCGCGGCCGTGATGCCGCGTCCCTGGAACTGGACGCCAAGCGTGCCGAGATTCGCGCGGCGGTGACCGCGGCGTTTTTCGACGTGCTGGTCGCCCAGGAGCGCTCGCGGCTTGCCCAGGCGTCGGTCGAACTCGCGCAACGCGCGACGGCCGCAGCCGCACGGCGGGTCACGGCCGGCAAGGTGTCCCCGGTCGAAGAAACCCGGGCGCGCGTGGCCGAGGCCGGCGCCCGCGTCGAACTCGCGACGGCCACCAGCGAATTGACGACCGCGCGCCGTCGGCTGGCAGCCACCTGGGCCAATCCGTCGCCGCGCTTCGAACGCGCCGAGGGCGATCCGGAAGCTTTGCCGCCGCTCCCTGCGCTGGCCCATCTGAACGCGCGCCTCGCCGCTTCGCCCAGCCTGCTCCGCGCCAAGATCGAGGTCGAGCGCCGGCAAGCGCTGGCGAAGGTCGAACGCAGCCGTCGCGTTCCGGACCTGACGCTCAGCCTCGGGGCCAAACGCGACGAAGAGCGCGGCCTCAATCAGGCGATTTTCGGCGTTTCGATACCGATCCCGGTGTTCGACCGCAATCAGGGAAACCTGCTGGAAGCGTTGCGCCGTACCGACAAGGCGCAGGACCAGCTGTCCGCCGACGGGATCCGCCTGTTCAACGAACTGGCTGTTGCATACGAGCGGCTGAGTACCGCACGCCAGGAGACAGCATCGCTGCGGCAGGACGTTCTTCCGGGCGCGCAAAGCGCTCTGGATGCCGCAACCCGAGGCTTCGAACTCGGCAAATTCAGCTTTCTCGACGTACTCGATGCGCAGCGCACGCTGTTTCAGGCCCGCGCGCAAAGCCTGCGCGCATTGGCCGAAGCGCACCGGTCGGCGGCCGAAATCGAGCGCATTCTTGGCGATACACGTCCGGCACCCGCTGCCGTCCAACCGTAGGAACTCAACATGAAATTCAATCCGAACAAGAAACAGGCGCTGGTTATTGCCGGGGTTCTGGCAGTCGGCGTCCTCCTCGCGGCGCTGGTCCTCGGTACCGGCAAACCGCAGATGGAAACCGATACGCACGGCGAACCCGCTGGCCAAGCCGAGGGCGGCCGCGAAGACGCGGGCGCACCGCAAAAAGGCCCGCACGGCGGCAAGCTTTTCACGCAGGATGGCTACGGCGTCGAGGTGACAATCTTCGAGACCAACGTCGAGCCGCAATTTCGCGTTTACACCTATCTGAACGACAAGCCACTGGCGCCCTCGGCGAGCGAGGTCAGCCTCACGCTGGAGCGGCTGGGTCGCGCGCCGCAGGTATTCCGCTTTACCCCGGAAAACGATTACCTCAAGGGTGATGCCGTCGTCGAAGAGCCGCATTCGTTCAAGGTCGGCATCGCCGCGCGGCACGGCGGAAAATCGTATCGATTTGGCTACGAGCAGGTCGAGGCGCGGGTCGCGATGTCGGATCAGCAGGTGCAGCAAAACAAGGTCGAGATCCTCAGCGCAGGCCCGGCGCGCATTCAGAGCGTGCTGGAGCTGATCGGCGAGATCCGTTTCAACGAAGACCGTCAGGTTCATGTCGTGCCGCGCCTCGCCGGCGTCGTCGAGTCCGTCTCGGCCAACGCCGGCGACCGGGTCAGAAAAGGCCAGGTGCTCGCGGTGATTTTTAGCCCGGCGCTGGCTGACCAGCGCAGTGAACTGCTCGCCGCGCAAAAACGCCTGACGCTGGCGCGCTCGACGTTCACGCGCGAGAAAAAATTGTGGGAGGACAAAATCTCCCCCGAGCAGGATTACCTGCAAGCGCAGGCTGCCATGCAGGAAGCCGAAATCGCGGCGCAAAACGCGCGCCAGAAACTGGCGTCGATTGGCGGCGAACTGCGCGGCAGCGGCAACCTCACACGCTACGAGATTCGTGCGCCGATCGGCGGCGTGGTGATCGAAAAGAAAGTCTCGCTGGGCGAAACGGTGAAGGAAGACGCGACGATCTTCGTCGTCGCCGATCTGTCCACGGTGTGGGCGGAAATGACGATTTATGCCAAGGACCTCAACACCGTGAAAGTCGGCCAGAAAGCCACTGTCAAGGCGACCGCGTTCGAATCCGAGAGCAGTGGCGTCATTTCCTATGTGGGCGCGCTGGTGGGCGAGCAAACCCGAACGGCCAAGGCACGCGTCGTATTACCCAACCCCCAAGGGGTCTGGCGTCCCGGCCTGCCGGTCAGTATCCGGGTGGTGTCGGGGGAGGTCGACGTGCCGGTGGCCGTGTCCGCCGAGGCGATCCAGACCGTGCGCGGCTGGACGGTGGTATTTGGGCGCTACGGCGACCAGTTCGAGGCCCGCCCGGTCGAACTGGGGCGCAGCGACGGCAAGTTCACCGAAATCATCAGCGGCTTGAACGCGGGCGAGCAGTACGCCGCGAAAAACAGCTTCCTTATCAAGGCCGACATCGGCAAGTCCGGCGCGAGCCACGACCACTAGGGGCAGCCATGAAACAGGTCATTGCCATCGTCCAGTCGTAGCTGCTGGAGCGGGCCGGACAGACGTTGCGCGGGCCACTTGCCGGATGACGGCCTGATTGCAGGATCCGAATCGGGCGGCGGGCTGCGCATCCGCTCCGGCGAGTGCGGCGACGCCGCTCTTTAAAAAGGAAAGCATTCCATCATGTTCGACAAAATCATTCAGTTCGCCATCGAGCAGCGCTGGCTCGTCCTGCTCGCGGTCCTGGGTATGGCCGCGTTCGGCGTCTACAGCTATCAGAAGCTGCCGATCGACGCGGTGCCCGACATCACCAACGTGCAGGTTCAGATCAACACCGCCGCGCCCGGCTATTCGCCGCTGGAGTCCGAGCAGCGCATCACCTTCCCCGTCGAGACCGCGATGGCCGGGCTGCCGGGGCTGGAACAGACGCGTTCGCTGTCGCGCTACGGCCTGTCGCAGGTGACGGTGATCTTCAGGGAAGGCACCGACATCTATTTCGCACGCCAGCTGGTCAACGAGCGCATCGGTCAGGCCAAGGGAAAACTGCCGGCAGGGATCAATCCGGAGTTGGGGCCGATCTCGACCGGGCTGGGCGAGATTTACATGTGGACGGTCGAGGCCAAACCGGGTGCGCTGAAACCCGACGGCGCCCCCTACACCGCCATGGATCTCAGGGAAATCCAGGACTGGATCGTCAAACCGCAGTTGCGCAACGTGCCGGGTGTGACCGAAATCAACACCATCGGCGGCTACGCCAAGTCGTTTCAGGTATCGCCGCTGCCCGACAAACTCGTCGCGCACGGCCTGAGTCTGATGGATCTGGTCGCCGCTATCGAGCGCAACAACGCCAACGTGGGGGCGGGCTACATCGAAAAACGCGGCGAGCAATACCTGATCCGCGCACCGGGACAGGTCGCCGATCTCGCCGACATCGGCAACATCGTCGTCGCCAGCCGCGAGGGCGTTCCCGTACGCATCCGCGACGTCGCCGAAGTCGGCCTCGGGCAGGAGTTGCGCACCGGGGCCGCAACCGAAAACGGCCGCGAAGTCGTGCTCGGCACCGTCTTCATGCTGATCGGGGAAAACAGCCGCGTCGTCTCGCAGGCGGTCGCCAAGCGGCTCGAAGAAGTCAATCGCAGCCTGCCCGCCGGTGTCGTCGCGCAGAGCGTGTACGACCGCACGATCCTGGTCGACAAGGCGATCGACACGGTGAAGAAGAACCTGGTCGAGGGCGCATTGCTGGTGATCGCGGTGTTGTTCCTGTTCCTCGGCAACATCCGCGCGGCGGTTATTACTGCGCTGGTCATTCCGCTGTCGATGCTCTTCACCTTCACCGGCATGGTCACGAACAAGGTCAGCGCCAATTTGATGAGCCTCGGCGCGCTCGACTTCGGCATCATCATCGACGGCGCGGTGGTCATCGTCGAGAACTGCGTACGCCGGCTCGCGCACGCGCAGGCGCATTTCAAACGTCCGCTCACCCGCACCGAACGCTTCCATGAAGTCTTCGCTGCCGCGCGCGAGGCGCGCCGCCCCCTGATTTTCGGCCAGCTCATCATCATGGTCGTCTACCTGCCGATCTTTGCGCTCGCCGGCGTCGAGGGCAAGATGTTCCACCCGATGGCGTTCACCGTCGTCGTCGCCTTGCTGGGCGCGATGATTCTGTCCGTGACCTTCATCCCCGCAGCGGTTGCGCTGTTGATCGGCAACAAGGTCAGCGAAAAGGAAAACCGCCTGATGCAGTGGGCGTCGCGCGGCTACGCGCCGATGCTCGCCTGGGGCATGGGCAACAAGGCCCTGGTGCTCACCGTTGCGGTGGTTGCGGTGGCGCTGTCCGGCCTGCTCGCGACCCGCATGGGCAGCGAATTCGTGCCGAGTCTCAACGAGGGCGACATTGCGCTGCACGCCTTGCGCATCCCCGGCACCAGTCTGACCCAGGCGATCGAGATGCAGACCGAGCTTGAACGCACGATCAAGCAGTTTCCCGAAGTCGAGCGGATTTTCGCCAAAATGGGCACCGCTGAAATCGCGACCGACCCGATGCCGCCGAGCGTGGCCGACAACTTCATCATGCTGAAACCGCGGTCGGAATGGCCCGACCCGAGCCGCACCAAGACCGAGCTTGTGATGGCCATGCAGGAGGCGGTCGGCAAAGTGCCCGGCAACAACTACGAGTTTACCCAGCCGATCCAGATGCGCTTCAACGAGCTGTTATCTGGCGTGCGCAGCGATGTCGCGGTCAAAGTGTTCGGCGACGACATGGACACGATGAACGGCACCGCCGCCGAAATTTCCGAAGTGCTGGAAAAAATACCCGGTGCGGCCGACGTCAAGGTCGAACAGACGACCGGGTTGCCGATGATGACGATCCAGATCGACCGGGAAAAAGCCGCCCGGCTCGGGGTCAACGTCGGCGATATCCAGGAGGCGATCGGCATTGCCATCGGTGGACGCGACGCCGGCGTACTGTTCGAGGGCGACCGGCGCTTCGACATCGTCGTGCGCCTGCCGGAACGCCTGCGCAGCGATCTGGCGGCGCTGAAGCAACTGCCGATCAGGATGCCCATGGACGCCATGACTGGCGCGAGCCACGGCTATCTGCAACTGGGCGACGTCGCAAGCTTCATCGTCGCCCCCGGCCCCAACCAGATCAGCCGGGAGGATGGCAAGCGCCGCGTCGTCGTCACCGCCAACGTTCGCGGCCGCGACATCGGCTCGTTCGTCAATGAGGCCGATCTGGCGATCCAGCAAAACGTCAAGGTTCCGACCGGATACTGGATCACCTGGGGCGGCACCTTCGAGCAATTGCAGTCGGCGGCCAAGCGTCTGCAGATCGTGGTGCCGGTGGCGTTGCTGCTGGTTTTCATGCTGCTGTTCGCGATGTTCAACAACATGAAGGACGGCATCCTGGTCTTTACCGGCATCCCGTTCGCGCTTACCGGCGGCATTCTCGCGCTGTGGCTGCGCGACATCCCATTGTCCATTTCGGCAGGCGTCGGTTTCATCGCGCTGTCGGGGGTCGCGGTGCTCAATGGCCTGGTGATGGTGTCCTTCATCCGTACCCTGCGCGAACAGGGCCGCACGCTCGATACCGCAATCGTTGATGGCGCGCTCACCCGCCTGCGTCCGGTTCTGATGACCGCGCTCGTCGCCTCGCTCGGCTTCATTCCGATGGCCATCGCCACCGGCACCGGCGCGGAAGTGCAGCGGCCGCTTGCTACCGTCGTCATCGGCGGTATCCTGTCTTCGACGGCGCTGACCCTGCTGGTCCTGCCGATCCTGTACCGGCTGGCGCACAGGAAAGAGGAAGAGATCGAGGCGGGCGCAGTCGGTAGCGGCAGGCCACAGGCACAGCCCACCTGACCGCATCATTCGTCAGAACCTCTGGATGTCGTTGGGCGTGGTGGCTTGCTGATTCCCGCCACACTGTTCGGTCGGGCGGGGATCGGGTTGGCGGTTCTCATCCACGAAGGCTCGACCGTGGTGATTGCGGTTAACGCGTTACACCCGCCGGGTTATCAAGCAAACGAGAAAAAACAACCCGGTCACTCCGGAGATGCGTGGTCTGCTCTAAACGGGAGGATCCGCACGTAGACCAACCATTAACGAAGCACTTACTTACGAGAATTGCTTTGGAGGAGAGAACTCTTGCATCCGGCCTTACGGTCAAGCCGCCACTCCAGCTGCTGGCCGCTGCCATGGCGCTCTGCGCCGCGCCACGGAACGCCAGCGTGGAAACCCTGTCCGAGTGGCTGTTCTTTCCGCCGTTTCTGGGACTCGCCGAACGGGATTGCCGCAAGGCGGCGAGTGGGAGCGCAACGACATCGAACCCGTGCTGAGTATGCTCGGGCATGGGCAGTCTCGGTTCCGTGCCCTGGCTCGCCGAGATATTCGTTTCCGAGCACGAGTAAGAACTGGCCCGCTGTGCATGGGGCGGCAACTCAATCCACAAACTCCTGTCGGTCGCAAAGTTTCATTATCTGCAAGGCTAAGTTATGTAAACAGGAGAACCGCTTGGCCGCGAATTCTGACCTTGAGTTCACCGCGCAGCAATTACTATTGGCGCAGAGGTAAATGACGTGGAACGCATCGGGGATTGGACGCGGAGTTCACTCTCGCCGGCAGCGTCACTGGGACACTTTCTCGATTCGGGTGATTTCCAAACCCGTCTTGCCTTTCTCCAAATCGAACTGCACCTTGTCCCCGGTGGCTATGCCTTCCAGAACAGCCTTGTCCTTGACGCGGAAGTACATGGACATCGAGGGCCAATCCAGTGCCGGGATCGGCTCATGGTTGATCTTGATCTTGCTCTGTTCGGCCTTGACCTGCTCGACGACGCCGGTTCCCGACACCGCCGCCTGTTTCGCATCGGCCGCCGCGACCCTGAGCGGTTCGGCCGAGCCGGCCGGCGCGGCATGAGCGAGCCCCATCCCTAGAACGACCATGCTGGAAAGCCCTAACAAAAATACGCCTTTCATGATTGCGTTCCTTTCGATTGCGTTGTTGAGCAGAAGCGGAAAAGTCTTTTCCATACGTTCCTCCATCGAAGTCGATCCAAAAAAAATGGGTCAGAACCAGAAGCGCAGGCCTGCGACCAGCCGCGTGTCCGAGACGTCCTCGCCCGCATCCCGCGCGAGATCCGCCGTGTCTCCGAACTTGCGCGCCCACTCGACGCCGACGTATGGCGCAAACTCGCGCCGGATTTCGTAGCGCAGGCGCAGTCCGGCATGCAGGTCGGACAGGCCGCTGCCCAGGCCTCGCTCGACGTCGCTCTTTCCGTATGCGTTCGCCTCGACCCGCGGCTGCAGGATGAGTTTCTGCGTCAGCAACAGGTCGTATTCCGCGCCAAGCCGCAGCGCCGTCCGCCCCGCTTCGCCGACATAAGCCGTGGCCTCGACCTCGAACCAGTACGGCGCGAGGCCCTGGATGCCCATCGCCAGCCAGCCGCGATCGGGTCCCTCGCCGCTGTCGTAGCGCACGCCCAGTTGCGTGTCCCAGTAGGCAGCTACGGCATGTCCCCACAACAACTCGGTGCGCGCGTCTTCGAGCTTGCCGCCCTCGATATCGCCTTCGGCCTTGAGCCACGCGCGGTCGTAGGTGCCGCCGTACCACGCGAACAAGTCGTAGGCGGTCGCGCTGCCGTCGTCGCCCTTCGCGGTTTCCAGCCGGTCGACGAGCAGCGAAGCGAAGTTATGCTCGTCCCCCAGCCGGAGCGACCCTTGCGTGTAACCCCCCGAATAGGCGTGCGGGTCGCGCGCGTCGGCCGGCGCTGAACCGCCCTGCATGGACATCGCTGCCCCGCCCTCGCCGGCTTCCGTGTCGTGCTGCATGCCCGGCATCGCGCCCATGTCGTGCGCCGCGTGATCCTGGGCCGCGGCGGTGGACGCCGCGAGTGTCATGACGACAGCGATCGCGCGCACTCGAAACTCATTCATCGTGATTTCTCCTCGGTTGCGCAACTCAGGCCACGACGACTTCGCGGAACATGCCCATGTCCATGTGCAGCCCCAAATGGCAGTGCCATGCCCAACGCCCTAGGGCATCGGCGGTGACCAGAAAGCTCACGCGCTGCGCGGGCTGTACTGCGATCGTGTGCTTGCGCACCTGGAACTTCCCTTCCGGACTTTCGAGTTCGCTCCACATCCCGTGCAAGTGCATCGGGTGCGTCATCATCGTATCGTTGACGAAGACCACGCGAAGCCGCTCGTTGTGACGGAAATGCACCGGCGTGGACTTCTCGAACTCAACGCCGTCAATGGACCAGGCGTAGCGCTCCATATTGCCGGTGAGATGGAGCTCGATCTCGCGTCCGGGGCCCCGCGCGTCCAGCGGCCCGCCGACGCTGTGGAGATGGTCATAGGTCAGCACGCGCCGGCCGTTGTCGCGCAAGCCGACGCCGGGGTCGTCCAGGTCGGTGCGCGGGGTGTCGACGCGCATGTCGACACTGGGGCCATACTCGGTCCGGGCATGGTGGGCCCGCGCGAGGCCGGTCATGTCGCCCATCATGTCCTGCATTTCGAGCGCCACGGGCTTGTCCGGTGACGGAACCGCCGCGACAAGTCCCGCACGGGTCGCGAGCGTGCCGCGCGCGAAGCCGGTCCGATCCATCGACTGCGCGAAGATCGTATACGCCTCGTCCTTGGGGCTCACGATCACGTCGTAGGTCTCTGCGACGCCGATGCGGATTTCGTCGACCGTGACCGGTTCGACATCCTGCCCGTCGGTCTGCACGACGGTCATCTTGAGTCCCGGAATGCGCACGTCGAAGAAGGTCATCGCTGCACTGTTGACGAAGCGCAATCGCACCTTCCCGCCGGGGCGGAACAGCCCGGTCCAGTTGCCGGCCGGCGCCGCGCCGTTCATCAGATAGGTATAGGTGTGAGCGGAGACGTCGGCCAGATCGGTCGGGCTCATGCGCATCTCGTTCCACATCCGGCGCTTGTCGATCGCGGCCTTGAGCCCTTCCTTCGACACGTCGCGGAAGAAGTCCCCGGCGGTCGGCTGATTGAAGTTGAAGTAGTCGCCCTGCACCTTGAGCTTGTGGAGCACCCGCATCGGATGCTCGTCGGTCCAGTCCGACAATTGCACGACGTAATCGCGATCGGCGCCGACGGAGTTACCACGCGCGGGGTCGATGATGATCGTGCCGTACATCCCGGTCTGCTCCTGCATGCCGGAGTGCGAGTGGTACCAATAGGTGCCGGTTTGCTTCACCTTGAAGCGGTAGGTAAAGGTCTGGCCGGGCGGAATTCCTTTGAAGCTGATGCCCGGCACGCCGTCCATCTCGAAGGGCAGCAGGATGCCGTGCCAGTGGATCGACGTGTCCTCGGTCAGCCGGTTGTGTACGCGGATGGTCACGGTGTCGCCCTCGCGCAGGCGCAGCGTAGGCCCGGGAATCGAGCCGTTGATCGTCGTCGCCATACGCGGTTTACCGGTGAAGTTCACCGCCGTCTCCGCGATCGTGAGATCAAATTCGGTGCCGCTGAGTACCGGCGCACTGCCTGCGGCCGTGCCGGCTTCCCGTGCCGAGGCCGGCAGTATCAAGGAGGGCGCACCGAGCAAGATGCCGCCGGCCGCCAGTCCCTGGAGAAACCGCCGGCGCGGGAGATTCGGCGTTGCAGGCAAGAATCGAGAATGAGGGTTCATGTAACGGTCCCGGGGTCACCTGGATTGGAAGACACGCGATATTTAGCCATCGGCGCCCCAACCCCGACATGACCGCGCCATTACAATCGCGTCATGCTCTAGGGCGGACGATGGGCGACCCGGTGAATCTCAGGAGCCCTCCTGACTCGACATCGGCACCTGCGAACAGTCGTTCCTGCCCACCGGATGGCGCGCCGAGGGCTGCTTCCGGACATGTCGTCCGCCGACATTTTGTGCGGGTCAGACGCAATGGCGTCGCGGCCTGCTGTCACACCTCCGCGGGCGACCGCAGACCGCGACTGCGCCGGTGCACAAGATAGTGCTAGTCGACAAAGCCGGCGCCGAGCGGGCCGCTCGGGCCAAGTCTGATGTGCCCCTCCCCGCCCCGACGCTCGGGTTCAGGGAGCGAAGTGGCGGTGATTGAAAGTCGCCTTGATCGGCCCCGCGTGGCCCGGACGGCGTATCTCCACCTCGATGCGGTACGTGCCGTTGCTGCGGATATCGAAATAGTTTCCGTAGCTTACGGTGTCATCGATGCGCATGGGCTCGAGCGTTTTTCGCTTGGATGCGAGCCCAAGCTCCGTCACGGCCGCCGTTACCTGCGCGTCCTCGATGCGGCGCCCGCTCGCGGCATCAAACGGCGCCACCATCAGATGGTGGCGATAACGCGAAGCCGGCACGCCGCCATGCATCCGCCTTTCCTCGTGTTCCTTGGGATGCCCCTGGATGATCTGCGCGGGGACAACGCCGAGGTAGATCGCAACCCCGTCGACTATCTGAAAATCCCGCGGCGCCTCCGCTGCGAAGGAAACGTTCAGTGACAACAGGCCGATCGCCGCCCACGCGGTTGGCCGGAAGCGTCTTGCTAGCTGGGTGTGCATGGCATGTCCTCCTGTCTCGGCATCTGTTCTGCGCCTTGCTGAAGCATAGTCGATACGGGTGCGGCAACGGCGTTTTCACCCGTCAGCGGCCCGGGTCCGTATGCGAAGGGTCCTCCCTGCGCGCCGCGCCTTTCCGGTGCTGCAGCGCCAAGGCCGTCAGACCGTCGTGACGGCCGGTCTCGTTATAAAGGACGTCGATCACGACCCCGCGTTGGTCGAATACCAGCGTGTAGCTGCGTGCTTCATGATCTGCCGCGGTTTCTGCGACGGCCTGCTTGCGCCCCGTCGGACTGACGTAGGAATTTGTCGTGACCACCCCTCCGACGTCGTATACCCACCATTCCATGCCATTGGGAAGCGTAACGTTCCTGTGCGCCTTCCCATGGTGGCTGAAGGCCGCCTGTCTGGTGATGACACCCAGGGGAAACGACTCCAGCGTGACCTCGACGAGCGCGTCACGCGAAAACACCGGAGGCATCGGGAGGCTTGCCGCGTTGACGAGACTTCCAAGCGGCCCGAGCCCGGCAAGCAGGAGCATGGCGACGACGACGCGTTTCATCATTCGAATCTCCTTTCCACGCGTGCGCAGCCGCTCATTTGACCACCGCAATCTGATGGCCTTCGCCCGCGGGCAGTTCGATCTCGTCCGCGACGGTGACCGCGTCCTGGTCCACCACCCAGATCTTTGGCGCCTTGCTGCTGGAAACGTAGATCTTCCCGGTGCCTGGAATCCTGTCGAGGTGATACGGCTCCGGTGAAAGCGGAAGGACGCGCCGTTCGCCGGTTTCGGTATCCAGCGCCACCACTCTGTCATCCGACTGACTGCTGATAAAAAGCGTCTTGCCGTCGTCGCCGATATCCAGCCCGTGCAGCCGTTTGCCGATCGTGTAGGTCGTTCGGACTTCGCCTTCCCTCACCCCGACGACCGAAACTGTGCCGGCTCGGGCGTTGGCAACGTAGAGCAGTTTTTCATCCGGCGAGAATGCCAGATGTTCGGGGGAAGGAACGGCCTTCAGGGAGCGGACCACGGTTCAAGAACCGAGGTCGATCTCGCTGATGGTTCCGTCGCCGCTGTTGCTTACGTAGGCATGCTTTCCGTCCTTCGTGATCAGGGTGTAATTGGGGGCGGGCCCGGTGTCGATGACCCTGAAGACCTTGTTGCCGACGACGTCGACGACGCTGATGCCGCCACGCGTCGGATGGGTCGATAGCACGTATTTCCCGTCCGGCGTGATCGCCTGGTGATGGGTCCACCCGGACACGGGGATTTCTGCCATGACATGGCCATGCGCGGGATGAATGACGTAGAGCTTGCTGTTCGGGGTGTCGGCGGGTGCGCCTGCGGGTATCGGGGTCTCAGCGAGGCTCCCTGCGATGAGGTATTCGCCGTCCGGCGTCGCCACCAGGCCGTGCGGGTTTTCTATGCCAGCGTAGTGTTTGACGATGGTCCCGTTTGCCACATCGACTGCGATGACCGCATTGCCGGAACCCAACGGGATGTACGCGATGGGCGCCGCGAAGGCGACCGCAGCGTTGCCGGCACAAACCAGCCCGAAAACGCATGCTTTGAGTGCCATTGCTTTCTCCTGGTTTGACGGGCATTAGCCGGCTGGAGACGCTTCCAGTCTAGACCAGCCGCCCCGGGGTGCATGCCACGCGCCCGAGCGTCTTCGCCTCGCGGGCCCCGCAACCGCTCGCCTGTGCTGCAGCATCGGGCTCCGGTTCGTCGTCGGCCGCGCGCTGGCCGACGTTGGTTCCGGACATTCCGATGTTGCGTGCCGACAGCAGGTCCGAAGCGGGGACACCGGGTCCGGTCTCGTCGTGGATCCGGATTGCGCCGGATCAGACTCCAGCTTATGCCTGTCGCGCCGAAGCGATCAGGCCTGAAATCTTCAGGTTACTCCAATGCGGCTTTTCAGCTCCTACCCGAACTATTTGCCCGCGCGGATCAAGCTCTGCGTCTTGAGCGGCCTCACCGTCGCGCTCGCTCTCGTGCCGGAGGCGATCGCCTTCGCCTTCGTCACCCACGTCTATCCCTCAAATTCCGCCGAAGTGAATCGCTGGAACAGCCATTCAGTTATTTGTTCTCTGGAACCTCATGGCTTTTTTTGCGTGCTCTAGGCTTTTTGGGTGGAGAGGAATCCGCAGTTCGAAGCTGCTTAATCTCCAAAAGCAAAGCGGTACCTCGCGGGGAATCCCTTGTCCCTCTCCCGCCATCGGGCTCGACGCGCGAAGCCGCGGGTAACCCGCTACTTGGACAGGGGTCTGTGGCAGGAAGTCACGACGTATATAGAAGCTTTGCCGAAGGAGAGCGAACGGGAGCGAGATCACTATTTTCGGATTCGGTGGCTCTTTACCCTCCTCTACTTGGGAGGCTTGAGAATTTCTGAAGTCGTCGAGAACTCAATGGGAGATTTCTTTTCCCGGCGCGACCGCGATGGAGAGGAGCGCTGGTGGCTGGAGGTAAGGGGAAAGGGAGGGAAGGAGAGATTGGTGCCCGCAACAAAGGAGATGATGATCGAGTTGACGCGCTATAGACGTGAGAAGGGTTTGCCTCCATACCCCGGGTCTGGCGAGAAAACACCTCTTGTCCTTCCCATCGGAAAATCTCATGAGCCGCTTACCCGGACTTCGCCTTGGATGTCGATGAGGTGGGGATATTGGCAAGCCACAGCTTCAACGGGCTGGATTTGTTGTATCTGGAGCCTGAGCGAACGGCCATCATCGAAATGGCCGACGTCGACTTCACCCGGGTTAAGCGTGTCCCAGTGAACCGCCGACTGATTTTTTCCAAGGCCGAGTTGGAGAACAATCTCGCGTTCATCGCTGCGGCGTACGCGGAGTTCAGCCCCCTGCTGTGGCCTCCGCCATTCCCATTCTGTTAGCCAAGTCCCGGTCGTGCTCCTCGTTTGCATAAGCCCTCGCCAGGGATCCGACAATTTCAGGAATTCCGGTCGGCCCGCTATAGATACTCATCCACCAGCGAACGAAGCGATTTCCCCACAGGGCGAGATCGCGCTCCGCGCCTTTTTCCATCGGGGCTGGACCGACTATTCGATTCGGATCGAAGTAAACGTGTCCACAATCGGAACAATAAACAAAATATTCAGAGTTAGCGCGATATCTCTCGTAGCGCGCCAGCCCAGTCTTGGAAACAGCTCTGGAACATCGTACGCAAGGCTTCTCCAGTGCCCGCCCGTGAATCGGGCACCCGCCCACAATACCGAGATCAAAAAAAACACTGTGATATCCGTTGGCTAAACAGGATGAGCAAAACCTTACTCCGCGAGCAAGATCAGGAGAAACGTGAGGAAAACCTAGTTGGTCTAAGAAACAACGGCGCAGGCGGTCTGGATGAACACCCAACATGCCTGAGAAACGATCAAAATCAATCCAGGAACTGTCCCTAAAATTGATCTCTCGGGGGCTCGGAATTCCCTGTTTTGCTATGGCCTGCGCAACATCTGCAGGAGTGCAGTAATTTAACGCCAACAGTTTTGCGAATAGTCCCCACGCAGATTCATATGGAAGGGGCCAAGCTGGATTCCAAGTGAACAGCATGGGTCTACTTTTCTGTCATCAAACCAGAGAAATATCTAAGATTGCTCGCATCTACCGCCTCTTCAACTAGCTTCGGCGTCAATTCGAAATCTATTGCGTCCGCCTTGCGGCTTGCAAGCAAGAGATGCTCGACGGTCCGGGTAAGATGTTCCATTGGAACAGTCCCGTGCGGGAGCGGATCGGAGGCCGCCTTAAGCGAGGCCCAGATCGTTTCGGCATACCCTCTAAGACGAAACCCTGCCTTATATGCTTCAGGTAAAAAAAGCGCGTGTACGCCCAGTCAGTGTCCTCGGGATAGCACTTTTCCGTATCGTATGCTTCGAGGATGACCTCTAGGTCCGCACGACCGGCGCATCCATCAAATACGATAGGTTCGCTTAGAAAACGAGCAATGAGGTTGAATGAATGTGATGTTGCGAGTGCTGTGCGCACATGAAGAATTTCTGGCTGACTAAACCCCAATGTCGTCATTGCTATTTTCTTTTGCTCCAAGCGGTTATGTATTACGAGAAGCAGTCTGAAATCTGCCTCACATAACAGTTGTAGTTCGTCAACCAACAGTACAAGGTGATTTCCTGCCCGGGACGCCAGATTGGTTTCAATATGCGTCAGTAGTTTTAATAGAGCTTCCCTGTAGGAGATGCGTTTATTGATCACCAGTTCTTCAGACGACAGCAAATCCAATACAAACCCTAGGTCTGAAGTGCTACCTCGCTTATCCGCGCTGAGAAACATAATATGGATATCTTGAAACTCCGTAGCAAGGAGGCGTCTGATAGCCATTGCGCAGCGGGTCTTTCCAGTCCTCGGGCGCGCATACAGAAATGATCCTGTCCGGCGAGTCCAGACCCGTTCCCGCACCAATCCATAAGTGGCTTTGATCATCGGCGTAAGAACGGTGTAATCCTTAGCGACAATGGGATGACGACTCAGCATGGACGCCCGAGCTTCTGCAGACAATTCAACGTGACGCAACTGATTATATGTAGCCATAGACCGTCGGCTGCGCTATCGCTGGCGATTAATAAGTTCGTTTAAATCCGGCGGCGGTTTGTCCATCAGAGTTCCACTTTCTTCAGAGGATACAGTTTCTCTGGTTTGGCGCGCCTCGTACGGAGGACCGAGAACCAGAGGTAAACCGCTCTCGCGTGCCACGCGCGTTGCTTCAGTGGCTTTACTCTGACTGGGGAGAACCTTTCGACCCGGTGATGCTTTTTCCCGACTCCCTAGATACCTCATATAGGCCTGCACGGGGTCGTCTAGCTCTGAAACAACTAGCGCCCGTCTATGAACGAGCCTATTAATTGCTTGGCGGGTTTTCCGGCTGTGTTTTGTGATTGCCCACCTGCCTGAGGCCTTGAGAAATCCTAGCTCGGCGCCACTAGGTAAATAGGCCTTTACCTGTCTTAAATCCTCATCGTCAATCTCTATGACAATTTTTTTTCCAACCAAAACTAGCAGCTGCGCTAATACAGAACTCGTATATCTCGCTCGGTCTAGTTCAATGTAGGGGCGTCGACCACTTTTCGCCCCTCCGCGAACTGTGCACTCTTTCCTGACAGGCATTGGGTTTCCGGATTCGCTTACACGAGGAAGTCGCCTAGCAATGAAATGTCCCTCCGCGAGGAAATATTCGATGTACTCAAGTGGGGATCTATACGACAGTCCTTCCGATGGGGTCGCATTGAATTGAGCCACATACACGTCGAGCAACTCCTCAACCTCTGTAGACCTAATGCGATATCGCGTTGCGTTTTTTTCGGCGCCAATAGCGCGACCATTTCCAGGATTGGAGCCCGTAGTAGAGGGGAATCGTAAAAAGACGTCGTCTGAAATGCTCTTGAACAGCCGTTCGACATTTGGACGCCTCTCAAAATGTCGAGAAGGTCCCCAATTCACAATAAAGCCTAAGTGCCTACGTGCAGTCTCATAGACCGCTTTCGCCAAATGAGCCAAAGCGCCGTCCAGTAAAATGCTGCCCCATACCGCTCCCTCACACTCTGGGAAGACACCGCTCGGAAGGCCGCCACCCTCTGGGTAGGAAAGTCCAGGTATTGTCAGTTCTTTGGGCCGCCAAGGTCTTGCTACTGCATCTCGGATCAACGTAAGGACATCATTCGCTGACACCTCGCTACTGTATACAATGCTATAGGTGAGTATGGCGCCGGATACCCGGTCAATCATGGCGAGGAGCCATAGCCGCTCAAGCAAAACATCCGTCTCGGCTCCTTCCGGCGTCTGAAAAACAACCGAAAGAAATGCGTTTATGTCGTAAGCGTCCAATTCAACGGCGTCAAAGGGCTCCTCGTATAAAAGCAAGGGGGCAATTCCGCGCCCCACGGCGAGATGTGCCCTCGCTTCTTGCTCCCCTCTAGTGTTTACCGCTCTCTCGAAGCTCGTATTTAGGAGCGTCCGCATGTAGGTCTGGATCGAACGTATTCCTAGGTGTTTGGTATTGAATGGCCACTCACCCAACGAAACCCCATTGTTCTTTAGACAGGATAGAAATATCCGATGGAGATCTTTTGGGCGAATTCGGTGTTCATGAATCTCACGCGACTTGGCCTCTTTTCTTATCAAGGAGATCAATTTGGCTTCCACTTCTGGATAACGCGAAAGCACCGCACCGAGGGCTCCCGAGTGGCCTCCCCTCTGCTCCTGCCGCTTGCTCTTAACTTCGGCTTTACGCTCGTAAGCTTTTAGATGTGAGTAGGGGATCAATGCCCGAAAACCCATTATTTGCCCGTCTTCCGCGATGGTCGTACATCTCTTCGCCATATGAACCAATGCCCCTGCAGGAACCCCGGTCCGTTCGAAAATTGCTGCAGTGGGGTAACCTTGCACGTACAACCGAACCGCCTCCCTCTTTGCAGCATACTTTTCCTGGTGTTCTGGACGGAGTGAGGCAACATCAACCGTCGGCCATGTGTCGACTGCTGGAGTATCCATTAGCGATTCAGTTCGCTTCCAGCGCTGCTGCTTATCCATTGAGACTCCACTCGGTCTGAAGGCCAAACGAGCGTCGGCTCAAGTCAAAATGTATTACATTCTCCACACCCATGCGGACCATCATCCCCAGCACTACTGGTTGATCGAATTGCGCGAGATCGGTGAGCGCTGTCCTGATGGTCCCCTTTTTGTGTTCACGAAAATACGCGGCAAGTGAAGTGCGGCACGGGGCCTGTTCCTGCCCCCGAAGCATTGCAGCAAAGCTCAGCGGCTTGATCCATCGCAAAGCGACCGCGGCGACGGGTCGTAAGATATGGTCAGTAAAAACGGTATATTTGACCCCTTCTTTCGTAGCCGCTGCAGCTTGAGCCAAGAATTGAGAGCGATCGATGGGGTTTCGCGTCGCTGCTTTTATTTCATGCCACTCGATATGCCCATCCCTGTACACGGCTACGGCGTCGAGCTCTGCGCCCCTTATCTCCTTGTCATCCGTGGAAACAATCGGACCGGGAGCTAAATCAAAGGTACTAACCGTGGGTTCAGACTCGAGGAAGTAGAGCCAGTGCACAAGCTGCCGGTCACTCGGAAGGATCCAGTCTCTATCCGTCTTTACGCTATACACAAGCCAGAGATTGCTATTCCTTCTGCCCCTTCCCCGATACACCTCACGTATCGAGCGGCGAAGAGTTGATCGCAGTGATTGATTTGGCGTAGGCACGAGCCGCTCCTTGGCGACCCCGTTATGTAGCACCCTAGAACTCTGTGGCCGCGAACTGTGCCTTTTAGTTCAGCCCGCAGAAATTACAAGGTTTCTCTTCCAAAACCACGAACTAAATTTCATCATTAACTGAGATTAGAGGCTCATAAAATGCTTCTAACTTCCTGTATTTGTGTTGTAACTGGCCTCTAAAAAATTACGCCGATTTACTTCGGCGCACTGTACGGCCATACACCGGCCACAATCGCAAGAAAGGTTCGACCCCCGTGCTTTCCAAATGTAGAGTGCCCGAGCGTTCAATACTGTGACAGAACTGCCGCCGTGCCATGTCGGGCGCCACAGCCGAAGACATACCACCCAAGACAGCGGAGCCAATCGGGACCAGCTTTCTCAGGCCGGCCCTGCGGGCTCCGTATCGGGCCGATTTTCGCGTACCTGCCATGCGTGAAAGCGCGCCTCGCTTTTCTCCCACGCCCACCGCGCCCTGGTCGCCGTGCCCTGCGGCCGAGCGCGCTTACTCAGGCCGGCGCGTACGCGTCTCTTCGCGGATTTCCTCGCTGCGCGCGCGGTAGCTGCAGATGCCGTACCACTCGCATAGCCAGTTGCGCAGCTGACGAATCTCGGCCGCTTGCGCGGTGATGATGTCCTGACACATGGCGATGAGCGCCGGGTGGTCGGCGTCCAGCAGGCATTCGCTGCTCACGACGATCGCTGTGAAGTGATGCCGGATCATGGATTTCATGAACTCGATCTCGAATTCGGCGCCGCTCAGCGCCTCGAGCTTCTCCATCTCGCGCTGATCCTTGCCCGACATCTTCGGTTCCACACCGCTGCCATACCAGGCTTGCAGCCAGCCCATCAGCGTCGCGATTTCCGCGGTCTGCGCCGCGATGATCTGGTCGCACATCGCGCGCAATTCCTCGTGCTCGGCCTTCTGCACGCACATCGTTCCCATGTGCACGGCCATCTGGTGATGGCTGATCATTCCGGTCATGTAGTCGATTTCAAATTTCGCCGCCTTCTTTTCGGCCGCGGGACCGGCTGCAACAGCCGCTCCGGCGAATATCAGTAGCGTCATCAACCAGAGTGCACGCAGGGAATTCAAGGCCAAGGAACAGGGTTGCATCGCGGTCTCCCGAGAGATGCGCATACGGCGCAGGGTATGGGGTGAGGTCACGGCGCCCCCGAGCAGGCGCTTAAGCGACTATAGAGGGCGCCTGCCGGAGTACAAGGGAAAACCGAGCGGCGCCTACCCTGCCCTGCCTCTATCGCTCGTTTCGCGAGACCGTCTGCGCCCTCGGCTTCATCAGGTTAAAGAAGGATTCGAGGACGCCTGCGCAAGGCTTTGAATCACAAGTCAAACGGCCCGGGTCAAACCGCCGACTGCTGCAGCAGCATTCCCGAGACTTCCGGCGCCGTCGGCTCAATCTCCCTGGCCGCCGTGAGTTGCACGGGGGTGCGGAAAAGCGTCGCCGCCCGCAGTTGCTGCAAGCTGCTCGGCTCGCTCAAAAAGCGCATCCAGTGGGCGCGTTCGAGCGGCACCTCGTCCAGCGCGAGGCGCTCGATCTGCTCGCGCCGCCGGATACCGCGCACTCCATGCGAGGTACGGCGCGGACCCATCGCGGCGCACGCAAGCGCACACAGGCGAGCGTCGCCCAGCGCCTCGGGCCAGGCCGGCAACGCACTCGGCAGCAACGCGTGGTCGCTGGCGCGGCGCAGCACCGAAGGTTGCCAGGTCTCTTCCGGAATCAGCAGCAGGCGCGCGGCGCGTACCCGCTCGCCGATGCCGGAGCGGCTGGTCAGGACGGTGAACGGGACGGCGAGCAGCAGCGGCAGTCCGACCGGGATCATCCACACCAGCGCAGGCGGATGGATCAGTGCGAGCATCGCGGCAATCGCCAGCACGGCGAGGCCGATCGGCGCGAACCGCCGGGCCGCTTCGCCCCAGGACACGTCGCTCGCCTCGCGCGGCGGCGATTTCCACTCGAGCTTGAGGCCGATCAGCGCGCCGACGACGAACAGCGTGTGCGCGACCATGCGCAGCGGCGCCTGCAGGGCCGAGAGGCCGATCTCGAGCAAGGCGCTCTTGAGGAGCTTGGTCCCGCCGCCGTAGAAGCGTTTTTCGCCCTTCAGCAGCACCGCGAGTACGCCGAGCACCCGGGGCAGCACGAGCAGGATGATCGTGCCGACCCAAAGGCCGAGGACGCCCACGGCGAAATCGCCCTCGCGCGTGAAGAAGACGTTGCCGCCGACCAGCCAGAGCAGCGCGCCGAGGATCACGTAGAGCAGCCACAGAGGGGCCGACAGATACGCCATCGCGCCGGTGAGCAGCATGCCGCGGTGGACCGCATGAAACCCCGGTTCGGCGATCAGCCGCGCGTTCTGCAGATTGCCCTGGCACCAGCGCCGATCGCGCTGCAGTTCGGCCAGGATGTGCGGCGGCTGTTGTTCATAGCTGCCGACGAGGTCGGGCACCAGCCATACGTGATAGCCGGCGCGCCGCATCAGCGCGGCCTCGACGAAGTCGTGCGAAAGGATTTCGCCGCTGAGCCGGCCCTTTCCCGGGAGCGACGCGAGCGCGCAATGCTTCATGAAAGGTTCGACGCGGATGATCGCGTTGTGCCCCCAGTAGTGCGCTTCGCCGAGCTGCCAATACTGCATGCCGAGCGTGAACAGCCGTCCGACCACGCGCGAGGCGAATTGCTGCGCGCGCGCGTGCAGCGTGTCGTGGCCGCAGGCCTGCGGTGCGGTCTGCAGGATGCCGGCGCTCGGGTGCGCTTCCATCAGGCGCACCAGCGTGAGCAGCGCATCGCCGCTCATCACGCTGTCGGCGTCGAGCACGACCATATAACGGTAGTTGCGGCCCCAGCGGCGGCAGAAGTCGGCGACGTTGCCGGCCTTGCGCTTGGTGCGGCGCTGGCGCCAGCGGTAGAAGATGCGGTCGGTGCCGAGACGGGTGCGCAGTTCGGTCCAGGCCGCGAGCTCGGCGGCGCGCAAGGCGGGATCGCTGCTGTCGGAGAGGATGTAGACGTCGAACAGGCGGGCCGCGCCGGTCGCGCTCAGGGATTCGCAGGTCGCGCGCAGGCCGGCGAAGACCGTGTTCACGTCCTCGTTGCAGATCGGCATGATCACGGCCGTCCGCGCGGCGTCGTCGACAGGCTCCTTGCCGACCGAATGCCGCGACAGCATGTGCTTGTCGCCGCGCACGAGCACCATGAACCCCATGACCGCCGTGACGCAGCCGGCCGCCACCCAGGCGAACAGCAGCGCGAACAGGCCGATCTGCGCATACTGCAGCAAAGGATGCTGGTAGGTCGGCTGGGCCTGCGACAGCACGGCGGTCGCCGCAAGCGAGGCGACGACGACGAGCGCCATGAGCGCGCGGCGTCGGCGGCGGGCCACGGCCTCCCAGGGCGCCCTCCCCGTCACCGGATCGGCGGCCGGATGTCGGTGACGCCCGCTCAGTAAATCCGCCAGACCGCGCGCGAGCCCGCGCCACGGCTTGGCCACCATCGCGCCGCGGGCGATGGCCGGCATGCTGGGACTCGCGCCTCCGCCCCTGACGGGCCGAAACGGGTTGCTCATTTGGGTGGGATGACGTAGGTCCATGTTTCGCTCAGCGTGTCCTTGCCGTGTTGAAGGAAGGCGCGCAATTCGACGGGTTGCGCGACCCTGCGTTGCTTGACCCGGAGCGACATGCGCCAGGTGCCGTTTGCTGCATTTCGGTAGACGTTGCGCTCGACGATCTGGCCGTTCGCGTTGGCGCTGACGACGGCCTTGACCGCCGCGTCGGGGGCGAGGGCATCGAGCGACGGCCCCGCGAAGTCGACGATGTACTGGTGTTCGTTCGGGGCGAGCGCGTCGAAGCCGCGGCCGGCGCGCGTTTGCGTGACCCAGGCGGCGGGCGGGCGCTGCTGCACCTCACCCTGCCAGCGCAACTGATAGGCGAGGCTCAGCGGCTGACCGGGCGCGGGCAGCTTCTCCGGCACCCAGTAGGCGACGATGTTGTCGTGGGTCTCGTCGGGCGTGTTGAGCTGCACAAGTTCCACCCGGCCCGGGCCCCAGTCGCCGCGCGGCGTGATCCACGCGCTCGGGCGCTGGTCGTAGCGCGCCTCGACGTCTTCGTAGCTGGCGAAACTGCGGTCGCGCTGCATCAGTCCGAAGCCGCGCAGCGACTTCATCGAGAACGAGGTCGTCAACGTGTGCTTGGGGTTGATCAGCGGCCGCCACAGCCATTCGCCCTCGCCTGTCGCGACCATCAGGCCGTCCGAGTCGTGGACCTCGGGGCGGAAATCGGTGCGGTGCGGCTGGTTCTCGCCGAACATGTACATCGTCGTCAGCGGCGCGATTCCGAGCGTGGCGACCTGGCCGCGCAGGTAAAGCTGCGACTGCACGTCGATCACGGTGTCGTTGCCGGGCATGACTTCGAAGCGGTAGGCGCCGGCCGCGCGCGGCGATTCGAGCAGCGCGTAGACGACGAGCGTGGTCGCGCCGGGCTTGGGTTTTTCGATCCAGAACTCGGAAAAACGCGGAAACTCCTCGCCCTTTCCGCCCACCGTGTCGATCGCGAGCCCGCGTGCCGAAAGGCCGTAATGCTGGCCGGCGCCTACCGCGCGGAAATAGCTCGCGCCGAGGAAGACGACGACTTCATCCTTGTAGGCCGCCGTATTGAGCGGGTAATGGGCGCGGAACCCAGCGTAGCCGACGTCGCCCCAGTTTTCGGGCGACAGCTTGTTCTTGCCGTAGTCGAAATCGGCGCGGTCGAAAGGCAGATGCCTGACCGCGCCCTGCTCGTCGATCTCGTTGATCTGCAGGCGCTGCGTCTGGAACTTGCCCAGATGGAAGAACATCAATTCGAAAGGCAGCTTGTCCCGGCGCCACTGCGCCTGCTCGGGCTTGAAGCGGATGTCGCGATACTGGTCGTAGCTCAGCGCCTTGAGATCGGGAGGCAGCGAAGACGTCCGCGCCTGATAAGGCTGACTGGCGAGTTGCTTGGCCTTGGCGGCCACGTCGTCGAGATCGAAGGCGAGCGCCGGCCGCCCTCCCGCAAATAGTAGCGCGCCAACCAGCAGATAGCGCAGCACAGGGAAGATCGACTCGGTACCGTGGTATCGGGTAATTCGCATTCGATGGGGCCGTTAAGGAGACACCGCCCCTATGCAACCCCTATGCCAACCCAATGAAATCATTTATTTTCAATAGGTTGTCATGCAAACATGACTATTCATATTACGAACTGACCGGGGCTGTCGTCGGGGAAGAGCGACAGGTCCCGGGGCGCAAATTGCAGATCCTTGATCGGAAAGGCAAAAATGCTGTCGCAAGTCGGCGACAACCGGCTCCGCAAATTGCAACGGGTGCCTTTGCGCTATGCCGGTGCAACTTTTTTACGATCAGGCGACAACCACGCGATGCGCCAAAACGCGTGAGCAGGTTGCTCTATGACGTTGATGTTATGGGACTTCGAAAGGATCGCGCCTGTCAGCGGCCCGCATGGCGCCGCTGGGTCAAGCGCGGCCGGGAGTTCATGGAAAGCGCCCTCGTGAGAGAACTGCTGCGACCCGCTCGTGCGAAGAATTCGATGAGGAGCGTTCCGGCCGAGCAAGCCGGGGCGACCCTGGCCGCCCTCCCGCGGGTGCCGCAGCCGCTCCGTGGCCCCGTACGCCCCGAAACAGAAACGGCCGCATGAGCGGCCGGGCGAAAACGCTGGGAGCCCCGGGTCGGGACCCGGGCGGCGTATCAGCGAGTCAGGCGGACTTCTGCGCCTTGTACTCGAGCCATTTCTCGACCTGCTCATCCCAGTCGTCGGAACGGAAGAATGGATTCATGCGCGGCTGACTGATCATGTTGGGATCGACCGGCAGATCAAGGCCTTCGAGGAAATTGTTCAAGCCGATGCGCTCGATCATCTCCCCAGTGCGTTCGTGCTCGAGTGCGTTCTCGGCAAAGAAATCGATCACGTTGCGACCGAGTTCGTTGAGCTTCTCGAAGTCCTCTTCGGTTTCGAGCTTCATGAACGGGATGACGACCGTCCCCATGGTCGCGCCGATCTTCAGCACGCCCTTGCCGCCGACGAGGATCGTGACGCCCTTGTCGGTGCCGACGCGTAGCCCGCCAGGGATGACGTTGATGCAATGCATGCAGCGCACGCAGTTCTTGTTGTCGATGCACATCGTCTTGCCGTTGCCGAGGTCGGCGGCGGAGACGTGTTCGCTCGGCTGGAACTTTGAGGTGGCGACCAGGCTGATCGACCGAGTCGGACATTTGGTCACCACGTCGTTGACGAGATCCTCCTCGCCGTGCGCCGCCATGTAGGCCTGCACGAGCGTCTCGTCGACGCGGATGTTGTCGCGCCAGGTGCCGATCGTGGCGAGGTCGGAGCGCATGATCGCGTTCACGCAGTCGTTCGGGCAGCCCGAAAACTTGAACTTGAACTTGTACGGCAGCGACGGCCGGTGCATGTCGTCGATGTTGTTGTTGATGACAGTGCGCAGCGCATGGGCCTCGTCATAACAGGAATGCTCGCAGCGTGCGGCGCCGACGCAGGACATCGAGGTCCGCAGCGAAGGGCCTGCGCCGCCGAGATCGAAGCCCATCTGGTTGAATTCGTCGAAGGCCTTCTGCACGTTCTCGGTGCGGATGCCCTGGAGCATGATGTCTCCGGACTGCCCGTGGAAGGCGATCAGCCCCGAGCCGCCGGTCTCCTGCCAGACGTCGCACATCTTGCGCAGCAGATCCGAGGTGTAGTGCATGCCGGCCGGCGGCTGGATGCGCAGGGTGTGGAATTCGGCCGCCTCCGGGAAGAGCGGCCGGTTGTTTTCGTCCTTGAGTTCGGTGAAACGCGGAATCACGCCGCCGCCATACCCGAACACGCCGACCGTGCCGCCCTTCCAATAGCCTTTCTTGGTCTGGTACGAGGTCTCGAGCTGCCCGAGCAGATCGACCATCATGTCGTTGTCTTTGGCGAGGCGCTTGAGGCCGGTCACGAAGCTGGGCCAAGGCCCTTTCTCGAGTTCGTCGAGGTTCGGCGTTTCGATGGGGGACTTGGGCATGACAGCTCCTTTCGTTAGGTTCGTTATGTTTTGAGGCTCGAGCCTTCGAGCCTGCGGGCCGCGCCGCCCATTGGGCGTTCGCACCTGACGAAAAATAGTTTTTTAATAACTATTTAACAAACGATCTTTTTTGGCCTTTTGCATCGGTATTTTCGATATGAGTGGTTCCACCCTCGTTGGGGCAACATCCGTCCGTCGCGACGGTCGCTTGCCCCGGCGCGGATCCCGCCTCGGGTGGATAGGTGAGCGTGCCGCCGCTCACCCGCGCGAATGGTGTGAGCGCGTGAAGCTGACGGCGCGTCGCGCTCAGGATGTGTTCGACGCGGAAGCCGCGGAGGACGAGTGCATCCGCGATGAGCGAACGATGGCAGCGCCAGGGTACGGCCTCGGCGCACATCAGGACGATTCGCCGCGTCTGCGCGAGGGCGATCAACGCGTCGAGGCTGCGCGCGAAGTCGGCTGTCTGCATGTAGTCGGCATAGCCGCGAAACGAGGCGTTGCGCCATCCGGCGTTGGGCGAATCGGGCCTGGCGCGCCGCAGGCCGCCGAGACCGGGCGCATGCACGTAGCCGAGACCGGCATCGGCGAGTGACTGCGCCAGGGCCTCCGTGTTGAATTGCGGGTTGTGCCGCGAGCGCGGCACCGTGCGCACATCGACCAGCGAAGCCGCGCCGTGTGCCTGCAGCAGCCCGATGAAAACGTCGATCGGATGCGTCGAATGGCCGATCGTCAGAACCAGCGGGGAAGCGGTCTCGTGCGACATCGCAGGGCTCTTATCGGACACTCAGGCGGCCTTTCCCGGGGTGGTCGGACGATCTCCCAAACCTCGCGCGGGCGCGGAATCCAGCGGCGCGCGCGGCCCGCGCACTTTGCGAGCCCTCGCTGGCGCCGTCGCCTCATCAAGCCGGCAGCAAGCGAGCGAGCCGGCCTACTTCCACATCACGTCCGCTTTTCGGTCGGCGGCAGCGGCGAGCAGTTCGAGTAGCGGCAAGGCGCGATGCGCGAGACTGACCGGCGGATCGTCTTCATCGTCGGCTGCGGCCGCGGGCGGGCGGGCCTGAGCGCCTTTGTCCGCGTCGAGCGCGCGCCGGAGCCGGTCGAGCGCGGCCGGCACGTCGGCCGCGACGACCGCCCCGGGCACGGTTCCGCTGTGCCCCATCATTTTCAAGAGCGTCACCGCGACATCGCCGAACATCGTGATGTCGGCGTAGGCCTTGGTCGTGAACGTCACCAGCATGCTGCCCTCCTGAGAATACGGGTGTCTTTCATGAGGGCCCCTTCGGGCGCCCCATGAAACGGACATGAACGAAGCATAGTTGTTGAACGCGCGTCGCGCGCTCAGCGCCACATCGCCTTCATTCTCGACAGCACTTCCACCACTTCGGGCGGCGGCGCGCAGGCCGGCGCGGTTTCCGTCGCGCGCACCGGCCACACGCGGGCGTCGAACAGCTCCGACATGCCGGGCGGAATGAAGCGTGTGCGCCCCGCATAGACGTGGCGGTCACCGTAGCCCGACTGCTGCGTGACATAGAAACGCTGCGGCACGACGACCTGCAGGTGGTCTTTCGCGCGGGTCAGCGCGACGTAGAGCAGCCGCCGTTCTTCCTCGATCTCCTGCGGGCTGCCGGTCGCGAGATCCGAGGGAATGCAGCCGTCGACCGCGTTCAGCAGGTACACCGCCGCCCATTCCTGACCCTTCGCCGAATGGATCGTCGACAGGATCAGGTAGTCCTCGTCGCGCAGCGGCACGCCGGCCTCGTCGCTCGTGGCGTCGGGCGGATCGAGGGTGAGCTCGGTCAGGAAGCGCTGGCGCGAGGGATAGGTGCGCGCGATCTGTTCCAGCTGGCTGATGTCGCCCTGACGCACCGCCGCGTCGTCATACAGGCGCTCGAGGTGGGGTGCATACCAGCTGCCGATCGTTTCGAGCTCCGCCGGCCACGTCGCGCCGGGCTGCGCGAGGGCGGCCACCAGCCCGAGAAAGTCGTCCCACGCATGCGCGGCGGCCGGCGGCACGCGCGCCTCCTGCAAGGCCATCCGGACGTCGTGCACCTGCGCGAGACCGTCGAGCACCTGCCCCGCGGTCTTCGGTCCGATGCCAGGCATGAGCTGCAGCACGCGAAAGCCCGCGACGCGGTCGCGGGGATTTTCGTGCCAGCGGAGCACCGCGAGCACGTCCTTGATGTGAGCCGCCTCGAGGAACTTGAGCCCGCCGAACTTCACGAACGGCACCTGCCGGCGGTTCAGCTCGATCTCGAGCGTCGCGCTGTGCTGCGCTGCGCGGAACAGCACGGCCTGCGCCTTGAGCGCGATGCCCGCTTCGCGCCGCGCCAGCACTTCCTCCACCACGAAGGCAGCCTGGTCGGCCTCGTCGCGCACGCTGACGAGCTGCGGCCGCTCGCTCGATTCGCGCTCGCTCCACAGCGACTTGGCGTAACCCTCGCTCGCCCGCGCGATCACGCCGTTGGCCGCGGCGAGGATAGGCTGCGTCGAGCGGTAGTTGCGCTCGAGCGTGACGACGCGCGCGGGCGGCGCGAACTGCCCGGGGAAATCGAGGATGTTGCGCACGGTCGCCCCGCGAAAGGCATAGATCGACTGCGCGTCGTCGCCGACCACGGTCACGCCGCGGCCGTCAGGCTTGAGTGCCCGCACGATGCTCGCCTGCAGCGCGTTCGTGTCCTGATATTCGTCGACGAGAATGTGGCTGAACCGCGCGCCCATCTCGCGCGCGAGCGTCGGCTCCCCGGCGATCTGCCCCCAGTACAGCAGCAGATCGTCGTAATCGAGCACGTGCTGCGCCTGCTTGGCCTCGACGTAAGCGAGGAACAGGCGCTTGAGTTCGTCTTCCCACTCGACGCACCACGGATAACGTCGCTGCAGCACGTCGCCGAGCGGCGCGAGCGTGTTGACCGCGGCGGAATAGATCGCGAGACAGGTGTTCTTGCGCGGAAAGCGTTTCCCGGTGTCGGCGAGGCCGAGTTCATGGCGCACCAGATTCAGCAGATCGGCCGAGTCTTCGCGGTCGTGGATCGTGAAAGCCGGATCGAGCCCGATGCGCGGCGCGTATTCGCGCAACAGGCGCGCGCCGATGCTGTGAAACGTGCCGGCCCAGGCGAGTTTGGCGCCGGCGAGCCGCGGGCGTCCGGCGGCGACCTGGCGCAGGATGCGTTCGACCCGGCGCACCATCTCGTCGGCCGCCCGCCGCGAAAACGTCAGCAACAGGATCGCCGCCGGGTCGGCTCCGTGCGCGACGAGATGCGCGACGCGGTGCGCGAGCACGTTGGTCTTGCCCGAGCCTGCGCCGGCGATCACGAGCAAGGGGCCGGCGCAGGCGTCGCCTGCCACGTCGTGTTCGACGGCACGGCGCTGCTCGGGATTCAGGCGCGACAGGTAGCTGCTGGGAGGGAGCGCGGGCGGCTGCTGGCCCGGCACGACGGCGGTTTCTGACATGCTGTATTTTTATACAGTAGACCGCCGCTGGCAAGCCGCCCCGCGTGACGGGCCTGGGTCGCCAGGGGTCGCCGCATACTATGTTTCAGGCACGAGTCGAGGAGATGCCATGTCCCGTCCCGCGGCGTGGTTCGCCGTCCGTGCCTCCGTGTGCTTTTTCGCGATCCTGCTGGGCGTCGCTGGCCTTGCCGCCTGCGCGACCCCGGTCGAGCAGCCCTGCCGCGACGACGCGGCGGCCCCGCGCCTCGAGGCCGATCGCGTCATCGCCGCAGACGGCGCAGTGCTGCCACTCAGCGTCTGGCGCCCGCCGGGCGAGGTGCGGGCGGTCGTTCTTGCCCTGCACGGCTTCAACGACTACGGGCACGCCTTCGCCGACGTCGGACCGTTTCTCGCGCGTCGCGGGATCGTGACCTACGCCTACGACCAGCGCGGGTTCGGCCGCACCGCCGGCCGCGGCCTGTGGCCCTGTCGGGGACGGCTCGTCGACGACGCGCGCAGCGTCGCCGCCTTGCTGCGCGAGACCTACCCCGGGCGTCCGCTCTATCTGGTCGGCGAGAGCATGGGCGGCGCGGTGGCGATGCGCCTGCTCGCCGACACGCCGGCCGCCGCCGACGGCGCGGTCCTCGTCGCGGCGGCCGTGTGGAGCCGGGCGACCATGAATCCGCTGCAGCGCGCGGCCCTGTGGCTCGTCGCGCATACCCTCCCCGACCTGCAGTTGTCGGGTCGCGGGCTCGGCATCAGGGCGTCGGACAACGACGCGATGCTGCATGCCCTGCGTGAGGATCCGCTGGTTTTGAAGAAGGCGCGCGCCGACACGCTCTGGGGGCTCGCCGACCTCAGGGACGGCGCGTTCGCGGCCGCTCCCCGCCTGACGACGCCCACGCTCGTCCTCTACGGCGAGCGCGACGAGATCATCCCGCGTCGCCCGTTCTGCCGCACGCTCGCCACCCTGCCGCCCGCAGCACGCGTCGCCGTCTACCCGGACGGCTACCACATGCTGACCCGCGATCTCGGCGCATCGGCCGTGCTCGCAGACCTGGCCGCATGGCTCGGCGACCGCGATGCGCCCCTGCCCTCGGGCCGCGAGTTCGAGCGGCAACGCGAACGCGCGCTGAACAACCTGTGTGCTTCCTGAAACGTGCCGCCGGTGGACGGCGCCCGGCGTCAGGAGCCGTCCGGATATCGCTCCGTCCGCGGAAAGACGCGCGCCGACTCGACTTGCAAGCTCTCCGGCCGTGGTCTTGAATTTCAAGGACACACATTTCCTCGAGCTTTGCTTATTGCCTGATGCGGTCTGGCGCGCCAGAACCTCACGGGCCGGCTGCGCCCTGCGCGTGGATCCGGCGCCGGACCAAGACCTGTCTAGACGGTGTCGACGGTCCGGAACGGGGCGGCTGCGGCGAGTTCGAGCGAGTAGAGGGACACCGCCATCAAAGAATTCGGATTTTCGACCCATACCCGCAAGGCGCTGCGCCGCGACCGCGACACGGAGTTGCTGCGTGCCGAGCTGTTCAGCATCGAGCAGCTCAAGCGCCACGCCGTCACGCTCGCCGGCCAGCATCGCATCGACCCGCACCCGCGCGCGGACCGGCTGTTGCCGCGTCTTGCGGAAAATGCGCGGGTCCTGCAGGCCGCCTACGACGTCGTCACCGCCGCGGCCGCACCGGGACAGCGCATCGCGCCGGCCGAGGCCTGGCTGCTCGACAACTTCTACCTGATCGAACAGCAGATCGGCATGGCGCGTCGGCATCTGCCGCGCGGATACAGCCGGCAACTGCCGCGCCTCGCCGACGGCCCCTCGGCGGGCTTTCCCCGCATCTACGACCTCGCGCTCCAACTGATCTCGCACATGGACGGCCGCGTCGATCGTGACAACGCGAGCCAGTTCCTCGCCGCCTACCAGAGCGCCGAGCCCCTGAGGCTCGGCGAACTGTGGGCCTTCCCGATCATGCTGCAGCTCGCCCTGCTCGAGAACCTGCGCCGCGTCGGCGTGCGCATCGCGCAACGGCGCGAGGCACGCGACGCCGCGATCGTCTGGGCAGACCGCATGGTGGCGGCGGCCGAGGGCGAGTCCGGCCAGCTCATTCAACTGCTGGCCGAGTTTGCCCGCGCCGACGTGCCGCTGACCGCGCCCTTCGTCGAGGAGTTCTACGAGCGCCTTCAGGCGCAGGGGCCGGCGCTCGGCTTCGTGCAGACCTGGGTCGAGCACAAGCTCTTCGAACAGGGCGTGAGCGCGGGCGAATTGTCGGAGACGGCCGCGCGCATGGCGGCGGCGAACCAGATTTCCATTGCCAACAGCATCGGCAGCCTGCGCTTCATCGGCGGCATGGACTGGACGCACTTCGTCGAATCGCTCAGCGTCGTCGAGCAGACCCTCGGCGAAGACCCGACCGCGATGCACGCGCGCCAGGATTTCGCCACCCGCGACCGCTACCGCCATGTCGTCGAGGACATCGCGCGCCGCAGCACCTGCGGCGAGCCCGCGGTCGCGCGCGAAGCCATCGCGCTCGCACGCGCGGCCGCCGACGAACACGGCGAGGACGACCGCCGTGCGCACGTCGGCTACTGGCTCGTGGACCGGGGACGGCCGCAGCTCGAGCGCGCGGTCGCCTGCCATCTCTCGCGCACGTCGCGCCTCCTGCGCGGCGCCGGCCGCATCCGCCTGCCGCTGTACCTCGGTTCGATCCTGGCATTGACCGCACTCGTGACTGCAGCTTTCGTCTTCGTGCTCGACCGCGAGACTGGCGGCCTGATGCCCGATGACGCGCGGCTCTGGCTGCTCGCCCTCCCACTCGTCGTCGCCGCCTCGGCTCTCGCCGTGCCGCTCGTCAATCTCCTCGTCACGCTCCTCCTGCCGCCGCGCGCCGTGCCGCGCCTCGATTTCTCGAACGGCATCCCGGACGCCGAGCGCACCGTGGTCGTCGTGCCGACCCTGCTCGCGAGCCGGCACGACGTCGACACCCTGCTCGAAGCCATGGAGATACGCTATCTCGGCAACCGCGACCCCAATCTGTTCTTTGCGCTGCTGACCGATTTTCCCGACGCGCAGACCGAAACCCTGCCCGACGACGCGGCGTTGATCGCTTACGCACGGGCCGCAGTCGAGGCGCTCAACGCAAGCTACGCCGACGATCGTCCCTGCATCTTCTATCTGTTTCATCGCCCGCGCGTGTGGAATCCCTACGAACGCGTATGGATGGGCTACGAGCGCAAGCGCGGCAAGCTCGAGGCGTTCAACGCGCGGCTGCGCGGCGGCGCGCAGACGGCGTTCTCGGACATCGTCGGCGACACCGCGCTGCTCGACGCGATCCGCTACGTCATCACGCTCGATACCGACACGCAACTGCCGCGCGATGCGGCGCGCGCGCTGGTCGGCAATATCGCCCATCCGCTCAACCGGCCGGTCTACGACGCCACCAGGGGGCGCATCGTCGAGGGCTACGCGATCCTGCAGCCACGCGCGTCGATCAGCCTGACCAGCGCCAGTCAGTCCCGCTTCGCCAAGCTCGCCGCCGGTGACTCCGGGATCGACCCCTATACACGGGAGATCTCCGACGTCTACCAGGACGTGTTCGGCGAGGGCTCGTTCATCGGCAAGGGCATCTACGACGTCGATGCCTTCCGCCAGGCACTCGACGGACGCTTTCCCGAAAATCTCATCCTCAGCCACGACCTCCTCGAAAGCGGCTACGCGCGCTCGGCGCTGGTCAGCGACGTCGAGCTCATCGAAGAACATCCGTCGAGCGTCGCCGTCGAAGCGAGCCGCCGCCACCGCTGGATACGCGGCGACTGGCAGCTCGCGGGCTGGCTCCTGCCGCGCGTGCCGGGCATTACCCGCGCAGACGGCAGCAAATCCGGACGCCAGCCCAACCCGCTCTCGGCGCTGTCGTGGTGGAAGCTTTTCGACAATCTGCGGCGCAGCCTCGTCCCGCCGGCGCTGCTCGTGCTGCTGCTCGCGGGCTGGCTCGCCGGTCCCGGGCCGGCGTGGCTGTGGACGCTCTTCGTCGTCGGCGTGGCGCTCGTGCCCACGCTGCTGTCGACCCTGATCGAACTGATCCGCAAACCGCACGAACGCGACTGGCTCGTTCACCTGAGCCTGACGAGCCGGTCCGCGGCCCGGCCCATCGCGCTCGCGCTGCTGGCGCTGGCCTTCCTGCCCTACGAGGCCCTCGTGTCGCTCGGCGCGATCGCGGCTTCGGCTTTACGCATGCCGTTCACGCGGCGGGGCCTGCTGCTCTGGCATCTGCCGTCCTACGCGCGGCGCAACGCACGCCGATCCATCCCCGGCTTCTTCCGGGAAATGTGGTTCGCCCCCGCGCTCGCGCTCGCGGTCGGCTTCGCACTCGCGATGGACGGGCGGGCGGACGAGGCCCAGGTTCTTCCGCTCGTCCTCGTCTGGCTGCTTGCGCCGCTCGTCGGCTGGTGGATCAGCCGTCCGCTCGCCGCGCGCAGCCCGGGGTTGAGCAGCGAGCAGACCGTGTTCCTGCGCGCGTCGGCACGGCGCACCTGGCGCTACTTCGATGACTTCGTCGGCGCCGACGACAACTGGCTGCCGCCCGACAACTTCCAGGAACATCCCACGCCGGCCGTCGCCTCGCGCACCTCGCCGACCAACATCGGCATGTCCCTGCTCGCCGATCTCGCGGCGCACGATTTCGGTTACATCACGGCCGGGGAATGCCTGCAGCGCCTCGACAACACACTCGCCACGATGGCGAAGCTCGAGCGCTATCGCGGCCACCTCTACAACTGGTACGACACGCGGAGCCTGCAGCCGCTGCATCCGCGATACGTCTCCTCGGTCGACAGCGGCAACCTCGCCGGTTGCCTGCTGACCCTCGAAGCCGGGCTGAACGAACTCGGCGCGCGGCCGGTCGTGAACGGTGCGGCGCTGCGCGGCCTCGAGGACACGCTGCAGGTCCTGGCCGAGCAGCTTCCCGCCTCGCCCGCCCCCGAGCTCGAGGAAAAAATCCGCGCGCTGCAGGCGCGGCTACGGACGCTCGCGGCGGAGGGTTCGCCGACGCCTGCCGACGCGCTGCGCGCCCTCGACGCGATGCACCAGGCGGTCGGCAAGCTCGTCGCCGCGCTGCCGGCGGACATCGACATCGACGGCGAACTGGCCTACTGGGCACGCGCCTTCGACCGGCAAATGCGCGCGCTGCGCGAAGAGCTCGAATTCCTCGTTCCCGAGCCGGGGCAGCGCGACGCCAACCCGACGCTCGCGGCGCTCGCGGCAAGTGCCGGCGCGAGCGGCGCGGCGCGTGCCCAGGCGCGCATCGAGACGATCGAGCGCCTGATCGGCCGCTGCCGCGAACTCGGTGCGATGGATTTCGCGTTCCTCTACGACGAAGCCGGGGGTCTTTTGACGATCGGCTACGACGTCGGCGAACGCCGCCGCGATCCGGCGTGCTACGACCTGCTCGCGTCGGAAGCGCGGCTGGCGAGCTTCCTGCTCATCGCGCAGGGCCAGCTTCCGCAGAAACACTGGTTCGCGCTCGGCCGTCTGCTGACGAGCCACGGCGGACACATGAGCCTGATCTCGTGGAGCGGCTCGATGTTCGAGTACCTGATGCCGCAACTGATCATGCCGAGCTATCCCGACACCCTGCTCGAACAGACCTGCAAGGCGGCGGTGTCGCGCCAGATCGAATACGGACGACAGCGCGCGGTGCCATGGGGCATTTCGGAATCGTGCTACAACGCGACCGACGCCCAGCAGGTCTACCAGTACCGCGCCTTCGGCGTGCCCGGGCTGGGCCTGAAACGCGGTCTCGGGGACGACCTCGTCATCGCGCCCTACGCCACGGCGCTCGCCCTCACGGTGATGCCGCGCGAAGCGTGCCGCAACCTGCAGACGCTCGCGCGCCAGGGTTTTCTCGGCGCCTGCGGCTTCTATGAAGCGGTCGACTACACGCCCTCGCGCGTGCCCCGCGGCAAGGCGCACGCGACCGTACGCGCGTTCATGGCGCATCACCAGGGCATGAGTCTTCTGGCCTATGCCCACGTCCTGCTCGACCAGCCGATGCAGCGTCGCTTCATGTCCGACCCGCTTGCCCGCGCGACCGAGCTGCTGCTGCAGGAGCGCGTGCCGAAGAAGGGCGCGACCCTGCATCCGCATGCCGCGGAGGTCAGCGCGTCGGCGCGGCCGCCGAGCGCCGAGGCCGGCACGATCATGCGGGTCTTCACCGAGCCCAATACGCCGCTGCCCGAAGTCCACCTGCTGTCGAACGGCCGCTATCACGTCATGGCGACCCACGCCGGCGGCAGCTGCAGCCGCCGGAACGAATATGCGATCACGCGCTGGCGCGAGGACCCGACGTCGGACGGCTGGGGGACATTCATCTACCTGCGCGATCGCGACAGCGGCCGCTACTGGTCGACCGCGCATCAGCCGACCCTGCAGCGCGCCGACCATTACGAGGCGATCTTCGTGCAGGCGCGCGCCGAATACCGGCGGCGCGACCATGCGATCGAAGCGCACACCGAAATCTGCGTCTCGCCGGAAGACGACGTCGAGATCCGCCGCGTGACGCTGACCAACCAGTCGGCCCGAGCGCGCCACATCGAAGTCACGAGCTACGCCGAGGTCGTGCTCGCACCACTGAATGCCGACCTCGCCCACCGCTCGTTCAGCAATCTCTTCGTGCAGACCGAAATCGTCGCCGAACGGCAGGCGATTCTGTGCACACGCCGTCCGCGCACGCCGGGCGAGCAGACGCCGTGGATGTTCCACCTGCTCGCCGCGCCCGGGACGATGAGCGGCGAACCGTCGTTCGAAACCGACCGCGCGCGCTTCATCGGGCGCGGGCGCACGCCCGTCAACCCGGTCATGCTCGACAGCGACGCCGGTGCGTCCGCCTTGTCGAATACCGCGGGCGCCGTACTCGACCCGATCGTGGCGATCCGCCGCGTCGTCACGGTGTCGCCGGACCACGCCGCGACCGTGCAGATCATCTCCGGCGTCGCCGACACGCGGGAAGCCGCGCTCGCCCTGCTCGAGAAATATTGCGACCGGCACTTCGTCGAGCGCGCGTTCGAAATGGCCTGGTTCGAGAGCCTCGAAGTGCTGCGCCATCTCAATGCGAACGAGGCCGACGCGCAGATATACGGCCGTCTGGCGAGCTCGGTCGTCTACGCGAGCGCACTGCGCCGCGCCCCGCCGAGCGTCATCGCGCGCAACCAGCTCGGACAATCCGGACTCTGGCGCTTCGCGATCTCGGGCGATCTGCCGATCGTGCTGCTACACATCGCCAGCCTCGACCGCATGGATCTCGTCGAACAGGTGCTGCAGGCCCACGCCTACTGGCGCATGAAAGGCCTGGCGGCCGATCTCGTAATCGTGAACGAGGATTTCTCGGGCTACCGCGCGGTCCTGCAGGACCAGATCATGGGCCGCATCAACGCGGGGCCCGAAGCGCACATGCTCGACAAGCCGGGCGGCGTCTTCGTGCGGCGCGCCGAGGAACTGTCCGAGGACGAACGCGTGCTGCTGCAGACCGTCGCGCGCATCGTTTTCAGCGACACCCGCGAAACCCTGATCGAACAGATCGAGCGCCGCGTATCCGCCGAGCGTGCCTCCGACCGCCTCGAGCCGCCGCTGCAGGTCGCGCGCGAGACGGTCTATCCGCTGGCGCCGCGCGATCTGATTTTCAGCAACGGCCTCGGCGGGTTCACGCCCGACGGTCGCGAATATGTCGTCATGCTCGAACCCGGGCAAACCACGCCGGCGCCCTGGGTCAACGTGATCGCGAGTCCGCATATCGGCACCGTCGTCAGCGAAAGCGGCGGCGCCTACACCTGGTCGGAAAACGCGCACGAGTTCCGGCTGACGACCTGGCACAACGACCCGCTTTCGGACACCAGCGGCGAGGCGATCTATATCCGCGACGAGGAAACCGGCGCGTTCTGGTCGCCGACGCCGCTGCCCGCCCGCGGACGCTCGGGTTACATCTGCCGCCACGGCTTCGGCTACAGCGTGTTCGAGCACTATGAAGCCGGGATCGCGTCGGAGCTGTCGACCTACGTGGCGATGGATGCGGCGGTCAAGTTCGTGACCGTCAAGCTACACAACCAGTCGAAGCGCCCGCGCACGCTGTCGCTGACGGGCTACTGGGAACTCGTGCTCGGCGAGTGGCGCCACGCGAACATGATGCACGTGGTGACCGAGGTCGACGGCTTCAGCGGCGCCCTGCTCGCCCGCAACGCCTACAGCCGTGAATACGCGCACCGCGTCGTCTTCGCCCATGTCAGCGAGCGCGAGCGCTCGGTGAGCGGAAGCCGCTCGGAATTCATCGGCCGCAACGGCACGCTCGGCGACCCGGCGGCGATGCGGCGCAAGCGCCTGTCGGGCCGCACCGGGGCCGGCCTCGACCCCTGCGCGGCGCTGCAGACACGGATGGCGCTCGACCCGGGCGAGACACGTGAATTCGTCTTCGTCATCGGCGCCGCGCACGACGCCGACGAGGCGCGCCATCTTGTCCAGCGCTTCGGCGGACCGGCCGGCGCGCGGCAGGCCTTGGAGGCCGTGTGGGAGCACTGGAACCGCACGCTCGGCGCGGTGCACGTCGAAACGCCCGACGCCGCACTCAACGTGCTCGCGAACGGGTGGCTGGTCTACCAGACCCTCTCCTGCCGGTTCTGGGGACGCAGCGGCTACTACCAGTCGGGCGGCGCCTACGGCTTCCGCGACCAGTTGCAGGACACGATGGCCCTGGTCCACGCCGCGCCCTGGCTCGCGCGCGAACAGCTGATCCGCTGCGCCGGCCGCCAGTTCCTCAAGGGCGACGTGCAGCACTGGTGGCATCCGCCCAACGGTCAGGGCGTGCGCACCCATTTCTCCGACGATTATTTGTGGCTGCCGTACGCCACGGTTCGCTACGTGCGCGCGACCGGCGACACCGGCGTGCTCGACGAGTCCGTCCACTTCCTCGAAGGGCGCGAGCTGAACCCGGAAGAAGAGGCCTACTACGACCAGCCGCAGCGCTCGCCCGAAGCCGCGAGCCTGTACGAGCACTGCGTGCGCGCGATCAAGCACGGCCTGCGCTTCGGCGTGCACCAGTTGCCGCTCATGGGGGCCGGCGACTGGAACGACGGCATGAACCTCGTCGGCCGCGAGGGCAAAGGCGAGAGCGTCTGGCTCGCCTGGTTCCTGTACGAGAACCTGGACCTGTTCGCCGCGCTCGCGCGCGACCGCGGCGACCTCGCGCTCGCCGACCTGTGCAGCGGGCAGGCCGCGCAGCTGCGCGGCAACATCGAGGCCCAGGCCTGGGACGGCGCCTGGTACCGGCGCGCCTATTTCGACGACGGCACGCCGCTCGGCTCGGCGCTCAACGACGAGTGCCAGATCGATTCGATCAGCCAGAGCTGGTCGGTCATCTCGGGCGCTGGCGAGGCCGAGCGCGCGCGTCAGGCGATGGCGGCGGTCGACCAGCGCCTGGTGCGGCGCGAGGCAAAGCTGATACAGCTGCTCGACCCGCCCTTCGACAAGTCCGAGCTCGAACCCGGCTACATCAAGGGCTACGTGCCGGGCGTGCGCGAAAACGGCGGGCAATACACCCACGCGGCGATCTGGACGACGATGGCCTTCGCGATGATGGGCGACACCGCGCGCGCCTGGGAATTCTTCGCGATGCTCAACCCGGTCAACCACGGCAACACGCCCGACGCGATCGCGCGCTACAAGGTCGAACCCTACGTCATGTGCGCCGACATCTACGGCGCCGCGCCGCACACGGGTCGCGGCGGCTGGACCTGGTATACCGGCGCTGCCGGCTGGATGTATCGCCTGGCGACGGAAACCCTGCTCGGCCTGCACCGCGAGGTCGACCACCTGCTGATCGCGCCGCGCGTTCCCGATCACTGGGCGAGCTACACGATCCACTACCGCTACCGCGACACGCCGCACCACATCACGGTCAGCCGCCTCCACGAGCCTGCGGCGCAGGCGATCGAGGTGAGCGTCGACGGCGCGCCGGTCCGCGAAGCGAGCGTCCTGCAGGCCGGGCGCCCGCACGCCAGAATTCCGCTCGTCGACGACGGGCAGGAACACCGCATCGAGGTGCGCCTGAGCTGAATCGTGTCGTGTCGCGCCGGCAGGCGGGCGAGGCTGACCCGATACCGGCGCGAGCCGGGCGCGGGTCGACATGCCGAGCCTAGCCGGGCGCCTCGGCTTCCGTCGCCTGCTCGACCGGCGTGTAGACGAACCACCATTCCGAATAGTGGTTCTTGCCGGCGAAACCGCGGTCGCGGTGGCGGAAATTTCCCTGCTTGATCGGCCGTCCCGACGCATGGCTGTAGACGCCGATGATCCGGCCCGACGGCGCCGTGACGAGCGCCCAGTCGGCCTCCCCGGTCATCGGGTCGCGGTAGATCCTGCGCAGATGGCGCTGCGTCGTGAGCTGCCGCGGGTCCTGCAACAGATCGGCAAGCTTCTGCGGATATTCCTTCACCGGGCCGGGGGTGCTGCGGTAATAGCGGCCGATCGCCTCGCGGAACTGGTTGCCGATGAAAAGCAGCTCCCGTTCCTTCTGCCTTTGCTGCGCCTGGCTCCAGACCACGCCGGTCGCCGCGAGGCTGAAGCCGAGCAAGGCGATCAGCACCAGCAGGCCGATGTAGGTGAACCCGCCCTGCGCTGGCCGCCCTGGCCGGCGTCGCGCCGGCGCGACGCTCACCATGCCGCGTGCGCGGGCGAGCCGCTGCGAACGTCGAATACCCTGCCCTGCGCCGGATCCTCAGGCGAGACGGTCACCCAGGTGGCGTCGCTCTCGGTGATCGGATCGGGCGGAATGCGGCGCAGGTACTTGCCGGCGACGAGCGCGTCGAGGCTTTCGGGATAGACGCCGACGTCGCCGTAATACTTGTCGATCGCGTCGCGCATCACCGCGAGGTTCTGGCGCAGCACGGCCTCCTTTGCCCGGTCGCTCTGGTTGAAATATCGCGGCGCGGCAATCGTCAGCAGGGTCGCGACGATCGCCATCACGACGAGAATCTCGATCAGCGTGAAACCCGCGCCTCGCTTGCGCATGACCATCGTCTTCACCATTCCCGGTACGGCACCTGATTCAGGCCGACCCCGTCGCTCTTCGAATAGACGTCGTAGACGTCCTCGCCTTCCTGCGGCGCCTCGGCGCTGCTCGCGTAGCTGCGCAAGCCCCAAGTCTCCTCGGCCGGCAGCGTCCGGTCGGTCGTCATCGGGTCGCGCGGCACACGGCGCAGGAAATAGATCTTCGCCGCCTGCGGCGCGAGCGCGTCGGGCACGCCCTCGACGAGCACCCTGAGCGAAGCCGGATAGCCGCTCGCGTCGGCCGCCCGGGCGATGCGCCCGGTGTCGGAGGCCTCCTTGTAGGCGTCGATCGCGCTGCGGATCTCGATCAGCGCGCGCTGCAATTCCTGCTCCTTGCTGCGTCGCACCGTCACTTCGGCCATCGGCATCGCTGCGGTCGCGAGGATGCCGACGATCGCGACGGTGACGACCAGTTCGATCAGCGTGAAGCCGGCCCCGCGGCGGCGGGCCCGCGCCGGCTGCTGGCGGGAGGCGCCCATGCTAGGACCCTTCCTGTGCGTCGCCGTCGGCGGAGGGCTCGGGCGCTGCGTTCCCCGGTTCGGCGTCCTGCGCTGCGGCCGGTTCGCCCGCGGCGTCGCCGCCCTCGGCCGCCGGTTCGCGTCCGATCTCCACCCCGGCTGGCGCCTGGCCGCCTGCGGGTGCGTCCGCCGGCGCCGCGGGCGCCGCGCCCGGCGCGCCTGCCGTGCCTTCCTCGACCGCGCGCATGACTTCGGGCGTGATCGCCTGCAGCGTCACCGGCGCGCTGCCGGCTGCCGAATCGGTGCCGGCCGCGAAGTCGGACGCGGTGAGCGCCGTGCGGTCGAGATTGCGCACGATGTGCGGCGTGATGAGGAGGACGATCTCCGTCTTGTCGGTGCTGTTGCTCTTGCTCGCGAACAGCCGGCCGATCGCCGGGATGCGGCCGAAGCCGGGAATCCCGTTGACCGTCTCGCGCTCCTCGTCGCTGATGAGACCAGCCAGCGCCTGCGTTTCGCCATCGCGCAGCGCGAGCGTCGTCGACGCGTTGCGCGTGCCGACCCGGTAGACCTCGCTGCCGCTCTTGGTCACGCTCTTCTGTCCGAGGCTGCTCACCTCGAGCGCGACCTTGATCGTCACCTCGTCGTTCAGCGAAATGAGCGGCTCGACCTCGAACTTGATGCCGACGTCGAGATAGTTGACCGTCTCGGGCAAAAAGCTCGTCGTGCCGGCCGAGGTCACCGTGGTCGTGATGATCGGCACGCGCTCGCCGATGTGCACCTTGGCCTTCTCGCGGTTCTTGACGCGGATGCGCGGGTTCGCGAGCAGGTTGGTATCGCCGTTGTCCATGCGCGCGCGCACGCTCGCGCTCAGCGACGACACCCCGATCAGCCCGGAGTTGAGCCCTTTGAGATCGGCGAGCGTCGTGCTCGGCGCGCCCGAAGGACCGAGCGTGCGGAACGTCGCCTCGGTCGGCGGCGTGATGCCGATGTCGCTCAGGCGGCTGCGGCTGACCTCGAGCACTTCGACCTCGAGCAGCACCTCGGATTCCGCGAGGTCCTGGCTTCCGAGCAGTTTTTCGGCGAGCCGGATCGCGTCGGGGGTATCGCGCATCACGAGCGTGTTGAGCTTCTCGTCGATGACGACGTCGCGGGTCTTGACGATGGTCTTGACGATGTTGAGCGCCTGCTTGGCGTCCATGCTCGCGAGATAGAAGGTCTTGGCCCGAAGATCCTGGTAGTCGCGGGTCTTC
The DNA here is from genome assembly GCF_000012745.1 of Thiobacillus denitrificans ATCC 25259. Taxonomy (NCBI): domain Bacteria; kingdom Pseudomonadati; phylum Pseudomonadota; class Betaproteobacteria; order Nitrosomonadales; family Thiobacillaceae; genus Thiobacillus; species Thiobacillus denitrificans. The sequence continues at coordinate 1,371,831 of NC_007404.1, read as the reverse complement.
GCCGGGATGTTCGGGTAGACCAGAACCGTGTTCTCGTTGAGCACCTTCTTCGCGAGCTGGTTGCTCATGAGCAGGAAGTCGATCGCGCTCTCGATGCGCGTGTTCCTGACGAAGATGCTCGCGACGAGGTCCTGGCGGACGTCCTTGTCGAAAATGAAATTGATCCCGGCGCTGCGCGAGATGACTTCGAAGATCGCCTTGAGGTCGGCGTTGCGGAATTCGAGCGTGATCGGCTTCTCGAAGAGCGAGCGCAAGCCCGGCAGTTCCGACCGCTTCTCGGCCTTCAGCGCGGCGAGTCGCGTCTTCAGCGCGCGGCCCTCGGCACTGCGCGGGTCCTCGGCGAGCACGGTGTCGAGCTTCGTCGCCGCGGCTGCGAGATTGCCCTGCACGGCCAGCGTCTCGGCTTCGGCGAGCAGCACGCGATGCTTCCGCGCGGTCGCCACGGCCTCGAGGCCGTCCGCCGCCCGACGGTTTTCCGCATCGAGCGCGAGGGCGCGACGGAAGGCCTGCTCGGCGGCGTCGAGGCGCCCGGTCCGCCGCGCCTGCTCGGCCTCACCGAGCAGCGTGTTGATCGAGCCCTCGCGCTGGCGCGCGAGGTAGATCCGGTATTCCTTGTTCTCGGGGGCGATGCGCGCGGCCTTTTCGACCTCGCGCAGACCGGCTTCGGTCTGGCCCTGCTCCAGCATGCCCTTGCCGCGGGTGAAGGCGCGGTCGGCAGCGCAGCCCGAAAGGCCCAGAACACAGACAAGACTCACAACGACGTGCTTCGTTTTCAATTTCTTTCTCCGAGGGAGAGGGTTTGCTTCATGTCCAGGGGGAGGTAGGTCAGCGCCATGCTGCGTGCGTCGACACTGTCGATCCGGTAGGTCGAATCGATCACCTCGTTGGCCTTGACGGCGAGATTGCGGCCCTTGAACACGACGAAAACCGTGATTTCACCGTTGTCGACGAGCTTGCCGAGATAGACGAAGGGCAATGGCGGCGGCACCGGCGCGGGGGGCGGCGGGGGTGGAGGCGGCGGAACGTACTTGGGCGCCGGGGGCGGCACGTACCAGGATTTCGCGGCGAAGACGTCGGGCACCGGCTCGCGCGAAATCTCGCGCTTGAGGCCGCCGCGCGTGATCGCCGGGCCGCTTGCGGGCGGCGCCGGCCGCCCGGCCGACTCGGCGGCAGGCCGCGGCACCGCCTGCGCGACGAGTTCGGGCGCGGCGTCTTCCTGCTCGCCGACCCACACCGTCGCGCCGAGCGTCGCCGCGAGCGCGACGCCGAGGGCGATCTTTCTTTTTGCCGGCGACAGGCTCATGACGCACGCTCCAGATAAAGCGTCATCCGGATGTCCGCCCGGACCTCGCCGTCGTCGATCTTGTCCTTGCGGATCGCGAGCGCATCGAGCGACAGGCTCGGCACATAGCTCAGGACGAACGCGACGAAGTTGCGCACCTGCACGTAGGACCCCGTCACCGGCAGCGTGATTTCGTAGCGCGTGATCCGGCCGCCCTTGTCCTCGGCGATCCGGTAATGGCTCGCGTCGATGCGAACGCCCGAGCGGGCCGCCGTGCCGAACACCTCGTTCAGCAGGAGTGGCGCGTCGCCGAACGCGGGAATGAGCCCGTAGAAGGTCTGCAACTGCTCGGACCCCTCGAGTGCGGCCGTCGCCCGCCGCGCTTGCTGCGCCGTCGCCTGCAGGCCGTCGGCCTGTGCACGCAGGTCGGCGATCTCGGCCTCGAGCGGCATCACCGCGAGCAGGTGGAAGGCCGCTGCGCCGGCAAGCACGAGCAGCGCGCCAAGGCCGCTGCGGCCGATGGCGCGCTCGGCACGGCGCAACAGGGATAGCGCCGCCATCATGATCCGCTTCCCCACGCCGCCTCGATGACGAAACGCGCCGGCCGTTGCGGGTCGGCGTCGGACGTGCCGTGGTCGAGCAGATAGACGTCGCGAAGCAGCGGCTGCGCTTCGAGCTGTCGCACATACCCGAGGACCGCATGGATGTCCTTGCCCTCCCCGACCAGCCTGAGGTTGCGTTTCTGCGCGTTCGGCTCGACGCCGAGCAGTGCGATGTCCGCAGGCGTCGCCGCTTCGACCGCGCGAAACAGCGGATCCCATGGCAGCGCGAGCTGCGCGGCGATCTCGTGGGCCTGCGCAAGCTCCGCCGCAGCGGCTTTGTCCACGCCGCGCGCCGGCGCCGGCGTCCGCGCCGCCCGGCTGCTCGCGGCCTGGCGTTGCGCGACTTCGTCATGCCAGTAGTCGAGCGCAGCACGCGCGTCGCGGTAGGCGTCGACGGCGGTGGCAGCGAGCGCGAGCGACACCGCGAGCAGCGCGAGCGTCACGCTGCGCGGCAAGCGGCGGGTGTCTGCGAAATCGATCTTCAGTTCACGCATCGTCGCCTCCGAAAAGCGAGAGCGCGTGGGCGCGGTGGCGGGCGGCGCCGAAGCGCGCGGCGTCGGCGACGGTCAGCGCGTGCACCGGCTCGTCCTCGGCACGCGGCCCTGGCACCATGGCCGCGGGCGCGTGGACATAGACGGGGGCCGCAAGTCCTGGCAATTGCGCGGCGAAGGCTTCCTGATCGAGGAGGACCGGCAGCGCCTCGTCGAGCCGGCCGGACAACGCGCGCACGGCGACGTGCCGCCAGACGCCGTTCTCGAACAGCGCGACGCAGACGCGCGTGCGCTCGGGGAGCACGAGCCATGCCGTGTTCTCGCGCAGCTGCTTGCGCCAGGCGTTGAACGCGGTGACGAGGTAGGGCTGGACCGAGAGCAGGCGCAGGCCTGCGTCGGCGGCGACCGCCTCGATCCCGGCGAGCAGTCCTTGATCGATGGCGCAGGCGACTGCCGGTTCGGAAGCGCCGCCTTCGCTCCAGCGCAGCGCCCATCGCTCGACGCGTTCGCCGTGGACGCGCGCGAAGCCGTGGCGGACGAGCGCCTGTTTTTCCTCGCGGTCGCGCAGGCCGCTGCGCCACGGCACCAGCCGGTAGCGCGCAAAGCCGTTGGCGAGCACGACGTGGGTCCGCGCGCCGCGCAAGGGCTTGCCGTCGATGGCGTGGCGCATCGCCTCGAGGGTGGCGCGCCAGTTTTCGGCCGCGCCCGTGGTCGAAGCGGCATCCACGGCGACCGACTCGCGCGCGAGCACGCGCGGGCGCAGGCCGCCGCGCACGTGCAGGAGGGCGACGTGCTCGGGCGCGAGGGCGACGTAGAGCGCGTCAGGCGACAAAAGTGACACGATTGATTTCCTGTAAGGTGCTCTGCCCTTTGCGCACGAGTTCGAGCGCGGCATCGCGCAGGAAGCGCACGCCGTTGCGGCGTGCGGCCTCCTTCAGTTGCCGGATCGGTGCGCGCTCGAGAATGAGTTCGCGCAGCTCGTCGTTGAGCAGGAGAATTTCGGCGATCGCGATCCGCCCGCGGTAACCCGAGCCGCGGCAGTGTTCGCAACCGCGGCCGATGCGGAAGTCGAACCCGGCGACGGCGTCGGCGGCGAGCCGCGACTCGGCGAGCAGTTCGGCGCTCGGCACATATAGCTCGGCGCAGTGGCTGCAGATCTGGCGCACGAGGCGCTGCGCCGAGATGCCGTTCAGCGCCGCGACGAAGCTGTATACGTCGACGCCCATGTGGACGAAGCGGCCGAGCACGTCGAAGACGTTGTTGGCGTGCACGGTCGTGAACACGAGGTGGCCGGTCAGCGCGGACTGAACCGCGATCTGCGCGGTCTCTGGATCGCGGATTTCGCCGACCATGATCTTGTCGGGGTCGTGCCGCAGCACCGAGCGCAGGCCGCGCGCGAAAGTGAGGCCCTTCTTCTCGTTGACCGGGATCTGCAGCACCCCGGGCAGGTGGTATTCGACGGGGTCCTCGATCGTGATGATCTTGTCGAGGCCGGTATTCACTTCCGACAGCGCGGCGTAAAGCGTCGTCGTCTTGCCAGAACCGGTCGGGCCGGTGACCAGGATCATTCCGTAGGGTTCGCGCGCCATGCGCCGCAGCATCGCCATGCTGTCGGCGTCGAAGCCGAGGCTGTCGAGCCGCAGGCCCTGCATCTGGTCGGAGAGCGTCTGCTTGTCGAGCACGCGCAGGACGGCGTCCTCGCCGAACACGCTCGGCATGATCGAGACGCGGAAATCGACTTCGCGTCCGCGCACCGCGACCTTGAAGCGGCCGTCCTGCGGCACGCGCCGCTCGGAGATGTCGAGCTCGGCAAGCACCTTGATGCGCGAAATGACCTGCTCAGCCGTGTCCTGCCCGGCTGCGTTGCCGACCGCGCTGAGCACGCCGTCGATCCGGTATTTGATCGCGAGCCCGGTCGCGCCGGTTTCCAGGTGGACGTCGCTCGCGCCGCTCTTGAGCGCGTCGTAGAGCGTCGAGCGCACGAGCTTGACGACCGGGCTGCTGTCCTCGCTGATCGCCTTGAGCGAGAGGTCCTCGATCTCCTCCGCCGAGCGGTCCGGCGCAGTCTCGGACAGCACCATCGCGTCCATCGCGCGCAGCTGGTCTTCGTGATGCGCGAGCAGCGCCGCGAGATCGGCCGCCGCGACGAGCGCCGGCGTAAAGGGCCGGTCGAGCCGGCCTTCGGCCCAGGCAACGAGGTCCGGCGCGAACGGATCGGCCAGAACCAGGTAAAGCTGCCCGCCCGCGTTGCGCAGCACCAGACAGTCGTGCGCGAACGCCTCGGCGTAGGGCACGAGATCGAAGGCCGGCGTGAGCGAACGCAGCGCGTGCGCGTCGAGCACGGGGTAATGCACGGTATGCGCGAGGCGGCGCACGAAGTCCTGCGCCGGCAGGCCGAGCTGTTCGTCGAGCACGTTCAGCAGCGGGCGCCCGCTGCGCGCCGCCTCGGCACGCGCCGCGCCGAACTGCCCGGCACTGATCGGAAACGCGGTGTCGGCCGCAACCTGTTGCGCGATGCTCATTGAATGCTCCCCGCGAGTTCGAAGATCGGCATGTACATCAGGACCACGAGTGCGCCGATGACGACCCCGATCACGGCCATCAGCAAGGGCTCGAACAGCTTGGTGAACCAGTCGACCCAGCGCGCCATTTCCTCGTCGTAGAAGGCCGCGATGCGCTCCATCATTTCGCCCATCTGCCCGGTGCGCTCGCCGACGCGCAGCATGCGCAGCGCGACCTGGGTGGTCAGACCATTGGCTTCCATCGCGAACGAGATCGGCTGCCCCTCGCGGATGCGCGCGCCGGCCCGTGCAAGGCCGTCACGCAGCGAGGCATGGAGGATTCCCGACGCCATGTCGAGGGCCGGCACGATCGAGACGCCGCCGGCGAGCAGCATGCCGAGCGTGCGGTAGAAACGCGCGAGCTGGTAGACGCGCATGCGCTCGCCGACCGATGGAATCTGCCAGAGCTTTTGTCCCGCCCAGGCCCTGAGCGCCGGCCGGGTGAGACCGAAGACGAGGCCCGCCAGCAGCGCCGCCAGCACGAGCAGCACCGCACTGCCGTGCTGTTCAAGCAACTGGCCCCACTGCATGAGCAGACGCGACATCAGCGGCAGGTCGCCGTCCAGGCCTTCATAGACTTCGCTGAAGCGCGGCACGACGTAGGCCATCAGGAACAGCGCGACGAGCCCGCCGACGCCGATGAGCACGAGCGGGTAGATCGACGCGCTGACGAGTTTCTTGCGGATCACGTCGAGCTGGGCCTGGTAGGCAATGTAGCGGCGCAGCGTCTCCGGCAGGTCGCCGGTTTTCTCGCTCGCCCGGATGCTCGCGACGTAGAGCGCGGGAAAAACCGCCGGCAGCTTCTCGAGCGCCGCCGACAGGGTTTGCCCTTCGTAAAGCGCGCGCAGCAGCTGGTCGAAAACGCTTTTGCTCTCGGGCCGCGCCTCCTTTTCGGCGAGCGCCTCGAGCGCCTCGACCAGGGCGAGGCCCGCGTTGAGCAGGGCCAGCAGTTCCTGCGTGAAAAGCTGGAGCGGGAAGCGCTTCGCGCGGCCGAGGCGCCAGCCGTCCCCGCTCGCACGGCGGCGGACCGACAGCACCGTCAGGCCGTCGGCGGCGGCGCGCGCCTCGGCACTCGCGGCGTCAGGCGCCTCGAGCACGAGCGAGACGATCGCCGACGCGCTTCCCACCCCACGGACCTCGAACTGTGCCATCGCGCTTACCAGTTCGTGATGTCGGCGGATTCGCCGGTGCCGCCAGGCTGGCCGTCGGTACCGTAGGAAGACAGGTCGTACTCACCGTGGGTGCCGGGCTGCTGGTAGACGTAGGGCTTGCCCCAGGGGTCGAGCGGCGCGGCCTTCTTGAGGTAGGGTCCGGCCCATTTGGCTTCGTCCTGCGGCCGCTCGGTCAGCGCGGCCAGGCCCTGTTCGGTCGCCGGGTAGCGGCCGACGTCGAGGCGGTACTGGTCGAGCGCCTTTTCCAGCGCGTCGATCTGAGCGCGCGCGGTCTTCACCTCGGACTTGCCGATCTGGGCGAAATACTTGGGCCCCACGTACCCCGCGAGCAGGCCGATGATGACCAGCACGACGAGGAGTTCGAGGAGCGTGAATCCCCGGCTTTTGCCAAGGAAACGGGAATTGGGTTTGTTGCACTGCATGGGCATCTCTCGCTTGCAAAACAACCGTTGGCTGCGGGCGCCGGTCGACGTCGATCGACGCCCGCAACATTTACTGCGACGGGGGACTGCCGCGCCGCCCACTCGGGCGACGCCCCCCGCACGCCTCAGTACGCGCTGCTCACGCCTTTCAGCGGCTGGATCTCGGCGCTGCCGTAAGCCGCCGCCGGCAGCGGGTTCACCAGGCGGATACGGCTCTCACCCGGGTTCGCGCTGTGCGTCTTGAGGTAGTTGACGACGACCTCGGTGCCGTCCAGCGTCTCGCCGGCGGCGCCCTTCACCGCAGTGACGGGGTTCGCGGAAACCAGCGCCCCGACCTTCTTCGGCGCCTGGTCGTACCAATAGCCCGCGTAGCTGTAGCTCTTGGCCGGATCCAGCGGCTCCCACTGACCGGTCGCCTGGTTGAACACCTGCGCGTTCTGCACGCGTGCGCCCAGGGAGGCGTAGAGGTCGAGGTCGTAGCGCACGCCGCTCAGCGCCTGCTGCCAGCCGCCCGTCCACTTGAAGATGTCCGAGTTGAACGAGCCGGCGGCGTTGTTTTCAAGATCGTCCTTGAGCATCTGGCCGGTGATCGTCGTCTTCGCCACTTGGGGCCCGATCGCGATGTAGTGGTACAGATCGTCGAGCTTGATGTCGCCCGGCGCGATGTGCGTGCCGTAACGGAAGCCCCGCATGTGGCCGACATCGGCACCGGCCTGCTCGCGGAAGGCATCGGCGATGAAGTTGTGCGACGTTCCCTCGATCGCGCCCGGAACGGCGGCGTCCGAGTAGTTGGAACGATGCAGCGCGACATCGGCCTTGCCGACGACCTTGTCGATCGGCGTCTTCAGCACCATGCCGTTGAACGGATTGACGTGCTTCTTGAAGAACTTGCCGGCGACGAACTCCTTGCGCTTCTCGGCGACCAGTTGCGCGATGACCGGGTTCGGACGGATCGTGCTCGTGTCGATCGTGTTGAAGGTGTATTTCCAGCTCGCGATCTTGCCGTCACGGATGTCGAGATCGATCTGACCGAGACGCGTACCGTCCTGGCCGACCTCGCTGATGATCGTGCCGTTGCTGGTCGTGATCGGATCGCGGGTTTCCTCGTGCATGTCGGCCGACAGGACGACGTCGATGCCGGGGAAGTTTTCGGCGAAATGGACGTTCTTCGCCAGGCCGAATTCAGAAACCAGAATGACGAGGTCGACCTTTTCCTGATTGCGCAGGGTGTCGATGACGCCGGGGACTTCCTGGCCCTCGCTGGTCGCGATCAGGCCGGCGGTGGCGAACGGTCCCGGGGCCAGCGTGATGCGCTCGGTGCTCAGGCCCATGACGCCGATCTTCAGGCCGTTCACGGTCAGGATGCGGTAAGGCGGCAGGACAGTCTGGCCAGCCTTGTCGGGGTAGATCGCGGGATCGTAATAGACGTTCGCCGCGACCGCGCCCCAGCGTCCGCTGCCGAAGAGCTCGACGAAGCGCTCGGCGCCGTAGAGGTAATCCCAGTTGCCGGGCGCGAAGCCGACGACGCCGAAGCGGTCGAGCACGTCGACGAGCGCCTGACCCTTGGTGTAGAGCGCCTCGGCGCTGCCCTGGATGGTGTCACCGGTGTTGAACAACAGCGTGTTCGGATTCCTGGCGCGAATCTCCTGGATCTTGCTGTACATGTAGGCGAGGCCACCGAGCATCGCGCCGTTGCCGTCGTTGCGCAGGTGGGCGCGCGGGATCATGTGGCCATGAATGTCGCCCATCTGCAGCAGCGTGAGTTTCATGGTCTTGCTGTCCGGGGCGGGCTTCTGCACCGGCAGGGTGGCCGCGGTCGTGGCGAGCGTCTGGCCCGCCACAGGAAATGCCGCCGTGATCGCGCCGGCGGCGAAGGTGGCCAGTACGGCCCGGGAAAGAATCCCTTTTTGCATTTTTCGTTGCTCCACTTGAGGTTGAATACGAGGGGGGCGAGCCCCCTCGGGTTGGCTTTAGTAGGTCGAACGCGGTGCGTCGCTGAACAGCGTGCCGTCCGGCGCGCTGAATTCGCCCGTGCTTTCGCTGGCGTAGGACTTCGGCATCTGCGGATCGCGCATCTGCTCGCCGCGGTAGTAGTTCTGGTACAGCGCCATGAGTTGCTGGTATTCGAACAGACGGGACTTGTTGACCCGCTCGACGAATGCGGCCCAGATCGCCTTGTACGGCCCGATCACGGCTACGCGGCTGTTCGCCGTATCGCCGATGAAGATCAGGTTGTTCTTGCGGTCGACCGAAAGGCCCCAGGGCTCGTAGAACTTGGCTTTGCTCGCGGGCCCGCTGATGCGGCCGCTCTGCATCGGCACGCCGGCGTAGGTCGACACCATCTTGCCGACCATCGGATCGGCGCTCGGCGTGATCTTGCGGATCACGTGGTTGAAGCGGTCGGCGACGTAGAGGTTGCCCGCGTTGTCGTAGTCGATCTGCGAGCAGCCGTTGAAGCGCGCCTCGTTGGCTGGGCCGTCGACGAAAGCGCCCTGCTTCTGGCCGACCATCAGCACGCCGGCATAGGTGCTGACGACGTTGTTCATCAGGTCGATGCAGCGAACGATGTTGTTGTCGCGTTCGGCGATGTAGAGGTAACGCTGATCGGGGCTCAGCACGATGCCGCAGGCGCCGCGGAATTTCGCCGTGGCGGTCGGGCCGTCGACGCGGCCGGGGTAATACGTCAAGGCGCCGCAGGGGTCGGCACCGGGCGTCGGCGGCGTGCCGGCGACGGTGACGACGGCGAAGGTGCCGTCGCCGTTGGGGACGAGCTTGCGGATCAGCTGGTTGTCGCGGTCGCAGAAGTAGACCGTGTCGACGGTGTGCCACGCGGTGTTCTCGCGGGCGACGGTCAGCGTCAACGGGCGGTTGAGCAGCGCCTGGGTGCCGATGCTCTGGTCGCCGTTGTACTTGTTCTTGCAGTTGCCCTGGCCGGCGATCGTCTTGACCGAGCCGTCGGCGAACACGCGGCGGATCGCGTTGTTCTCGCGATCACCCACGACGTAGGTGCCGTCGCTGAGCTTGTCGATGTCGTTCGGGCTGTTGAAGTTCGTGTCGACGGCGCTGCCGTCCTTGAACGGATACTGCTGCATGCTGCCGCTGAAGATCGTCACGTCGCCGAGGTTGGAGATGTTGCGGATCAGCGAATTGCGCGCGTCGGCGACCTTGATCGAGCCGTTGTCCTCGATGTACATGCCGGTCGCGGGGTAGAAAAACGCGGACAGCGCGGGGCCGTTGCGCATGCCGGGAAACAGGTTGCCGGCGTAGTCGAGCGACCAGATCTCTTCCGGGCTTTTCGGCAGCGGGAAGCCTTCGTTCGTCGCCACCGAGAACGGCGTGGACAAGGTCGGCAGCGCCGCTTGTGCCCCCTTGACGGCGGTCAGGCCGACGGCGCACACGGCGCCAGCCATTCCCAGGCTCTTCAGCATTTCGCGGCGGCTCAGCGTGCTGGCCTCTCCCCGCTCCGCGTCGCTGTCGTGCGGAGTATTCGTGTTGTCACTCATTGCGCTTCCTCTAACAGTTGGTCTTGGCTGACAAAAACCGATCGGGCGAGCCCGTTGTTCGGAGGCGCTATGGTGCGTGGGGACGCGCTTGGAAAAAATCAGGTGCGGCTGAAGATCAGCGTGTGGAAGCCGCAATCGCGCGATGCGGCGCAGGAAGCATTTCGGGTGATGGGCTGACGGCGCTGTAGGGAAATCCGGCGCGCCCGTCGAGGTGAAAAATCAGAAGATGCGGCAGGCGAGACGGCCCGCATCGGGGCCGAGCAGCGCGCCCGGCCTGGGCTCGCGGGCCGATTCGCAGGCGGCGAAGCGGCCCGTCTGTCTGTAAGGGAATCCCTACGCGCGAGCGCAGAAGTGACGGCGCGCGATCATATCCAATGGTGGGCGATGGCGTAGCGCACGAGCTCGGTATGGTTCGAAATACCCAGCTTCTGCATGCTTCGCGCCTTGTAGGTGCTGATCGTCTTGGCGCTGAGCGAGAGCTTGTCGGCGATCTGGTTCAGCGATTCGCCCTGCGCGATCAGCCGGACGATCTGAAATTCGCGATCGGACAGTTGCTCGTGCGGCGCGCGCTCGTCGGTCAGGATTTTTTCGAAGATCAATTCGTCGACCAGCGTCGGGTCGATGAACTTCCGGCCCGAGGCGACCTTGCGGATCGCCCCGATCAGCGTTTCGGGGTCGCTGTCCTTGGTCAGATAGCCGGCCGCGCCTGCCTTCAGCGCGCGTGCCGCGAACTGCGCCTCGTTGTGCATGCTGAGGACGAGGATCGGCAAGGTCGTGCAGTCGAGCCTAATCCGCTTGATCAGGTCGATACCGCTCAGATTCGGCATCGACAGGTCGAGGCAGACAAGATCGAAGGCCTCCTTGCGGATCTTCTCGAGCACCTCGAATCCGTCCGCCGCCTCGGCGGCGACGACGATGTCGGGCGAGGCGGACAGCACGTGCCGCAGGCCCTGGCGGACGACGGCATGGTCGTCTGCGATCAGCACTCGGATCATTGCACCCCTCCGCTTGCCGGGTCCGCGGCCGGGATGCAGACCGCGAGTTCCGCCCCCTGCCCCGGTGCGCTTTTTATCGTCATCGTTCCGCCGAGGATGAGTACGCGTTCGGCGATTCCCTTCAAGCCGAAGCTGCCGCCCTGCTTCGCTTCCTCGGGGTCGAAGCCGCGGCCGTTGTCGGTGACTTTCAAGCAGATCTCCTCGCCGGTCGTTTTCAGTTTTATCGAGACCGAGGTCGCGCCGGCGTGACGCGCGATGTTGGTCAGCGTTTCCTGCAGGATACGGAACAGCGCGGTCGCGCGGACTTCGTCGAGCGCGATCTCGCCCGGAATCGCGACCGCGCACTCGACCGCGTTACGCTTGCAGAACTCGCTCGCCAGCCAGTCGATCGCGGTCTCGAGCCCGAGGTCGAGCGCGGCCGGGCGCAAGGACGTCGCCACTTGGCGAACCGTCTGGATCGTCTGGTTGATGACCGTTTTCATCGACCGCACTTTCTCGTCCAGTTCCGGATTATCGCGGCCGAAGGCCATGCCGACCGCGGAAACCTCCATGCGCAGCGCGGTGAGCAATTGTCCGAGTTCGTCGTGGATCTCGCGCGCGATATGCTTGCGCTCGTCTTCGCGCACTGCCTCGCGGTGAGCCGTCAGCAGCCGCAGGGATTCGCGCGACTGCCGCAGTTCGAGTTCGTTGAGCTTGGTCTGGGTCACGTTGAGAATGATGCCATCCCAGACCACGCCGCCGTCGAGCAGCAGCGTTGGCGTAGCGCGCAGGCTGACCCAGGTTTCGCCGAGGCTCCCCGCGCGTATCCGCCCTTCCCAACTCCACGGATAGAGCCCGCGCGCCGACTGCGCCATCGACTGCTCGAACAGCGGCCGGTCCTCGTCGAAAATCAGATCCAGGAAGCGTGGCGCGTCGGCCAGCACCGTTTCGCTCGCCAGCCCGCAGAGCGCGCTCGCCCCTTCGCTGACGTAGCTGAACGTCGGCTCCGCGCCCGGCGCGCTCACGAGTTGGAAAACCATGCCGGGCACGTGGCCCGTGATCCGCCGCAGGCGGTTCTCGCTCTCGCGCAGGACGGCCTCCGCCTGTTTCGCCACGGTGACGTCCCGGCCCAGCGCGAGGACGGACTGGACGGACCCGTCGCGCGCCCGCTCGGGAACGAAACGGACCTGGAGAAAGCGGGGCCCGGCCGGGCCGTGCAGTGTGAAGTCGACGACCTTGTCCTGCCCCGTTTCGGACACTTCGTCGACCGTCCCGTACCAATCGAGACTCACCAGCGCGGCCATGCCCGATTCCTCGTGCGTCTTGCCGATGACGGCGTGCCGCGCCAGGCCGGTGATCGTCTCGAACGCGGGGTTGGCGTACAGCCGACGGTGCCCGCGGTCGATGCGGATGATGACGTCCGGGGCGTTGTCGACCAGCGCGCGGAACATCTCCTCGCTGCGGTGCAAGGCCTCTTCGGCCGCCTGCCGCGCGGACACGTCGCGCACGACCGCGACGAAACGCCGTTTGCCCTCGAGGTTGAATGGCGTGACGGTCAGTTCGACCGGGAAGCTCGTCCCGTCCTTCCGGCTGCCGAGGCGCTCGAGCGCGACCTTGCCGGTGCTGCGCATCCTTCCGCTGCTGTCGATCAGTTCGTCCGCCCGCTCGGCGACCGCCGACGTCGGTGCGAAAAGCGCGCCGATTTTCCGTGCCTGAAGCTCGGGCTCGAGGTATCCGAACAGCGCGGTCGTCGCCGGATTGCACGTCTTGATCCCACCGCCTTCGTCGGTCGTGATGACCGCTTCCGGAACACTGTTCGTCAGCCCCTGCAGATACGCCCGGGTCTCGAGCAGCCGGGAGGTCAGCGGGTGAACGAGACGCCAGAGCAGCGCCGCCCCCACGAGCGTGAGCCCGAGCACGCTGGCGACGACCAGGCCAAGGCGTTCACGCAGCGGCGCGTAGAGCTCGGCGGTCGCGATTTTTTGTGCCATGCCGAGACCGGTCGAACCGATCGGCCCGTAGGCGGAGATGACGTTGACGCCGAAGTTGTCGTAAGCGACGGCGATGCCCTCTTCGCCGGCGAGCGCGCGCGCCATCGGCAAGGGCGGCCCGACGCGCTGCAGCATGACGCGCCCGTGCTGCGGGTTTTGCCGGGAAGGCAGGCATTGCATGCTCGTCGCGTCGCGCGGCGCGCAGACGACCAGCGCGCCGGTCTGCCCGAGACCGCGCGCCTGCTCGAGCAGCTGCTCGACGCGGTGCAGGCGGATGTGGGTGACGAGCGTGCCCGTGAAGCCGCCGGCCCGCGCGATCGGGATATGGCTTTCGAGCAGCCAGGCGCCGCGCCGCACGAGCCAGGTGTTCGCCGGTTCGCGCAGCGCGACGCGAGCCGTTTCGCCGCCGATCTCGCCGAGCGCCACGGTCCGGCCGAGGTCGGGCTCGATGATCTCGAGCGCCGCCAGTTCGTAGTTCTTTTGCGCGCCGTCAGTGGCCGTGCGCGAATCGTTGAGGCCAAGGAAAAGCGACCGGAGGTGGCTGCCCTCGAGTTCGCCCACCAGCCGCGCGACGCGCAAGGCCTGGTTCTGCGCGGCGATGAGCGTGTCGTGGAACAGGATGGCCTTGCTTGCCTGAGTCTGCTTCAGCGTCTGTTGCGACACCTCGTAGGACTGGCGCAAGAGGATGCCGGCGCCGGCGAGCCCCGCACCGACTGCGGTCACGAGCAGCAGAAAGGTCGTCACGCCGATGATCTTGTGGTCTTCGTAGCGGGCGTAGTACGCGCGGGCCTCCGCGTGGCGGCTGACGCCGAAATAAAGCCCGACGCTCAACAGCAGCAGCGCCGCCGCCGCGGGCCAGCCCGCTTCCCGACCGGCCGGCGCCTCACCGTCGAGCACGAAGGACACGCCCATTACGTGGATCATGACGACCATCAGCGCGAGCATGAAGCAGACCGCGCACAGCAGCTGAACGGTCCACAGCACCACGGGGCGTCCGAGCCGCTCGAGCAATATCAGTGCGACGCCGAAGAGCGCAAAGCCGAGGGCTGCGGTCGTCGCCATGTTCACGGCGCGGAAGGTCTCGGCGCCGGCAGGGATCCCCACGTCGAGGCTCAAAAGCAGCGCCCAGGGCCAGGCCGCCAGGTGGGGATATAGACGCAGGCCCTGCTGGACAAGCGTGAGTGCGGCGAGCACGACGATTCCCGCGCCCAGGCCGACGCGCACGCGCCGCGCCCAGCGTGCGTCAAGTTCGCCGAGGATCAGGGTCAGCGCCGCGAAAACAATGATGAGCGCACTCTTCGGGCTCACCGCGTCGACAAGCGGGGCAAGGTCGCGCGGTGCGCCGGCGAGCGCGAAAAAGAGCACCGCCGCGCCGAGCAGCAGGCAGAACGAACTGACGAAGCGGACCAGCAGCAGACACCTCATACCGCTAGTGAAGCACAAGACACCCGGATAAAGCGCGTCTGCGGGTCGGATCGTGCGCGCGGACCCGGGCGCGGCGCCCGACGTGCCGGCAGCGCCGCGGGCCGCCATCCCTGCGAAGCGTTTGCGGCCTGCTCAACTCTGCACCGCGACCGGCAGGGCCAGGCGCGCGATCAGGCCGCCGCCGGGGCGCGGCAGCAGCGTGATGAACCAGCCCTGGGTGCGGCAGATTTCCTGGACGATCGAGAGCCCGAGTCCGCTTCCGGTCTGAGTGCGCGCGTTGTCGAGGCGCAGGAAGGGTTGAAAGACGCGCTCGAGCTGGGCGTCGGGGATGCCCGGGCCCCGGTCGGCGATTTCGAGCGTCCAGATCGACGCGCTCTTGCGGAACGAGACGTCGATCGGCGCGCCACGGCCGTGCTTGACCGCGTTGTCGATCAGGTTCTGTGCGCAGCGGATGAACGCGCGCGACGGCAGGTAGGCGACCTCCTCGCACGACACGTCGAGATGGATTTCGGAATGCTTGTGGGTCTGCATCACCTCCCTGAGCAGCGCGGAGATGTTGAGCGGTGAGGCGCCCTCCTTGATGCTGCCGCCGGTGAAGTCGAGATATTGCGCGATCAGCGTTTCCATCTGGATCAGCGCGCGCTCGATGCGCAGCGCCAGGCTCTCGTCCATGCTTGCGCGCGCGAGTTCGAGGGCCATGCGCGCACGCGTGATCGGCGCGCGCAGGTCGTGCGAGATGCCGGCGAGCATGATCGAACTGCTGTTGATCAGGTCGCGGTTCTGCGAACTGATCTGGTTGAAGTTGCGGACGATTTCGCGCAGCTCGCGCGGCCCCTCCTCGGGAATCGGCCCGCGCAGCCCGCTTTCGTGCCGGGCCTCGGTGCGGTGGGCGATCGTCTCGATCGGGCGCGCCGTGTACTTGCCGACGAGCACGGCCGCCAGCAGGCTCGAGAGGACCGCGAACACGGTCATCGCCGAGAGCGCGAGGACCGGCGCCGCACCGGTCCTGTTTTCGTTGAAATGAAAACGCAGCCGCGTGTCGCCGAGCGGAAAATCGAAGGAATACACCTCACCGCGCCGCAGCAGCGGGACCGGCCTGCCGGCGAGTTGCGAGACCGCCGCTTCGAGATGGCCGAAATACGGCAGGCGCGGACGTTCGCCGCTCAGCGCCGATGTCGCCCCCGGCTCGAGCGTCAGGGCCTGGTCGCGCTCGAGGTGCGCAAGAAATTCGGCGCGTCGGGGCCCGGCGACGATGCGATAGGTGTCGGCGGCGTTCTGGATCTGCCTGGCGAAGGTCATCGCCTGGTGCTTGACCATCGGTTTGCCGACCAGCAGCCAGCCGATGCCGACGAGCAGGACCGAACTCGCCAGCGTGGCGATGAACAGCGCCGCCGCGGTTCGATAGTAAAAACTGCCTGGCAGCAGCTTCACCGCTCGTCGCCACCGTCGGGCACGAACAGGTAGCCGCTGCCGCGCACGGTGCGGATGTAGCGCGGCTGCGCCGGGTCGTCCTCGATCTTGCGGCGCAGCCGCGCGACGCGGACGTCGATCGAGCGGTTGAACGGCATGCGCTCCATCGCCGACGCCAGGTCGACGAGCTGGGTGCGGTCGAGAACCCGGTGGCTATGCCGCATCAGGAGCGACAGCAGCGAGAAGTCCGCGGTCGACAGCGCGAGTGGCTGGCCGTGCTTGTAGGCGTCACGCCGCACGAAATCGAGGCGGAAAGACCCCGCCTCGAGCGCGTCTTCCTGCCGCGGGGCGGGCGACCTGCGCAGGCGCGCATGGATGCGGGCGAGCAGCTCGCGCGGGTGGAACGGCTTGGTCAGGTAGTCGTCGGCGCCCATTTCCAGGCCGAGTATGCGGTCGACGTCCGAGCTGCGCGCCGAGAGCATCAGGACCGGGACGTCGAGCCGCGACTTGAGCCGCTTCACGACCGAGAGGCCATCTTCGCCGGGGAGCATCACGTCGAGCACGATCAGGTCAGGCCTGCTGCTCGCCAGCCAGGCGTCCATGTGCACGCTGTCGGCCGCCGCGTGGGCGTCGAGGCCGTTTTCACCGAGGTAACGGCAGACCATGTCGAGCAGTTCCTGGTCGTCGTCCACTACTAAAATGCGCTTGCTCTCCATAGGGGGATGTATCACGGTGTTCACGCAGGCGCGCCGCCCGCGGCGCAGGGACCGCGGGCGGCAGCGAGGGATAAGCTGAGAAAAAAAAGAAGCCCCGGAACAGATTCCGGGGCTCCATATTTCAGCGGTTTGCGTGAACCGTCAAGCGGTCACGGCGGCTGACGTCGTGACTTCAGAGCGGCTGATCGGGCTGGCACTTCCATTTGAGATAGCCGCAGGGGTCCTCAGTCGGCGCCGGCTGGACGTATCCGCCGGTCCCTTCGAGCGGCTGGATGAAGGGGGTCGACGGAAACATCGCGAACCGGCTCAGGTCCTCGACCGAGGTTTTCGACGTCTTGAGCTTGTAGCCCCGTTTGAGCGTGTCGACGAAGAGATCGATCATCGAGATCGGCAGCACCCCGCCCGCGCGCTTGACCGTCTGTTCGTTCGCGAACCCGGGCTGCCCGCACACGGTGCCGACATAATCGATCGGCAGGCGCCGGCAGCCGATCACGGTGACGACTTCATCATCCCTGACCTCCTCGCCCGAGTCGTAACGCAGCGACAGCAGGCGGCTCAACTGGCCGTCCTCGCGCGGGTCGCCGCGCCCGAGGTCGAGCGTCTGCTTCACACCCCCCCAGGCCGTCGCCCATCCCGTGCCGTGGTTGAAGGCGTCGGACGAATAGGTGTGCTTCAACGAATCCTCGACGCGTCGCTTGAGGTCCGCACCGGTCGTCTGCGCCGTCACCACGCCGTAGTACATCGGGAAGAAGCGATAGACGTCCTCGAGCGTGAGCGCGCCCGTCGCGACGACGCCGTTCTCCATCAGATAGCGTGCTTCGGGAATCGTCGCCCCCATGCGGAAGGCCGGCGAGATCGACACTTTCGCGTCGGGGATCGCGAGCTCGGGGTCGTGGCTCAGGTCGAGCAGCATCTGCGTGAACACGTTGTTGAAGGTGCTCTCGTTCGAATGGTTGCGATGGATGACCCCGGACAACAGCGCGTCCTGGTGCACGATGCTGCCGGGCTCGATATGGGTGACGACCGTGTCGATCGGCTGATTGAGCGACTGCATGACGAAGGGCAGCGCGTGCAGCTTGGGGTTGGGCACGAGGAAGGGCGCGCGCTCGGCGTCGACGAGCTGCTTGACCGTCGGGTCTTCGGGGACGGACTCGCCGACCTCGAGGATCTGCCATTGCGTGGCGGCCGGCGTCCAGTGCTGCTCCGTGACCGCACGGCGCAGGCCGAGCCGTGTCGTCGTCTCGCCCTTGTAGCGCATCGTCACGTCGAGGCGGCCCAGCTGGCCGTCGTTGCCCGCCTCGACGACGGGTGCGTAGAGCGGGCTGCCGTCCTCGGACACGGCGACCGGCTTTTCGGTCAACTCGTGCGTATGCGCCGAAAACACGGCGTCGAGCAGGCCCGCTTCGAGTTCGCCCGCCGACTGCATCGCGGCCAGGCGCTTCGACAGCGCGATGTCCTTGTGGATGCCGAGCTCGCTCATGAGCACGACGATGTCGGCGCCCTGCCGCCGCAGCGCGCGCGCGTGCTGGATGATCAGATTCTTGTGTTCCTCGAGCCCGTACGCGAAATCCATACCTTCGGCGAGCAGCGGGTGCATCTGCTCGACGATGTCCGAGGTGAAACCGATGAAGCCGATCTTGACGCCCTGGCGCGTGATCATGTGCGTCGGCGCGAAGAAATCCTTGGGCATGAAGGGGTCGGTCATGTCCTTGACGTTGGCGCCGAGGTTCGGGAAGTTGGGGCGCTTGATCGGGACCGGATTGTCGAATCCCGGCAGCGTCGCCTCGACGACGTCGTCCTCGAGGCCGACGATGCGCCCGTAGCGGGCGCGCGTGATGCCGGGCGTGAAATAGTAGTCCCAGTTGCCGGCCACGCCGACATCGATGCCGAGCGCATTGAGCGGGCCGGCGACCGCGTTGCCGAGGGAATAGAAGGCCTCGACGCCGCCGTGAAAGGTATCACCGACGTTCATGACGACAGTGTTGGGATTGGTGCTGCGCGCGCCGTCGATGATCGTCTTGATGCGGGCCATGCCGCCGCGCATCGCCACGGCCGTCGTGCCGTCGGGTTTGCGGACGAGGTCCTTGTGCCCGATCAGGTTGGCGTGGAGGTCGTTGATCTCGATGAAGGTCAGCTTCACGTCGGGCGGCGTCGCCGCGAAGGCCTGTCCGATGGCACACCATGCAAATCCTGCTACGGCGCATGCCTTTGCTTTGCTGCTTCTCGCATTCTTCATAAATCCTCGGCTCCTTGTGATTGCTACAAGCCAAGCGTAGCGCCATCCGCAGGCCGATTGGCTTGCGGATGATGGCGAATTGTTACGTTGTATTACCACGGCTCGCGCGCAGCTGCGACGGCTGCTGCGCAGCGCGACAACGGATTGCGAAAGCGGTGCGGGGAGACCTCGCCAGATAACGAAGCGGGGGTTGGTCGCGCGGCGCGGCCGGCGTTCAGCCGACCAGCGCCACCGCCTTGATCTGGGCGTACACCTGCCGGCCGGGCGCAAGCTCGAGCGCGTGCGCCGAACGCCGCGTCAGCCGCGCGAGCAGCGGCGAGTCGCCGACGCGCAGCTTGACCAGCACGAGCGCGGGGTGGCCGTCGTCGACGCTGTCGACGACAACGGCGGGCAAGGTGTTGAGGATGCTCGTTCCGCTGACCGGCGCGCGCGAGAGGCTGACGTCGCGCGCGAGGATGCGGACGCGCCCGCGGTGGCCGAGCGGCTGGCCGTTGTCGCGGGCCCAGAGGCGGCCACCGGCGAACGCCATCTCGACCAGATGCCAGGCCGGGTCGCGCGCGGCGACGACCGCGTCGAGCACGACGCCGACGTCCTCGCCGAGCCGGATCGGCAGATCGAGGCGCGCGAGCGTGTCGCCCAGCGGGCCCGAGGCATGCGCGCGCCCATCCTGCATGACGACGAGGTGGTCGGCGAGTCGCGCGACCTCATCGGGCGCATGGCTGACGTAGAGCACCGGAATATCGAGTTCGTCGTGCAGACGCTCGAGGTAAGGCAGAACTTCCTGCTTGCGCGCGAAGTCGAGTGCCGCGAGCGGCTCGTCCATCAGCAGCAGCCGCGGCTTCACGGCCAGCGCGCGCGCGATCGCGACGCGCTGGCGTTCGCCGCCGGAAAGCTGCTCGGGTCGCCGGTCGAGCAGACGGCCGATGCCAAGCAGTCCGACGACGTCGTCGAGCGCGGCGCGCGCGAGCGGCTCGCGGCTGCGTTTCATGCCGTATTCGAGATTGCCGCGCGCGGACAAATGCGGAAACAGGCTCGCCTCCTGGAACACGTAGCCGAGCGGGCGGCGGTGCGTCGGCACGAAACGCGTCGCGTCTTGCCAGACCTCGCCGCGCACGCGCAGTTCGCCCTCGGCCGCGCGCTCCAAGCCGGCGATGCAGCGCAGCAGCGTGGTCTTGCCCGAGCCCGAATGGCCGAACAGCGCGGTCACGCCCTGCCCCGGCAGATCGAGGTCGACGTCGAGTGCGAAGCCCGGCCAGTCGAGGCGGAAGCGCGCGCGGATAGCTGCCTCGCCGGCGCCGCTCATTTTCGCCGCCCGCCCGGATTGAGCGTATAGAGCGCCAGCAGGACGACGAAGGAGAACGCCAGCATCGCGGCCGCGAGCCAGTGTGCCTGCGCGTATTCGAGCGCTTCGACGTGGTCGTAGATCTGCACCGAGACGACCCGCGTCTCGCCCGGAATGTTGCCGCCTATCATCAACACGACGCCGAATTCGCCGACGGTGTGGGCGAAGCCGAGCACGCCCGCGGTCAGGTAGCCCGGGCGCGCGAGCGGCAGCACGACGCTGAAGAAGCGGTCGAGCGGCGAGGCGCGCAGCGTCGCCGCGGCTTCGAGCGGCCGCTCGCCGATCGTCTCGAACGCGTTCTGCAGCGGCTGGACGACGAAGGGCAGCGAATAGAACAGCGACGCGACGACGAGGCCGGCGAAGCTGAACGGAAGCACGCCGATTCCGAGCGCCTGGGTCAGCCGGCCAACCGGCCCCTCAGGGCCCATCAGCACGAGCAGATAGAAGCCGATCACGGTCGGCGGCAACACGATCGGCAGCGCGACCACGGCGCCGACCGCGCCTTTCCACGCGGAACGGGTGCGCGCCAGCCACCATGCGATGGGCGTCCCGATGACGAGCAGCAGAAGCGTCGTGATGCCGGCGAGCTCGATGCTCAGGCGGATCGCGTTCCAGTCGGCGTCGCTCAGCACGGTGTCGCGTCAGTGGTCATAGCCATGGGCGCGGATGATAGCCCGCGCTTCGTCCTGCTTCATGTAGTCGATCAGCGCGCGAGCAGCGGGATTGTCGCGCCCGCGGGCAAGGACGACCGCGTCCTGGCGGATCGGCGCGTGCAAGGCCTGTGGCACGACCCAGGCCGAACCGCGCCCGAGGCGCCCGTCCACGAAGACCTGCGACGCCGCGACGAAGCCGAGTTCGGCGTTGCCGCTGGCGACGAACTGGTAGGTCTGCGCGATGTTCTCGCCCTGCACGAGCCGCGGGCGCAGGCGCGCGAGCAGTCCGCGGCGCTCGAGCACCTCGACGGCCGCGGCGCCATAGGGCGCGAGCCGCGGATTCGCGATCGCCAGCCGCCGGTATCGCCCCAGTTCGAGCACCGCGCCTTCGACGTCGACGAAGCCGGGCTTTGCCGACCAGAGCGCGAGCCGGCCGATCGCATAGGTGAAGCGGCTGTCCGCCACGGCACGGCCTTCGCGCTCGAGCTTCGCCGGCGTGGTGTCGTCGGCCGCGAGCAGGACGTCGAACGGCGCACCGTTCCGTATCTGAGCGTAGAACTTGCCGGTAGCGCCAAAGGCGAGACGCACCCGGTGCCCCGTGGACCGCTCGAAACCCGCGGCGACGGCGCGCATCGGGGCGATGAAGTTCGACGCGACCGCGACCTGCACCTCGGCGGCGAACGCAGTCCCGCTCAGCGCCAGCAGGAGCGCGAGCAGCAAGGGCAGGAACGGAACGGACCTCGGCATGCGGCCTCGCGGCGATTGGACAAGACTCGCCTTTTACCTCAGGCGCCGCCACGCGTCCATGCTCGCGCACGGGAACTTTGCCCGCGCGCGGGAACTCGCCGTGCCGCGGCGGGGCCTATAGCGTGAAGCGCGGCCGCGCCTCGAAACGGCTCGGCCACGCAAACACCTCCGCATTTCGCGGACAAGGAGAATCCCATGCCGGCACCGGATACAAGCGCGAGCCCCGCGAAAGTCTGGGAAAGCCTGCTGCATGCGGCGCCGCTCTTCATCCTCGACGTGCGCAACGCCGACGAATTCGAGCGCTGGCGCGTCGAAGGCCCGCGCCCGGTACCGACGCTCAACGTCCCCTATTACACACTTCTCGATCTCGACGCCGACGACGACGTGGGCGCGGCCGTCACGCGCGGCATACACGCACAGCTCATGGACAAGGTGCCGCGCGACCGCCCGATTCTCGCCGTCTGCGCCGAAGGCAATACGTCCGCTTACGTGGCCGAAGGCCTGCGCCGCGCCGGCTTCGAGGCGATGAACCTCGAAGGCGGAATGGAGGCCTGGGGCGATTTCTATTACTCGCGTACGGTCGAGCGCAACGCGCGCTTTTCCCTGTTCCAGGTCGTGCGGCCGGCGCGCGGCTGCCTGAGCCATGTTCTCGTCAGCGGGCGTCACGCGATGGTTTTCGACCCCGCGCGGCATGTCGCGCATTACCGCGAACTGGCCGATTCGCTCGGCGCGACGATCGAGGCCGTGCTCGACACCCATCTCCATGCGGACCATCTGAGTGGCGGGCCTGCCCTCGGGCGACAGGCCCATGTTCGCTACCACCTGCACCCCTACGATGCGATCCACCCGACCGATCTTCTGCCCGCGCGCATCGACTACCGTCCGCTCGAAGCCGGCCAGACGCTGCGCTGCGGCGAGACCGAGATCAAGGTGCTGCACTTTCCGGGGCACACCCTCGGCATGGTCGCCTTCCTCGTCGACGAGCGCTTTCTGCTTAGCGGCGACAGCCTGTTCCTGACCTCGATCGCGCGGCCCGATCTCGGCGGCCGCGCCGACGCCTGGGCGCCGCTGCTCTACGCCTCGCTCGCGCGCATGGCCGCGCTGCCCGACGCGACCGTCGTGCTGCCAGCGCATTTCAGCGACATCACCGCGGGCGACGACGACGGCGTCTACCGCGCGACGCTCGGCGAACTGAAGCGGCGCAATCCGGGCCTGCGGAAGCTGGCCGAGGGCGAGGCGGCGTTTCTGGCGCACGTGCTCGCGAGCCTGCCCGAATTTCCCGAAGCCTACGTCGAGATCAAGCGCGCCAACGCCGGCCTGGTCGACGTGGACGAACGGCGCGCCCGCGAACTGGAACTCGGCAAGAACATCTGCGCGCTCGGCCAGTGAGCCGCTGCCCTCGCCTCCTCGCGGCGGCGAGCGTTTCCGGTGGCGGCTTTACTCAGGCGCGCGGCCACCTATGATCGGAGGGGCAGCGTCGCGGCCGAGCCAAGCCGCATTCTCCACGCGCCCGCCCCCTTCCCACGAACCCTCGAACCCCTCAGGAGGCGCGATGACAGCTTCGCAGGCCGCAACGACACGACGGGAAGACGCACGCGTCTTCTGGGCCGACGCCTACCTTGCCGTGCGCCAGCGCAGCAAGGCGCTCTGCGCGCCGCTCGCCGCCGAGGACTACGTGATCCAGACCGCCCCCGAGGCGAGCCCCGCAAAATGGCATCTCGCACACGTGAGCTGGTTCTTCGAGACCTTTCTGCTGCGCGACTATCTTGCCGGTTACCGCGACTTCCATCCGCGCTTCGGCTATCTCTTCAATTCGTATTACGAGCAGGTCGGCGAATTCCATCCTCGTGCGCACCGCGGCTTCCTGTCGCGTCCGAGCGTCGAGGAAATCCTTCGCTATCGTGCCCACGTCGACGAAGCGATGCTCAAACTCATGCAAGGCGCCGGCGGCGCCGTCTGGCCCGAAATCGAGAAGCGCCTCGCGATCGGCCTCAATCACGAGCAACAGCATCAGGAACTGCTGTTGACCGATCTCAAGCTCAATCTCTACGCCAATCCGCTGCGCCCGGCGTACCGCGACGACCTGCCCGCCGTGCCCGGCGGGCTCGCGCCGGACCTCGGCTGGCAGTCTTTTCCGGGCGGCGTGCACGAGATGGGCGCGCGCGGCGACGGTTTCGCCTACGACAACGAAATGCCGCGCCACCGCAGCTATGTCGAGCCCTTCCACCTGGCGACGCGCCTCGTCACCAACGGCGAGTATCTCGGTTTCATCGACGACGGCGGCTACGTCAATCCCGCGCTTTGGCTCGCCGACGGCTGGGCCACGCTCAAGCGTCTCGGCTGGAGCGGCCCGCTCTACTGGGAGCGGGTCGACGGCGTGTGGCAGCAATACACGCTCGGCGGCGTGCGCCGGCTCGACCCCGAGCAGCCGCTCTGTCACGTCAGCTACTACGAGGCGGAGGCCTACGCGACCTGGGCCGGCAAGCGGCTGCCGACCGAAGTCGAATGGGAAATCGGTGCAGCGGGCCTTCCGGTGCGCGGCAATCTGCGCGACGCCGGCCACTTCCATCCCGTCGTCGCGCCGACCGGCGGCGGCCTGCTGCAGATGTTCGGCGACGTCTGGGAGCACACGGGCTCGGCCTACCTGCCTTATCCCGGCTTTCGCACCGCGCCCGGCGCCCTCGGCGAATACAACGGCAAGTTCATGTGCGGTCAGATGGTCCTGCGCGGCGGTTCGTGCGTGACCCCGGCCGACCACATCCGCGCGAGCTACCGCAACTTCTTCTATCCGCACGAACGCTGGCAGTTCCAGGGCATCCGGCTCGCCGACGACGCGTAGCCGGCGCGGCTCAGCGCGTCGCCGCCGCAACCGCCGCGACCGCGGTGTCGAGTTGCTCGCGAGTGAGGTAGAAGTGCGGCGAGAAACGCACGCCGCCGCCACGCTGCGCGCAGAGGATGCGCTGCGCGATCAGGCGGGCGTGCAGCTCGACCGGTGCGACGCGGACGTGGCGAAAGCTCACGATGCCGGCGTAGCGCCCCGGCGCGCGCGGCGTCAGTATCTCGATGCCCGGCAGCGCGGCGAGTGCGTCCATCAAATACGCGCTGTGCGCGAGCACCTGCGCGGCGACGTTCGCAGTCCCCGCTTCGGCCAGTACTTCTAGGCTCGCGCTCAGCGCGTGGATGCCGAGCATGTTCGGGCTGCCGCATTCGAAGCGGCGCGCGCTCGCGGCAATCTGCCAGTCGTCGCGCGAGAAATCGAACGCCTCCTCGACCATGTGCCAGCCGTACTGGTTGAGCCGGAGCCGGTCGCGAATCTCGGGCCGAACGTAGAACAGCGCCAGGCCCTCGGGGGCGAGCAGCCACTTGTGCCCGTCGGCCATGACAAAGTCGGCGCCGCATGCCGCGACATCGAAGGGCAGGACGCCGAGGCTCTGGATCGCGTCGACGCAGAACAGCACGCCGCGCGCGCGGCAGATCTCGCCCAGGCGATCGAGGTCGAGGCGCAGTCCGCTCGCGTACTCGACCGAGCTGACCGAAAGCAGCCGCGTGCGCGCGTCAATGCACGCGGCGAGCGCATCCTCCGGCGACGGCGCGGCGGCGAGGCGTGCGCGGCGCGTCTCGACGCCGCGCGCGCGGAGCGATTCCCAGACGATGCGGTTCGACGGGAATTCCTCGTCGCTGATCACGACGTTGTCGCCAGCCTGCCAGTCGAGGCCATGGGCGACGACCGACAAGGCCTCGGAGGTGTTCTTCAAAAGCGCGATGTCGTCCGCCGACGGCGCGTTGACGAGGTCGCGGCACTGACCGCGCAACTGCACTTCCTTCTCCATCCAGCGCGGGAAATGGCTCGCGCCGTAATGCAGGCTCTCGTCGGCGAAGCGCTGGACGGCGCGCGCGGTGCGCCGCGGCCAGGGCGCGACGGCCGCGTGGTTGAGATAGACGAGGCCCGGGTCGAGCGCGAACTCGTCGCCGAGGGAATGCGCGGGCGCGGCGGGCGTCGCCGTGAGCGGGTCGGACATGTTTTCCTCCATCAAAAAGGCGGCGCGGACCGGGTGAGCGCCAAGCGCGAACACCGTCCGGATCATACGACAGCCCGCTTCCTGTGCAGGCGCGCCTTGCGCGACGCCTCACCAGGCTGCGCGGCTTTGCTAGGCTGAAGAAAAACCCTTGGAATACGACATGACGAAAACACGCCGCTTGATCCTGTTGCTCATCGCCGCCTCGGCATCGCATCCCACCTATGCCGCCTCCGAGGCGCCCGGAACTTTGAGCTTCGTGCTCGAGAACGACTGGTTCAACGGCAGTGACAGCCACTACACGAACGGTTTCAGCGTCGGCTGGGTGCCGGGCGACGCTGCCCCGCCACCGCAGTGGGCCGTGAACCTCGCGCGCCTGATGCCATGGTTCCCGCAGCACGGCGAGGTACGGCACGGCTACGCATTCGGCCAGAGCACCTTCGTGCCGAGCGACATCACGGTCGCCGACCCGCCCTTGACCGACCGCCCCTACGCCGGCTGGCTCTACGCCTCGCTCGGCCTCGCCGCCGACTCGGGTTCGACGCTCGACCAGTTCGGCGTCACGGTTGGCGTGGTCGGTCCCGCCTCTTTCGCCGAGGACACGCAGAAATTCTTCCACGAGGCTCTCGGCTCCGACGACCCGCAGGGCTGGGACACGCAACTCGAGAACGAGCCCGGCATCGTCCTGACCTATCAGCGCAGCTGGCGCGGGCCGGCGACGGGCGACGCCAGCGGCCCCCGGTTCGACCTCATTCCCCACGCCGGCGCGGCGCTCGGGAACGTCTACACCTACGCCAACGCCGGCGTCACGCTGCGCTACGGCAAGCAGCTTCCGAACGACTATGGCGCGCCCTACGTTCGCCAGGGCCTGCCCGCCGCGGCCCGTTTCAGTCCGGCCTCGGATTTCGGCTGGTATGTGTTCGCCGGCGTCGAGGGCCGCGCCGTGGCACAGAACATCTTCCTCGACGGCAACACCTTCCGCGACAGCCGCAGCGTCGACAAGAAGCCCTTCGTCGGCGATCTCCAGTTCGGCTTCGTACTCGACTGGCCCGACGTGCGGGTGAGCTACACCCACGTCCTGCGCACGCGCGAGTTCCGGACCCAGGAGGATAACGATGGCTATGGTGCGGTCAGCGTGTCGCTCAAGTTCTAGCGGCAGACGCGCCGGCCGCCCCTGCCCGCGGGGCTCGCCGAAACTGGCATAATCGGATCTGTCTGCCCGCCGCCTGCCCATGAACCTCGATTCCGTCGCCGAGCCGCTTCCCAACACCTTCGCCCTGCACGAAGGCGAGTTGATCGCGCTGCAGGTGCGCGCCGCCCAGGCCTTCTCGCTGCCCGACGTCGTCTTCAGCGATGCGCTGCGCGCCGGCGGCAGCGGCCCGCTGCTCGCGACGATTCCGGCGGGCGCCTTCGAATACGGCGCCGCGACCGACGAGGCCGCGCCCGCCCACGAGCGGCCGCGTCGCGCGGCCTTGATCGAGCGCAGTTTTGCCCTGGGCGTCTGCCCCGTCACCACCGAGGAATTCGAAGCCTTCGCGCACGCGACCGGGTGGCGGCCGCGCGCCGAGCTGGTCTGGCTTTCCGGTCGCAAGCCCGCGATCAACGTACGTCAGACCGATGCACGCGACTACTGCGCATGGCTGTCCGAGCAGTCGGGACAGCGCTATCGCCTGCCCACCGAGCAGGAGTGGGAGTACGCCTGCCGCGCCGGCGCCGCGAGCGCCTACCCCTGCGGCAACTGCATCACCGCTTCGCAGGCGCGCTACAACACGCGTGGCGGCTTCGACGCCATTCACCCGCGGCGCCCCTATCTGCTGGCGCGCCGTTTCATCGGCCGCGGTGCGACCGAGGTCGGCCGGAACGCGCCCAATCGCTGGGGTCTGCACGACATGCCCGGCAACGTCTGGGAGTTCACGGCGAGCCCCTGGACCGAGAGCCATAGCCGTCTGCCCGAGCGGCCGGCGCAGGGCAAACCGCAGGCCATCGTCACCAAGGGCGGCTCCTGGTTCGACGGCCCCGAGGATTGCCGTGCCGCCGCACGCAGGCGGCGCCTCGAAGACGAACTCGACATCAATCTCGGCTTTCGTGTCCTGCGCGAACTCGCGTAAGTCCAACCCGCCCGTGGGCGACCCGTCGCGCCGCTTTGCTGCGCAACCGGTCGCGCACCGATAGCCGAGGAAACGCCCCTGCTCCCAGAAACCGAACATCTCGTCGCCGAACTCGACGCCGCCGTCCAGGCCCACATGGACTGGACGCGACGCATCCTGCGTTGCGCCGTACTGCACACGACGCCCGACGACGACGTGATCGACCCACAGGCGCATGCGCTGTGCCGCTTCGGTGGCTGGCTCGCGCACCATCACAAGCATCTCGAGTCGCTCGACGCGGCCGCCGCCGACCGTGTCGACGTCGCGCACCGCGCGATGCACGACGCAATGCGGGCGATCTGCCTGTGCATCGTCCGCGGGGAGGCCGCGCCGGCCGAGGAACTCGACGCCTTCGAGCAATCGCAGGAGGCGCTCATTCAGCTGCTGGCGACGTTCAAGACCCTGATCCTGTCCAAGGCCGGGCGTCGCGATCCGCTGACGCAACTGCCGATGCGTCACAACATCGAAAGCGACTATCTCCTCTACCAGAAGGAAGCGCGACGCAAGCGAAGCGCGCTCTACGTCGCGATGATTGACGTCGACCATTTCAAGCCGATCAACGATACCTATGGCCATCCCGCCGGCGACCGGGTCCTGCGCCACGTCGCGGAGACCTTGAAGCGGACGCTGCGCAGCGACGAGCCGCTCTATCGCTACGGCGGCGAAGAGTTTCTCTGGCTGCTGAAGTGCAACTCGCCCGACGAGGCCGGGCGCTCGGCGCAACGCGTGCTGGAGACCGTCGCGACGACGCCGGTGCCGGTCGACGACGCGGCGACCTCGCGCTGTACGAGGGCAAGCGCCGCGGCCGCAACCGCTACGTGATCGCGGACGCCTGAGGCGTCACGGCATCAATTCTTCCTTCGATTGCTGCATCGCCTGGGCGAGGCGCACGCCGCTTTCCCAAGCGCGCTCGACGCCGACACCGGTGACGCCGTCGCCGATCACGGCGACGCGGTTTTCGCGATCGCCGGCCCAGAACCCGCCGAGCGCGCCGACCGGCCGCGCGTGGCGCCAGAGGTGCGCGGCTTCGACCTCGACCGGCCATGGCAGGCCGAGGAGACCCATCAAGGCCGAGGCGCCGCGCGTCGTCGCTTCCTCGTAGCCGGCCTCGAGATAGGTCTCGGCGAACTCGTGACTGCTGTAGACGACCCACAGGCCTGGGCCCCCCGAGACCTGGCGCACGGCCAGATTGAGCAAATGGTCGTCGAACTTGATGACGTCGGCCGCCGGCCCGCCTTCCCAGCGCATCAGGAAGGTCCAGATCGGCCGATAGCGCACTGCGCCGAGGCGCTCCTGCAGCAAGGGCAGCGCGCCGAGCAGCGGAATCGCCTGCGTCGTCGGCATGCTGCAGACCACGCAGTCGTAGTCCGCGAGCGTGCGACCGTCCGCGAGCACGATCGTGCGCGGCGCCACCGCGCTCACCTCGGCACTGGTATGCAGGCGTGCGCCGCCGAGCAGCGAGCGGACGAGCTGGGAAGGCTCGATCATCGGCCGATACTGGTTCTGCAACTGCGCCTCGCCCCAATGGATCGTCGCGCGGCCCTGCCAGAGGCTGCCGCGCACGGGCGCGATCCAGCCCTGGCGTGCCCAGTCGCGCAGCTTGCCGCGGAAGGCTTCGCGCTTCGCCGAGAGAAATGGCGTACCGAGCGTCGCCCAGCCCTGCTCGATGCGCCTGCTCGACATGCGTCCGCCGGCGCCGCGCGCCTTCTCGAACACGTCGACCTCCCATCCCGCTGCGGCGAGCACCCCGGCGCAACTGGCGCCCGAAATCCCCGCACCGACCACGGCCGCGCGCGGCGCGGCAGCCGGGGTTGCGACGCCTTCGCAACCGGTGTTTTCCTCTCCCGAGTGAAGTCCTGCCATCTGCTTGATCCTTGTCCTCTCCGGTAAAAATCCTCGTCGCGCCAGGCAATCACGCGCGGACGCGGCGAAGCTGAACTCTATCAGCAAAAATTCCGGCTGATGCGGCGGCAGCCCGTGATGCCGCGGCGAAATGTGCGGATATTCGGCGTTCGCCTGTGCGGACCCGCTTCAGGTCGCCGCCAGCGTTTTCTGCATGGCGACGTGCGGAATGCCGGCCTCCTCGTAGACGTCGCCACTGACGACGAAACCGGCTCGCGCGTAAAACGCCGCGGCGTGACGCTGGGCGCTCAGGCGCACCGTGCGGTGCCCGCGTTCTCGTGCCGCCGCGAGCGCGGCGCCAAGCAGCGCGCGACCGATGCCGCGTCCGCGCCACGCCGGCAGCACCGCCATCCGGCCGATCCAGCCGTCCGGCAGCAGGCGCGCGCAGCCGACCGGCTCACCGTCGACCAGCGCGAGCCAATGCGTCGACACGGCGTCGTCGGCGTCCCATTCCATATGCTCCGGCACGCCCTGTTCGTCGATGAAGACGGCTCGACGCACCGCGGCGAGCCGCGGTGCGTCGCGCGCCCAGTCGGTTTCGAGGAGCATGGCCGCGCTCATGCCGCTGCGCGCGCGAAACGCTGTGCGGCGCGGCGCCCGCGTGCGGCGCGCACGTGTCGCAGCGTCCACAGGCCGGCAACGAAATAGCTGCCGGTGACGAGCAAGGCCTGGCGGTGGTCGCCGTGCGTAAGCCAGGTCGCCACGCCGTAGGTCAACGGGCCGAGTATCGAGGCGAGCTTCACGGCGAGCCCCCAGAGGCCGAAGAATTCGGCCTGCTGCGCCGGCGGTGCGAGCAGACCGACCATCGCGCGACCGGCCGATTGCGAGGCGCCCATGCACAGGCCGGCGAGATTGGCGGCGACCCAGAACATGCGTTCGTCGGGCGCCGCCCACGCGAGGGCGACCATCACGATCCAGCCTACGAGGGTCAGTGCGATCGCCCGCACGTGGCCGATCCGGTCCTGCACGTGGCCGAAGAGGAACGCCCCGAGGGCGGCCGTGACGTTGACCACGAACACGAGGCGGATCGTCCGTTCGGTATCGAAGTGGAACACCTGGCTCGCGTAGATCGCGGCCAGTGTGATGACGGCCTGGATGCCCGCCTGGTAGAGCACGGTACAGACGAGGAAGGCCTTGAGATCGGGCAGCCGGTCGAGGTGCGACAGCGTGTGGCGCAGCTGCGACCAAGCGCTTTTTCGCGACGGCTCGGCGCGCGCTGTCGCGCGCTCGCGCAGCAGGATCAGCGTCGGCAGGCTCGCCAGCGCGAACAGGCCCGCCGTGAGCAGCATCGTCACGGGCACGAAGTCCGTGGCGCCCTGCCCGCGCGCCCGCGCCCAGCCGATGTAGGCGAGGCAGACGCCGAGCGCGACGAGACCGCCGAAATAGCCGAGCGCCCAGCCCCAGCCCGACACCCGGCCGAGCGCCCGCGGCCGCGCGAGTTCGGGCAGGAAGGCCGCGATCAGGTTCTCGCCTGTGCCGAAGAAGTAATTCGAAATAACGAGCGCGGCGACTGCGAGCACGAGCGCGCCCGGCGCCGCGAAGTACAGCAGCGCCGTGAAGCCGACGCAGCCGAGGGTCGTCAGCCAGAGCAGCTTCTTCTTGCTCGCGTGGGCGTCGGCCCAGGCGCCGACGAGCGGCGCGCTCAGCATCACCAGCGCGTAGGACGCCGAGAGTGCTAGCGTCCAGACGAAGGTCGCCCACGGCGCGTCCGCGGCGACGACACCGACGAAATAGGCGCTGAACACCGCGGTGATGACGACCGTCGTGTAGCCCGAGTTCGCGAAGTCGTACATCGCCCACGCGGCGACTTCGTGCCGGCGCACGCCCGCTTGCAGCAGCGGGGGCGCCATCAGGCGGTCTCGTCCTCGGCCTGCTGCTGCAGTGCCCACATGTGGGCGTAGACGCCGTTTTTCACGAGTAGGTCGGGATGGCGGCCGCGTTCGACGATGCGTCCGCCTTCCATCACGAGGATCTCGTCGGCTTCGACGACGGTCGAGAGCCGGTGGGCGATGATGAGGCTGGTGCGGCTGCGCGCGATTTCGAGCAGTTCGCCCTGGATCGCCTTCTCGGTCTGGGTGTCGAGCGCGGACGTGGCCTCGTCGAGAATGAGGATCGCCGGGTTCTTCAACAACGTGCGCGCGATTGCGACGCGCTGCTTCTCGCCGCCCGAGAGCTTGAGGCCGCGCTCGCCGACGACGGTGTCCCAGCCCTGCGGCAGACTCTCGATGAACGCCAGGATATGCGCCGCACGTGCCGCCTCGATCACTTCCTCGCGACTCGCCTCGGGCCGGCCGTAGGCAATGTTGTAGTAGATGCTGTCGTTGAACAGCACGGTGTCCTGCGGCACGACGCCTATCGCCGCGCGCAGCGAGTCCTGCGTGACGTGGCGGATGTCCTGGCCGTCGATCGTGATGCTGCCCTGCTGTATGTCGTAGAAGCGGAACAGCAGGCGCGCGAGCGTCGACTTGCCGGCGCCGCTCGCGCCGACGGCGGCGACGGTATTGCCCGCCGGGATCGCGAAGCTGACGTCGCGCAGGATCGGCCGGTCCGCGTTGTAGGCGAAGTTCACGTGATCGAACCTGACTTCGCCCGCGACCACGTCGAGCGCGCGCGCGTCGGGTTTGTCCTCGATCTCGCGGGGTCGGCCGAGCAGGCCGAACATGCGCTCGACGTCGGTGATCGATTCCTTGATCTGGCGGTACATCACGCCGAGAAAACTGAGCGGCTGGAACATCTGCAGCAGGAAGGCGTTGACCATGACGAGATCGCCGAGCGTCAGCGTGCCGGCGACGACGCCGTTGGCCGCGCGCAGCACCATCAGCGTGACGCCGATCGAAATCACCCCCGCCTGCGCCGCGTTGAGCAGGCCGAGCGAGCGCTGCGACTTCATCGACATGTCCTCCCACTCGGCGAGGCTGCCGTCGTAGCGGCGCGCCTCGTATTTCTCGTTGCCGAAGTACTTGACCGTCTCGTAGTTAAGCAGGCTGTCGATCGCCCGGCCGTAGGCCTCCGAATCGAGCGTGTTGGCGCGGCGCACGAATTGCGTCCGCCATTCGGTGATCGTGACGGTGAAGCCGATGTAGGCGGCCAGCGTCACGAGCGTGATGAGGCCGAATACCCAGTCGAGCTTGACGAACAGCACTCCGGCGACCATGAGGATTTCGAGCACGGTCGGCGTGATGCGGAACAGCAGATAGCCGACCAGGCTCGACACTGCACGGGCGCCCCGCTCGATGTCGCGCGTGATGCCGCCCGTCTGGCGCTCGAGGTGAAAGCGCAGCGACAGCGCGTGCAGGTGATCGAACACGGCCATGCTGATGCGCCGCATTGCGCGCTGCGTGACCTTGGCGAAAATGACGTCGCGCAGGTCGGCGAAGGTCGTGCTCGCGAAGCGCAGAAGGCCGTAGGCGAGAATGAACGCGAGCGGCAGCACGAGCTCGGGGCGCGGCTTGTCGAGCGCGTCGATGATTTCCTTGAGCACCAGCGGCACCGCGACCGACGCGAGCTTCGCGCCGACGAGCAGCGCGAGCGCCACGAGCACGCGCCCGCGGAATTCCCACAGATAAGGGAAAAGGCGGCCGATCGAACGCAGGCTGGCTTCGCCGGGGGGCGGCGGCGCGGTGTGGGAATGGACGGCGGGATGCATCAGGTCGGTTAGAATCGCGTCTTTGGTTTTTCCGATTTTACGTCCATGCGCCGCGCTCGCCGGCGCAGGCATGCATAACGATGAAGCTTTACGGTATCCCCAACTGCACGACGGTGAAGAAAGCGCGCGCCTGGCTCGCCGGTCGCGGCCTCGACGTGCCCTTCCACGACTTCAGGAAACTCGGCGTCGATCCCGCCTGGCTGCGGACCGTGAGCGCCGACGCCGGCTGGAAGAACCTGATGAATACCCGCGGGACGACCTGGCGCACGCTCAGTGATGCCGAGAGAGCGGCAGCGGTCGACGAGGCCGGCGCGCTCGCGCTCATGCAGGCTCATCCGAGCGTGATCAAGCGGCCCGTGCTGGAACGCGACGGGCGCTACCATCTCGGCTTCAGCGAAGACTATTACCGCAATCTTTTCGGAGCATGACCCGGCATGGCCAATGAAACGCTCGAGGATGCCGTCCTTGCCAGTGAAACCTTGGCGCTCGCGGTCGAACTGCTCAAGCGCCGCTCGGTCACGCCCGACGACGCCGGCTGCCACGACCTGATCGCGGCGCGGCTGCAAGCGCTTGGCTTCCACATCGAGCGCCATCGCCACAACGACGTCGACAATCTGTGGGCGCGTCGCGGCACGGCCTCCCCGGTCGTGTGCTTCGCCGGCCATACCGACGTCGTCCCGCCCGGGCCGCTCGAGCAGTGGCTCTCCGATCCTTTCGAGCCGACGCTGCGCGACGGCAAGCTCTACGCCCGCGGCGCCGCCGACATGAAAACCTCGGATGCGGCCTTCGTCACTGCGACCGAGCGCTTCCTCGCCCGCCGTCCCGACCATCCGGGCTCGATCGCTTTCCTGCTGACTTCCGACGAGGAAGGTCCGGCGACCGACGGCACGGTGCGCGTCGTCGAAGCGCTCAAGGCACGCGGCGAACTGCTCGACTATTGCATCGTCGGCGAGCCGACGAGCGCCGCCGAATTCGGCGACACGATCAAGAACGGACGGCGCGGCTCGCTCTCGGGCACCCTGCGCGTGAAGGGTGTACAGGGGCACATCGCCTACCCCCACCTCGCGAAAAACCCGATCCATCTCGCGGCGCCGGCGATCGCCGAGCTCGCCGAGACGATGTGGGACGAAGGCAATAGCTACTTCCCGCCGACGACCTGGCAGATTTCCAACATCCATGCCGGCACCGGCGTCACCAACGTGATTCCGGGCATGGTCGAGATCCAGTTCAATTTCCGCTTTTCCACGGCCAGCACGGCCGAGGGCCTGATGGACGCCGTCAACGAAATCCTCGACAGCCACGGCCTCGACTACGAAATCGACTGGAACCTCTCCGGCAAGCCCTTTCTCACGCCGCGCGGCGCCTTGTGCGACAGGCTCTCCGAAGCCGTCCACGAGGTCACCGGGCTCACGCCCGAGCTTTCGACCACGGGCGGCACGTCGGACGGCCGCTTCATCGCCGACATCTGTCGCGAAGTCGTCGAGTTCGGCCCGCTCAACATGAGCATCCACAAGCTGAACGAGCACGTCGCACTCGAAAACGTCGAGCAGCTCGCAGCGGTTTACGAGAAGGCGCTGGAAAAGCTGCTGGGCGAGAGCGATGAACGCGTTTGACGACACCGAATCGCTGATCACGGTCCGCGACTGGCTGCGCTTCGCCGTATCGCGCTTCAACGAGGCCAGGCTCTTCTTCGGCCATGGCTCGGACAATGCCTTCGACGAGGCCGCCTACCTGATCCTGCACACGCTGCATCTGCCGCTCGACCGGCTCGAGCCCTTCCTCGACGCGAGCCTGACGCACGCCGAGTCCGAGCAGGTCCGCGCAATGCTCGAGCGGCGCGTGCGCGAGCGCCTGCCCGCCGCCTATCTGACCCGTGAGGCCTGGCTCGCCGGCCACCATTTTTACGTCGACGAGCGCGTGATCGTGCCACGCTCGTTCATCGCCGAACTACTGCAGGATCAACTCGCGCCATGGGTCGAGGATGCCGACGCGGTCGAGGACGTCCTCGATCTGTGCACCGGCTCGGGCTGCCTCGCGGTGCTTGCCGCACTCGCTTTCCCCTCTGCCGACGTCGACGCAGTCGACCTGTCGCAGGACGCCCTCGCGGTCGCGGCGAGAAACGTCGCCGACTACGACCTCGACGCACGTATCGCGCTGATCGAATCGGACCTGTTCGCCACGCTCGGCGGCCGCCGCTACGACCTCATCATCAGCAATCCGCCTTACGTCGATGCTGCAGCGGTCGCCGCATTGCCGGCGGAATATCGGGCGGAGCCGGCGCTCGCGCTCGGCTCGGGCGAGGATGGTCTCGACGCGACGCGCAAGATACTCGCAGCCGCCGGCGACCACCTCAAGCCCGGCGGTCTGCTGGTCGTCGAGATCGGCCACAACCGCGACGCACTCGAGGCGGCCTACCCCGCCCTGCCCTTCACCTGGCTCGACACCGAAGGCGGCGACCAGTTCGTGTTCATGCTGCGTCGCGAAGATTTGCTCGAACCGAACGCATCCGGCAGCACGACGGTTTAGCCGCCGCCCGGGTCGGTTTCGTCCAGCCGCCAACGCCGCTGCAGCAGCGCGGGAATCGCGCCGGCCGGCAGCGGCCGGCTGAAGTAAAAGCCCTGCAGCGCGTCGCAGCCGATGCCTGCGAGGGTCGTGGCCTGCTCGGCCGTTTCGACCCCCTCCGCCGTGGTGCGGAAACCGAGATTCTTCGCCAGCGCCAGGATCGTGCGCACGATCGCCAGATTTTCGCGGTCGTGCGGCAGCCCGTGCACGAAGCTCTGATCGATCTTGAGGTTGCTGAGCGGCACACGCTTGAGATAGCCCAGCGACGAGTAGCCAGTACCGAAATCGTCCAGCGCGAGCTGCACGCCCCCGGCGAGCAGTGCTTCGAGCGTCGCGTGGGTGGCTTCGCGCTCTTCCATCAGTGCGCCTTCGGTCACTTCGAGTTCGAGCAGGCCCGGCGCCAGGCCGGTCTCGCGCAGGATGTCGACGAGCGTCGGGACGAGGTCGGCGGCGCGTAGCTGCACCGGAGACAGGTTGACCGCCACGCAGACCCGCCCGCCATCCTGCCAGCGTGCGGCGTCCGTCGCGGCCGTGCGCAACGCCCATTCGCCGATCGGCACGATGAGGCCGTTCTCCTCGGCGAGCGGGATGAAGTCCTGCGGCGCGATGACGCCGCCGGCCGGGTGATTCCAGCGGATGAGGGCTTCGACAGAGCGGATACGCCCGCTCGCGACGTCGATCTGCGGCTGGTAGACGAGGTCGAACTCGCCGCGCTCCAGCGCCTGACGCAGGTTGTTCTCGAGCGTCAGCCGCTGCTGCGCACGCTGCGTGAGCGCGGCGCTATAGAACTGGCAGTTGTCGCGGCCGCAGCTCTTTGCGTGGTACATCGCGGTGTCGGCGTGCTTGAGCAGGGTCGCCGCGTCGGCCCCGTCGTGCGGGAAAACCGCGATGCCGATGCTGGACGTGAGGACGACTTCGCTGCCGGCCAGCACGAACGGGGTGCGCATCTGTTCGCGGATGCGATTGGCGACGCGCAACGCGTCCTCCTCATGGGTGATCCCCGGGATCACCGCCGTGAACTCGTCGCCCCCCAGGCGCGCGAGCCCCACCTGGGCCCCGTCTTCGGCCAGGCGCGACGCGCTGTCGCCGGGCCGGATGCTGTTTCGCAGCCGCTCGGCCGCGGACTGGAGAATCAGGTCGCCGGCATCGTGACCCATGGTGTCGTTGACGCCCTTGAAGCCGTCGAGGTCCATGAACAGGACGGCGAGCTTCTGTTTCTCGCGCTGCGCGACCCGGATGTCCTGCGCGAGCCGCTCGAGAAACGACTGCCGGTTCGGCAGATGCGTCAGGCTGTCGAAGAAGGCGAGTTCGTATATCTTCTGCTCGGCCGCCTTGCGTTCGGTGATGTTGCGCGCAAGGACGACGAAGGTCGGCTTCTGTCCGGGCTCGGCGGATTTGCGCGAAACCGACAACTCGAACCAGAATGCGCCGGACGCGAGCATCAACTCGAACTGCCTGCCGGTCACCAGCCCGGCCTCGTTCGCCTCATGCAAGGCCGCCATGCAGATGCGCGCGGCCTCGGGCGGAAGTACGTCGTCGATGGTGCGTCCGATCAGGGATTCGCCGGGCGCGACGAGCAGGTCTTTCCTCGAGGAATGGCAACTGAGGTAACGGCCGTCCACGTCGACTTCGAACAGGAGATCCGGGATCGCTCTGAGCAGCGCGGCGTTGCGGGCATTCGCCGCATGCAGTTCGCGCAGCGCGTCGGAGGCGCGCAGCAGATATTTGACCCGGTGGCCGATGAGCGACCAGTTAATCGGTTTGGGGATGAAATCGGTCGCGCCGTATTCGTAGGCCCGCTCGATCGACTCGTTGTCGTCCATCGCGGTGACCATCACGATCGGCAGTTCGTCGCCGAATTCGCGGCGCAGGATCGCGCACAATTCGTAGCCGTTGCGACCGGGCATGTCGACGTCGAGCATGACCAGGGCGCTCGGCTGCGCACGAAACTGCCGCAAGGCGTCGTCGCCGTCGACCGCCACGGCGACCTCGAAGCCGGCCTTCTCGAGGGCGGCCGCCATGAGCAGGCGGGCCGTCGGCTCGTCGTCGGCGACGAGGATACGCGTCGCAGCGGCCATCAACGTCCTCCCGTCAGGATCGCGTGCATTTCGGATACCGCGCGAGCGTATTCGCCCCGTACTTCGCCGAGCGCTTCGCGCGCCTCGTCGAGCCGCCGCTCGCGCCCGAGCTTTTCCATCTGCCGGTACAGACCCGATAGACGTTCGGCGCCGACATTGGCCGAGCTCGACTTGAGCGCATGGGCGGACTGCCGCAGCGCGTCGCCGTCGCCGCCTGCCACCGCCTGCTCGACGCGGTCGACCCACGTCTGCGCCGACTCGAGGAAGGTTCGCACGATCTGGTGCGCGAGGCCCATGCCGCCTTCGGGGTCGAGTTCGCGCAAGGCGTTCAGTGTCTTCATGTTGATGGCCGGCGCCTGCGGTGACGCGATCTCCCCATCGGGGCCGTGCTGCGGTGCCGCCGCCTGTGCTTCCGGGGTCGGGTTCGTCGGCCGCAGCCAGCGCGCCAGCGTCGCCTGCAATTGTGCCAGCGAGTAGGGTTTGGGCAGGAAGTCGTCCATGCCGGAATCGAGGCATTTCTGCCGGTCTCCGTGCAACGCGTTGGCCGTCAGCGCGATCACCGGCAAGCGCGCGCCCGGCAGGCGCCGGATCGCCCGCGTCGCCTCGTAGCCGTCCATGACCGGCATCTGGCAATCCATCAGCACGGCGTCGAATGCGCGGGATGCGACGAGGTCGACCGCTTCGCGCCCGTCGCTCGCGACCGTCGTCGCCAGTCCCAGCTTCGCCAGCATCGCTTGCGCGACCTGCTGGTTGACCGGATTGTCCTCGACCAGCAAGACGCGTTCGCCCCGTCCCTGGAACGCCGGGGCCGACGTCCCCGCGCCGCTCGCCTCGCCCGCAGGATCGGGGCGCTCGAAGTCGGCGCTCGCGCGCGCAAGGCGAAGATCGAGGCAGAAACGCGCGCCTTGCCCCGGGGCGCTCGCGACCGTGATGTCGCTCCCCATGAGGTTGGCGAGGCGCCTGCAGATCGCAAGGCCGAGTCCGGTGCCGCCGAAGCGGCGCGTCGTCGAGCCGTCGGCCTGGGAAAAATGCTCGAATATCCGCGCCTGCGCCTCGGGTGCGATGCCGATCCCGGTGTCCTCCACGCACAGGCCGACAGCGGCGGCGTCGCCGTTGTCATTCACGGTGGCGTGGACGACGACCGCGCCGTGCTCGGTGAACTTGATCGCGTTGCCGACGAGGTTGGCGACGATCTGGCGCAGGCGGAACGGATCGCCGCGCAGGCCGATGGTGCGCTGCGACGGGGTGATTCGGCAGGCGAGTTCGAGGCCCTTGTGCTCGGCCTGATGCGCGAACATCCTCATCGTGTCGTCGATCAGTTCGACGAGGTCGAAGTCGACGGTTTCGAGCGACAGATGGCCCGACTCGATTTTCGAGAAATCCAGGATGTCGTTGATGACACCGAGCAGATGCTGGCCCGAATGCTGGACGGACTCGGCCCACATGCGCTGCTGCGGGTCGAGGCTGCTTCCGAGCAGCAGCTCGTTCATGCCGAGGACGCCATTCATCGGCGTGCGGATCTCGTGACTCATGGTCGCGAGGAAATCGCTCTTCGCTTGACTCGCCGCCTCCGCAGCCTTCAGCGCGACGGTGCGATGCGCGACCTGGTCCTCGAGCCGGGCGCGATGCTCGGCAAGCTCCTGGTCGCGCTGCTGGATCTGCCCGAGCATGTCGTTGAAGCCGCGAGCCAGCGTATTCATTTCGGCGATCTCGCTTCCGGCGGCCCGCACGGTATAGTCGTTGCGGCTCGAAATTCTCAGCATCAGTGCGGACAGGCGAGCGAGTGGAACCACGACCGATTCGTTCAGACGGCCGAGCAGCCGATTCGCCACGAGCATGGCCAGCGCCGCGGCGAGCAGCGTGACCAGCGCCTGCCAGCCGATCTGCGCATAGAGGGATTCGAGGCCGACCGAGAGCAGAACGCTGCCGACCTGCCTGCCGTCGAGCATGACGGGCTGCACGACCGTGACCCTGCGCAGTCCGTAATCAACGCCTTCGCTCAGCGGCCCGAGTATGGCGGGCACGCGGTCGCTGCCATGCTCGTAGCGCGCGAATACACGCCGGGCGTTGTCGTAGACCGCGGCGCCGTGAACCACGCGCGAATGACGAAGTGAATGCAGCAGTTCCTCCGCCGAAGTGCGGTCTTCGAACAACAGGCTCGCGCTGACGTTTTCCGCGAGTACCCTGGCCTCGACGCGATTGGTGCTGGCGAGCGAGATGAGGCCGGCCGCGAAACTGCTCGCCATGATGATCACGGCGACGATGCCGAGGGCGACCGCGAGCGTGATCAGGCTCGTGCGCCGCAGCCGCGCCCGCAGCGTCGTCGACGTTCCCTCGGGGCTCATCGCCGCACCTCGCTCGCGAGCCGCAGCAGCTTCGAACTCAGGCCGAGCCGCGCAGCGCGCGTCGCGCCCAGATTCACCTCGAACGCGACGCGGTCCTGCCGCAGCAGCAGATTGATGCCGGCGCCGGCGTCGAGCGCGCCGGGACTATCGGCCACGATCAGCACGGGCTCGCCGCGCAGCGCGTCGACAACGCGCGGCAAGCTGTCGATCGCCGCGCGTGCAACGAACACGACCTGGCAACCTTTCAGCTGATGAAGTCCTTCGGTGTGGCGGAGCGAAAGCGTGCGGCCGTTGACCGTCTTGCCCTCTAGCGCGTGCAGTTCGCCGTTAAAGGGGTGGCCACCGTGGACGCAGAGCGTGAGCCGGCTCCCGACGCCTGCCGGCCACTCGGTGAACGCGATGAAGTTGTACAGAAACCCGGCCTTGACGCGGTATTCGGCGTTGTTCTGGGCGGCTGCGGGACTGCCTGCAAACAGGCTGAATGCCAGCGCAAGCATCCCGGCCTGGCGAAGGAATCGAATCGTCGCCATCGTCCGCTCAGAATCGGTACACGGCCTTCAGCCGTGCACTCCGCCCGTCCTGCTCGAAAACGTTCTGCCAGTTGAACGCCGAGCCGGGCTGGGCGTAGTCGCGGTCGAGAAGGTTGTAAAGGCCAAGCGACAGCTCGAGCCCCCTCGCCCATTTGTCGGCGACGAGATTGAGATTGGAAAGCCAGTAACCCGGCACGTCGGTCCCGTCGACCGCGCGACGATCCGCGGAGTATTGAAGCTCGTAGCCGAGGCGCAGGCCCGTCTGCGGAACGGGGCTCGAGACATTGAGCTTGCCCAGTAGCCGCGGCGAATTGAGCAACACCGGGCCGTCGGCGTAACAGGCATCCTGGCGCGAGAGACTTCCGCGAATGCGCCCGCCCCAGTCCCAGGTCTTGTCGGCGGAAAGCTCGACCCCGCGCGCCTCGATGTCGGCGCCGTTCTGATATTGGGTGAAGCCGCCGGGGAGTCCCGCAAGCGTGACCAGCCCCTGCATCGTCCAGCGGTAGGCCGTCGCGCGCAGGCGCAGGCTTGGCGTAACGCGCTGCTCGGCCAGCAACTCGAGGGTATCGATGCGCTCGGCGTCGAGGTTGGGGTTGGGAAGCTGGGTCACGCCGTCGCCGAGATTGCTTTCGAGCGCGTTCGGCGCCCGGAAGGCACGTCCGTACATGGCCTTCAGCGTGGTGTCGGGCGTCATCTGCCAGACCAGGGCGAGGCGAGGACTCAGCGCGCTGCCGGAGACGTCGCTGCGGTCGGCGCGCACGCCGAGCGTCGCGCTCAATGTCTCCGTGAGGGTCCACTCGTCCTGCGCATAAACGCCGGCGCGCCAGCCGGCGCCCGGAATCATGACGCCTGCGGCCGCGCCGACGACGGACTGGTCCTGGCGCGCGTTGTCCTGATACTCGAAGCCGAACATGGTCTTGTGGTCGGCCCGGGCGGTCGACACCAGCCGGACCTCCATGCCCTGCCAGTCGCTCGAGAACGCGTAGCGATGCGCGTCCCCGGAACGGTGGAACAGCCCCCTGAAGCGCTCGCGTCCGAGGAACAGGCGACCCGAGACCTGCAGCGTGCCGCCGGCGAAGCGATCCTGGTATTGCAGTTGCGTCAGCAGATGGCGATCCTCGGCGTACTGGCCCGGTACGAGCGGATCGCTTTTGTAGGCGGCGATCGGGTCGTCCTTGCGCCGCTCTCCGTAGGAAAAATCGAACGACCACGGTCCCCGCCCCGCGCGACCGAAGAACTGCTTGTCGCGCTCACCGTCCATTCCGGAGGCGACGCCGGCCACACCCGAACTGCCGTAGTCGAAGTAGAGGTCGCGCCCCTCCGCTTCATAGGCGCTGGCGGACAGCAGGACATCGACGCCGTTGTCGAGCACGCCTCCCCAGGTCGCGCGGCCTTCGTTGCCGGAGTCGAGCGTGCTGTGGGCCAGCGCGACCTCGCCACCGTTCACGTCCGCTCCCGTCCGCGTGACGACATTGACGACGCCGAACAATGCGTTTTGCCCATACACCGCGCCCCCTGGACCGGGGATGTATTCGATGCGTTCGACCAGGTCGAGATCGACCAGGAATTCCCGGCCCATCAGCGCCGTGCCGTACACGACCTCGTTGGCGCGGTTGCCGTCGACGGTGAGCAGCAAACGCGAGTTGAAATCCCCTGGCAGCCCGAAGCCGCGGGCGCCGACATAGCTGTACTGGCGGTCGTAGGTGGTGTGGACGCCCGGCAGGCTCGCGAGCGCCTCGGCGAGCGTTCGCCAGCCGTAGGTCCGGATCTCGTCGCGCGTGATCACACTGACGGCGGCCGCGACCTCGCTCTGCTTCTGCTCGTACTTCGACGCGCCGGTGACGCTGATTTCCATGAGCTGTTCGAGGCTCATCTGCGTGATGTCGAGGTCGAGCGGCGACGCCTGCACCGGGCCAGCCAGCAGGGGCAAAGCGGGCAGCAGAAAAGACAGCGCGCGCAAGCGGCCGGACGTGCGAGGCGCGTGGTTCGGGCGGGGCAGAGCGGAAAGGTGCTTCGGGAAACGACTCATTGCGGGCAAGTTCGCGACTGCACAGCCTTGATCCGGGCCGGCGGCGGGGGCGGCCCTGGCGAGACCAGCCTCCCTACCTATCGGCGGCCTCGGCGTCGACTTGATGGCTTGCCGACAAATTTGCCCGGTCGCGTGAAACCCGCGTCCAGACGCCTTAAAGACCCTCGCGGAGGCGTGGTTTGACGACCTGTGTGCGGACAGGTCAGAGAACTGCTGCGCACGCCCCTTGCGTCGCCGGCGATGGTTTAGGCGCCCCCGTCAAGGGGCCGTTTCGTGCCCGTGCACCGGGCGCTGGCCGCTGGCCTTTTGCCGGTCGAGCAGGGACGCGAACGCGTCCGCCGCCTGCGGGGTACTCATGAGGTTTCCCTGTCCGAACTCGCAGCCGCGATCGCGCAGGAAGGCGTACTGCTGGGCCGTTTCGATGCCCTCGGCGACGACCTCCATCCCCAGCCCCCTGGCGAGCGCCAGTATCGTCGTGACGATCTGCGTCTCGCTCGGGTGCGCTGGGATCTTGCGCACGAAGGACTGGTCGATTTTCAGTCCGTGAAAAGGCAACTGGCTCAGATAGCTCAGGCTCGAATAGCCCGTGCCGAAATCGTCGAGCGCGAGCCGCACGCCGCGTGCACGCAGCGCGTCCAGACAAGTGCGGACTTCGTCGGTCATGACGAGCATGACGTTCTCGGTGATCTCGAGTTCGAGGCAGTCCGGACGCAGGCCGCTGCGCGCGAGCGCCCGGTCGACCGCGCGGGTCAGATGCTCGCCCTCGAACTGGCGCGTCGAGATGTTGACCGAGAGCGTCAGATCGTCCGCCGCCCGGCCCTGCTGCTGCCACGCGCGCAGCTGGGTGCAGCAGGCCTCGAGTACCCAGTCGCTGAGTGCCACGATCAAGCCCGTGTCTTCGGCAGCCGGAATGAAGGCCGACGGCATGACCAGTCCGCGCTCGGGGTCTTCCCAGCGCACCAGGGCCTCGCCGCCGACGATGCGTCCGCTCGCCAGTTCGACGATCGGCTGGTAATGCAGGACCAGTTCGTTGCGCTCGAGCGCCTGGCGCAGCCGGGTATCCAGCGTGAGCCGCTCGACGGCCCGTTCTGTCTGCTGGGCGTGATAGAAGACATAGCGATTGCCGCCCTGCTCCTTGGCTTGGTACATCGCGGTGTCGGCGTGCTTGAGCAGGCCGTCGAGCGACTCGGCGTCCTCGGGGTAGAGCGCGATGCCGATGCTCGCGCCGGTGTAGACCTGGGTGCCGCCGATGTCGACCGGCGCCGCGAGGGCGGCGAGCAGGCGGCCAGCCACCCGCTCGGCGTCCGTGTCGCGGACGATCTCGGAGACGATGACGACGAACTCGTCGCCGCCGAAGCGGCTCAGGTGGTCGTGGCCGCGTAAAACCGACTGGAGACGGCCTGCGATCTGCTGCAGCAGCATGTCGCCGGCACGGTGGCCAAGGCCGTCGTTGACGTTTTTCAGGCGGTCGACGTCGACGAAAAGC
The DNA here is from genome assembly GCF_000012745.1 of Thiobacillus denitrificans ATCC 25259. Lineage (NCBI taxonomy): Bacteria > Pseudomonadati > Pseudomonadota > Betaproteobacteria > Nitrosomonadales > Thiobacillaceae > Thiobacillus > Thiobacillus denitrificans. The sequence continues at coordinate 1,327,563 of NC_007404.1, read as the reverse complement.
AGGGCCAGACGCCCGCCACTGCCATTCAGCGTGCGCAGCGCCTGGCTCAGGGTCAGTCGGAAGGCCTCGCGATTGGGCAGCCGCGTCAGGCCATCGAAATAGGCGAGCCGGTTGAGATGGCGCTGCGCCTGCTCGCGCTGTTCGACCTCGAGTTCGAGCTGGTCGGCACGACGCTGCAATTCGCCAGTCTGACGCCCGACCTTGTGGCGAAGCAGGACGACGAAGGCGAGCGCGAGCAGCAGCGCGCCGCCGCCGCCGCCGATCAGCCAGGGCAACCAGGGAGGCAGACGCCCGTCCGGCGCGGCGGCAAGCCAGCGCTTGAGCGATGTGTAATAGACCGAATCGGTGTCGGCCTTGAGTTCCGCGAGATGACGGTCGAGGGCGTCGAGCAGCGCGGGATCGGCGCTTCTCGGCGCAGCGTAATGCACCGAAACCGGGCTGAAGACGATAGCCGTCTCGACCACACCGGGCTGGTTCGCGTACTCGACCGCGAACAGCCGATTGACCGAGCCGGCGTCGGCGCGGCGTTCCTGCAGCGCACGCACGACTGCCGGAAAGTCGTCGACATAGACCGGCTTGAACGGCGCGTCGAACTGCTCCGCCAGCCTGATCAGGGCCTTCGCCTGCACGCTGCCGCGGACGAGCGCCACGCGCCGGCGCTTGAGTTGCGGGAGGGAATCGATCGCGACGTCGGCGCGCCGGAAAATCATGGCCCAGTTCGCAATCAGGCTCTCGCGGCTCAGGCGTAGTCTGCGCGCGTATTCCTCGCTGTAGCCAATGGCAGCGAGCACGTCGATCTCGCCGCGTTCGAGGCGACCGATGAGATCGTCGACCGGCGAGCTCACATAGCTGACCTGCCAGCCTTCGCGCTGGGCGACGAGTTGAATGACGTCGATCGAGATGCCGCGCGGCATGCCGTCAAGGCCGGCGGAAACGATGGGCGGATTTTCGAAAACGCCGACGCGGACCGGCTGGGCGTGCGCGTCCGACTCCGGAGCAAGCAGGAAGACGCAGCCCAGCCACACCTGCAGCAAGATTCGGTACACCATGCCAGCCCGTGTCCTCGGATTGAAGCGGCCAAACCGCGCTCGAATCGGTGCCCGTCGTCGCTCAAGTATAGGTAGCGGTCGGCGCCTCAGCGCGGCTGCCGCGTAGCTCAGCGCGCGGCGTCGCTAAGTTCTTCGCCGAGCCGTGCGGCAAGACGGCGTGCCGCCGCCTGCACGGCCGGCCCCGGCGCCTCGCCCGGGCCGGCCGACGCGATCTCGATGCCGTAGAGGTCGAGCCGCGCCGGCAGGCTGCCGAGTGCCTGCCCGAGCGACAGCGCGGCGAAGACACCGAAGCCGTGGCTGGAAAGCCCCTGGCGGTAGGTGGGCCAGCTGTTCCGGTCGAAGCGGTGGATCGTGCCGGGCGCCCCGCTGCCCTGCATGGCATCGATCAGGATCGCGTGCGCCGTGTGCTCGAGCAGGCCGACGAGCGCGGCGCCCGGGCGGTCGAGCTTCTCGACCACAATTCCGCGGCTCTCGAGGTCTGCGGCACGCAGCGCGTCGACCACGAGCCAGCCGGCCTGATCGTCGCCCGAGGGCGAACCGATTCCGAAGACGCGTAGGGTCATGTCCGCTCGACGTTCAGGCGCAGGAAGTGGGTCGCGCAGGAGATGCACGGGTCGTAATTGCGGATGACTTTTTCGCAGTGCAGCCGCAGCGCATCGTCCGGCTGGTCGAGGCCCAACGCCTCGAGCGACAGGCGCAAATCCTCCTCGATGCGCGCCTGGTTCTGGCTCGTCGGCGGGACGATGCGCGCGCTGACGACGCGGCCGTCGGCGTCGATCTCGTAGCGATGCCATAACGGCCCGCGCGGCGCCTCGGTCGCGCCAACCGCGATGCCCGCGCGTGGCGTCACCGGCGTCCAGGGCGAATCGGGCTCGCGATAGTCCGCCAGCAGCGCGTGCGCCTCGTGTACCGCGAGCAGGATTTCGATCGCGCGCGCGAGGAGGCTGTCGAAGACGTTGCGGCTCGGCAGTGCGATGCCGCATTCGGCGGCGAGCGCCACGATCTGCGCGGGCAGACGGTCGTGGTTGAGATTGAGCCGCGCGAGCGGGCCGACCAGGTAAGGCTGTCCGCGATACGCGCTGTAAAGCGCGGTGGAATGCGGCGCGTGATGCTCGTGGAAATTCTGCTCGAAGTCGTCGACGCCGATCGCGAGACCGTCGTCGGCGTGGATGTCGCCCGCTTCGATCGGGTAGGCCTGCGGATGCCTCAGTGCGACCGAGACGAAGGCCTGCGCGTCGCGCGGCACGGCGATTTCCGCCGCCCAGCGCACCAGCGCCTCGGCGTCCGCGAGCGCAGCGTGCAAGTTTGCGCGGATTGCCGCGATCTGCGCGCGCGTCGGCGCGGCATGAAAGCCGCCGACGCGCAAACCGACCGGGTGCACCGAGCGCGCGCCGAAGAGGTCGATGAGGTCGTTGCCGAGCCGCTGGAGGCGCAGGCCGCGGCGCACCGCGTCGGGCGCGATGCGGGCAAGCTCGATCGCGCTGCTGCAGCCGAAGAAGTCCGGCGCCGCGAGCAGGTGGATGTGCAGGCTGTGGCTCTGGATCCACTCGCCGCAATAGAAGACCCGGCGCATCGCGCGCGCCCACGGGCTCAGCTCGACCGCGAAAAGCCGCTCGAGCGCCTGTGCGGCCGTGACCTGATAGGCGACCGGGCAGATGCCGCAGATGCGCGCGACCATGTCGGGGATTTCGCTGTAGTGCCGGCCCTCGAGGAATTTCTCGAAAAAGCGCGGCGGCTCGAAGATGCGCAGCCGCATTTCCGTGATCCGCCCGGCCTCGATGCCGAGGTCGAGCGCGCCTTCGCCCTCGACCCGCGTCAGGACCGGGACGTGAATGCGGACGCTGCGTTCGCCCTCACCCATCGCGCTTCACCTTCTCGGCCGCGGCAAGAAACGCGGGCGCCTGGCTGTTGATCGACTGGAAGCGCTGCACGAGCGCCACAGGCCCGAGCCGGAGGTCGGTGAAGCGCGCGCTCAACGCGTCGGTGTTGGCGTTTTCGGCCGGGCCGTAGCATCCGTAGCAGTCGCGGCCGAGGCTCGGGCAGAGCGCGCCGCAGCCGGTGCGCGTCACCGGTCCCATGCACGGAATGCCGCGGCTGACGAGCACGCAGGTGTAGCCGCGGCGCTTGCACTCGACGCATACCTTGTCGGCACTGTCGCGCGGCGTGGCGCCGAGCAGCAAGGCATTCACGACCGCGAGTATCTGTTGGCTGTTGACGGGGCAGCCCCACAACTCGAAGTCGACCTGCACGTGGGCTGCCATCGGCGTCGAATCGGCCGAGGCCGAAATCGCCTCGGGATGGGCGTAGAGCTGCGCGATCCATTGCGCCGTGTCGGCGCCGTTACGTAAGGCCTGGATGCCGCCGGCGGTCGCGCACGAGCCGGTCGCGACGAGAACCCGGCTGTTGCTGCGGATGCGCTGGATGCGCTCGACGTCTTCGGGCGTCGCGATGCTGCCTTCCACGAACGAGACGTCGAAGCCGCCGCTTTCGTCGAGCGTGCCGGCCTCGGCGAAGTAGACCAGGTCGACGCGCTCGGCGAGCGTGAGCAGACCCTCGCCCATGTTGAGGAACGCGAGCTGGCAGCCGTCGCACGAGCTGAACTTGTGCATCGCGACGCGCGGCTTGCTCGGCTTGGCGATATCGGCCTTGGCGCCCATCAGAATCCCCGACGTCCGAGCAAGGTTTTCATTTCGCCCCAGCTGAACACGGGCCCGTCGTGACAGACGAAGGCAGCGCCGATCTGGCAGTGGCCGCAGCGCCCGACCGCACACTGCATGTTCCTTTCCATGCTGAGGTAAAGGCGCGCCTCGGGCAGGCCGAGGGCGAGCAGCCCGTTGCCTGCCGTCCGCATCATGCCTTCCGGACCGCACATCATCGCGACCGCGCCCTCGGGATCGAAGCGCGCGAGGCCGAACAGGTCAGTGACGCGGCCGACGTGCCAGGGCCACAGCGGTGTCGCGACGTCGGCCGCGACGAGCACTTGCGTCGCGGGCAGTTTCGCCCAGCGGTCGTAGTGCTCGCGCCAGATCAAATCGTCGGCGTGGCGCACGCCCTGGATGATGACGAGCTTGCCGAAGCGCTCGCGCCGACGCAGCACGTAGTGAATCACCGACACGGCCGGCGCGCAGCCGAGGCCGCCGGTCACCAGCACGACGTCGGAGCCGCTGACTTCCCGCAGCGGCCAGCCGCGGCCGAACGGGCCGCGCAGCCCGATCGCGTCGCCGGGCCCGAGCGCGGCGAGCCCCTGGGTGACACGGCCGACCGCGCGGATCGTGTGCCCGATGGCGTCGCGCTCCTCGGGGTCGGACATGATCGAGATCGGCACCTCGCCGGCACCGTAGAGGTAGAGCATGTTGAACTGGCCCGGCGCGAAGCGGTAGGCGGCCTGCGCCCCCGGGTCGTCGAGGCGCACGCGCAGCGTGAAGACACCGGGCGATTCTTCGACGCGCGCGACGACCGTCGCCGCGAGCGGCGGGCCCGCGTCGAGCGGGCGCGACGCGCTCAAGCGGCCACCTCGCCCGCGGTCAGGGCTGCGAATTCTTCGGTGAGGTCGATGCCGGCCGGGCACCACGCGATGCAGCGCCCGCAGCCGACGCAGCCGCTGCGCCCGAACTGGTCGTGCCAGGTATCGAGCTTGTGGGTCAGCCACTGACGGTAGCGGGTGCGCACGTCCGGACGCACGTTGAAGCCGTGCAGGTGCCCGTGCGCCTCGCCGAAGCACGAATCCCATACGCGCGCGTGCTCGGTCGTGTCGCCGTCGACCGCGACCTCGTCGACCTCGGCGTGGCAGAAGCAGGTCGGGCAGACCAGTGTGCAGTTCGTGCACGCGAGGCAGCGGGCCGCCACGTCGTCCCAACGTGGATGATCGAGCCGGCTCATCAAGGCGCCGTGCAGCGCAGCGGCGGGCAGGCTGCGCGTCTGTGCCGCGGCCGCAGCCTCGCCCTGCGTCCGCACCGAGGCAAGCTGCGCGTCACTCGCCGGCGGCAGATTCAATCCGTCGAAAACCGCCTGGCCTTTTTCGCTCCCGGCCTCGACGACGAACCCCTCGGCCAGCTCGGCGAGCGCAAGGTCGTAACCCGTGACCGGCGTCGGGCCGTCGCCGGTCGACGCGCAGAAGCACGTGGCAGCGGGCTCGGCGCATTGGACGGCGACCAGAAACAGCGCGGCGCGCCTCGCCGCGTAGTGCGCGTCGACGCGTCCGCCGCGCAGGAAGTGCGTGTCCTGGATCGCGAGCGCCGCGAGATCGCAGGCCCGCACGCCGATCAGCGCCTGCTTCGGCGCGTCGACGGTGACGGGTTCGAAGCTGAGCGCGCCACCCGTGTCGCGCGCCACGCGCCACAGCGATTCCCGGCTCGCGAATGCGTGCGGCCGGATGCCCTGCGGACCATTGGCCCAGGCGAAATAGCGATTGGCGGGATCGCGCGTGACGCGATAAGTGCCCTTCTCCTGCTCGGTCTTCAGGCCGCGCGGCAAGGCGTCGGCGGTGGCGAGCCCGCGCATTGCGATCGCGCCGTTTTCCACCGTGGGCCCCAGGCATTCGTAGCCGAGCCGCATAAGTTCGCCGACCAGGCGGGGCATTTCGCCAAGCGGCAGGAATCCGGCTCGACCGGTGCGTGGGAACATGGGGGCGGCTCGTTGCGAACGAATTTACAGTGTATGCACAAAGCGGGCCACGCAATAGACTGCCGCCGCGCCCGCAAAGCGGAAAGCCATCCCCGTACGCCCCGCTATAATTTGTGTTTTCGCGGTATATGAGGAGTGAGCCATGCAGCAGCAACTCGACGTCTTCGTCGCTTCCCTGACTTCCTTCTGGACCCAGCTCGCGAGTTTCGTGCCGCAGCTGCTGGCGGCACTCCTGCTGCTGTTCCTCGGATGGCTGTTCGCGAACCTCGTGCGTACGGGGGTGACGAAGCTCCTCGACCTGCTGCACTTCGACAGCCTCGCGGAAAAAACCGGCATCGAAGCCTTCCTCAAACAGGGCAACCTCGACATCTCACTGTCGCGCATCCTCGCGCGGCTCGCCTACTGGATCGTGATCTTCGTCGTCGTCGTGACCGTGGCGAACAGCCTCGGCCTGCACATGGTCGCCGAGTTGTTCAACCAGGTCGTGTTCTACATCCCCAACATCATCGTCGCGATCCTGGTGCTCGTCTTCGGCGTACTCGTCGCGCGCTTCATCAATCGCCTCGTCTTCGCCTACCTCAACAACATCGGCGTCCAGGGCGCGCTGACGATCAGCACCCTGTCCGAATACGCGGTGATCATCTTTGTCGTGTTCGTCGCGCTCGAGCAGCTCGAAATCGGCACCAGCCTGCTCACCGCGGCCTTCCAGATCGGCTTCGGCGCAGTCGGGCTCGCGTTCGCGCTGGCCTTCGGCCTCGGCGGCCGCGAGTGGGCCGCGGGCGTCATCGAGCGCATGACGAAAAAGTAGTGAAGCAGCGGTGATCATATGGGCGGTGCCCGGTCGAAGGCTACGGCTGCGGCGCCCTGCCCGCACTACAGCTTAAGGCGGCGGCGTCCCGGCCCACCGGCGGCCGGCGACGCCGGACAGGCGCGTCAGCGGATGCGCGGCTTGCGCGTGTGCTTGTCGGGGACGCCGCGCGTCTTGCGGCGCGGGCTCGCTTCCATTCCGGCCCAGCGCATGACCTGCGCGACGAGGTCGTCGTCGAGTTCGGTCTTCTGGCCGCGCCGCAGTTGCGGCGGCAACACGATCGGGCCGAAGCGGATACGCGTCAGCCGCGAGACCGTCAGCCCCAAGTGCTCGAACAGGCGCCGCACCTCACGCTTGCGGCCTTCCTTGATGACGACGCGATACCAGCGGTTGGCGCCCTCGCCCCCGGCGGCGAAACAGCTCTGCAACTGCGCCGGGCCGTCGTCGAGTTCGACCCCTGCCAGCAGCTCGGCGATCATGTCCTCGGTCAGTTCGCCGAGCACGCGCACCGCGTATTCGCGTTCGACCTCGAAGCGCGGATGCATGAGCCGATTGGCGAGATCGCCCGAGGTCGTGAAGATCATGAGACCGTCGGTGTTGTAGTCGAGCCGGCCGACCGCGATCCACTTCGACCCGCGCAACCTGGGCAAGGCGTCGAACACGGTCGCGCGGCCGCCGGGGTCGTCGCGACTGACGATTTCCCCTTCGGACTTGTGATAGATCAGGATGCGCGTGCGTTTTTCGTCGAAGCGCAGATAGACGCGACGGCCGCTGACCTTGACGACGTCGCGCGGACCGACCTTGCTGCCGACGGTCGCCGTCTCGCCATTGACCTGCACGCGCCCTTCGGCGATCCACTCCTCCATCTCGCGGCGCGAGCCGAGCCCGGCTGAGGCGAGCGCCTTGTGCAGACGCTCGCTCGCAGCCTCGGGCGCGGTCGCCTGTTGCAGGCGGCTCGCCGCGCGCCCCTGGGGAGCGTTAGGCGAGCGGCGGATGGGGGATGCGGGTCGGGCCATGAAGTCAGATATTCTCGGTGACCGCGCCGGCGGGCGCGGCGGTTTCGATCACTGCGCCGAATGCCGGCGCGGCGTCATTGTCCTGCAATTCCTCGCGCAGTTCAGGAATCAATGCGGTTTCGTCGGGCGTCACGAGCGTGCCGAGTTCCTCCAGCGGCGGGAGCTCGGACAGCGTGCGCAGGCCGAGATCGCTGAGGAAGTGGCCGGTGGTGCCGAACAGCGCGGGCCGGCCCGGGACGTCGCGATGGCCGATCGCCTCGATCCAGCCCCGCTCTTCGAGCGCCTTGATGATGTTGGGGTTGACCGCGACGCCGCGCACGTCCTCGATGTCGCCGCGCGTCACCGGCTGGCGATACGCGATGATCGCGAGCGTCTCGAGCACGGCGCGCGAGTAACGCGGCGGCTTCTCGTTCTTGAGCCGCGATAGCCAGGGCTGCATCTCGGCGCGGGTCTGGAAACGCCAGCCGTCCGCGACCTGGATCAGTTCGACGCCGCGCCCGTGCCAGGCCGCGCGCAGTTCGTCGAGCGCGCGACGCAAGGTCTCGTTCGACAGCTCGTGCTCGAACATGCGCTTGAGTTCCGCGGGCGTCAGCGGTTCGATCGCCGCCAGCAACGCGGCTTCGAGAACGACCTTGAGGTCGTCGGGATTGTCACTCGGCTGCAGATTCATGGAGCTTCACGTAGATGGGGGCGAAAGGTTCGGCCTGCGTCACGTCGAGCAGCGTCTCCTTGCTCAGTTCCAGGACGGCGAGGAAGGTCACCACGAGTTCATGCACCGTCGAAGCTTCCGGAAACAGCTCCTTGAATTCCATGAATTCTCCGGGCGTGAGCCGTTTCAGGATGCGGCTCATGTGCTCGCGGATCGACAGTTCCTGGCGGCCGATGCGGTGATGGGTGCGGTTCTTCGCGCGCGACAGGATCGCAAGCCAGGCCGCGGCGAGTTCTTCCGCGTGCACGCTCGGCAGCCGCTTGGCCGCGGCCGGCAGGAAAACACTGACCGTATCGAAATCCCGCCCCGCCTGCGGCAAGGCGTCGAGCTGCTGGCCGGCCCGCTTCATCTGCTCGTATTCGAGCAGCCGCCGCACCAGTTCCGCGCGCGGATCGTCGGCCTCGCCCGGCTCGTCGGCCTGCTCGCGCCGCGGCAGCAGCATGCGCGACTTGATGTCGATCAGCACCGCCGCCATCAGTAGATATTCGGCCGCAAGTTCGAGCCGGGTCGCCCGCGCAGCCTCGACGTAGGCCATGTACTGCTGGGTCAGCGCGGCCATCGGAATGTCGAGGACGTCGAGGTTCTGCTTGCGGATCAGGTAGAGCAGAAGGTCGAGCGGACCTTCGAAGGCTTCGAGAAAGACCTCGAGCGCGTCGGGCGGGATGTAGAGATCCTGCGGCAACTCGGCGAGCGGCTCGCCGCGTATCTTGACCGCTGGCCGGGGCGGCGTTTCGAGAGGCGGATCGAGCAGCTCGGCTTCGTTCATGCGCGGCATTTTACCCGAGGCCGGTGGGTCGGCCTCCTGCGGGCGCGTTCATCGACGCACGGAATTTCCGTAAGCCGTATAGGGACACACGAACAACGATCCCGCTTGCACTTTACCGAACGGTCAACTAGGATCCCCCTCATGAACATCGCCACCGACACCCGCTCCCGCATCATCGCCGCCGCCAAGCCGCGCTTCCACTCGCGCAGCTACGCCAACGTCGGCATCCAGGAAATCTGCGAGGGCGCGGGCGTGCAGAAAGGCAGCTTCTATCACTTTTTTCCATCCAAGCGCGATCTCGTGCTCGCGGTCATCGACGAATTTGCCGACGAATGGGCCCACGGCTTCGTCGCCGAGGCCTTCGACCCCGCGCTGCCGCCGATGGAGCGCATCGACTACCTCGTCGACGCGGCCTACTTCTGGCAGAAGTCGATCAAGCAGGTGCACGGGCGCATGCTCGGCTGCATCTTCGGCAACCTGACGCTCGAAGTCAGCACGCAGGACGACATCCTGCGCGCCAAGCTGCTGGCGATCTTTTCGCGCGCTAAATCGCGTTTCAAGGAAACGCTCGAGCAAGCGGCAGCGGCCGGCGCGATCGCGCCGCTCGATGCCGACCGGACCGCCGAAGCCATGCTCGCCTACCTCGAAGGCGTGATCCTGCTCGCCAAGTCGCAGAACGATCCCGAGGTGATCCACCGCCTCGGCCCCGCGATCAAGACCCTGCGCGTCGAAACGGCGGCCTGATACGCATGCGTAAAGGCCATTTTTTTCACGCGGGAGTTAACCGACCGGTCTAGCGGTCGCTCCGTGGGAGCCGCGCTGCCAGTTTCAACAGCGGCGCCCTGCACTTTTCGCCCGGCAAATTTTTTTGCCGATTGCCTTGACCGAACGGTCATCTACCAGAGGAGGTTTTACCCATGAGCACGACCGCTACCCAGACGCTCGACGCACGCGGCATGAACTGCCCGCTTCCCATCCTGCGCACGAAGAAGGCCCTGGCTTCGCTTGCCAAGGGCGACACGCTCGCGGTCACGGCGACCGACCCGGGCTCGCTCAAGGACATGCAGGCCTTCTGCAAGCAGACTGGCAACGAACTGGTTTCGTCGAGTGCGAACCAAGGCGAGTTCGCGTTCGTGATTCGCAAATCCTAAGGAGACGGCCATGGGCGCACCTGAAAACACCCTCGCCGGGCATCTCGACCCCGCCCGGCTCGACGAGTGGTTCGACCAGCGTTTCGAGGCCAGGATGGCTGAACGCGAAGCCGCACACGTGCCGTCGCTCGCGATCATCGCGACCAAGGGCACGCTCGACTGGGCCTACCCGCCCTTCATTCTTGCGTCGACAGCCGGCGCGCTGGGCTGGGACGTGTCGGTGTTCTTCACCTTCTACGGTCTCGAACTGCTGAAGAAGGACCTGAAGCTCGCAATCAGCCCGCTCGGCAACCCGAGCATGCCGATGAAGATGCCATTCGGGCCGCAGTGGCTCAAGGACATCAACTGGCATGTCCCCAACCTCGTGATGGCGGGCGTACCCGGCTTCGAGAAAGTCGCGACCGGCCTCATGCAACAGACGGTGAAAAACAAGGGCGTCGCCAGCATCGACGACTTGCGCAGCGCCTGCCTTGAGGCCGAGGCCAAGCTCTATGCGTGCCAGATGACGGTCGACCTGTTCGGCTATTCGCAGGACGCGTTCATTCCCGAGATCGAGGGCTGGATCGGCGCGGCGAGTTTCCTGTCGATCGCGCAGAAGTCGGACGTCAACCTCTTCATCTGAACCCGGCCGCGGCCGGTTTGCCGGGCCGCGCCGTCTCAGGCACGCGGCCCGAAGATGACGTCGGCGACGTCGCGATAACGCTTGGCGAAATGCACGGTCAGTCCCGCACGGATGTGCTCGGGCAGCTTGTCGAAATCGCGGCGGTTGGCTTCGGGCAGGATCAGTTCGCCGATGCCGACGCGACGCGCTGCGATGACCTTCTCGCGTATGCCGCCTACCGGCAGCACCTGCCCGGTCAGCGTGAGTTCACCGGTCATCGCGAGGGGCCGCGCGATCTTGGTGTTCTTGGCCAGCGACAGCAGCGCGCTCGCCATGGTGACGCCGGCGCTCGGGCCGTCCTTCGGCGTCGCGCCTTCGGGCACGTGCAGGTGGACGAAGCTCGTGTCGAAGAAGCTGCGGTCGGCGCCGTAGTCCTTGAGATGCGAGGCGACGTAGCTGTATGCGATCTCGGCCGATTCGCGCATGACTTCGCCGAGCTTGCCCGTGAGCTTGAAGCCGCGGTTGAGCGTGTGGACGCGTGTCGCCTCGACCGGAAGCGTCGCGCCGCCCATCGAGGTCCAGGCGAGGCCGGTCACCACGCCGATCCCCGACAGCGGCCGTTCGCGCAGGAACACCGGCTTGTCGAGATAGGCCTCGATCTCGCGCACGCCGATCTTGATCGGCGTGTCGGCGCCGCCGAGAATCTTGACGACCGCCTTGCGCGCGACCCGGCCGAGTTGTTTTTCGAGGTTACGCACGCCGGCCTCGCGGGCATAGCCTTCGATCACGTGCCGCAGCGCGCTTTCGGTGATCGTCAGCTGGTTCTTCTTGAGCCCCGCCCGTTCGAGCACGCGCGGCCACAGATGGTGCTTCGCGATGTCGATCTTTTCCGCCGTGATGTAGCCCGAAAGGCGGATGACCTCCATGCGGTCGAGCAGCGCCGAGGGAATCGAAAAATCGTTCGCCGTGCAGATGAAAAGCGCCTTGGATAAGTCGAAACGCACGTCGAGATAGTGGTCGAGGAAGTCGGCGTTCTGTTCGGGATCGAGCACCTCGAGCAGCGCCGACGCCGGGTCGCCCTGGTAGCTCGCGCCGATCTTGTCGACCTCGTCGAGCATGATGACCGGGTTGGCCGAGCCGGCCTCCTTCAGCGCCTGCACGAACTTGCCCGGCATCGCGCCGATATAGGTGCGGCGATGGCCCTTGATCTCGGCCTCGTCGCGCATGCCGCCGACCGAGAAGCGGAAGAACTTGCGCCCGAGCGCCTCGGCGACCGACTTGCCGATCGACGTCTTGCCGACGCCGGGCGGGCCTATCAGCAGCAGGATCGAGCCTGCCATCTCGCCGCGCATCGCGCCGACGGCGAGGAATTCGATGATGCGATCCTTGACGTCGTCGAGCCCGTCGTGGTCGCGGTCGAGGATGCGTCGCGCGCGTTCGAGGTCGATCTTGTCCTGGGTATGGACGCCCCAGGGCAGCACGGTCAGCCAGTCGAGATAGTTGCGCGTCACCGTGTATTCGGCCGAGCCCGTTTCGAGCATCGAGAGCTTGTGCATTTCCTCGTCGATGCGCTTTTTCGCCTGCTCGGGCAGTGCGAGTTTGGCGATCCGCTCACGGAAGGTGTCGAGCTCGGCGGTCTTGTCGTCCTTCGCGATGCCCAGTTCCTTCTGGATCGCCTTCAACTGCTGGCGCAGGAAGAATTCGCGCTGCTGCTCGCTCATCTTCTCGTCGACCCGCTCGCGGATCTGCGACTGCAGCCGGGCGACGTCGAGCTCCTTCTTCAGCAGCACGAGCACCTTCTCCATGCGCTTCTTCAGGCTGAACGCCTCGAGCACATCCTGCAGTTCGAGCTTGGACGCGGTCGTGAGGCTCGCGGCAAAATCGGTCAGCTGCGAGGGTTCGTTCGGGCCGAAGCGATTGAGAAAGAACTTGAGCTCCTCCGAGTACAGCGGATTGAGCGGCAGCAACTCCTTGATCGTATTGATGATCGCGATCGAGTACGCGCGGATTTCCTCGGACTCCGGCTTGCCGGTCTCGTTCGGATAGTCGACGCGGACGCGGTACGGCGCCGTGTCCGACAGCCACTCGACCACTCGAAAGCGGCGCACGCCCTCGGCGATGAATTGCATCTTGCCGTCGGCGCGCACCGGATGATGGATACGCACCGCGGTGCCGACCGTCTGGAAGTCGCCGCGTTTGACGTCGTCGGTGTTGTCCGGCTTGACCACGACCAGTCCGACCATGTGCTGCGGCGTTTCGCCGATCGCTTCGACGGTCGACAGCCAGGGCGCCTCGTTCATCAGGAGCGGCAGCGTCTGCGCCGGAAAGAACGGCTTCTCGGTCAGCGGCAGCAGATAGAGCTCGGGCGGCAGGACGGGCGCCGCCGGCAGGCTTCGGTCGTCGGGAATGACTTCGCCTTCGAGCGTCGCGTCGCTGAAATCATTGGCCATACGGGATCCTTCTCAGTTCGACAAGCGGAACTGGAAGTATCGGGGCTATCCCCGGCTTTTCAAGGCGCGGCGGGTACGGGGATTTCGTCGACCGTGTCGGGCATCGCGGAGAGGATCATCAATTCGACGCGCCGGTTGCGCGCGCGGCCTTCGGCCGTGCCGTTCGATGCGATCGGCTGGCTCGCCTCGCGGCCGATCGCGAACAGCCGTGAAGGCGCGATGCCGCCGTCGGCGAGCAGGCGCACGACGCTCGTCGCGCGCACGGCCGACAACTCCCAGTTGGACGCGAAGACGGAATTGCTGATCGGCACGATGTCGGTGTGCCCGGTGATTTCGATATTGAACGGCTCGTGCCGCAACTGCGCCGCGACGGCGCGCAGCACTGCGAGCGACTCCGGCGCGAGTTCTGCGCGTCCCGGTTCGAACAGCACGTTCGCATTGATCTCGATGCTGACGCCGCGGCGGCTCTGCGTCACACGCACCTTGCCTTCCTTGACCAAGGGGCCCATGACATCGAGCAGATTGCTCGCGACCTCGGTCATGTGCGCCTGCTCCTCGATCGCCTGCTGCTGGCGCAGGCTGCGTTGCCTGACCTCGGGCGGCAGGGTCGTGCCCGGCAACTGAGGAACCGGAAGCTCGGCGACGGGTTTGCCGAATGCGCCGCCGAGGGCATTCGCAAGAACCCGGTACTTGCCCTCGTTGACCGCAGACACCGCGTACATGACGACGAAGAACGCAAACAGGAGCGTGATGAAGTCGGCGTAGGAAACGAGCCAGCGATCGTGGTTCTCGTGGTCGGAATCGATACGGCGGCGCCGGCGCATGATCCTAGGAACCGGGGGTGGACGCATGCGATGGTGCGCCTGGGGAGGTGGCTGCCGCGAAATAAGGAGGCGGCAGGCTCATGCCTGCAACGACGAATGACAAAGGCAGGCGCCTGACCAGGCGAACCAGCGCGCGCGTAGCGTCTTCAGGGCGGTGGCCGTCCACACCTAAGGTGCGAACGTCGGTGGTCGTCGGCCTGCCAGCGTCTCGGAAGCGATCATCCCCGGCTCCTGGGATCACAGATAGCCCTTCAGCCTGGCCTCGATGATGCGCGGGTTGTCGCCCTGCGCGATCGCGATGAGGCCGTCGCAGACGATCTCGCGCTCGGTGACCCGCCGCGCGATCGTGAACTTGATCTTGTTGGCGACCGGCAGGAACAGCAGGTTGGCGAGCCCGACCCCGTAGATCGTCGCGACGAAGGCGACCGCAATGCCGCTGCCGAGCTTGCCCGGATCGCTCAGATTCTCCATCACGTGGATCAGCCCCATGACGGCGCCGAGAATACCGAGCGTCGGCGCGTAACCGCCCGCCACCTCCCATACGCGCGCGGCCTGCCGTTCGGCGGTCTCGAAGCCGACGATCTGCACGTCGAGCGTCTCGCGCAATTTCACCGGGTCTGCACCGTCGATCAGCAGTTGCAGCCCGGTCCGCTGGAACGGGTCGTGGGTCAGGTTCAGATGTTTCTCGAGCGCGAGGATGCTCTCCTGGCGCGCCGTATGCGACCACTGCACGATGCGGCGGATGAGCGTCGAAGCCTCGCAGGGCGGCGGATGGAAGGCCCATTTCGCCATGCGCACGCCGCGCAGGAAAACCGGCAAGGGATGGTGCAGCAGCACCGCGGCGAGCGTGCCGCCGACGACGATGAGCAGGGCCGCCGGCTGAACGAACAGCCCGAGGTGACCGCCTTCGATCGCCTGGCCGCCGAGGATCGCGGCGCCGCCGAGCGCGAGCCCGATCAGGCTGCTGCGATCCACGAATCTTCCTTGAGCCGGGCGCGCAGCCGCGCAATCGCCTGGCCGTGCAGCTGGCAGATGCGCGACTCGCTGACGCCGAAGACCTCGGCGATCTCGCGCAGGTTGAGTTCCTGTTCGTAATACAGCGACATCAGGAGCTGCTCGCGCTCGGGCAGGTTCTCGATGCCGGCGATGATGCAGGCCCTGAGGTTGGCGTCGAGCAGCTGCGGCAGCGGCATAGTCGCCTCGTCGGCGGACTGCTTGTCGAGGAAGGAGTCGTCCTCGTCGGACTCGCCGAAATCCTCGAAGTAAAGCAACTGGTGGCCGCGCGCATCGCCAAGCATCGACTGGTAGTCGGCGAGCGGGATCTTCATCGCCTCGGCGATTTCGCCCTCGCTCGGCTGACGCCCCAACTGGTGCTGCAGCGCGGCGATGGCCTGCTCGATCTTGCGCATCGATTGCCGAGCGCTGCGCGGCATCCAGTCCGACTGCCGCAACTCGTCGATCATCGAACCGCGGATGCGCTGGATCGCGTAGGCCTCGAACTGCGCGCTCTGCGCCTCGTCGTAACGGCTGACGGCGTCGAGCAGGCCGATCATGCCGGCCTGGACAAGATCGTCCTCCTCGACGCTGGGCGGCAGCCGGCCCATCATGTGGTGCGCGAGCCGCTTGACCATCGGCATGTACTGCTCGAGCAGATCGTTTTTTTCGCTCTTCGCGGTCTTGCCGCTTGCGGTGTACATCTTCACCCTCTCCTGCAGGCTTCTGCGAGGCGTCCGCCCTGGATCACGCGTTGCATGAACCCGCCCAGTCCGCCGAGGCTCGCGGGTTGCGGCCAGCGCAGCAGGCCGTCAGCGAGAGTGCGGAAGTGCGAGGTCGATTGGGCGACCGGAAACGCGTCGACGACCGACGTGCGCAGCCGGTTCGCGCGGTCGAGCCGCTCGTCGAGCGGTATGTAACCAAGATAGTCGACCGAGACGCCAAGATACTGCTCGGCGGTACGCGAGAAATTGCGCGCCACGGCCTCGGCCTGCGCCGCGGACGACATGCGGTTGAGCAGCAGGCGGAACTGGCACTTGCCGAAGTTCTGCGCGAGACGCTTGACCAGCGTGTACGCCTCGGTGATCGCGCTGTTGCCCGGCGGCAGCACGACCATGATTTCCGACGCTGCGAGGCCGAGCGGCAAGGCGTCCGGATCGGTCGCCTCCTCCATGTCGACGAGCACGACGTCGACCCCGCACTGCAACCGGTTGAAATTCTGTGCGAGCCAGTCCTGATCGCGTTCCGACAGCGAACCGAGCTGCTTGAAACCGCCGCCGAGTGGCAGTACCTGCACGTTGTCGGGGCCGGTGAGGATCAGCGCATCCAGGTCACACCGCCCTGCCAACGCGTCCGCGACGTCGTAGCGCGGGGTCAGGCCGAACGCCGCGGCGGCGCCGCGGCCGTGGCGGTCCTGGTCGACGATGAGCACGTCGCGCCCCGAGCGCGCAAGGGCGACGGCGAGATTGGCGGTCGCCGCGGTCTTGCCGGCGTTCTTCTGGCCCGACATCACGGTGATGACCTGGAACCCGGTCTGCCCGAGGAGCCGCCGCAGGCCGGCGGCCTGATCGCTGACGAACTTATCCAAGGGTCACCGCGCTTTCACGGTAGGCCGCCGATTGACCGGCGAGCGCGAACGCGAGCTCGTTCTCCTCGAGTTGCCAGGGCGACGCCGGCACGCGGGTCTTGAAGGCACGATGGATCAGGTACTGACGATTGGCGAGGTGCAGATCCTCGGGCACGCGCTGGCCGGTCGCCAGGTAATGCACGTTCAGCTGATGGCGGATCGCGCAGTCGAGGGCCGGGCCGAGGCTCGCCGCCTCGTCGATCTTCGACAGGATGCAGCCGTCGAGGCCGCGCGTGCGGTAGGCCTCGACGACCTCGTTGAGGGTGTCGCCGTGGCTCGTCGCGTTGAGCAGCAGCAGGCGCTTGATCGGCTTGCCGGCCTGGCCGAGCATTTCGACCTGCTCGGCCACCGCGCGGTCGCGCTGGCTCATGCCGACCGTGTCGATCAGAACGGTGTGCTTGTTGCGCAGTTCCGACAGCGCGAGCCGCAGGTCGGCCGCGTCGCGCACCGCGTGCACGGCGACGCCGAGGATCTTGCCGTAGATGCGCAGCTGTTCGTGACCGCCGATCCGGTAGCTGTCGGTCGTCAGGAGCGCGAGCTTGTCGGCGCCGTGGCGGACCACGAAACGTGCGGCGAGCTTGGCCGTGGTCGTCGTCTTGCCGGCGCCGGTCGGGCCCATCAGGGCGAACACGCCGCCGCCGTCGAGCATGTCGTTTTCGGTCTGCATCACCTGCAGGCGCTTCATCAGCGTGTTGCGCATCCAAGTCTGGGCCTGCTCGCCCTCGCCCTTGGGCAGGCTTTCGAGCATCTCGCGCGCAAGGGTCGCGCTGAATCCGGCGCCGAGCATCTCGCGCATGACGGCGGCGCCTGCGGGATCACGTCCGGGCAGATCGCGCCAGGTCAGGTCGGCAAGCTGGCTCTCCAGCCGCGTCTGCATCGACTTGATTTCGCAGAGCACGCTTTGCGCGAGTTCGGCACTGTCCGGGCTCGGCACCGCGACCCGCTCGACCAGTCGGCGCTTGAAGGTCACCGCCGGCGCCTCCGCTTCGTCGCGCTGCGCCGGCGCACGCACCTCAGCGGGCGCAGGCTCGACCACAGGCGGCGCCATCGCGGCGATGTCGTCGGCGGCCAGCGCGAGCACTTCGACGCCGCCGTCGACCGCGCGATTGGAGAGGATCACGGCGTCGGGGCCGAGTGCGTCGCGCAGCTGGCGCATGGCCTCGCGGGACGTTTTGGCGACGATACGTTTGACGTTCATGCTGCTCCTCCTACCAGGGAAGTCACTTTGATCTGTTTGCCTTCGGGCACTTCAGCGTGCGAAAGCACCTTGAGTTGCGGCACCGTGCGCCGCAGGAAACGGGCGAGCAGCGGCCGCAGCACGGCCGGCGTCAGCAGGACGGCGGGGTGCCCCAGTGCCTCCTGGCGCTGCGTGCTCGTCCGCGCGCGTTCGAGCAGGGCGTCGGCGAGCCCCGGCTCGAGACCGGCCGCGTCGTGGCCGCCCTGCAGGGTCTGCAGCAGCAGACGCTCGAGGCCCTGATCGAGCGTCATCACCGGGAGCTCGTTGGCCGAACCATAGATCTGCTGCACGATCGAGCGGCCGAGCGCGACGCGCACGAGGGCCGTGAGTTCGTTGGGGTCCTGGACCCGCGCCGCGTGTTCGAGCAGCGTGTCGATGACAGTGCGCATGTCGCGGATCGCGACGCCCTCGGTGAGCAGGTTCTGCAGGACCTTCTGCACCGCCGAAAGCGACAGCAGCTTGGGCACCAGGTCTTCGACGAGCTTGGGCGCGCTTTTCCCGAGGTGATCGAGCAGCGCCTGCGCTTCCTGGCGGCCGAGCAGTTCCGCGGCATGCATGGTCACGAGATGGTTGAGGTGGGTGGCGATGACCGTGCCGGGGTCGACGACGGTGTAGCCCATGGCCTGGGCCTGCTCGCGCAGGCCGGGTTCGATCCATATCGCCGGCAGGCCGAACGCCGGGTCCTGCGTCGCCACGCCCGGAAGCGCGGTGACCACGTTGCCCGGGTCGATCGCGAGGAAGTGGCCGGTGCGCACCTCGCCGCTGCCGATTTCGACGCCCTTGAGCGTGATGCGATAGCTGTTGGGATTGATTTCGAGGTTGTCGCGGATGTGCACGGCCGGCGGAAGAAAGCCGACCTCGCGGGCGAACTTCTTGCGGATGCCCTTGATGCGTCCGACGAGTTCGCCGTCGGCCGTGCTGTCGACGAGCGGGATCAGGCGGTAGCCGACCTCGAGGCCGAGCGTGTCGATCGGCGCGACGTCCTCCCAGCTCGCCTCCTGCGACTCGAGCGCGACGGTGGGTGCCGCCTGCACCTCGGCCGGCGCGTCCTGCGGCCGCACGCGCGCCTTGTGGGCGAGCCAGGCGATTCCGGCGGCCAGCGCCAGAAACGCGAAGTTGGGCATGCCCGGAATCATGCCCATCATGCCGAGGATCGCCGCAGTGATGTAGAGCGCCTGCGTCTTGCTGAAGACGTTCGACAGCATCTGCCCGGCGATGTCCTCCTCGGTACTGACGCGGCTGACGATGATGCCGGCGGCGATCGAGATCACGAGCGCGGGGATCTGCGCGACGAGACCGTCGCCGATCGCAAGCAGCGTGTAGTTGCTCGCCGAGTCGGCGACCGACAGATCGTGCTGTATGACGCCGATGACGAGGCCGCCGACGATGTTGATGACGAGGATCAGGATGCCGGCGATCGCGTCGCCGCGGACGAATTTCGACGCACCGTCCATCGACCCGTAGAAGTCGGCCTCCTGCGCTATCTCGGCGCGGCGGCGACGGGCCTCGTTCTCGTCGATCAGGCCGGCGTTGAGGTCGGCGTCGATCGCCATCTGCTTGCCCGGCATCGCGTCGAGCGTGAAGCGCGCGCTGACTTCGGCAATGCGCCCGGCACCTTTGGTGATGACGATGAAGTTGATGACCACGAGGATCACAAAGACGATGATGCCGACCGTGTAGTTGCCGCCCACGAGGAAGTGACCGAAGGCCTCGATCACCTTGCCCGCGGCATCCGGCCCGGTATGGCCGTGCATCAGGACCACGCGCGTCGACGCGACGTTGAGCGACAGGCGCAGCAGCGTCGACAGCAGCAGCACCGTCGGGAAGGCGGCGAAGTCGAGCGCCTTCTTGGTCGACAGGCTCACCAGCAGCACCATGATGGAGAGCGCGATGTTGAAGGTGAACAGCAGGTCGAGCGCGAACGGCGGCAGCGGCAGCACGAGCATCGCCAGAATGAGGACGATGAAGATCGGCGCCGCGAGGGCGCGGCCGTTGGCGGCGCTGAAGACGTTCGATAGACTCAGCGTGCCGTTCATGCCTGGGCACCCATGTCAGCGGCAGGCGCGCCCTGCGCCTGCAGCGGGTCGAGTTCGGGCGGGACGGGCAAGGCCGTCGGCGCCGCCGGATAGGCCCCGCCGGCCTTCTCGAAATGCCGCAACTGGAACACGTAGGCGAGCACCTCGGCGACGGCCGCGTAGAGCGTCGCGGGAATCTCGTTGCCGATGTCGGTGTGGCGGAACAGCGCGCGCGCGAGCGGCGGCGCTTCGAGCAGCGGGACGCGATGCTCGGCCGCGATCTCGCGGATCTTTGCCGCGACGAGGTCGGCGCCCTTCGCGACGACGCGCGGCGCGCCCATCTTGCCTTCGCTGTATTTGAGGGCGACCGCATAGTGGGTCGGGTTGGTGACGACGACGTCGGCGCTGGGAACTTCGGCCATCATGCGGCGTCGCGCGACTTCGCGCTGCTGGGCGCGGATGCGTGCCTTGACGTGCGGGTCGCCTTCCGACTCCTTCGCTTCCTGGCGCAACTGCTCCTTGGTCATCTTGAGCTTGTTGTAGAAGTTCCAGAGCTGGTAAGGCAGGTCGAGCACGACGATGAAAATCATCGCGCCCGAGGCGAGCAGGAAGACCTTGCCGATGATGTCGCCCATGTGCCCGATCGCGGCCGTGGGTGCTTCGAGGCTCAGGCTCACGATCGCCTCGACGTTCGACCAGACGAGCCATGCGGCAACGCCGCCGAGCAGACCGACCTTGGCCAGTGCCTTGACGAGCTCGACCAGACCCTGGCTCGAAAACATGCGCTTGAAACCCGCGAGCGGGCTCAGCCGCTTGAAATCCGGCATGAAGGCCTTGGTGCTGAAGAGCCAGCCGCGCAGCAGGATCGGCGAGGCGAAGGTGGCGATCACAACCAGGAGCAGGAAAGGCGCCAGCGCGAGGGTCGCGTCGAAGAACTGCTGCGACAGCTGGGTCATCACGTGGGCGCTGTCGCGCGCGACGGCCGGATGGAACTGCAGGCCGCCGCGCACGATCTGCGACAGCGTCTGCCCGAGCTGGCTCGCCATCGCCCACAGCGCGGCGCCCCCGGTCATCAGCACGACGAACGTGGCGAGCTCGCGCGACTGCAGCACCTGGCCTTCTTCGCGCGCTTTCTCCAGTCGCTGTGGCGACGGGGCTTCTGTGCGTTCCTGATCGCTTTCTTCAGCCATCCCGATCTCACCTGTTGCAGAGCCGCCCCAGCGCTCGTGCGCAGGCGGGACTTTCTTCAGGCTCGATTATTGGCTGGCGGACGCGCCGGCGATCGCGGGAATAAGGGGGGTTTAGCCAGCTATTTCGCGGCGGCGGCAGGGGCCGCGACGTCGGAGGGCGGGGCCCGTCTGTCGAGCGCGTCGCTCGCGCCGTTCTGGTCAGTGACCTCGGCGCCGCTCGCCTCCTTGGTGATGGCCTCTTCGGTGCGCTTGTTGAGCACGATGATGCTGATGCGCCGGTTGACCGGATCGAAGGGCTTTGCCTGGGTGAACGGCACCGAGGACGCCAGGCCGACCACTCGCAACATCTTCGCCTCGGACATGCCGCCGACGATCAGTTCGCGTCGCGAGGCGTTGGCGCGGTCTGCCGACAATTCCCAGTTGCTGTAGCCACGCTCGCCGTTGGCGTAGGGCCGGGCGTCGGTGTGGCCGGAAAGACTGATGCGGTTTTCGACGTCGTTGAGGACCTGTGCGATCTCGTGCAGGATGACCTTGGTATAGGGCTGCAACTCGGCGCTCGCGAGGTTGAACATTGGCCGGTTCTGCTCGTCGACGATCTGGATGCGCAGGCCTTCGCTCGTGATGTCGATCAGCAACTGCCGCTTGAACTGCTTGAGCGTCGGGTTGCGGTCGATCGCCGCCTCGAGGCGCTGCTTCAACTGCTTGAGCTTCGCCGTCTCGAGCCGCTCGAGTTCGGCCTGCGCGGCCTTGAGGTTGTACGACTTCCTGTCGGCGTCGACCTCGCCCTTCTTGATCTGGCCGTTCTTGCGCGTGAGATCGGCGCCGCCGCCCTTGATGACGCTCGAACTGTCGCCGCTGCCGGTTCCACCCTGCATCGCGACCTTGAGCGGTGTCTTGAAATACTCGGCGATGCCTTCGAGATCGCCGCGCGTCGTCGAGCCGAGCAGCCACATCAGCAGGAAGAACGCCATCATCGCGGTCACGAAATCTGCGTAGGCGATCTTCCACGCGCCGCCGTGGTGGCCCCCGCTGGTCTTCTTGATCCGCTTGACGATGATCGGTGCTTTTTGCTCGCTCATTCGACGCTACCGATCGGGTACCAACGGTCAGCGCGACTTCGCGCTCTTGACGTGCACTTCGAGTTCGCTGAACGAAGGACGCTCGGTGGAGAACAGGACCTTGCGGCCGAATTCGACCGCGATCGCTGGCGCATACCCGTTGATGCTCGCGAGCAACGTCACCTTCACGCACTGCAGCATCTTGGTCGATTCGTGCACTCTCTGCTCGAGACGACCGGCCAGCGGGCCGACGAACCCGTAGGCGAGCAGGATGCCGAGGAAGGTTCCAACCAGCGCGTGCGCGATCAGTATCCCGAGTTCCGCAGGCGGCAGCCCGACCGACTCCATGGTGTGGACGACGCCCATGACCGCCGCGACGATACCGAAGGCCGGCAGCCCGTCGCCGATTTTCGCGATAACGTGAGCCGGCACCTCGCCTTCGTGATGATGCGTTTCGATTTCGTTGTCCATCAGGTTTTCGATCTCGAACGCGTTCATGCTGCCGCTCACCATGAGCCGGAGGTAGTCGGTCAGGAACTCGACGACATGGTGGTCCGCCATGATCGCCGGATACTTGCTGAACAGCGGACTGCTCTCGGGGGAATCGACGTCGGCTTCGACCGACATCAGGCCTTCCTTGCGGATTTTGGTCAGCAGTTCGTAGAGCAGCGCAAGCGTGTCCATGTAAAGCGCGCGCGTGTACTTCGAGCCTTTGAGCACGGTCGGCAAGGCCTTCAGCGTCGCCTTGATCACCTTGTTGTTGTTGCCGACGAGAAAGGCGCCGATCGCGCCGCCGCCGATCATCAGGAGTTCCAGCGGCTGGAAAAGCGCGGCCAGATGGCCGCCCGCGAGCACGAACCCTCCGAAGACGCTCAGGACGACGATGACGTATCCGACGATGACTAGCAAACCGGCTCTTCCTTCCGAATGATTCGACGGGCAAACGCGCTGCCCCTGCCCTTTTTCAGCTGCGCGAAAGCAGGACTCTCAGGCTAGGAATTCGACCGGTTCGAGGGAAACTTGATGGCGTAGCGGGACTATTTCCGCCGCCGTGGCCGTCACATGCGCCAGGCGTACAGGGTGTGACGCGCGCCGTCGCCCTCTCCCGCGACGTGATCAGGCGGCCGCGATCCGACCGGAAACGCCTGGCTGATGAAGAGGCTGCCGCTGCGCATTTGCGCGGACGCCTGGCGCCACAGAGCGGGCATCGCCGCCGGCGAAAGAAACGCGAACACGACGTCGAATTCGGCGAGATCGAGTGCGCTGTAATCGCGCCGCGTGAAGCGCGTGCCGCTTCCGCGCAGCCGGCCGCGCAGCCAGCTGATGAGCCAGGGCGCGGGCGCGATCTCGACCCCGTAAAAACGGGCT
Organism: Thiobacillus denitrificans ATCC 25259; assembly: GCF_000012745.1. Taxonomy (NCBI): domain Bacteria; kingdom Pseudomonadati; phylum Pseudomonadota; class Betaproteobacteria; order Nitrosomonadales; family Thiobacillaceae; genus Thiobacillus; species Thiobacillus denitrificans. The sequence continues at coordinate 1,304,078 of NC_007404.1, read as the reverse complement.
TGCGGAAAACGCCGCTCGAGATGCAGCGGCACGCTGCCGACACCGCTCCCGAGATCGACGAAGCTGAAGCGTTCGGTCGCGGGCAGGAGCCCGGCAAGAGCGTCCCAGGCCTTGCGGCTCGAAAGATACAAGGGAACCTGGGTGCGGAAGCTGCTCCAGTAGAAAAGCACGAGCACGATGAAGGCGGCGAGATAGCCCAAGGGCGGAATGTTCAGGCGCTGCGCCACGACGACCGCAGGCAGGAACACGAAATGGAGCGGATGCCACCAGCGCGCCTGTCTGGCGAAGCGGCTCAGCAAGGCCGCGATGCCGCCTTGCACGAGTGCGATCTGGGCGAGCGAGGGTCGATACGAAAGCACCTCGTCCAGCAGACGGTACGAAACCAACGCGAGCAGGACGGCAAGGCCCTGGATGAGGAGTGACTGGAGCGTGACCGGCAGACGCACGGACAGGCTGCGCGCGGCGGTCAGGCCGCTGCGGTCAATTCGGCCTGCGCGTCAGCCTTGGCCTTGCGGGTCTTGCCCGCGCGGGCCGGCATGTTGCAGAGCCCGCAGACGTAGTGGGTGTGAAGGTCTTCAGGGTGGACGACGAAATGGCCGCCGCATTCCGTGCACGCCGCCGTCGCCAGCATGCGGCTCTCGAAGAAGCGGTTGAGCGTCCACGCGCGGGTAAAGCTCAGCACGGCCTCGATCTCGTTGCTGTGCAGATATTCCTGGTACAGGCGATAGCTTTTGAGCATGGCCTCGATGCCGCTGCACTCGCTGTTGCGCACGAGGTAGCCGTGAATGTTCATGAACAGCGACGCGTGCACGTTGGGCAGCCAGGTCAGGAACCAGTCGGTCGAGAACGGGAGCATGCCCTTCGGTGGCGAGACGCCTTTGACTTCCTTGTACAGCTTGAGCAGGCGCTCGCGCGACAACGACGTCTCGGCTTCGAGCACCTGGGGACGGGCACCGAGTTCGATCAGTTCGATCGCGAGCTGGGTGTCGCGCATTTCGGTCAACAGGCTTTTCTTGCTCATCCCCGCGCTCCTCGATGCCGCTACTCAGACCGTTGCCATCGCCTGGCCGGCCATCAGAATGGCAGCGTGCGACTGAGCGAGCGCGCGATCCTTGGTGTAATTGGTGAGCAGATTGAGCACCATGCCGTCGTCGAAACGGAAGCGCGACACGAGCATTCCCGAGCTGGCGAGCTTGAGGATCTGGGCGGGAGTCAGGTTCTCGATCAGGTCGGCGACGTCCTGGCTGATGCCAAGGCGAAAAACGGCGGTCGCCTTGTCGTGCTGAATCATGTTCTGCGCCAGCATCAGGTAGTTGAGATTGACGTCACGCATCTCGTCGAGCATTTCGTCCATTTTCATCGGTCTGTCTCCGCGTCTCGATTTTTTTCGAACTCACGCTCAAGTCGGCGTGGTGAATTCGTTTTCGGACGCGACCCCGGAAAGTTAATAAAGAAAAGCGCTGGTTCCGGAGACAGAATCACCGGCTGCGTCATGTAGGTGTTTGTCCTACACGCGAGTTGGGGAAGTCGCCCCCTGCCCTTCGGGAGCGAGGCGGGAAAAACGCGGGGGCGGCGAGACCGTCTGCCGCACGAGCGGACAGACTTCCGGCTAGTCGCGCTTGTAGACGTCCTCGAAGCGGACGATGTCGTCTTCGCCGAGATAGGTGCCGGACTGGACCTCGATCATGTGAAGATCGACCTTGCCGGGGTTCTCGAGCCGGTGGGTGGTGCCGAGCGGTATGTAGGTCGACTGGTTTTCGGCCAGGAGCATAACCTCGTCGCCGCAGGTGACGCTCGCGGTCCCCGAGACGACCACCCAGTGCTCGGCACGATGGTGGTGCATCTGCAGGCTCAGCTTCTCGCCCGGCTTGACCATGATGCGCTTGACCTGGAAGCGGTCGCCGCCGTCGATCCCCTCGTACCAGCCCCAGGGACGGTAGACCTGCTTGTGAACCAGATGCTCGCAGCGCTTGGCGGCTTTCAGGCGATCGACGAGCTTCTTCACGTCCTGGACCTGGTCCCTGTTCGCCACGAGCACCACGTCGGCCGTCTCGACGACGACGAGATCCGACACGCCGAGCATCGCGACCATCCGCGTCTCGGCGCGGACGAAGTTGTTCGCCGCGTTCTCCAGCATCACGTCGCCACGGACCGCGTTGCCCGCCGCGTCCTTCTCGGCGACCTCCCACAGCGCCGACCAGGCGCCGATGTCGTTCCACCCGATGTCGGCCGGCACCACGGCAGCGCGGCGGGTATGCTCCATCACGGCGTAGTCGACCGATTCCGACGGGCAGGCCTCGAAAGCGACGGGGTCGAGACGCACGAAATCGAGATCCGGCTTCGCGGCATCGAGCGCGGCGCGGCTCGCGCTCAGGATGTCCGGCCGCAGGGTCTCGAGCTCCTTGAGGAAATCTGACGCCCGGAACAGGAACATCCCGCTGTTCCAGAAATAATCCCCCGAAGCGACGTACTGCTGAGCGGTGGCGAGATCGGGCTTCTCGACGAAGCCGGCGACCGCGTGCGCACCTGCCGCCTCGGCCAGGGCATCGCCTTTACGGATGTAGCCGTAGCCCGTCTCGGGCGTCGCGGCCACGATGCCGAACGTCGCGAGGTAGCCGTGCTTCGCTGCGTCGGCGGCGCGCGTGATGGCAGCGTGGAAGGCCGCGATATCGCCGATCAGATGGTCGGCCGGCAGCACCAGCATGAGCGCGTCGGCATCCTCGCGCGACAGCCGCAGGGCCGCCACGGCGATCGCAGGCGCGGTGTTGCGGCCGACCGGCTCCAGCACGATCGCGCTTGGATGGACCCCGATCTGCCGCATCTGCTCGGCGATCATGAACCGATGCTCGACGTTGCACACCATGAGCGGCGCCGCCATGTCGGGGAAATCGGCGAGCCGGAGGACCGTATCCTGCAGCAGGCTGCGCTCGCTCGCGAGCGGCAGCAGTTGCTTGGGCAGAGCCGCACGCGACAAGGGCCACAGACGGGTGCCGGAACCGCCGGAAAGAATCACTGGATGAATGGTCATGTCGCTCGCTCGTGGTTCGGTTTTGTCGGGTGAACGCGCCGGATTGCCGTCGGGTCGTACTGCTTGCCGCCACGCGAAGTTTACCGTCAGTTCGAGCAGTTGCGTCGCGCCCGCCCTCCTCCCCGAGCGCGCCGCACCGCGGGCGACCCGGGCACGTCGCCGGCATATGCTGCCTGCCTTGACACGCTGGCCGTGCCGGCCGAGCGGCGCGCGCACATTCAAAAAGTCCTAAAGAAAAACGCTTTTCCTGCCGTAATCCAAACGCACTACACGACGCCAGACGAATGTGCCGGTGGCAGGATTCTTCCGCCGGCTTATAGTTGGGAAGAGTGTGGGGTTTGTGTGATTTCCCTTGTAGATTTTCCCGGTACGGGGTTTTTCCCCAGGCGCTCCTCCTCCTGCCACACCGGGATTTCCGCGGCGCTTCGGCGCCGCTTTTTTATTCCGCTGCCTCGTTTTACTGCGCCTAGTCGAAGGCGCGCGCACCGGTCGACTCGCGGACCTGCCTGAGTGCTTCAGCGGCGCGTCGCTTGGCGTCGGCACGCCGCGCCGCCTCGTCCTTCTGCGCGGACTGCGCGAGCAAGGCCGCCTGCTTGTCGCGGCGCGCCGTCTCCGCCAGCTCCCTCCTGCTACGTTCCGCTTCGCGGCGCTCTTTTTCCGCCTGCGCGGCCCGCGCTGCGGCCGCCTCGCGGGCCTGCGCTTCGTGGGCCTCCTGCTCGCGCTTTTCACGCAGCGCTTGCTCCGCCTTTCGTGCCCGCTCCCGGGCTTCATGCGCCTTTTGCGCTTCGAGCCGCGCACGCGCCTCCTTGAGGTCGGCGCGAATCTGCACGCCGGTCTGACGAATGCGCTCGCCTATGACCGCGAGATCCTCGTCCGAAAGGGTACGGTTTTGCGTGGGGGCCGGCTCCGGGTCGGCCTTGGCGGCTACCGGCAGCGAGCCGGCGAGTGCGAGGAAAGCAAGGGCGAGGACAGGGTGACGTGTCATGAATCGTTCTCCGGCTGGGCAAATTGCCGCAGGCGTCCGACCCGGTACAACAGTCTCCCTGATCACGATCAGCCAGGAGCCGGGTCGGGCTCTGCCGCTGCCACGGCTAACGGCCACCGACGCGGAATCTTTACCCGGCCCTTGCCCGACTAAGCTGGCACGGCCTCCTCGAACTCGAGCGCGACCCGGTCGTCGGCGCCGACGTCGATCGTGACGCGTCCACCGGTCGCGAGTCGGCCGAACAGCAGCTCATCGGCGAGCGCCTTGCGGATCGTGTCCTGGATCAGGCGTGCCATCGGCCGCGCGCCCATCGATGGATCGAAGCCATGCTTCGCCAGATAGGCCTTGAGCGCGTCCGTGAAGACCGCCTCGACCTTCTTCTCGTGCAGCTGCTCCTCGAGCTGCATCAGGAACTTCTCGACGACCTGGAGGATGACCGGCTCGCTCAAGGGCGCGAACGGAATGATCGCGTCGAGGCGGTTGCGGAATTCGGGCGTGAACATGCGCTTGATCTCGCCCATCTCGTCGCCGCTTTCGCGCGCGCCCGCAAAGCCGATGGTCGCCTTGTTCAGCATCTCTGCGCCGGCGTTCGTCGTCATGATCAGCACGACGTTGCGGAAGTCCGCCTTGCGGCCGTTGGTGTCGGTCAGGGTGCCGTGATCCATCACCTGGAGGAGCACGTTGAAGATATCCGGATGCGCCTTCTCGACTTCATCCAGCAAAACAACGGCGTAGGGATGTTTCGTCACCGCTTCCGTCAACAGCCCGCCCTGGTCGAAACCGACGTAGCCGGGCGGGGCGCCGATCAGGCGCGAGACGGCGTGCCGTTCCATGTATTCGGACATGTCGAAGCGGATCAGCTCGACGCCGAGCACATAAGCGAGCTGGCGGGCCACTTCGGTCTTGCCGACACCGGTCGGGCCGGAGAACAGGAAGTTGCCGATCGGCTTCTGCGGATTGCCCAGGCCGCTGCGCGACATCTTGATCGCGGTCGACAGCGCGTCGATCGCCGCGTCCTGGCCATAGACGACTGCCTTGAGGTCGCGATCGAGCGTCTTCAACGAATTCTTGTCGTCCGACGACACGGTCTTCGGCGGGATGCGCGCAATCTTGGAAATGATCTCTTCGATCTCGCGTGGCGTGATCACGCGGCGCTGCTTCGACTTCGGCAGAATCCGCTGCGCCGCGCCGGCCTCGTCGATCACGTCGATCGCCTTGTCGGGCAGATGGCGGTCGTTGATGTAGCGTGCCGCCAGTTGCGCCGCCGTGCTCAAGGCCGCCGCGGTGTATTTGACGCCATGGTGGTCCTCGAAGCGCGACTTGAGACCACGCAGGATTGCGACCGTCTCGTTGACCGACGGCTCGGGGACGTCGACCTTCTGGAAGCGCCGCGACAGCGCGTGGTCCTTCTCGAAGATCCCGCGGTATTCGGTATAGGTCGTCGCGCCGATGCAGCGGAGCTGCCCCGACGAGAGCGCGGGCTTCAACAGGTTGGACGCGTCGAGCGTGCCGCCGGACGCGGCGCCGGCGCCGATCAGGGTATGAATTTCGTCGATGAACAGGATCGCCTTCGGATTGTCCGCCAACTGCTTCAGCACGCCCTTCAAGCGCTGCTCGAAATCACCGCGGTATTTCGTGCCGGCGAGCAAGGCACCCATGTCGAGGGCGTAGACCGTGCTCTGCGCGAGGATGTCGGGAACGTTGCCTTCGACGATACGGCGCGCCAGGCCTTCCGCGATCGCGGTCTTGCCGACGCCGGCCTCGCCAACGAGCAGAGGATTGTTCTTGCGCCGGCGGCACAGAGTCTGGACGACGCGCTCGAGTTCGGGATCGCGCCCGATCAGCGGGTCGATGCGGCCTGCCAGCGCCTGGGCGTTGAGGTTCTGCGCAAAACTGTCGAGCGGCGCGTTGGAGACGGCTTCGGCGCTCGCCTCGGTCGCGTCCTCCGGACGGGTCGGCTCGCTCTGCGGCGTCTTCGTGATGCCGTGGGAGATGAAATTGACGATATCGAGCCGCGTGACGCCCTGCTGGGTCAGGAAGTAGACGGCGTGCGAATCCTTTTCACCGAACACCGCAACGAGCACGTTCGCTCCGGTCACTTCCTTCTTGCCCGAGGACTGGACGTGCAGGATCGCGCGCTGGATCACGCGTTGGAAACCGAGCGTGGGCTGGGTATCGACTTCGCCGTCGCCGCCGACGCGCGGCGTGTGCTCGTCGATGAATTTTCCGAGCTGCTCGCGCATGGTGTCGATGTTGGCGCCGCAGGCACGCAACACTTCCGCAGCGGAGGGGTTGTCGAGCATCGCCATCAGCAGATGTTCCACCGAAATGAACTCGTGGCGCTTCTGCCGCGCATCCATGAAGGCCATGTGCAGCGAGACTTCAAGTTCTTGGGCAATCATCTAAGTTTCCTCCATCGTGCACTGCAGCGGGTGCTGATGCTGCCGCGCGAAATCCACAACCTGCTCGACCTTGGTATGCGCGATATCCCGCGTGAACACACCGCAAACCCCGACACCCTCAGTATGCACTTTGAGCATGATTTGTGTCGCCCGTTCTTCGTCGATGCCAAAAAACTTTCTGAGCACGTGAACGACGAATTCCATGGGGGTGTAGTCGTCGTTCAAGAGCAGTACCTTGTACAGCGGCGGAGGCTTTACCTTGGCCGCTGCCGGTTCCAGTAGGGTAGAGCCTTCTCGCTTGGTTGCCATAGCCCGAATATGCCTTGATTACTGGCTTTATTTTGAGCCGACGCGGGGATTTTTCAAGCCTGCTGACAGTAGGGCCGCCGACTTCGGCGACGCTCTCCGCGCGGGATCGCAGCCGCTTTTCAGCGCCGTTGCGTCCTATAACAGAACCTGGCGCCAGAGCGCCGATTCGAACCTGCTCGGCTTCCCTCAAGGAGTTCGCATGACCCATTCCGTATGGCGCGGCACGGCCGCAAACGATCGCGCGAGTCGTCACCCGCAACTTTCCGGCCGGGTGGAGGCCGACGTCGCGATCATCGGCGGCGGCATCACCGGGGTCACCTGTGCCGCCCTGCTCGCGCTGGCCGGCCGCCGGGTCGTTGTGCTCGAGGCACGCACGCTCGGCTTCGGCACGACCGGCCATTCGACCGGGAATCTCTACGAGGCCCTCGATGCGGGGCTCGCCGGCGTCGAGAAAAAATGGGGCAAGGACGTGGTCCGCCAGGTCATTGCCTCGCGGCGCGAAGCGGTCGATCTGGTCGAGCGCTTCGCCGCCGGCATCGGCGAGGCGGTCGCATTTCGTCGCTGCCCGCTGGTCCAGTACAGCGAAGACGACTGGTCGCAAATCGAAGAAGAGTACGAGACCCTGCAAGCAGCGGGGGTGGCGGTCCGGTTCGGTGACGCCGAGGAACTGCCCGGCGCGACCGGACGCGCCATGGTCCTCGACGGCCAGGCGCAGTTCCATCCCTTCAACTATGTACAGGGCGTGGCGGAGCGCGCGGTCGGGCACGGCGCACAGATTTATGAGGACTCGGCGGTCGTGGAGATCTCGGCCGGGGACGGCCTGGTGCGCACCGCGTCCGGCGCAGTCAAGGCCAAGGCCATCGTCGTCGCCACCCACACGCCCAAGGGCGTTTACGGCCTGCATGGGCAGATGCTGACCTGCAGGGAATACGCCGCGGCCTACGAATTTCCGTCGCTTTCGCTGCCCCAGGGCATCTTCTGGCAGCGCGGGGCGGTCACGCGCTCGTTCCGCAAGCTCGAAGTGGGGGGAAGGCGCTATCTGATCACGGTCGGCTCGCCCGACAAGACCGGGCTGCACGATCCGCAGAAATCGCTCGCGGCCGTCGAATCGCTGTTCGACCGGAAAGTCCGCGCCGGTGACGAACGCTGGGCCTGGTCGGCGCAGGCCTACCATTCGCCCGATCTCTTGCCCTACATCGGTCACAGCGCCCTGCACGACGTCTATATTGCGACCGGCTTCGGGGCCGACGGCCTGACCTACGGCACGCTCGCCGCCCAGATCCTCTGCGACGCGATAGTCGGCAAGGACAACCGTTGGGCCGAGCTATACCGCCCCGGACGCTTTGCGCCGCTCAAATCTGCGAAGCAGACGCTCGAGGAGCAGACGGTCGCGTTGAAAGGCCTGATCGGCGACCGGCTCGCCATACCCGACTACGCGGAGGCGTCCTCGATACCGCCGGGTAGCGGTGCTGTCGTCAAGGCGCAGGGACGCAATATCGCGCTGTACCGCGACCCGGCCGGTGCGCTGCACGGGGTGTCCGCAGCGTGCACCCACCTTGGCTGTATCGTTCACTGGAACGCATTGGAGAAAAGCTGGGACTGCCCCTGTCACGGCAGCCGCTTCGGCACCGACGGCAGCGTGATCGAGGGGCCGGCACTCGCCGCCCTGGAACCGGTCGACCTCGGGCAGGCCGGGGACGCCGAGATCGGGTAACGCCCCGCCTCAGGCCTCGCTCACGCCGACGAGGCGGACGATGCCGTCCTGGTCGACGTTTTCCATCCTCACCTTGTAGCCCCAGAGCCGCGCGACATGGCGAAGCATTTCCGGGGTCGAGTCGCCGAGCGGGCGGCGGTCGTGCATGTAGTGGCGCAGGGTCAGCGAGCGGTCGCCGAAGACGTCGACCTCGTAGATCTGGATATTGGGCTCGCGGCTGCCGAGGTTGTACTGCTCGGCGAGCAGCTGGCGCACGGTCCGGTAGCCGGCATCGTCATGGATCGCGGCGACTTCAAGCTGTTCGTCGCGCTCGTCGTCGACCAGCGCGAACAGCTTGAGATCGCGAATCAGCTTGGGCGAGAGGTATTGCGCGATGAAGCTTTCGTCCTTGAAGTTGCGCATCGCGAAATCGAGCGCCTTCACCCCGTCGGCCCCGGCGAGCTCCGGGAACCAGCGGCGGTCTTCCTCCGTTGGGTGCTCGCAGATGCGCCGCAGGTCCTGGAACATCGCGAACCCGAGTGTGTAGGGATTAATGCCGCTGTAGTGGCGGCTGTTGTAGGGCGGCTGGTAGATCACGTTGGTGTGGCTCTGCAGAAACTCGATCATGAAGCCGTCGGTCAGCTTGCCCTCCTCGTACAGGTGATTGAGCAGGGTGTAATGCCAGAAGGTCGCCCAGCCCTCGTTCATGACCTGGGTCTGCCGCTGCGGGTAGAAATATTGCGCAATCTTTCGCACGATCCGCACGACCTCGCGCTGCCAGGGCTCGAGGCGCGGCGCATTTTTTTCGATGAAATAGAGCAGATTTTCCTGCGGCTCGCTCGGAAAGCGGCGCGTCTGCTCTGCCCGATCGACCGTCTGCTTGCTCGGCAGCGTGCGCCATAGGTCGTTGACCTGCGACTGCAGATAGGCTTCCCGTTCGAGCTGGCGCGCCTGCTCCTTGGCCATCGAGAGCTTGGCTGGCCGCTTGTAGCGGTCGACGCCGAGGTTCATCAGGGCGTGACAGGAGTCGAGCAACTCCTCGACCGCCGTCTCGCCATAGCGCTGCTCGCATTCGGCGATGAAGTTTCGCGCGAAGACCAGGTAGTCGAGAATGCCCTCGGCGTCGGTCCAGGTGCGGAACAGGTAATTGCCCTTGAAGAAGGAATTGTGGCCATACGCCGCGTGAGCGATCACGAGCGCCTGCATCGTCATGGTGTTCTCTTCCATGAGATAGGCGATGCAGGGGTTGGAGTTGATGACGATTTCGTAGGCCAGTCCCATCTGGCCGCGCTTGTAGCTCTTCTGTGTCGAGAGGAAATGCTTGCCGTAGGACCAGTGGTGGTAACCGACGGGCATCCCGACCGACGAATACGCGTCGATCATCTGCTCGGACGTGATGACCTCGATCTGCTTGGGATAGGTGTCGAGGCCGTAGTGTTCGGCGACCCGGGCGATTTCGTGATCGTAGAGGTCGAGGAGCTCGAAGGTCCATTCCGAGCCCTCGGAGAGCGGCTTGCGGACGGAATCGATCGGGGCGGCGTGCTCGGTTTCTGCTTCCATATCAAGCGGCCTTCTTCCTGAACAATTCGCGGAACACCGGGTAGATGTCTTCGAGCGCAAGGATGCGCTGCATCGCAAAGCGTGGGCTCGCCGCCTTCACGCGCTCGTACTCGCGCCACAGGCTCTGCGGCTCCTCTGCCTCGATCTCGACGTAGGCGAAATACTGGGTCAGCGGCAGGATGCTCTGCAGCAGCAGGTCACGGCAGCGTGGCGAGTCGTCGTCCCAGTTGTCGCCATCTGACGCCTGCGCGGCGTAGATGTTCCAGTTCGAGGTCGGATAGCGCGCGAGGATGATGTCTCGCATCAATTCGAGCGCACTCGACACGACGGTGCCGCCGCTCTCGCGTGAGGAAAAGAACTCCTCCTCGTCGACTTCCTTGGCGACGGTGTGATGACGGATGAAGACCACGTCGATCCGCTCGTAGCTCTTGGTCAGAAAAAGATAGAGCAGCATGAAGAAGCGCTTGGCGATGTTCTTGCGGTCTTCGTCCATCGACCCCGACACGTCGAGCAGACAGAACATCACGGCCTGGCTGCTCGGCACCGGCTGGTCGACGCGATGCGCATAGCGCAGATCCCAGGTGTCGATGAAAGGCACGGCCGCAACGCGCGCCTTGAGCGCTGCGATCTCCTCGCGTAAGGCCTCGGCGTCGGGTTCCGCGCCTCGGCCCTCGGCGACGAGCGCCTCGAGGGCTTCTTCCGCCTGCCGCAGCGCCTCGCGCGGGCCGGCGGCCATCGCCAGGCGACGGCCGATCGCCTGCTTCATCGAGCGCACGACGTGCAGATTGGCCGGGTTGCCGTGGCTGACGAAGCCTGCCCGCGACTTCTTCACCTCGGGCACGGCCGCGAGCTGCTTCTTCACCATGTCGGGCAGGGCGAGGTCTTCAAAAAAGTAGTCCATGAACTCTTCTTTCGAGAGCTCGAAGACGAAGTCGTCCATGCCCTCGCCGTCAGGCGATCCGCCGCTTCCGCCGCCGCCCTCGCCCGCGGGACGGTCGATGCGGTCGCCGCTGACGAACTCGCGGTTGCCGGGCAGGATGACGTTGCGGCGACCGCCGGGACCGTGGTGGAAGATCGGTTCCGAGAGGTCCTTCGACGGGATCGAAATCTTCTCGCCGCGCTCGAGATCGGCGACTTTCCGTCCCGACACGGCCTGCGCCGCTGCCTTGCGGATCTGCGCCTTGAAACGGCGCAGGAAGCGCTGGCGGTTGACAGCGCTGCGGTTCTTGCCCGAAAGCCGGCGGTCGACGAGTTGACTCATGGTGGCATCCCCGTCAGGAGGTTTTCCTCGCCCGTAGGTACCACTCGGCGAGCAGGCGCACCTGCTTCTCGGTGTAGCCCTTCGCCACCATGCGCTGGACGAAGTCCTGGTGTTTCTTCTGTTCCTCGCTCGACGCCTTGGCGTTGAAGGAAATCACCGGCAGCAGGTCCTCGGTGCTCGAGAACATGCGCTTCTCGATGACCGCGCGCAGCTTCTCGTAGCTCGTCCACGCGGGATTCTTGCCATGGTTCTGCGCGCGCGCCCGCAGCACGAAGTTGACGACCTCGTGGCGGAAGTCCTTGGGATTGGCGATTCCCGCCGGCTTCTCGATTTTCTCGAGCTCGGTATTGAGCTGGCCGCGGTCGAGGATCTCGCCGGTGTCGGGATCGCGGAACTCCTGATCCTGAATCCACATGTCGGCGTAGGTCACGTAGCGGTCGAAGATGTTCTGCCCATACTCCGAATACGACTCGAGGTAGGCGGTCTGCAGTTCCTTCTCGATGTACTCGGCGTAATGCGGTGCGAGATATTCCTTGAGATAGGCGACGTAGCGCTGCTCGGACTCGGGCGGCAGTTGTTCCTGCTCGATCTGCTGCTCGAGGACGTAGAGCAGGTGCACCGGGTTGGCCGCGATCTCGCTGTGGTCGAAGTTGAACACGCGCGATAGTATCTTGAACGCGAAGCGCGTCGAGACCCCGGTCATCCCCTCGTCGACGCCCGCGAAGTCGCGGTATTCCTGATAGCTCTTCGCCTTGGGGTCGGTGTCCTTGAGGTTCTCGCCGTCGTAGACCCGCATTTTGGAATAGATGCTCGAGTTCTCGGGCTCCTTGAGGCGCGTCAGTACCGCGAACTGGGCGAGCATCTCGAGCGTGCCCGGCGCGCACGGTGATTCCGACAGCGAGCTGTGCTGCAGCAGCTTGCGGTAGATCTTGACCTCTTCCGACACGCGCAGGCAGTACGGGACCTTGACGATATAGATGCGGTCGAGGAAAGCCTCGTTGTTCTTGTTGTTACGGAAGGCCGTCCATTCGCTTTCGTTGCTGTGCGCGAGCACGACGCCGTCGAACGGAATCGCACCGAAGCCTTCGGTGCCCTTGTAGTTGCCTTCCTGGGTCGCCGTCAGCAAGGGATGCAGGACCTTGATCGGCGCCTTGAACATTTCGACGAACTCCATCAGACCCTGGTTCGCCAGGCATAGTCCGCCCGAGTAGCTGTAGGCATCAGGGTCGTCCTGAGAGTATTTCTCGAGCTTGCGGATGTCGACCTTGCCGACCAGCGACGAAATGTCCTGATTGTTCTCGTCGCCCGGCTCGGTCTTCGAAATCGCGACCTGACCCAGCACCGAGGGCCAGCGCTTGACGACGCGGAATTTCGTGATGTCGCCGTTGTATTCGTGCAGGCGCTTGACCGCCCACGGCGACAGAACCCTGCCGAGGTAGCGGCGTGGGATGCCGTACTCCTGCTCGAGGATGTCGCCGTCCTCGTCGGCCGAAAACAGCGAAAGCGGCGAGTCGTTCACGGGCGATCCCTTGATCGCGTAGAACGGTGCCTTCTCCATCAGATGCTTGAGCTTTTCGGCCAGCGAAGACTTGCCGCCGCCGACCGGCCCGAGCAGGTAGAGAATCTGCTTCTTCTCCTCGAGCCCCTGCGCCGCATGGCGAAAGTACGAAACGATCTGCTCGATCGTCTCTTCCATGCCGAAGAAATCCTTGAACGCCGGGTAGCGCTTGATGACCTTGTTCGAGAACAGCCGCGACAGCCGCGGGTCCTGACGGGTGTCGACCAGTTCGGGTTCGCCGATCGCCGCCAGCAGGCGCTCGGCCGAACTGGCGTACGCGAGCGGATCCTTCTTGCAGATCGCGAGGAATTCCTCGAGGGAATATTCCTCTTCCTCGCGGCGGTAACGTTCGATGTACTGATTGAACAAGCTCATGACGTACTCCTGCTCGTTGATCGATGATGCGCTGACTCGAAACTCGCAACGATCGTGCCATACCCAATAGCGGCAACGATTCGACCGGGTTGAGGACGATTGGTGCCGCGACCTGTCGAGGCGACCGAGGCTCGCGCCGCGTCATGGTTCGAGCCGGCTACGCGGGTTCGCCCCAAACGGTCGTAAAGGGTTGTAGCTTCTACAACGAGGGCGGCGCGGACGTGCGCGATCGCGCGAAACGCGCTGTGCGGCTTGGGGAAGGGAAAATCGCTGGCGCCTGCGCGCCGCAGATCAGGTTCAGAAAAGCGGGCGTGCCGAACTACCATCCGAGCCCGCTTCGCCGGTGCGTTCCCCGGCTCGACGCTCGCCGAGGGGGCCCGGCCTCGCTGCGAAGTCCTCGCTCCGACCCGTGGCAACGGGGCGTCCGGACGAAGTACAGCAGCGCAACACTTTTATCCATCGGCATCTTCAAGAATCTCTCACATCGCTCCCTGCTTTATAGGATGTTCTGCGATTCAGTCGCCATTAGACACCCGATCTTTGCCGCGTGGAACAGGCGATAAAAACAATTGATCGCTGAGGCGCGACGCGCGCAAGGTCCGCGGAAAGGTCTCGCCGTCTAGCGACCGAGGCTCAGCGCACGAAGTTCAACGGCACCTCCGATCGTCCCGGAGGCGTGAGGGCTTATGCGTCCTCGTCTGCCACCACGTGGCACCGGGTCGGCCCGGGTGAAAGCGAGGACAGGAATACGTGAGAGGCGCGAGGCAGCGTCGAGCCGGGGCGCAAAAAAAGCGCCACGGGGGCGCTTTTTTCTCATCTGTTGGCGGAGAGGGTGGGATTCGAACCCACGGTAGGCTTGCACCTACGCCTGATTTCGAGTCAGGTACATTCGACCACTCTGCCACCTCTCCGGCGGCGCGTATTGTAACCGAGTCGGCGCCAGCGCGCGCCTGCTGGACGAAAATTTCACACTCGGTCAGACTGCGCGCATGCCCAGCCTCAAGACAAAGGGAGCGGCCGGGAAATTCGCTTCGTTGCTGCTGGTGCTCGCGCTGAGCGCCTGCAGCCGGCCCGCGCCGCCGCCGGAAACGAGCGGCGAATTGCGCGTCGGGACACGCAACAGTCCGGCCACCTTTTACATCGGCCACGACGGCGAAACCGCGGGATTCGAACACGACCTCATCCTCGCATTCAGCCGCGCACAAAACTGGACGCTCAGTTGGACCGAAAAGTCCCGGCCACAGGCGCTGTTCGACATGCTCGAGCGGCGCGAAATCCATCTCGCGGCGGCTGCGCTGCCGCAGGCCGTGGTCAAGGACCGCCACCTGATCTCCGGTCCGATCCTGTTCGAGACCCCAGTCCACGTCGTCTATCGCACAGCCGATCGCGCGCCGCGCGGCGTCGCCGGACTCGCCGGAAAAAAACTCGCATTCATCATCGGCTCCGGGCACGGCCCGATGCTCATGCGGCTGAAACGCAAGCACCCGGAACTCAGCTGGGCCGCGGTGGAGAACGTCTGGCCCGAGGAATTGCTCGCGCAACTGCAGGCGGGCAAGTACGACGCGGTGATCATCAACGGCATGGATTTCGACGCGATGCGCAACTTCTATCCCGGCCTCGCCGTCGCCTTCGATCTGCCGTACAAGCAAAAAATCGTCTGGGCGCTGTCGCCCGGCAGTTCGCACGCCTTTCGCAACGCGCTCGCACGCTTCGTCGAACGCGCGCGCTCGGACGGCACGATCAAGCGCGCGCTGGAACGCTACTTCGGGCACGTCAAGCGCCTGGGCAGCAGCGACATTCTCGGCATCCTGCAACGCCGCCCGCAACGCCTTCCAGACCTGCGCGAGCATTTCCAGGAAGCGCAGACGCTGAGCGGAATCGACTGGCGTCTGCTCGCCGCGATCGGCTACCAGGAATCGCAGTGGAACCGTCTGGCGACCTCGCCAACCGGCGTGCGCGGCGTGATGATGCTGACCGGCGAGACGGCGGACCGCATGGGGGTCAGCGACCGCCTCAACGCGCGCGAGAGCATCCTCGGCGGCGCACGCTATCTGGCGCTGTTGAAGGACGCGCTTCCCGCACGCATCGCCGAGCCGGATCGCACTTGGCTCGCGCTCGCTGCCTACAACCAGGGTCAGGGCCACCTCGAGGACGCGCGGCGGATCGCGCAGGCACGCGGCGGCGACCCGAACAGCTGGGCGGACGTCAAGGAGGCGCTGCCCTACCTGAGCCGCGGCAGCTACGCGAAGGTCATGAAATACGGCTATGCGCGCGGCGGCGAAGCGCTGCGCTTCGCCGAGAACATCCGCAACTACTACGACATCCTGCTGCGGCTCGAGCCCGAATACGATCCCTTGATCAATCTCGGGCGAGGCGAAGACGGCCTGCCACCGCCGGGCTGAGACCTCAGGCCGGCGTCAGCCGCTCGACACCGCCCATCCACGGACGCAAGGCCTCGGGGACCGTGATGCTGCCGTCGGCGTTCTGATAGTTTTCGAGGATCGCGACGAGCGTGCGCCCGACCGCGAGCCCCGACCCGTTCAAGGTATGCAGAAGTTCGGGTTTGCCCTGCCCCTCGCGGAACCGCGCCTGCATGCGCCGCGCCTGGAAGGCTTCGAAGTTCGAGCACGACGAAATTTCGCGATAGGTATTCTGCGCCGGCAGCCAGACTTCGAGGTCGTAGGTCTTGGCCGCCGAGAAGCCCATGTCGCCGCTGCACAGCGCCATCTTGCGGTAAGGCAGGCCGAGCCGCTGCAGGACCGTCTCGGCGTGCGCAGCCAGTCCTTCCAGCGCGGCGTACGAGTCCTCGGGCCTGACCATCTGCACGAGCTCGACCTTGTCGAACTGGTGCTGGCGGATCATACCGCGCGTGTCGCGGCCGTAGGAGCCGGCCTCCGAGCGGAAGCACGGGGTGTGGGCGACGAATTTCAGCGGCAGCGCTTCGGCCGCAACGATCTCGTCGCGCACGAGGTTGGTGACGGGGACTTCGGCCGTCGGGATCAGGTAGAGCCTGTCGGCATCGCTGCGCGGAACGTGGAACAAGTCCTCCTCGAACTTCGGCAGCTGGCCGGTGCCGCGCATCGACTCGGCGTTGACGACGTAAGGGACGTAGACCTCGGTGTAGCCGTGCTCGGTCGTGTGCAGGTCGAGCATGAACTGCGCGAGCGCGCGGTGCAGCCGCGCCAGGCCGCCCCGCATCACGCTGAAGCGGCTGCCGGTGATCTTGACTGCGGCGGCGAAGTCGAGCTGGCCGAGCCCCTCGCCGAGGTCGACGTGGTCACGCACCGCGAAATCGAACTGACGCGGTGTCCCCCAGCGGCTGACTTCGACATTGGCGGTTTCGTCCTTTCCCGGCGCAACGGATTCGTGCGGCAGGTTCGGAATGCCCATCAGGAAATCGTTGAGCTCGGCCTGCAGTTCGGAAAGCCGGGTCTCCAGCTGCTTCAGCTCGTCCCCGAGCCCGCCGACCTCGGCCATCACCGCCGTCGTGTCCTCGCCCTTGCCTTTCAACATGCCGATCTGTTTCGAGAGCGTGTTGCGACGGCTCTGGGCATCCTGGGTACGGGTCTGGATCGTCTTGCGCTCGGCTTCGAGCGCATCGAAGCGCGCGGCATCGAAGGCAAAGCCCCGCGCCGCGAGGCGCTCGGCGACGAGGGCCGCGTCTTTGCGCAGCAGTTGGATATCAAGCATGGTCTCGGGATCGGTGCGCGAAAGGCGCCATTTTCGCCGATCGCGCGGGTTCCCCGCTAGGGGCGGAACCGAATCAGGCCGCTTCGACCATGCCGACCGCCTCGTCGACGTCTACCGCGACGATGCGCGAGACGCCTGGCTCCTGCATGGTCACGCCGGCCAGATGTTGCGCCATTTCCATCGTCACGCGATTGTGGGTGATGAACAGGAACTGCGTCTGGTCGGACATCGCCTTGACGAGGTTGCAATAGCGGTCGGTGTTGGCGTCGTCGAGCGGCGCGTCGACCTCGTCGAGCAGGCAGAACGGCGCCGGGTTGAGCTTGAACATCGCGAACACCAGCGACAGCGCGGTCAGCGTCTTCTCGCCGCCCGACAGCAGATGGATCGACGCGTTCTTCTTGCCGGGCGGTTGCGCGAACACCTGCACGCCCGAATCGAGCAGTTCCTCGCCGGTCAATATCAGGCGCGCCTGGCCGCCGCCGAAGAGCTTGGGAAACAGTTCGCCCATGTGCTGGTTGACCGTGTCGAAGGTTTCCTTGAGGCGCGCGCGCGACTCCTGATCGATGCGGCGGATCGCATCCTCGAGCGTCGTGACCGCTTCGGTGAGGTCGGCGCACTGCGCCGCGAGATACTCGGCGCGCGCCTGGGCCTGGGTCAGCTCCTCGAGCGCGGCGAGGTTGACCGCACCGAGCGCGGCGATTTCGTTCTGCAGACGGTTGATCTCGGCCTGGAGCTGGTTCGGCCGCGGGCTGTCGGCGAGCCCCGATTCGAGACTCGCCTCGTCGGCCGCCGCCTCGCGCAGCTGCAGTTCGAACTGCGACTGCGTCAGCATCGCTTCCTGATCCTTGAGCTTCAACTGCTCGATCGTGCGGCGTAGCGGATCGAGCCCCTGCTCGCACGCAAGTCGCGATTCGTCGTGCGTGCGCAGCTGCGCGCTTAGGCCCTCGAGCGCGTCGCGCGCGGCGGCGAGCGCCGCCTCGGCCTCGGTGCGCGTCATCAGGGCGGCCTGCAGTTCGACGTCGAGCGCGTCGGCCGGCAAGCGCGCGAGCTCTTCCCGCGCCTGCGCCAGCCGCGTCTCGTCGTCGGCGATCTCCTGATCGATGCGCGCGAGCGCGTCGCCGAGTTCGCGGATCTTGTTGCTGCAGGTGGTCAGCGCGAACCCCGCTTCCTGATGGCGGCGTTCGGCAGCGCGCTGCAGTTCGCGCGCCTCGAACACGGCGCGGTCGGCCTGATCGCGCTGCTGGCGTGCGGCGTAGAGTGCCTCGCGCGCGACCTCGCCTTGGGCGCGATAGTCCTTGAGACGGGTTTCGAGCGCTTCGATCGCCGCGTGCTCGGCCGCTTGCTGGCCGGCGACGTCCTCGAGCTCCCGGGTGATCTGGGTACTGCGGCTCTGCACCCGCTCGACGGCCTGTTGCAGCCTGAGCAATTCCATCTGCGCGGTATGGTGGCGCGCCTGCACCTGCCCGCTCTGTGCGCGCAAGGCCTGGACTTCGCGCTGGCGTTCCGCGTAGGCCTGCTGCGTCTCGGCGTAGGCCGCTTCGAGTCCCGCCACTTCCTCATGCAGCCGGGCGGAATCTTGGCCCAGGCGCTCGAGTTCGCGCCCGCGCGCAAGTATCCCCTCGACCGCCGTGTGCGGGCCATGGAAGGTCACGCTGTGACGTGTGAATAAATGGCCTTGCGGGGTCACGACATGCTCGCCGGCTCCGAGGCTCGGCTGCCGCGCCCGCGCGGCGTCGACGTCTTCGGCCCAGTAGACGCCGGCGAGCCAGTCGCCGAGCACGATCCGCGCGGCCGCGTCGTCGCTCGTGATCTTGCTCGCGAGCAGCTCGGGCGCCGGCTCCGCGTCCCCGCCGTGCCCCGCCCACAGCGTCAGGCGCGCCGGCGGAACGTCGTCGAACCAGGCTGCCGCCGCGTCGGCCGCGACCGCCTGCAGTCGTTCGCGCAGCACGGCCTCGACCGCGGCTTCCCATCCCGGCGCGACCCGCAGCTTCTCCCACAGGCGTGGCGCGTCGCCGAGACCATGCGCGCCCAGCCAGGCGCCGAGCTTTTCGTCGGCCTTGAGGCTTTCCTGCAGCTTTTTCAACGCGGCGAGCTCGGCTTCGGCCTGATGCAAGGCCTTGCGTGCGGCCTCGAGTTCGCGCGTATGCCGCGCCCGCGCGGCGTCGAGTTCGGGCAGCGCGGTTTCGGCGTCCTTGAGCTTCGCCTGTGCTTCGGCGAGCGTCTGCGCGAGTTCGTCGACCTCGAGCTGTTTGGTCGCGAGGCCGCCTGCATCGGCGCGCGGCAGTTGCGCGTGTTCCTGGGCAAGGCGCCGCTGGCGCGCGTCGAGTTGTTCGATCTGGCGCCGGGTGTGACCGAGGCTGTTCTCGTCGACCTGGCGCGACTGGTCGAGCTGCGTCACCGTGCGCTGCGCCTCGCCGACCGCTTGCTGCGCTTCGCGCAGCAAGGCTTCCTTCTGCGGCAGCGTGCTGTCGGTCGCCTGTCGCGCCGCGGCCTCGGCTTCGGCGACGGCCATTTCGAGCGCCGGCTGCTCCGCCGTCACCTCGCTCAGCGCGTCGCCGGTCGTCGCGCGCCGCGCCTGCTGGGTCTCCACGCGCGCGCCCAAGTCCTGCACCTGGCGATACAGCCGCTCGCGGGTCGCGTTCTGATGCGCCATCGTCTGTTCGATGCGGGCGACCTCGGACTGCGCCTGGTAATACGCCGCCTGCGCCGTATTGAGCGTGTCCTGTCCGGCGAACTGGCTCTGGCGCGCGGTCTCGAGCGTCGATTCGATGTGGCGCAGCCGCGCCGTTTCCGCTTCGAGCCTGTTCTGCGCCTCGGCGAGATCCTTGTCGATGCGCGCGCGCTGCTGCGCCGCGTCGTGCTTGCGCGCGAACCACAGCCGGTGCTGCGCGAAGGTCAGGTCAGCCTGCAGGCTGCGGTAATGCTGCGCGACCTCGGCCTGGGCGGCGAGCTTCTCGACCTGTTGCCCGAGCTCGCGCCGAATGTCCTCGACGCGATTGAGGTTGTCGCGGGCGTCCTTCAGGCGCGCCTCGGTTTCCTTGCGGCGCTCCTTGTATTTGGACACGCCCGCGGCTTCCTCGAGATAGCCGCGCAATTCCTCGGGCTTGGCCTCGATCAGGCGTGCGATCATGCCCTGCTCGATGATCGCGTAGGCGCGCGCACCGACGCCCGTACCGAGGAAGAGGTCGGCGACGTCGCGCCGCCGCACCCGCATGTTGTTGATGTAGTAGGTCGAGTCGCCACTGCGATCAAGGACTCGCTTGACCGCGATCTCGGCGTACTGCGACCACTGCCCGGCCGCGCGGCCGAGGTCGTTGTTGAACGCGAGCTCGACCGAGGCGCGCGACGCCGGCTTGCGGCTGCCCGAGCCGTTGAAGATCACGTCCTGCATGGTTTCGCCGCGCAGATGCTTGGCCGACGATTCGCCGAGCACCCAGCGCACGGCGTCGATCACGTTCGACTTGCCGCAGCCGTTCGGGCCGACGACGCCGGTGAGCTGGGCGGGTACGGGGATCACGGTGGGGTCGACGAAGCTCTTGAAACCGGCGAGTTTGATGTGGGTTAAGCGCAAGACCGTGCAACCTTAGCTTTATATAATGGTGTCCCCGAGCGTCCCGGGCGGACGCTTTTTCCGCCGCCCATTCTACACCGAGCTTTTTTATGCCCTCCACGCCGAGCAAGACCCTCGAAACCTTCCCCAACCCCAAGCCCGGACGCGACTTTCACATCCACATGGAGGTCCCTGAATTCACGTGTCTTTGCCCCAAGACCGGGCAGCCCGATTTCGCCACGCTCGTGCTCGACTACATCCCCAACCAGGCCTGCGTCGAACTCAAGAGCCTGAAACTCTACATGTGGAGCTTCCGCGACGAGGGGCATTTCCACGAGGACGTCACCAACCGCATCCTCGATGACCTCGTCGCCGCGACGGACCCGCGCTACATGCGGCTGACCGCCAAGTTCTACGTGCGCGGCGGCATCTTCACCAACGTCGTTGCCGAGCATCGCAAGGACGGCTGGCAGCCGGCGCCGCGCGTGGACCTGACGCAGTTCGAGCACCAGTCGAATACGCGCGGATAATTCCTTGTATTTCCTCGGAATCGACTTCGGCACCACGGGCGCCCGCGCCTGTGTCATCGACGCCCAGGGCGCGGTCGTCGTCGAGGATAAACGCGACTTCGGAACCCTCGAGGATTACGAGCGTGCCGGGGTCTGGCGCGAGGCGCTGTGGGATCTCGTCGCCGCGCTTCCCGCCGTCGTCCGTTCGGCGCTGAGCGACATCGCACTCGACGGCACCTCGGGCACGGTGCTCGCCTGCGACGAGGAGCTGAGCCCGCGGCACCCGCCGCTGCTCTACGACGACGGCCGGGCCGTCGAGGAAGCGGCGCTGATCGCGAAGACCGCGACCTCCGACCACGCGGCCGCCGCCCCGACCTCGGGACTCGCCAAGATCCTCTGGTTGAAAAAGCGCCTCGGGCTCACCGGCGCGCGCCTCTACCTCAATCAGGCCGACTGGCTCGCCGGCATGTTGAGCGGCCGCGTCGGCATGACCGACTATCACAATGCGCTGAAGATGGGCTTCGATCTCGAAGACCTGCGCTGGCCCGCCTGGGTCGACTACCTCGCCGACGTCGACTACCTCCCGGTGGCGCTCGCCCCCGGGACCCGGCTCGCGACCGTGTCGAGACCGCGCGCCCGCTACCTGGGGGTGAACCCGGGCTGCATGGTCCACGCCGGCACGACCGACTCGATCGCCGCCTTCCTCGCCTCGGGCATGCAGCGAAGCGGCGACGCCGTGACCTCGCTCGGCAGCACGCTGGTATTGAAGCTGCTGTCCGACGTCCGCGTCGAGTCCGGCGCGCACGGCATCTATTCGCACTGGTTCGGCGGGCGCTGGCTCGCCGGCGGCGCGAGCAACGCCGGCGGCGCGGTGCTGCGGCAGTTCTTCGACGACCGCCAGCTGGCCGCGCTCAGCGCCGGGATCGACGCGAGCCTCGCGAGCCCGCTCGCTTACATGCCCTTGCCGCGGCCCGGCGAACGCTTCCCGGTCAACGACCCGGCGCTCGCGCCGCGGCTCGCGCCGCGCCCGCGCGACGACCGCGAATTCCTGCACGGTCTGCTCGAAAGCCTCGCGCGGATCGAGGCGCGCGGCTACGGCCTGTTGGCCGAACTCGGCGCGACCCCGCCCGCGCGCGTCCGCACTGCGGGCGGCGGCGCCCGCAACGCTGCCTGGACCGGAATACGCGCCCGCCTCCTGAACGTGCCGGTCGCGCCCGCGACCCACACCGACGCGGCTTATGGTGCTGCGCGCCTCGCGCTGGAGGGGACGCGCTGCTTCTCACCTGCGCCCTGATCGGCGTTACGACTAAAGTCGTATAGGAATCGGTGCGCCGCTGACCTATCTTGCAGTCTGTCGCCGCGCATGACATGGGCTCGCAGGGCCCGCTGCCGGTGACTTACGCGGAGGGACGGCGCGATGAAGATGCGTACGCACTGGCGGGGAGCGGACCCGGGGGCCAGCCGGCCGCGCGGGCCACGAAGCCGATCGCAAAGCGCATTCCACGCCGGCGTGGCGCACACGACCCGGTCCAACTCCCATTGTTCCCCGCTCCGCCCGCCCGGAAGAAGCGCCTGACATGCATGCGCCCGCCAAGGACACGCGCGCGCCCGACCCGAAGTGCTGCGGTTGTGGTCTCAAGCCACGCTGCCTCGCCAACGACCTCCTGCGTCTGACCCTCATCGTCCTGCTATTGCTGCCCCTGCTGCTGATGCTGGTCGGCTGCAAGGAGCGCCGCGGCGGCGCCACACCGTCGGTGGCTTTTGGGGCTGTCGACCGCCCCGCCGGTTCGGCCGACGTCTCGCCCCTGTGGGCGTGGCGATGAAAGCGGTCCCGCCACCCAAGGCTGTATAACCCATTCCATCCTGGACGTCGGCGGCGGTTCCGTCGGCCTGATCTCCAGGGACTCCCGGAAAGGAGCACGACATGCCCCTAACAACCGACCCGACCGACCTGCTGGTCTCCGAAGCCCAGCTCGTGCCGCTGGCCGAGGTGCTCAACCTGCCGCCCGACCGCCTGCTGGGCGTCGATGCCGATGCGCTCGCGGCGCTCGGCACGCTCGGCATCCGGACGATCTTCGATCTTGCCATGTCGAGCGTCTTCGATGCCGCGGTCGAGATCGAGCGCGCCGCCGACGACCCCGCCAACGCGATGAACCGCTTCGGCCGCCCCGTCTCCGATCTTCTCAAACCGGGAATCGCCGACAGCATCGCGGTCGCCGATCTGCGCAACGAATCGATCGACATCCTCGCCGACATCGCCGACGCAGCCGCGGTGCAGAACGCGCTCGGCGTTGTCACCGTGCGCGATCTGTCGGTCTATCCGCCGTTTCGCGCCGCGCGCGAAATCCTCAACCGCGCGTTCTTTCCCGAACAGCTCGAGGCCTTCGACCCAGAGAGCCCGGCGGACCTGGTGCCGAAGTCGGGCGAGTTCCCGACCGAGCGCGTGCAATACACCTCGCTCGTGCTCGACGAAATCCTGCGCCCCGACAACGCGCCGCCGCTGATCGACATCTCGAGTCCGCAGTTCACGCCGATCGACGCGACGCGCGTGACCGACGCCGACTTCGGCTTCAGCACGCTCGGGCTCGGCATGCTGCTGACGCTGAATCAGTCGTGGTTCATGCAGGGCGTCACGCTCGGCCATCTGCTGCACAGCATGGCGCTCGCCGCGGGCGAGAGCACACGCCTCGCGGTCGTCGACTGGTCCAGAAAAGAGAGCGCCGGGCAAACCGAGGTCTTGGGCGAGACCGAGGAACTCGCTCAGGACACTTCCCGCAACCGCAGCATCAGCGAAGTCACGCAGGCGGTCGCGCGCGAAGCGCAGAGCGGGTTCTCGCATACCGAAAGTCAGTCGACGACCAAGCAGGTCGGCGCATCCGCGGGCATCTCGATCGGCCCCTTCGGCGGCGGGGTGAGCGCGAGTCTCTCCAAGACGTCGACCTCGGCCGACAGCTATGCGACGAGCGCGGGCAGCCGCGAAGTCGGCGCGTCGATGCTGCAAAACGCCAGCGACCGCACGCATCAGCACGCGCACGCATCACGCACGCGACGCGCGTCGGTGGTGCGCGAAGTCAGCCAGACCGAGCACGAGGCCGTGTCGACGCGCGTCATCACGAACTACAACCACATGCACGCGCTGACCGTGCAGTACTACGAGGTGCTGCAGATCTACCGCACCGAGATCGCGCTCACGCGCTGCGACCGCGTCGTCTTCGTGCCCTTCCGCCTGATCGACTTCGCCAACGTCGACCTGCTGCGGCGCTTCCGCGCGGCGCTCATCGACGCGGCGCTGACCCCCGCCGTGCGCGACGCGCTCGTGAACTTCGACATGCTCGAACTCGTTCCCGAGCGCCGCGTGGTGTTTCCGGGACTCGGCGGTTCGATCGCCGAGGTGCTCGAGAATCCGCGCGTCCTGATCCGTCCCGCGCGGCTCGCGCGCCGCCGCCGCCCGCCCGGCGAGGAAGAACCCGTTCCCGAAGGCGAACCGCCCGAGCCCCCGGAGCCGGAGGAGGAACCTCCGACGCGGCCGCCCCGCCCCGGCCGTCCCGACGACGTCGCCGGCACGCTATGGGAATCCGCGGCTTCCAAGCTCTCGTCCTTCTTCGGCACGCCGAGCGTACGCCGCAACTCGCAGTCGCTGTTCGTGCCGTCCGACGTGCAGATCGAGGAAGGCGCGGTGCAGAGCACGATGCGCACGATCAAGCTCGTCTTCGTGCTGCGTGACGGCACGCGCATCGTCGACCTGTCTGCGAGCGTCGCCCTCAGCGAGGTCGACCGCATCGCCCTGCAAGGCAGCAATCCGGCAGCGGACACGCCGGCGACGGCCGTGCTCGCGCTGTCGCGCAACGGCGTCGTGTTCCCGCTCGAACTGCCGACCGTGACGGTCGAAAAAGGCGCGCAGGAAACCAAGCTCATCGACGTGCGCGCCGCGGGCGCCGACGTCAATCTGGTGCAGCACCTGATGGACAACCGCCTGCACTACAGCCAGGCCGTGTTCCGCAGCCTCGACCCGGCGATGATCGCAGGTCTGCTGGCGCCATTCAGCATCACGCTCAATGGCCGAAACTTCCCGCTGGTCCAGGTTGCGGAGCCGATTCCGCTGCGCATCGTCGGCAACGCGCTCGCGTTCAAGATCAACACCGACCCGGTCAACGACCAGGAATGGCGCGATTTCATGGCCAGCCGCGGCCTCGTGATCGGCCAGTCCAAGGTCGACATCGTGCCGCTTTCGAGCGGGGGCATCTTCGCCGAGGCCGTGCTCGGCCGCTTCAACTGCGCCGAGAAGCTCGACATGTCGCGCTTCTTCAACTGGCAGGATTCGCCGATTCCGATCCAGCCATCGGAGATCGCGGCGATACAGACCGGCAGCCGCGCGCGCGACGTGAACCTCACCCCCGGCCAGTTCAGCCAGCCGCTCGTCAGCATCAGCCAGCCGGCGGCGCTGCCCGACCCGACGGGACTCGCGGGCACGCTCGCTGCGATCCAGAACGGCGCGATGTTCCGCGACATGAGCGGTCTCGCCGACACGATCAAGCTCGCGACCGAAACCGCCAAGCTATCCGCGGCGGGCGCGACCGCGGTCGGGCAACAGGCCGGCGAAGCGATGAAGACCTCGGTCAGCGCCGACACCGAGCGGCGCAAGATCGCGGCCGACCTCGAAAAAGCCAAGGTGCAGGCGGCGACCGATCTGGCCAAGGCGAAGCTCGGCAAGTCGATCCAGGACAAGAACATCACCGAGGCCGGCGCCGTCGTCAACAAGGAAGAGGAACTCAAGAAGAAGCAGCAGGAACAAGCCAAGGCCGCCGGCGGCAAGGCGCCCGCGGGCGGGGGCACGAGCGGCGGTGGCGGAACAAGCGGGGGAACAAGCGGCGGCGGGACGAGCGGCAGCTCGGGAAGCGGCGGCGGAGGCGGCTCCTCAGGCCCGGCCGCGCCGCGCTCGACGGGCAACTCGGCGCTCGACCGCATCATCGGCAACGACGAATCCCTGCGTTCGTTCATCGGCCTTGCGCCCGACTCGCCGGTGCCGACGCCCGCGGTCACCGACGAAGGCGTACCGCTGCAGGACTGGGACTTTATCGGCGGCGGCTACGCTCTTTTCTACCAGGAAACCAATGCTGGGCCGCGGGAGCTCGCCGCCGGGGCGCAAATCGAAGAGATCATCGCGGCCGATTCCTGGACCCCGACGAAAGCAGAGGACTTCCGATCCTTGCTGCTCGGCGACCGGAAGGTGCTCGCCGCTGATTTCGGGGATTTGCTGTTTGCCTTGGCTTTGCTGCCGGCGGGCAGCATGCGCGCGCTCAACATTGTGGCCTACGCCAAAAATAATCGGTCGCTGGCCCTTACCCGGGAGTTCATTTACACCAAGTCCGACGAATCGTTCACGATCCGTGACGCCGAGCCAACGACGCTGTCGGCGCTCGATCTTCAGAAGCTGATTTCACTCAACGGCGGAGCGCCAATCAGCACAAGCGACGGGGATGTCAAGCTGGCCGATGTGCGCAAAGCCTTTGCAGTGGACGGCGAGGTGCGTATTTTCAATCTGGAGACCCCACTGTCGCCGGAATACGTGCAAGCGATGGCCAATTTCTTTCAGGTGCGAGCCACCGGTTTTGTGAAGAAGCAGGTGCGCGTTGCAGCCGAAGTCATCGCCACAACAGAAAATGGAGAGCCCGTCCTCGACAAGAAGGCGTCGCTGCAGGGGGATCCGGCCGGCCAGACCGTGGATGTCCTTGTGAATCTGCTGGAGCAGGACCGTGCGCAGAGCGGCCTCTTCACGGCTTTCCCGCGCCGCGGCTGACGCCTATCGGTGCTCGACGAATTCGAGCGTGTTCGCGTCGGGATCGCGGCAGAACAGCGCTGCGCGCCCCGACTTGCTCGTGGTGTAGGCGATGCCGGCGGCGTCGAGCCGGCGCGCGAGGGCCGCGAGATCGCCCGCGCCCAGTGCGACGTGGCGGTCGCGCCCGCCGTGCTCGGGGCGCGCCGCGGCAGCATCCGGATTCGGCAAGCGCATCAGGTGCAGTTGCTGCCCGCCGCCGAGGTCATACCAGATGCCGGGATACGGCAACTCAGGACGAGGACACGGGGCCAGACCCAGCACGCCCTCGTAGAAGGCCTGCGCGTGCGCGAGGTCGGATACCAGCAGGCCCGCGTGCAACAGGCCGGCGATGTGTGGCGATTCAGCCATGACGTGTCTCCTGCGCTTGCGCGTCCTCCATGTGCCCCGAAAACAGGCTCGCGGTGATGATCATTGCGGCGCCGAGCCATTCCTGCAGACCCATGCGCTCCTCCGACAGGAAATACGCGGCGATCGCGGCGACGACGAGTTCGAACAGGAAAACCACGATCGCCTGGTTGGCCGGCACGCGCGCAAGGCCGTACTGCACAGCGTAGGTCATGCTGCCGATCAGCACCCCGACCGCGAGCAGCAGCGCCCAGACCTCCACGGGGGCGGTCGACGCGAAGTCGAGGTCGGCCGGGCGCAGAGCGAGTCCGACCACGCCCAGCACGACGACGCCGCCCCACACCGCCACGGCCTTGGCACCTTCGGTAACGCCATCGAGATGGCGCGCGATGACGTTGCTCAGCGCGAACATCACGCCGGCCGAGAGCCCGAGCCACTCGGCGCGGTTGGCCGGCAGCGGCCACTCGCCGGGCCGCCAGAGCATGGTCAGCGCGCCGCCGGCGGCCAGCGCCATGACCGCCCAGCCGGCGCGGTTGAGCCTCTCGTGCAAGAGAAAGCGGGCGAACAGCACGGTCCACAAAGGCGACAGGTAGAACAGCAGCAGCACGCGCACGACCTCGCCTTCGAGCACGCCGAGCACGTAGGCGAGATTGGTCCAGCCGGCGGCGAGGCCGAGCGCCGAGAGCCACAGCCAGTGCCCCCTTGCCTTGCGGAGGTCGCGCAGATGCAGCCAGCCCATCAGGACCAGCGGCAGCGCGTAGGAGAAGACGCCGGACGCGACTCCGCCGACCCCGGCTTCGTCGAGCAGGCGGTAGGGATACCAGATCACCCCCCACAGTGCGGCGGCGTAGACGAGACTGGCGACGGGCAGCGCGCGCTGCGAGGTAAGGGCGGGCATGGGCCTTATAATGTCGGGCTTGAAAAACGATGGCTCAGGGAGCCGGCCGCAAGTATAGAGGCCGGCCGAGAAACCACGGCACACTCGAACTGCACTGCAATGAACCCGCGTCTCGACCAACTCCACCCGTATCCGTTCCAGAAACTGCGCGAGCTGCTCGCCGGAACCGAGCCGAACCCCGAACTCGCGGCGATCAACCTGTCGATCGGCGAACCCAAACACCCGACCCCGGGCTTCATCCGCGACGCGCTGGTCGGCGGCCTCGACGGGCTGGCGAATTATCCCATCACCCAGGGTTCCGACGCGCTGCGCGCCGCGATCGCCGGCTGGGCCGCGCGCCGCTATGGCGTCACGCTCGATCCGGCGAGCGAGGTGCTGCCGGTCAACGGCTCGCGCGAAGCCTTGTTCGCCTTCGCCCAGGCGGCTGTCGACTCGACCCGCCACGGTCGGCGCACGGTGGTCTCGCCCAACCCCTTCTACCAGATCTACGAAGGCGCGACGCTGCTCGCCGGCGCCCGCCCGTTCTTCCTCAACACGCTGCCCGAGAACGGCTTCACGATGGACTGGTCGCGCGTGCCGGAAGACCTCTGGGACAGCATCAGCCTCGTCTACGTCTGCTCGCCTGGCAACCCCACCGGCAAGGTCATGACGCTCGACGAATGGCGAACCCTGTTCGCGCTCGCCGACCGACACGGCTTCGTCATCGCCGCCGACGAATGCTATTCGGAGATCTACTTCGACGAGGCCCATCCCCCGCTTGGCGCGCTAACAGCGTCGCATCAACTGGGGCGCGGCTGCAGGAACCTCGTGGTCTTCAACTCGCTGTCCAAGCGCTCCAACGTGCCCGGGCTGCGCTCGGGCATGGTCGCCGGCGACGCCGAGGTGCTGAAGAAATTCCTGCTCTACCGCACCTACCACGGCAGCGCGATGAGCCCGGCCGTGCAGGCGGCGAGCATCGCCGCGTGGAACGACGAAGCCCACGTCCTCGACAACCGTCGCCAGTACGCCGCGAAATTCGCCGCCGTCATACCGCTGCTGCGCGACGTGCTGTCTTTCGACGCGCCCGACGCGGCCTTCTATCTCTGGGCCCGCGTGCCCGGCGGCGACGACGCCGCGTTCGCGCGCGGCCTCTACGCGCAACAGCACGTCACTGTGCTGCCCGGCAGCTTCCTCGCGCGCGACGCCGCCGGGGCCAACCCCGGCAAGGGCTTCGTGCGGATCGCGCTGGTCGACACGCTCGACGCCTGCGTCGAGGCCGCTGAACGCATCGCGGCCTTCGTCACCGAGGCCGCCTGACTCTTTCTCCAACTTTCTTGAAACGGACCGCACAGATCATGCAAGAACTCCAGCCCATCATCGAAGAAGCCTTCGAACGCCGCGCCGACATCACGCCGCGCAACGCGACCCCGCAGGTCAAGGACGCCGTCATGGCCGTCATCGACCTGCTCGACATGGGACAGCTGCGCGTCGCCGAGCGGACGGACGGCCAGAACTGGACGACGAACCAGTGGGTCAAGAAGGCCGTGCTGCTGTCGTTCCGCCTCGAGGACAACGCCTTCATCAAGGGCGGCTACACCAATTATTACGACAAGGTGCCGTCGAAGTTCGCCGACTTCAACTCGAAGGACTTCCGCGAAGGCGGCTTCCGCGTCGTGCCGCCTGCGGCCGCGCGCAAGGGCTCCTACATCGGCAAGAACGTCGTGCTGATGCCTTCCTACGTCAACATCGGCGCCTACGTCGACGAAGGCACGATGGTCGACACCTGGGCGACGGTTGGTTCCTGCGCGCAGATCGGCAAGAACGTCCACCTCTCGGGCGGTGTTGGCATCGGCGGCGTGCTCGAGCCGGTGCAGGCCAACCCGACGATCATCGGCGACAACTGCTTCATCGGCGCGCGTTCCGAAGTCGTCGAGGGCGTGATCGTCGAGGACAACTGCGTGATCTCGATGGGCGTCTACATCGGCCAATCGACCAAGATCTACGACCGCGAGACCGGCGAAATCCACTACGGCCGCGTGCCGGCCGGCTCGGTCGTCGTCTCCGGCAACCTCCCTTCCAAGGACGGCAGCTATAGTCTGTATTGTGCGGTGATCGTGAAGAAGGTCGACGCCAAGACGCTGTCCAAGGTCGGCATCAACGAACTGCTGCGCGGAATCTGAGTCTGAATGAACGCGGCGCCTGCCCGGCGTTCGCCCGGGGCATCAGCCGCGACGAAGCTGCACCCCTGATCTTCCTCAAGGAGCGACCATGAACCGCAAACTCGTCGTGACCGCGCTGCTCGCCGCCAGCCTCCTCGGCTGCGAGGCGAACCCCGTGTCGGGCCGCAAGCAGCTCGTGCTGGTGTCCGAAGAACAGGCCCAGGCCTCGTCGGCGCAGGCCTACGTGCAGACGATCAGCGCGGCGCAGAAGCAGGGCAAGCTCAGCACCGACACCGCGCTGAACGCCCGCGTCAAGCGCATCACCGACCGTCTGGTGACCCAGGCCGAGGCCATGTACCCACCGAGCCGCGACTGGAAATGGTCGGTCGCGGTCATCGACGAGCCGACGCTCAACGCCTGGTGCATGCCGGGCGGCAAGATGGCGATCTATACCGGCATCGTGCGCAAACTCAACCTGACCGACGACGAAATCGCCCAGATCATGGGCCACGAGATCACCCACGCCCTGCTCGGCCACGGCCGCGAGCGCATGTCGCGCGCAATTGCGATGCAGGGCGGCATGGCGCTTGGCTCGATCGTCTCGGGGCGCGACCTGAGCATTCTCGCGCCCGTCGCCGACGTCGCAATCACGCTGCCGAACAGCCGCGAGGGCGAAACCGAAGCCGACCGCTATGGCCTCGAGCTCGCCGCGCGCGCCGGCTTCGACCCGCGCGCCGCCGTGCGCCTGTGGGAGAAAATGAGTCAGGCGAGCGGCAACGGCCCGCCGCAATTCCTCAGCACCCACCCCGCGCCGGGCAATCGCATCCAGGCGCTCAACGCACTCGTGCCACAGATGATGCCGATCTACGAGAAGGCGCGTCGATGAACACGAGCCCCGACAACGGCGTCGCCGACGACGCGAAGCTCGCGAGCCTGAAGTCCCTGACGACGGTGACCTACGCGCTCTACGCGCTGTCGCTGGTCGTCGGCGTGACCGCGATCGTCGCGATCGTGTTGAACTACATCAAGAAGGACGACGCCCGCGGCACCTGGCTCGAGAGCCACTTCACCTGGCAGATCCGCACTTTCTGGTGGAGCGTCGTCTGGTTCGTGCTCGGCTCGATCACGGTTTTCATCCTAATCGGCTGGGTCGTCCTCGGCGTCGCCTACGTCTGGTTCATCTACCGCATCGCCAAGGGCTGGCTCAACCTCAACGACAACAAGCCAATGGCCTTGTAAGCCTGCGCCGGGCTGGCGACCCGCCCGTCCGCAGCTACGAAATCCGCACCTCGGTCCCGACTTCGACGAGCTCGAAAAGCTCGGCGACGTCGGCGTTCTTCATGCGGACGCAGCCGTGCGAGGCCGGTGTGCCGATGCGGTGCTCCTCGTTCGTGCCGTGGATGTAGATATAGCGGTCGTGGCTGTCGACCGTGCCGCCCTGATTGCGGCCCGGTTCGAGGCCTTCGAGCCAGAGGATGCGCGTGAGGATCCAGTCGCGCCCCGGATTCTGGGCGTCCAGCCCGGGCGTCCATATCTCCCCCGTCGCCTGGCGAGCCTTGAACGCGGCGTAGAGCGGCGCGCCGGCGCCGATCTTCTGCGCGACACGGTGTCGCCCGCGCGGCGTGCAATAGCTGCCGCTTTGCTCGCCCGCGCCGTTGGCCGCCGTCGACACCGGATACTCGCGGATCAGCATGTCGCCATCGGGGAAGCGCTCCCACAGATAGAGTCGCTGCCGGGCGATGTCGACGTCGATCACACGTTCGTTCACTGCGTCGTCTCCTTTTTCTTCTCCAATCGCCGCGCCTCGAAAAAACCCGAGATCGTCGCCGCGCATTCGTCGGCCAGCACCCCGCCCTCGACCTCGCAATGGAAGTTGAGCCGCGGCTCGGCGAAGACGTCGACGATGCTGCCGTGCGCGCCGGTCTTGTATTCGCGCGCGCCGTAGACGACGCGCGCGATGCGCGCATGCAGGATCGCGCCGGCGCACATGACGCAGGGTTCCATCGTGACGTAGAGCGTGCAGCCGACTAGTCGATAGTTGCCCAGCCGCGCTGCGGCGTCGCGCAGCGCCATCACCTCGGCGTGCGCCGTCGGATCGAAGCTCGAAATCGGCCGGTTGTAGCCGCGTCCGACGATCTCGCCGCCGCACACGACAAGCGCGCCGACCGGCACCTCGCCTGCCGCTGCGCCCTCGGCCGCGAGTTCGAGCGCCGCGCGCATGTAATCCTCGTCGCCCATCACATGTCGAGCGGGCTCGTCACGCCGCGCCCGCCCTTGTTCAATACGTGGGTGTAAATCATCGTCGTCGAAACGTCCTTGTGGCCGAGCAGTTCCTGCACCGTGCGGATATCGTAACCGGCCTGCAACAGATGCGTCGCGAACGAATGGCGCAAAACGTGCGGCGTCACCGGCTTGTGCAGGCCGGCCGCCCTCGCCGCTTCGCGCACCGCGCGCTGCACGCTCGTTTCGTAGACGTGGTGCCGGCGCTCGACACCCGAGCGCGGATCGACCGCACGCACCGGCGACGGAAAGACGTACTGCCAGCCCCAGGCGCGGGCCGCATTCGGATACTTGGCCGCCAGCGCATCGGGAAGATAGACCGCGCCGTAGCCCGCTTCGAGATCGCGCTCGTGCAGCGTCCGCACCTTCTCGAGATGCGCCTTGAGCGGCAGGATCAGGTTTTCCGGCAGCACCGTCACCCGATCCTTGTTGCCTTTGCCCTCGCGCACGATGATCTCGCGCCGCGAGAACTCCACGTCCTTGACGCGCAGGCGTAACCCCTCGAGCAGCCGCATCCCAGTGCCGTAGAGCAGGCTCGCCACCAGGCCCATCGTCCCCGACATCGCGTTCAGCAACGCGCGCACCTCGACCTGCGTCAGCACCACGGGCAGGCGCTTCGCCGACTTCGCGACGACAACCTCGTCGAGCCACGGCAATTCGATCTTCAACACCTCGCGATAGAGGAAAAGCAGCGCCGACTTGGCCTGATTCTGCGTCGAAGCCGAAACATTCCGCTCGACCGCCAGATGGGAAAGAAATTCGCGCACCTCTGCCGCGCCCATCTCCGCCGGGTGCCGCTTCTGGTGAAAGAGGATGTAGCGCCGCGCCCAGTCGACGTAGGACTGCTCGGTGCGCAGGCTGTAGTGGCGCACGCGGATCTCGGCCCGAACCCGGTCGAGCAATTTAGGCGAATCTTGAGAAACAGCCTTAGCTTCCATCCGCTGAATTTTAGGCGTGTCTAAAAGCGGGCTCAAGCGTGGATGTCACTGAGCGGCGCGAAATAAGCCCGGCTGGTTGATTTAGGCGGCGCGGCGGTCTAAAGTCTGGGCCGTCTAAATAACGTTGGGCCGCTGGTTCCAGTTCTCTACGGCCACGCCTTCAAGCCAAGCCATGCCGTTCCGCAATGCTGAGTCTGTTCGCTCTGCCCTGCACCCACGGCACTTGATCGTTATGCTGCGCTTCTTGGTGAAGTCGTTTCCCTTGCGAAGCATCTCCGGCGTGCCTCCGCAAAACGGGCGAGGCTTCAAGCCCAACTCTGCGGTCAAGGCAGACCGGCCATCAGCGGCTTCGTTCATGTTCTGCTGGTCATCCATTGTTCTCGTCCCTCGTTGCGTCCGTTGTGGCCGGCTGCTTACCTGTAGCGTTAGAGAACACTTCCAATGGTTGCATGGCGCTATCTCTTGGCAACATTCACAATCATCGCTATATGTGCGGCGAGCCCCGCAATTGCACACGAAAGTCCCACTGGCTGCAAAATTACCGATCAAGAATTTGTCAGCCAACTTTCGACAATGAAGGACTGGAAAACAATTTACGCTGTTTTCAAACGCAATTTCCCGGGCTGCCCTGATGATGGAATGTTTGCTGAGGGATACTCCGATGTTATCGTTCGCGCGCTTGCGAAGCGCTGGGATGACGGTCGAGAACTGAAAAACATAACAGATCGCGACCCGGCATTTCGTGCCTTTGTTCTTCGGCACATCGACGCAACCACTGACCCGGATGAACTCAACCAAGCCCTCAAAAACGCGATGGAAAAGTGCCCTGTGGGCGCAAGTCGCCTATGCAAAGAATTGGCCACGAATGCGACTGCCGCTATCAAGGAAATGAAATGAGCGCAGACAAAGTGCTCTCTAACCCGGCGCTCAACCCCGCTCCCTTCGGTCGCTGGACGGCGCTAAAGCGCCGCCGGTTAGCTCTACGTTAGCGGGCTTGGTATCTACCAGTAGTTCGGCTGGACGGCATCGCCACCCGCGCCGATAGAACCAGTCCCAACGCTCATACCTGCCGTCCACCTCCAGCATAATTAGCCAGCCCTTTGCGGCCTCCCTGGTGGGCCGGAATGTTTCTGCCACAATCTCGCGCTGTGGTGTCACCAAAACAAACCCGTGCCTGCGTTTCACCCCTCTAACCCTACAGTCGAGCAGAGGCTCGGCAGCGGCCCCTTTTGCTTTGCTATTTTCCATTCTCGCCCTCGCTCACTTTTACGTTAGACCTCGCCCCCACATGAGCAACGAACGAGACCCCTACGATCTTCGCCAAAAAACTGACGAGGAACTTTGCGAGTGGATTGCCGGTTGGAACGACCAACGTGGTATCGGCCATCGTCTGCTCGGGCAACATGAGTTGGAACGCAGGCTCCAGCGGCCCAATGCAATCCGGTCTTGGCTGGCAATCGGCATTTCTGTTTTCGCCGTTGCTCTTTCTATTGTTTTCCATTTCGTAAAGTAGCCACGGCACACCTATGAGGCATAGCCATCCACCGTCGCTTAATTCGTTTTCTGCCCAGGCTTGCCCCTTAAACAGCGCGGCATATTTTGCTTGTCTCTGCCTTGTCGTAGCCAACATATATTCACGGTCTAACATGGCGCTCAACCTCGCTCCCTTCGGTCGCTGGACGGCGCTAAAGCGCCGCCGGTTAGCTCTACGTTAGAACTGCAAGGCATGTTGCCCGCTCGCCAGTTCCGCTCTTTGCTTCCGTCCCTCTCGCCGCATCTTGGCGTCGTGGCCGTTATGGCACCGCTGGCACAGCGCAGCGAGGTTCAACAGGCTCGCCGCTTCTGGCCGGTGGTCGAATACATGCGCCGTCGTCAAAACTACTTTCCCGCCCGTTACCGGGTGCGGCTTCCCATTCTCGGCTCCGCACCACTCGCAGCGGTTCTTTGCGCGGTAGAAGCGCACAAACCGGCTGCGCAGTTTCCAGTCTGCCGGGTAGCGTTTGCGGTTCTCTGGTCTTATCGGCATTGCAGTTCTAACCCTACGGTCAAGTTCGCTCCACTTCGTTCCGCTGGGACGCGCCGAAGCGCGCCGGTTATCTCAACCGTTGGGCGCCGTGCAGTCAGTGCAGCCGCTCCTGCAAATCCACTCGGGCTGCGGGTCGTTCTCGTATCGCTCCACACGCTCCACCTGATCGCCGCGCTTGATGTAGCCCGCCACATGCTTCGCCGTGTCCTTCTCGCTGCCGGGGTCATCCCAGCACATCGCGCTCACCTTTCCGCACTTCCTGCGGGCTATGTACAGCCCTCCAAGGTAGCGCCCGCGCTGGTCTTCGGCTGCCTGCACCATTTTTCGCTCCAAATTATTCCAAAAAATATTCCGCGCCCAACAATCCGGTCGAGCCGAGGCCCGCCAGCGCCTTCAATCCTTGCCGGGTTCCGTAAGGCCCGGCTCACCGCAAACGTTGGGCACCTTCTCTGCCAACCGCTTCTGTTCTTCCGGGCTGTCAATCGTCATCGTGTAGCCGCAACACTTCGGCCACCCATAGCGCATCGCCCCCGCGCTATCGGTGCGCTGCGTGCTCCCGCATTTGCGGCACCACACCTGCCCGCGTGCCAGTTGCGGTATCTGCTTCGCTATCGTGTCGTGTAGCATCGTTCTCTCCTTGGCCAGTGCCCAACAAGTCATTCCAGGTGACGGGCGAAAAGCCGCCCGCCCCTGAATTCAAACGTTAGGCACTCAAGTCCAGCTATATGCCAAGTCCAGCAGTTCATCTATTTGCTTCTCGTGGAATGTGCCTTCATATCTCGGTTCTCCACCATATTGCGGAACCTCAAAAAGAACGTACATATCCCAAACCCGATAAACCAAACCGCCGCCCTCCTCAAACCAAAAAACAGTGCATTCTTTTCCATGCGGCAGTTGTTCGAGTTTCTTGCGGTCTTTTGCTTTGTTCGTTCCCATTTCTCACCTTTCCGCCGTGCCTAACACGGCGTTCTAGCGGGACTGTCCGCAAGCGGCCAGCCCCTAAACTTTGTCGTTAGAAGCCTATGCCCACCAAACCACTAGACCGTCTGATGTTTGTCCAAGGAGGCGTATGCTTTTTTTGCAAACAACCTTTGCCCAAGGCAGAGGCAAGTGTTGAGCATTTACTTGCCAGCGCCAATGGCGGAGGCAACAGCGATGAAAACTGCGTCGCTTGCTGCAAGGCGGTTAATGCGCTGCTCGGCAGTATGTCGCTCAAAGAAAAATTTCAGGTCGTGCTAAATCAGAAAGGGCAGTTCAAATGCCCCAACGGAGCTGGCTCTGCCAAAGCAGCCGCAAAGCCAAAAGCACCAGCCATCGCAAAGCCAAAGGATGACAAGCTCGCGCTGGTTATTGCCAATCTGAAGCAGCGCGGCAACTCCAAACCCCGCACACTCAAAACCCTCACGAGTTCTGTCTCATCCCTCTTTCCAAAGGGCATTTCTGAGGCTGATCTCGCCGCATTGGTTCAGCAGTTGCAATCAACGGGCAAGGTCACCGTGGAAGGGAGCAAGGTTACTTATGCGCTCTGAATTAACGGCTTCTAACCCTACATTCGAGCGGGACTGCGCAAAAGCGCGCAGCCCCTCAATTCCACGTTAGCCCTCTCAAAGGAGAAGCCTCATGAGCAAGTGTAAGTATTGCAACTCTTCAAGCTTTGGAAGCGGCTGTCCACACAGCCCGAGCAAGAAACACGAACATGCAGGAGACGAGAAAAAATGCGAATATTGCAATTCGTCAAGTTATGGCTCTGGCTGTCCTCATAGCCCGACGAAAAAACATCGTCATGGAAGCGGTGCAAATAAATGTCAGTGGTGTGGGTCAACTTCAGTTGGGAGTGGCTGCCCTCACAGTCCTACAGGGAAACATGAAAAATAAGCACTAAAAAATCACAGGAGCATCATGATACAGACCGCCATAATTTCGGACTGCCAGCAATATCGCTACGAGTTGCGGCGTGTATGGGATGACACTAAACCGCTTGCGCTATTCATCGGCCTGAATCCCTCTACCGCAGATGCGGAAACGGATGACAACACTTCTCGCGTATGTATCAATTACGCAAAGCGCTGGGGCTATGGGGGCTTGTTGCTTGGAAACCTATTCGCCTTCCGTTCTACCGATCAGTCAGCTTTGTACACTGCTTCTGATCCCGTTGGCTCCGATAATGATGCTTGGCTTCGGAGGCTTCAAGCAGAAGCAGCGATAGTCATTTGTGCGTGGAGTGCGACAGGTAGCTACCGCAACCGAGACAAGGCCGTTCTTGGGTTCCTCCACAACCCCCACTGCCTCACCAAGCTGAAAAGCGGCTATCCAGGTCATCCGCTGTATAAGAGCGCAGACCTCCAGCCGGTGCCATATGAGCGCTAACAATTCATTCCACCGGACCTGCGCGAAAAGCCGCGCAGGCCGGTGAATTCAAACGTTAGGCCGCATCAAGAATCTCTTTTTCCACGATGCGAAGAACACCAATCGCTAGGGCTAGTGGTATTCGCTGCTCGTATGCGTAAACCACTGCTTTGATTTCGTCGGCCATTTCCCCCGCGAGTTGCGCGTGCGGTTTGCTTGCTACGGCCATAAAGCGACGTGGGTCAGTGCGGCCAAACCCGGCAGTCGACGCGGACTCTCCACCATCAGGCTTCGTTTTCGGCTCTAGGTTGCTCATGCTCTATCTCCTTTGTTGGCGTCCGCATCCTCGTATCCGTGCGCCCGCACAGCATCAAGGTTTGCACGCACTGCCTCGCTGTCATGACAACCTTTGAACATTAAGCAGGCGGCATAGGGGTGGTATTCGTCGCCAAGCACGCGCATTCCACATTCTGCGCACGGGTAAGCAGTGCCTAACTCTGCGGTCAAGGCCGACCCGCCGCAAGCGGCTTTCTTTGTGTACGGAAACGCGCTTGGCTATCTCAATGAGATCATCGTTTCCCCGGATCGCCGGTTGGCTGTCGGTGCCGTCCTGTTGCAGGGGTTTATCGCCGCTGTTCTTGTGTCTGCTCTGCTATGTTTTCCCCTGGCAAAGGTGTTTCGTCGGCATTCCCCTTACGCAGCCCTAGCGATCAGTTTGCCGGTTTTACTGTTGCGTACCCCGGAGTTGCTGGATCCATCACGCAATGTCTTGGCTTTGCTGATCTCTGCGTACGAGATCTTGGCTTATGCCGTTTTGCTGGTCCTGGGGACTCGTTTGGCACACAAGCAGCTTACCCCTAACGCTCCCCTCCATCGGGGCGCCCTGCGCTTTCACGTTAGAGGTCAATAGCAAATGCTAGGCGCAGTGTTTAACGTCCTCTTCGAAGTGATCGCTTTTCATCTGGGACGGTTTTATCTATTGACGCTGACGCTTCGCCGTTTTGATGCGCGCATAGGCGACCGAAGTCAGCCGCTCGTGAGCCTTTTTGGTGGCCTGGTCACTCTCGCACTGCTCATCGGTATTGCCATATGGACAAACCAATCGTGAGTTCGCGGCATCGGACTAGGGTCGTTGCCCGTGGCCGGTCACCGAGGCTGTGCTCAACGCTAACTCGTACGTCATGCTCAGTAGGCCCATGAGGCTAGGCCCAACGCGTCATTCCAGCGGACCGTCAAAAACTGCGCTTATGCCGTCCCTGGAATCCAAACGGTGGAGAGCAAGAGTGCGCCGATTAATCGCGATGCTTACTCTGCTAGTTACGATGCCAGCCGGTGCAAAAGGTTCGTGTGCCGAATCCTATCCGCACTGGGCGTATGACTTTTCAGCGTTCATGAAGCTGATGGACTGCGCGTCGGCCGAGCTTACGGAGGCTCGTGATCGTTCGGCGTATCTTGAGCAATTCACGCGCAGGCTGGCAGGTGTAACGGTCCGGTGGACAGGAACGGTGCGTCGGGTCCGCGGCGAGCGGCTGTACTTCAATGAGAGCTTTGCCGAAGTCGAGCCGGGGACCAGAGCGGCGCGAGTGATGTATTACGCCGCGCCTCGCTATTCGGAAGACTGGCGGCGCATCCCATCAGGAGAAACTGTCGCGTACACCGGAAAGGTAACGGACGTGAAAGTGGACGCGCTCGGGGCAACAAAGCCGCTGCTCTTTATCGATCTTCAGGTGCTCGGGCGTGTTGAAGCGCATCGCTAACCGATCACTCCGCGGGCCGAAAAACTCGCGACGCCTCTTTTGCGCTAGTGAGTTGGGGCCAAGGGGCGTGAGCATCGGCGACCGGGCGGTCATCGGCGCCGGCAGCGTGGTGACGCGCGACATCCCGCCCGACGTGGTCGCGGTTGGAAATCCGGGCCGCTTCGTCCGCTCGCTTCCCCCCGACGCTGGCTGAACGGCTCACGTGCGACTCTGGTCTCTTCACCCGCAATACCTCGACCCGCAGGGCCTCGTCGCGCTCTGGCGCGAAGCGCTTCTCGCCCAGGCGGTGCTGCGCGGAGACACGCGCGGCTACCGCAACCATCCGCAGCTCGAGCGTTTCAGGAATCATGCGGCGCCGCTGGCCGCGATTGCCGCCTATCTCGAGGCCGTGTACGCCGAAGCGGGACGGCGGGGCTACGCTTTCGACAAGAGCAAGATCGGCGCGCCGTCCGAGCGGTCCACGCTCGTCGTCACAGCCGGGCAGCTCGACTACGAGTGGGCGCACCTGATGAAGAAACTGCAGGCGCGCAATCCGACCTGGTTTCAGCGGTGGCACGGAACGACGACGCCGGCGCCTCATCCGCTGTTCGAGGTGTGTCCAGGCGACGTCGCCTCGTGGGAACGCCGCTAATTAGGGCAATCAAGGGCCAGCACGGGGGCTGAACCCATCGGGGCCTTCACCCGGACAAGAGGGATTCAAGGCGAGGTGCTATAGAGAACAGGATCGACGGTCTCTGGCAGGAGGACAGCATGGCACGCGTCAGCCCCTATCTGAATTTTGCACGCTCAACCGAAGGCGCATTCCTGTTTTACAAATCGGTTTTCGGGACCGATTTCATCGGGCCGATCGGCCGTTGGCGGGACATGCCGCCTGACCCGGCAACCGCCCCGCTTCCGGACGCCGACCTCGATCTTGTCATCCACGTCGAGCTGCCGATTCTGGGCGGCCACGTGCTGATGGGCACCGATGCGCCGTCCTCGGCCGGGTTCAGCGTCACGCCGGGCAATAACGTACACATCCTGCTCGAGCCCGAGACACGGGCCGAGACCGATCGCCTGTTCGCGGCGCTCGCCGAAGGCGGCCAGGTCGAGATGCCGTTGCAGGAGATGTTCTGGGGCGGCTATTACGGCAGCCTCGCCGACCGCTTCGGCGTGCGCTGGATGTTCAATTGCGCGGAGCAGCACTGAGGCGCCGCGCCGGACAATGGCTATCCGCATCGTACGCCTGGGCAGTGCGCGGACAGCCGGCGAAGGGCTGCGAGTCGGTGCGGTCAGGCGGCCG
Organism: Thiobacillus denitrificans ATCC 25259; assembly: GCF_000012745.1. Classification (NCBI taxonomy): domain Bacteria; kingdom Pseudomonadati; phylum Pseudomonadota; class Betaproteobacteria; order Nitrosomonadales; family Thiobacillaceae; genus Thiobacillus; species Thiobacillus denitrificans. Next base: position 1,263,312 of record NC_007404.1, on the reverse strand, counting down.
CCGCGCGGGGTGCGGAAGGCGGACTACGCGTCGAAAAACTTCTACGACGTCTGGTTTCCGAACCTGGCGCCGAGCGAAGCGCTGTTGCACGAGGCCTTCCCGATCGCCGACGACAAGACCTGGCGGACGTTCCGACGACGGTTTCTCGCCGAAATGAAATCGCCGGCGGCGAAGCACGATCTCGACCTGCTCGCGGCGCTCTCGCGGACTGCCGATTTTTCCATCGGGTGTTATTGCGAGGACGAGAGCCGCTGTCACCGCTCGATCCTGAGGGAGCTGCTCGAAAAGCGCGGGGCGGCGCTCGAGTGAGCATGGCGGCAATTGCTTCGTGACGGCAACGCGCCGAGGCCGGCCCGCAAAACGGGGCCGCCCGCCACGGCCGGCACCCGTCGCCGCCGCCGGGATGGCCTACAGTGGGATTTGCCGGACTGGAGCCTGAGACGATGACACGCCCCCCGCAAGATCGCACCCCTTGCTGCCAGACGCGGCGCGCGCTGCTCGGCCTCATCGGCACGGGCTTGAGTTCGCTCGCGACCGGCGTCGGCACGGCCGCCCAGGCGCCGCGAACGCCCGGCTGCATCGTACGGCCGGAGCAGATGGAAGGCCCGTATTTCGTCGAGGCGCGCCTCCGGCGAAGCGACATCCGCGCCGAGCGCGTCGGCGGCGCACCCAAGCCGGGCGTACCGCTGCACCTGACGTTCCGCGTCTTGCGCTTCGACGGGCGCCGCTGCACGGCGGTGCCCGGCGCCGTGGTCGACGTCTGGCAGTGCGACGCGCGCGGCGTCTATTCGGGCGTGCGCGATTTCGCGGGGCGCTTCGACACGCGCGGCGAGCAGTTTTTACGCGGCTACCAGATGACCGACGCCGAGGGCCTTGCGCGCTTCGTCACGATCTACCCGGGTTGGTATCCCGGCCGGGCGGTCCACCTCCACTTCAAGATCCGCACCGAGCCGGGCGCAGCCCGCGGCGAGGCGTTCACCTCACAGCTCTATTTCGACGACGCGCTCACCGACCGCATCCATTCCCGCCCGCCTTACCGACGCGAAGGCGTGCGCCGAACGCGCAATGCCGACGACGGGATTTTCCAGGCGGGCGGCGAGAAACTGATACTGAATTTGACGCGGAGCGGAGAGAGCGCGAGCCAAGCTGGCGAGGCGTACGCCGCGATCTTCGACATCGCGTTGTCAGGCTCCGGCGCCTGAGCCAAGCTCCGGTGCGCGTTTACGCGCCACGACGCGCGACCACAAGGGCCAGCACTCCGGCGAGCGGCAAGACCACGAATTCCGGCGCGTCGAGCGCCCACAACGTCGCGCCGCTGACCCCGCACCAGGCCAAAGGGATCACATAGAGTCCCCAGAGGCGACGCGCCTCGACGAGTAGCAGGACGCCGAGCGTCGCGACCGCGGTCGGGTCCGGCGCCATGCCGAAGACTTCGGCGCCGGCCCAGCTTCTGCCGAACAGCGGACCGGCCAGCGGCAGACCCAAGAGCGCGAATACCAGAAGCCCGATGCCGACGCGGCGTTGCAGCGCCCCGGCGGGGGCCAGCTTGGCCCGCTGCAGACCCAACAGCAGCACGCCCTGGAGCGCAAACGCCCAAGCGAAGTAGGCCGCGGCCGGATTGATCGCGGCGTAACGCTCCCCATGGAAGGCCCAGGCCACCCAGATCCAGCACGCCGCGTGGATCAGAGCGGCGGCACGCACCGCGCGCGCTCCGCCGTGCAATGCGAGCGCGAGCGTCAGTACGCCAAGTCCGAGCATGACGAGCGGCAGCGGCCACCAAGCGAGATTGTGCAGCTCGAACAGCCGGTAATAGGCCTGCGGCGAAAACAGCAGCAGGTCGCGCAGCCCGTAGGTCCACCACTCCGACATCAGCGCCCGGCCACGGCTGCGGCCATGCGTGCACGCAAGGCCTGGTCGGGCAATCGACCCGCCGCCGCGTCGAGGTTTTCGAGCACGTGGTCGACGCGCGTCGTCGCCGGGATCGCGCAGGTCACGGCCGGGTGCGAAATGATGAACTTGAGCACGAACTGCGCCCAACTCGTGCAGTCGATTTCGCCGGCCCACGACGGCAATCGCCTGCCCGCCAGCCGTTCGAGCAGTTGGCCCTGCTGGAACGGGCGGTTGGCGATGACCGCGATTCCGCGCGCCTGCGCGAGCGGCAGGAGCCGCGCCTCGGCCTCGCGGTCGACCGGGTTGTAAGTGAACTGGACGAAATCGATCGGCTGCGTCGTCATGATTTTTTCCATTTCGCGATGCCGCCGGCCGTGCGAGGTCGTGATGCCGACGTAACGCAGCTGCCCCGCGGCCTTCATCGCGAACAGGGTCGGCAGATGGTCCTGCCACGCGAGAAGGTTGTGGACCTGCAGCAGGTCGAAACGCGGCACCGCCCAGCGGCGACGCGAGCGTTCGATCTGTTCCGGCCCGTCGTCGCCGTCGGCCGACCACACCTTGTCGGCTGCGAAGAGCGTGCGGAGCCGCCCGATCGAGCGCAAGGCGTGACCGATGACCTCCTGCGACGAGCCGTACATCGGCGAGCTGTCGACGAGCCGCCCGCCGGCGGCGAAGAAATTGCGCAGCACCTCGGCGCGGGCGTCGCGCGCCGCGGGGTCGTCGCCGACGTTGAAGGTGATCCAGGTGCCGAGGCCGACGCGCGGCAGGACCTCGCCGGTCGACGGCACGTTCCGCGTCGCGAGCGCGCGAGCGGGGGCGGCGCGCAGGGTGCAGGCGAGCGGCAGCATGGCAAGCGCCGCGAGCACGCTGCGTCGTTTGGCGTCAGGTGTTTGCACGGAGTCCCCGAAGACAGTGCGTGTAGGTTTCAGGATAGTCGAGGCGGCACCGCGCGGGCGGCGTGGAACCCTCGTTTCGGCGCGAAGCCTCCGGGGCGGGCGAACGCTCCTAGATCCGCTCGCAGCCGAGCACGCGCACGACGATCTCGTCCTGGCGGAAGCTCTGTTCGAGGCGCGAGCGATAGTCCGCCCACCACACGCGGTCGAGCGCGTCGGTCATGACTTCGACCAGGATCATGTCGTCGCGCGCCGTCGCTCCGCTCTCGGCGTCGGTCCACAAGCCGAGTGCCGGCGACTGCACGAAGGCGGTCAGGCCGCCGAATCGCTCGAGCAACTCGCGCCGCAGTGCGTCGAAGGTCTCGCGCCCGAAACGGTTTCCGGCGTTGTCATAGATCGGAATGAGGATCTGGATCAGATACATGTCGGTCTCCCTGTGCGCCGCTCGCACTCTGCATACTAGAATCCGGATTCACGCCCGGGACGGCTCGCCACCGGGTTGTTCACTCGCTTCCAACCGGAGACAAATCCATGGCAATCGGCTGGCTTACCGTACTGCAAACCGTTCCCTGGACCGAGGTCATCCGCAACGCGCCCAAGCTCGCCGAGGGCGCGAAAAAGCTCTGGAACAACGTCGCCGGCAAACCGCCGACCCCCGGTGCTGCGGCCCAGCCGCCCGCGGTCAGCCGCGAGGCGCAGTCCCTCGCCGGCGTCGCCTCGCGGGTGACCCAGCTCGAGACTGCAGCGGCCGATCTCCACGCCGAGATGCTCGCGTCGTCGGAACTTATCAAGGCGCTCGCCGACCAAAATGCGCAACTCGTCCAGCGTATCGAGTCGAACCGCCGGTACATGCTGTGGCTGGGTGCGACCGCCGTGGTCGCGCTGATCGTTGCGTCGGTGGCCCTCTGGCTCGGCGCGCGTTGACGCGTCGCGGTGCAAAAAAACTGACAACTCAAGGAGAAGCTTCATGCATTGCCCCGTCTGCAAAACCGTCGATCTGGTGATGTCGGAACGCCAAGGCATCGAAATCGACTACTGTCCCCAGTGCCGCGGCGTCTGGCTCGACCGCGGCGAACTCGACAAGATCATCGACCGTTCGGCGTCGGCCGCGCCGAGTCCGCGCGAAGCCGCGCCCGCACCCCACCCCGGCCACGCGCCGCGCCCCTACGAAGGCGATCCCCGTTACGGCCACCACCGCAAGAAGCGGCGTGAGGGTTTCCTGTCCGACCTGTTCGATTTCGACTGACCACCTCCGCGTTGACCGGTTCGATGTCGCCCGCCTACCCCGTCCTCGTCGCGCTCGTCTGGCTCACCGCCTGCGCGTCGCCGATGCCGCAGCCGCTTCCTACCGTCGGCGCCGTCGACCTGCAGCGCTATGCGGGGACCTGGTACGAAATCGCGCGCCTGCCCAACCGCTTCCAGTCGATGTGCGCGTCGGACGTGCGCGCGCACTACGCGCCTGAGGACGGCGCGATCGCGGTCGTCAACAGTTGCCGCACCGGCGACGGCAAGCTCGAGCGGGCCGAAGGCGTCGCGCACGTCGTCGCCGGCAGCGCGGGCAGCAAGCTGCGCGTGAGCTTCTTTCGCCCGTTCTACGGCGACTACTGGATACTCGCGCTCGACCCCGACTACCGCTGGGTCCTCGTCGGCGAGCCGGCCGGGCGCTATGCCTGGGTGCTGGCGCGCGCACCCGAACTCGACGACGCGACGCTCGCGCGCCTGCTCGCGCGCGCCGACGCACTCGGCTTCGCGCGGCAGGCCTTCGTGCGCACGCCGCACACGGGGCACTGACGCGGTGCCGGCGCTCGTGCGCGCGGTGCAGGCCGACATCACGACGCTTGCCGTCGACGCGATCGTCAATGCCGCCAACCCTTCGCTACTCGGTGGCGGCGGCGTCGACGGTGCTATCCACCGCGCCGCCGGTCCGCAACTTCTCGAGGCGTGCCGCGCTCTCGGCGGCTGCGCCACCGGCGACGCGAAGCTCACCCCCGGCTACGCGCTACCCGCGCGCTTCGTCATCCACACGGTCGGACCGGTGTGGCGCGGCGGGCTTGATGGCGAGCCCGCCCTGCTGGCGTCATGCTATCGGCGCGCGATCGAACTCGCTGCGGACCACGGCCTTGCGAGCATTGCGTTCCCGGCGATCAGCACAGGCGTTTATGGCTATCCCAAGAACGAGGCGGCTCGCATCGCAGTCGCGACGGTACGCGAGACGCTGCCGCGCTTTGCCGGGATCGCCGAGATACTATTCTGCTGCCACTCGGCCGACGATCTCGCGCGCTACGACGCGCTGCTCGCCGAGGCCTGCTGAGCCGACCTGCCGCTCCGCTTGCACGCGGCGCGCCGCAACGTATAAACGAGTAAGGAGGTCCCGCCATGACGCACCTGCCGCAGACCGTGCAGAGCTGGGGTAAACCCGGGTTCGAGCAAGCCTTCAAGCGTGAAATCGAAGCGCTCGACGCTGCCGAGCTGCCGCTGCAGCAGGGGCTTGCGCGCAGCAGTCACGTCGCCGACCAGCCGTTCCACGCGATGCTGATCGACGCTCGCGAGGCGCCCGGCGTGCTCTGCATCAAAGCCGGAATTTTCTACGGCGGCACCATCGCCGGCTGCAGTTGCGCCGACGACCCGACGCCGATCGACGTGCAAACCGAGTACTGCGTACTGCAGCTCGACATCGACCGCACGAGTGGCGAAGCGCGGGTCGCGCTGCTCGACGATTAGCGCCGGGGGACTTTCCGAACCCGCATGCAGGAACGCCGCACGGCTGCCTGGGGTGGCCGAATTCCACGTTTTTTGACGGGTCTTTTTGTTCTTGCGGGGGTCGATAAAGTCGTGTTTCATTAACGGGGTCAACCGAACAAGAGGCCTGTCCCTGTGCCAGCGATCGACGCACCTGTCCCATTCCGCGCTCAGCAAAGTGCCCTTCCTCCGCCCGTCAAGGCCCGCTCAAAGACCCAGCATCGACACACCGAATCTCGTCGCGAGGTAAAGCGCCCGCGCGCGTGATCGCCTTGCAGTCGCCCCGGCGAGAAAAATCGAACCGACCGTGCAAGCCGTAGACGCCGCCTCACAACGACCGGAATCTGCGTGGCAGCCCGCGTTCGTGCGGCGCTTTCTGGCCATCTGGTTGCCAGGCCTGTTGGTGTTGGGTGCCGTCATCTGGGCGTTTTACGCCGTGCAGGCGAAGAGCGCGCTTGCACTCTTGAAAGCCGCGGAGCGCGAGGCGATCCAGTTGTCGGTCCAGGCGAGCCAGAGCGAATCCGCAGACGTCCGTTCCGATCTGCTCTACCTGTCGGACCAGTACACCCTCCTCGACGACATGACCCGCGCAGAGTCCGACGTGCACGCCGGGCTCGCCGCGCGCTATTCCGCCTTTGCGACGCGCAAGAAGGTCTACGACCGGTTGCGTCTGCTCGACCTGCGCGGCCGCGAGGCCGTTCGCGTCGACTGGAACGATGGGAGTCCGCTGGGCGTGGCACGCGAGCGATTGCGGGATGCGTCCGGCAGCGCCGACTTCCATGCGATGCTCGCGCTGGAGCGGGACGAAATCTACGTCTCGCGCCTCGACCTCGACGGCGGGCAGGCCACTCCGGCGCGACCGCTCAAACCCACCTTGCGTCTCGCGACCCCGGTCTACGACCGGCAAGGCAACAGACGCGGCATCATTGTGCTCGACTATCTGGTGGAGCTGTTCCTCGACCGTCTGCGCAACATCCGCGAGTCCGACCGTCAGCCCCGCTCGATCCGGCTCCTGAGCGCCGACGGTTACACACTGCCCGATCAGGAAAAGCCCGATGGCCCCGACCCGATGGGTCAGCGTGAAACCGAAAGCCGACTCGGCGAACGCGATCCTCAGGCGTGGCAGCGGATCGGCAGCGGCGCCGCCGAAGGTCAGTTCGTGACCGGTCAGGGCTTGTACACCTACGCCTGGATCGACCCCCTGTCGCCGCCGGGCGCGGCCCCTGCCGACGCGGACACCCGACGCGCGCTGTTGCTGGCGTACAAGCCGGCGGCGGCGGTCGACGCCATCGGCGGCACGCTCAAGCAGCGGCTCTGGCTGGTGTTCGGCGTGCTCGCGCTATTGTTCACCTTCGCCGCCTGGGCGATCACGTTCTACAGCATGCGGCGCCGTATGGCCGAGGAGAACGTGCGGGCCAGCGAGGCACGTTTTCGCGCGCTGCTCGAATCCGCGCCGGATGCGATCGTGATCGCCGACCCGAAGGGCCGCATAGAGCTGGCGAATGCGCAGGCGGAGAAATATTTCGGCTACACGCGCGATGAGTTGCTGCACCAGTCGATCGAGATCCTGGTTCCCGAGTCGCTGCGCGACCGCCATGTCTCCCACCGCGCGAACTACGCCGCCGATCCCTATCCGCGTCCGATGGGCGCCGGCCTCGAGCTGTTCGGGCGGCGCAAGGATGGCAGCGAATTTCCGATCGAGATCAGCCTGAGCCCGCTGCAAACCCCTCAGGGAATGGTCGTGACCGCGATCATTCGCGACATCAGCGCACGCAAGCAGATCGAACGTCAGCGCAAGGACGCGCAGACACGCTATCGTGAACTTATGGACAACCTGCCTGTAGGGGTATACCGCAAGACGGCCGGTGCGGACGGGCGCTTCCTGGAGGTGAACCCGGCGCTGGTGAGCATGCTCGAGGCCGACTCGGCCGCGGCGCTGCTCGAACGCCCGCTCGCGACCTTCAGGACGGCCGAGGGCCGGCCTCTCTTCGGCGGAGACGAACGCCAGCTCGACGCGGTCGTCAACGCCGAAATCGAGCTGCTGACCCTCAAGGGCCGCCCGTTCCACGGTGCCATCAGCGCCCGCCTGCGGCGCGAGGCGGACGGCAGGACGTATTACGACGGCATCATCGAGGATGTCACCGCGCGCAAGGAAATAGAGCGCCAGCTCGAGAGTCGCACCGCCGAACTGGAGGCGATCAATCGCGAACTCGAGGCGTTCAGCTATTCCGTCTCGCACGACCTGCGCGCGCCGCTGCGCGCGATCGACGGCTTCAGCCGCATTTTGCTCACCGACTACACCGAGCGCCTCGACGAGACCGGGCGCGACCGCCTCGGACGGATACGCCGCGCGGCCCAGCACATGGGCACGCTGATCGACGACCTGCTCAAGCTGTCGCGCGTCACCCGCACCGAGTTGAAGCCGGAAGACGTCGACATGAGCGCGCTGGCCGAAGACGTCGCCAACGATCTGCGCCGGCAGACGCCCGAGCACGAGGTGGCTTTCAGCATCGCGCCTGCCTTGCATGCGAACGGCGACCGCGGCCTGCTGCGCATCGTCCTCGACAACCTGCTCGGCAATGCCTGGAAATTCACCGGCGGCCGCCCCGACGCGCGCGTGTCGCTCGATGTGGACCTCCGTGGCGGACAAACCGTCTACGTCGTTAGCGACAACGGCGCAGGTTTTGACATGGCCTACGCCGACAAGCTGTTCGGCGTCTTCCAGCGGCTGCACGACGTCAAGGAATTTCCGGGAACCGGCATCGGACTTGCGACCGTTCAGCGCATCGTCCACAAGCACGGCGGCCGCATCTGGGCCGAGAGCGAAGTCGGCAGGGGCGCGCGGTTTTACTTCACACTGGAGGCGGAGGGAGGAGCGTGAGCGACAAGAGCATATTGCTGGTCGAAGACAACCCGGACGACGAAGCGCTGACCGTCCATGCCCTGGAAACCAACAAAATCGGCAACACGCTCGCGGTCGCGCGCGACGGCGTCGAAGCGCTGGACTACCTGTTCGGGACCGGCAGCCACGCGGGACGCCCCGTCGCCGATCTCCCCGCGGTCGTGCTGCTCGACCTCAAGCTGCCCAAGATCGACGGGCTGGAAGTGCTTCGCCGTATCCGTTCCGACGAGCGGACACGGCTGCTGCCGGTCGTGATCCTGACGTCGTCCAACGAGGAGGAGGACCGCATCAAGGGCTATTCGCTGGGTGCCAACAGTTATGTGCGCAAGCCCGTCGACTTCGACGACTTCGTCCGGGCGGCGGGACAGCTCGGCCTCTACTGGCTGCTGCTAAACCAGGCGCCGCCTGCGGTCGGCTAGGTATATCGAGGCGAGGCAGTTGAGGACGGCATGAAAAGCAAGACGAACCCCGACACCGATCAGGGCGGGCTGCGCGCCCTGATCGTCGAAGACTCCGAAGACGATGCGCTGCTGCTGGCCGACCAGCTGCTGAGCGCCGATTTCCAGCTCGAGTGGCTACGCGTCGACACCGAGCAGGCGCTGCGCGAAGCGCTCGCCGACGAATGGGACATCGTGTTCTCCGATTACTCGATGCCGCACTTCAGCGGCGCGCGGGCACTCGAAATCGTCAAGCGGCACGACCCGGACATTCCTTTCATATTCGTTTCCGGCACCATCGGCGAAGAGACCGCAGTCAGCGGCATGCGCGCGGGCGCCCAGGATTACGTCATGAAGGACAACCTCGCCCGGCTGTTGCCGGCGGTCGAGCGCGAGCTCGCGGAGGCGAGGGTGCGCCGCGAGCGGCGGCAGACCGAACACCTCGTACGCCGGTTGTCGCAGGCCGTCGAACAGGCGGCCGACAGTGTCTTCATCACCGACCGGCAGGGAACGATCCAGTACGTCAACCCCTCCTTCGAGCGCCTCACCGGCTACAGCGCGGCCGAGGCCATCGGCAGGACGCCCGCGCTCATCAAGTCGGATCGCCACGACGACGCCTTCTTCCATAAATTGTGGGACACCATCCTGGCCGGCCGGATCTTCCAGGAAACACTGGTCAACCGGCGCAAGGACGGCGGCCTGTTCTACGAGGAAAAAACCATCGCCCCGCTGTTCGACGAGGGGCGCGGGATCGCGGGCTTCGTCTCGACCGGCCGCGACGTCACCGACCGGATTCGCGACGAGCAGACGCGCGGGCAGCTGCTGGAGATTCTCGAGGCGACAACCGACTTCGTCGCGATCATCGAGGGCGACGGGCGGCTGCGCTATCTCAATCGCGCGGGCCGTGCCGTGCTCGGATTGACGGCGACCGAAGACGTCAGTTCGCGCCACATCGCCCAATGTCACCCCGAATGGGCGACCCATCGCCTGCTGATGGAAGCCTTCCCCACCGCGCGGCGCGACGGCGCCTGGCAGGGGGAGATCGCGGCGCGGCTGGCCGATGGGAGGGAAATCCCCGTGTCCCAGGTCGTGCTGGCGCACGGCGGCGCCAACGAGATGCCCGAATTTTTCTCGACCATTGCCCGTGACATCACCGAACGCAAACACTTCGAGCAGGAACTGCGCCGGCAGGCGACGCACGACGCGCTGACCGGCCTGCCGAACCGCATCCTGCTCGAAGATCAGATCGAGGCGGTCGTCGCGCATTCCGCACGCAGCCACAAGCTCGCTTCGGTGCTGTTCCTCGATATCGACAACTTCAAGCGCATCAACGAAAGCCTCGGGCACGCCGCGGGCGACGCCATGCTGCGGCACGCCGCGCAGCGGCTGCGCGACTGCGTGCGCCCGACCGACGTCGTGGCCCGTTACGGCGGGGACGAATTCACGATCGTGCTCGGCGATCTGTCCCACGTCGACAACATCCCGGCCATTCTGCACAAGGTGCGCGCGGCCTTCGAAACGCCGCTTGTCATCTCGGGGCAGGAGGTGTACGCCTCGTTCAGCGTGGGTGTCTCGGTCTACCCGCACGACGGCGACGACGGGGCGACGCTGCTGAAGAACGCCGACACGGCGATGTACCGCTCCAAGGCGAGCGGCCGCAACCGCTACCAGTTCTACGCACCCGAAATGAATGCGCGCGGACAGGAGCTGTTGTCCTTGGAAACCGACCTCCGCCGCGCCCTCGATCGCGGCGAGTTCCGCCTTCACTACCAGCCGCAGCTCGATCTGCGCGACAACCGCATCGCGGGCGTCGAGGCCTTGTTACGCTGGAAGCATCCGCGCGATGGCGTGATCGCACCGGGCGATTTCGTTCCGCTGCTCGAGGATACGGGCTTGATCGTGCCCGTCGGCGAATGGGTGCTGCGCAACGCGTGTACCCAGTACCGCGCGTGCCGCGAATCCGGCGTCGCCCCGGTCAGGATCTCGGTCAATGTCTCGGCCCGCCAGTTCAGGGAGGACACGCTGCTGCGGCAGGTCGAACAGGTGCTGCGCGAGGAGTGCATGCCGCCGCATCATCTGGAACTCGAAATCACCGAAAGCACGGCGATGCAGGATGTCGCGGCGACCGGCGACATTCTGGCCGCGCTGGACGCGCTCGGCGTACGCCTCGCGATCGACGATTTCGGCACCGGCTATTCGTCGCTCGCCTATCTGAAGCGCTTTCCGCTCGACGCGCTGAAGATCGATCAGGCGTTCATCCGCGACGCCCCGCGCGACGCCAACATCGCGGCGATCGCCGAGGCGAGCATTTCGCTGGGACACAAGCTCGGCCTGGAAGTCGTCGCGGAAGGCGTCGAGACCGCGGAACAGCTTGCCTTCCTGCGCAGGCGCGCCTGCGATCTCATCCAGGGATTCCATTTCAGCCGGCCCCTGCCCGCCGACGCGCTCACGCCGTTTCTCGCCAGGCACGCGGCCGGGGGCAGCGGTGAGGCGGCCGCGTCCACTGCGGATAGCGAGCCTTAGCCGGTGGCGTCTGGCTCGCGCGCGGCGCTCAGCGGTCGCCCGTCCCGAGCTCGAGTTCGTCGCGGTAGGGCCGGCTTGGATACTGGAAGCGCACCGGGCCATCGGGCTCGGCATGGACGAACTGGCGCACGAAGGGATCGTCGGAGTCGATCATGCCCGCTGCCTCCCCTTCGGCCACGACCACGCCCTCGTGCAGGAAGTACACGTAGTCGGCGACCTTGAGCGATTCCGAGACGTCGTAGGTCACGAAGATCGACGTCAGGCCGAGCGCGTCGTTCAGACGGCGGATCAGGTCGCCGATCGTGTTGAGCGAGATCGGATCGAGACCGGCGAAAGGCTCGTCGTACATGATGAGCATGGGGTCGAGCGCAATCGCGCGCGCGAGCGCGACGCGCCGCTCCATTCCGCCCGAGAGCTCGCGCGTGCGCAGCGCACAGGCGCCGCGCAGGCCGACGGCGTGGAGCTTCATCAGGACGAGGTCGTGGATGACGTCCTCAGGCAGGTCGGTGTGCTCGCGCATCGGGTAGGCGATGTTGTCGAACACCGACAGGTCGCTGAACAGGCCGCTGACCTGGAACATCATGCCCATCTTGCGTCGCATCGCGTAAAGACCGGCGTTGTCGAGTTCGTGAACGACTTGCCCGTCGAAACGCACGCGCCCGCGCGCGGGCTGCAGCTGGCCGCCGAAGTGCCTGAGCAGCGTCGTCTTGCCGCAACCGCTGACGCCGAGGATCGCGACCACCTTGCCGCGCGGAATGGCGAGGGAAACACCCTTCAGAACGGCTTTGCCATCGAACGCGAAATGCAGGTCTTCGACCTCGAGCAGCGTGCTAGACGCCCGATCTGCCTCGCTCCGCTGATCCGGCCGCGTCATGCGCGGTATTCCGGCAGCGGCGCGTCGGGCGCTTCGAGCGCCGCCTTGACCGCGACCAGGAACTGCACCGCGTCGCGGCCGTCGATCAGCCGGTGGTCGTAGGTCAGCGCGAGATACATCATGGGCCGGATCACGACCTGGCCATGCTCGGCGACCGGCCTTTCCTGGATCGTGTGCATGCCGAGAATCGCCGACTGCGGCGGATTGAGGATCGGGGTCGAGAGCAGCGAGCCGAACACGCCGCCGTTCGTGATCGAGAACGTCCCGCCGGCGAGCTCCTCGAGCGCGAGCTTGCTGTCGCGTGCGCGCCGCGCGAAGTCGGCGATCGCGCGTTCGATTTCGTCCGACGAGAGCTGCTGCGCGCGGCGCAGGATGGGCACGACGAGTCCGCGCGGGCTCGAAATCGCGATGCCGATGTCGGCGTCGCCATGCCACACGATGTCATTGCCGTCGATCCGCGCGTTGACGATCGGGAAGGCTTCGAGCGCCCGGCAGACCGCACGCACGAAGAACGACATGTAGCCGAGCTTGACGCCGTGGCGGACCTCGAAGTCGGCCTTGAAGCGCTGGCGCAATTCGTTCACGGGTTGCATGTTCACTTCGTTGAACGTGGTGAGCATGGCCGCCGTGTGCTGTGCCGCGACGAGGCGCTCGGCCACGCGCTGGCGCAGACGCGACATCGGCTCGCGACGGCTCTCGCCCGGCTGCGCGGCGGCACGGGCCGGAGGCGGGGCGACCCGCGGCTGCGGCGCGGTGGCCGTCGCCACGCGGGGAGGCGGCGCCGCCACTGACGGAGACTCCGCCGGCGCTGCGGCCCGAGCGGGCGCAGTCGCGGCCGGGGGCGCCGGCGCGGGCGCGGCAGGCGTCGCGTTTTCGCGCGCGCCCGCCGCGGCGGCCTCGCCAGTCTCGATCAGGGCAATGACTTCGTCCGCCCTGACTTCGGCGCCCCCCACCGCGCGCACCTCGACCAGCGTGCCTGAGGCCGGCGCGGGGATTTCGAGGATGACCTTGTCGGTCTCGAGATCGACCAGCGTCTCGTCGCGCGCGACCGTGTCGCCGACCGCCTTGCGCCACGGCAAAAGCGTGCCGCTGGCGACCGAATCCGACAGCGTGGGCACGCGTACTTCAAACTTCATACGAGGTCTCCAGGGCGTCGCGCAGCAGCGCTTCAAGTTCGGCACGATGGCGCGAGATGTAGCCCGACGCGGGCGCCGCGGCCGCGGGCCGGCCGGCGTAGTGGAAACGTCGTCCGGCCGGGGCGCAGCGATTGAGGTGGTGCAGCGTCTGATACCAGGCGCCCTGGTTCATCGGCTCTTCCTGTGCCCAGACCAATGTTCCGGCGAGCGGATAGACGTCGAGCACTGCGCCGAATTCGGCGTCCGGGAAGGGATAGAGCTGCTCGATGCGCACGAGTGCGACATCGTCGAGGCCGCGGGCAGCCCGGGCCGCTTCGAGGTCGAACCAGACCCGGCCGCTGCACACGACGACGCGCCGCGCCTCGCGCGGCTGGCGCGGATCGTCGATGACCGGCAGGAAGGCGCCGTCCGAGAGGTCGGCCAGCGACGAGGTCGACGCCGGGTGGCGCAGCAGGCTTTTCGGGCTCAGAACGACGAGCGGCTTTCTGAGCGGGCGCAGCAGTTGCCGCCGCAGGAGGTGGAACATCTGCGCGGGCAGCGTCGGCACGCAGACCTGGATGTTTTCCTGTGCGCACAGTTGCAGGAAGCGTTCGAGGCGCGCCGACGAATGTTCGGGCCCCTGCCCCTCGAAGCCGTGCGGCAGCATCAGGGTGAGGCCGCAGAGCCTGCCCCACTTGGCTTCGCCGCTGGTGATGAACTGGTCGATGACGACCTGTGCGCCGTTCGCGAAGTCGCCGAACTGCGCCTCCCACACGACGAGCGTGTCGGGATCGGCCGTCGAATAGCCGTACTCGAACGCGAGCACGGCTTCCTCCGACAGCAGCGAATCGATGATCGTGAAGTTGCCCTGGCGCGCGTGGATGTGTTCGAGCGGCACGTAGACCCCACTCTGCCGGCGTTCGCGCTTCTGGTCGTGCCACACCGCGTGGCGGTGGAAGAAGGTGCCGCGTGCCGAGTCCTGGCCCGAGACGCGGACGTTGTAGCCGACGTCGAGCAGGCTCGCGTAGGCGAGGTTCTCGGCGTAGCCCCAGTCGACCGCGAGTTCGCCCGCACGCATGCGCCGGCGGTCGTCGAGCACCTTCTGCACGCGCGGATGCAGCTCGATCTCGTGCTCCAGCGTCGTGATGCGCTCGCCGAGAAAGTCGAGGCGCGTCGCGGAAATACCCGGCGTCGCGGCGCCCGCATCGCCGCGGAAGCGGCTCCAGTCGGTGGCGAAGGTTTCCTTGAAATCGGACAGTGCCGGCGCGCTCAGCGGCCTGCCGTGCTCGAGGCGCTCGCGACACACGTCGACCAGATCGTCGGCCTCGGCCTGGGTCAGCACGCCCTCGTCGACCAGGCGCTGGGCGTAGAGCGTGCGCGTGCTCGGATGCGCCTGCACGCGCCGGTACATCAAGGGCTGGGTGGCCAGCGGCTCGTCCTGTTCGTTGTGGCCGTGACGGCGATAGCAGACGAGGTCGATGAAGACGTTCTTGTGGAAGGTGTAGCGGTAGTCGACCGCGGTTTGGACCGCGAACGCGACCGCCTCGGGGTCGTCGCCGTTGACGTGCAGGACCGGCGCTTCGACCATCTTCGCGACGTCGGTGCAATAAAGCGTCGAGCGCACGTCGCGCGGATCGGATGTAGTGAAGCCGATCTGGTTGTTGATGACGACGTGGATAGCACCGCCGTTGCGGAAGCCCCGCGTCTGCGACATGTTGAGGCTTTCCATGACGACGCCCTGCCCCGACAGCGCCGCGTCGCCGTGCAGGATCACCGGCACGACCTCGTAGCCGAGCACGTCGCCGCGCCGGTCCTGGCGCGCACGCACCGAGCCGCGCACGACCGGGTGCACGATTTCGAGATGCGAGGGATTGAAGGCGAGCGCGAGATGGACCGGCCCGTAGTCGGTGCCCATGTCGGTCGAGAATCCCTGATGGTATTTGACGTCGCCCGACAGCGGTGTCTCGGGATGGCCGTCCTGCGGCTCGTCGTACAGGCTGTCGACCGTGCGGCCCATGATGTTGACGAGCACGTTGATGCGGCCGCGATGCGCCATGCCCATGACGATTTCCTTCGCGCCGTGCCGTGCGCAGCGGGCGATCACGTGGTCGAGCAGCGGGATCAGGCTTTCACCGCCTTCGAGCGAAAAACGCTTCTGCCCGACGTGGCGCGTGTGCAGGAATTTCTCGAGCGTCTCGGCGTCGGTCAGTCGCTTGAGCAGGCGTTTTTTCTGCGCCGCCGTGACGCCGAAACGGCCCTGCGCCGATTCGATGCGTTCCTGCAGCCAGCGCTTGCGCGTGACCTCCGTGATGTGCATGTATTCGACGCCGACGTGGCCGCAGTAGGCGCTGCGCAAGCGCTGCAGGATGTCGTCGAGCGTCGTGCGCTCGACCCCGAACAGCGAGCCGGTATCGAATTCGCGCGTGAGGTCGGCGTCGGTCAGGCCGTAGTGTGCGGGATCGAGTTCGGGGGTCGACGGCGGCTCGAAACGGCGCAGCGGATCAAGCGCAGCCTGGCGAACACCCAGATAGCGATAGGCGTTGATCAGACGCAGGACGGCGACCTGCGCGGCGTCCGATTCGTCAGTCGCGGCCGACACCGGTCGGCCGAGCCAGGCCGCGAGGGCGGCGTCGCCGAACTGCTCGAGATACGCCGCGTTGCCCGAGTAGAGCGGCGAGGTCGAAAGCCAGTCGGGCGCGCTCATGCCGGCGGCGAGCTCAGGCCCTGCGCTGGTCGAGCGGCACGAAGTCGCGTCGCGCCGGACCCGCGTAGAGCTGGCGCGGGCGGCCGATCTTGTGCGCCGGGTCGGATAACATCTCGTGCCACTGCGCGACCCAGCCGGCCGTGCGCGCCATCGCGAACAATGCCGTGAACATGCTGGTCGGAATACCCATCGCGCGGAAGATGATGCCCGAATAGAAGTCGACGTTCGGATAGAGTTTGCGCTCGATGAAGTACTCGTCCTCAAGCGCGATGCGCTCGAGCTCGAGCGCGATCTTGAACTGCGGATCGTCACGCAGGCCAAGCTCGTCGAGCACCTCGTAGCAGGTGCGGCGGATGATCGCCGCGCGCGGGTCCATGTTCTTGTAGACGCGATGACCGAAGCCCATCAGGCGGAAAGGATCGGATTTGTCCTTCGCGCGCTTGATGAAATCGGGAATCTTGGACGCGTCGTCGATCTCCTCGAGCATGCGGAGCACGGCTTCGTTGGCGCCGCCGTGCAGCGGCCCCCACAGCGACGCCATGCCGCTCGCGATGCAGGCGTAGGGGTTGGCGCCGCTCGACCCGGCGAGCCGTACCGTCGAGGTCGACGCGTTCTGCTCGTGGTCGGCGTGCAGGATGAAGATGCGGTCGAGCGCGCGCGCCAGCACCGGGTTGGGCACGTATTCCTCGCAGGGGCTCGAGAACATCATGTACATGAAGTTCTCGGCGTAGGACAGGCGGTTCTGCGGGTAGACGAAGGGCTGGCCCTCGTTGAACTTGTACGCCCACGCGGCGACGGTCGGGATCTTGGCGATCAGGCGGTGGGCGACGATCTCGCGGTGCTCGGGATTGAAGTTGTCGAGGCCGGCGTGATAGAAGGCCGACATCGCGCCGGTCACGCCGATCATCACCGCCATCGGGTGCGCGCTGCGGCGAAAGCCGCGGAACACGTTTTCGATCTGGTCGTGCAGCAGCGTGTGGTGACGGATCGACTGCTCGAACCCGGCCTTCTGTTCCGCCGTCGGCAGTTCGCCGTGCAGCAGCAGGTAGCTGACTTCCATGAAGTCCGACTGGTAGGCGAGTTGGTCGATCGGGTAGCCCCGGTAGTACAGCAGGCCTTCGTCGCCGTCGATGTAGGTGATCGACGAGGTACAGCTCGAAGTCGCGGTGAAGCCCGGGTCGTGCGTGAAATAGCCGTGTGCGCCGAGGGCGCGGATGTCGATCACGGGCTTGCCGTAGGTGCCCTCTTCGATCGGCAATTCAATCGCGGGACTGCCGTCGCTGAAAGTGAGGGTGACGGTTTTCTTCATTTTGCTTCTCGAAAATTTTTCAGGCGTTGAATGAGCGCGTCGACGTCGGCATCGTCCGGCGCCGAGCGGCCGTGCAGCCTGTCGAGGATTTCCATGTCCGACAAGGCCAGGAGGCGCACGAACGCGGCGGTCTCACGAGACCGAAGTGTAGCGCGCTGCGCGGCCCAAAAGCCACCCAGCCAGAGATCCAGCTCGAGCAGGCCGCGACGGCAGCGCCAGGCGATCCGGGCGCTTTGCAGGTTGCCCGCGTCGTCGGGAAAATTTCCCCCTGCGCCTTCGGCATCATCCACCGCCGGCCGTGACTCAGACACGGCGTTTGGCCAGCAGCGTGCGGATCCGCGCGATCGCCCCCGCAGGGTTGAGGCCCTTGGGGCAGACGTCGACACAGTTCATGATGCCGCGGCAACGATACAGCCGGTAGGGATCCTCGAGGTTGTCGAGGCGCGCTGCGGTCGCTTCGTCGCGCGAGTCGGCGATGAAGCGGTAGGCCTGCAGCAGTCCGGCTGGGCCGACGAACTTCTCCGGGTTCCACCAGTACGAGGGACACGACGACGTGCAGCAGGCGCACAGGATGCATTCGTAGGCGCCGTCGAGCAGCCCGCGGTCTTCCGGGCTCTGCATGCGCTCGACTTCGGGCTCGGGATCGTCGTTGATGAGCCAGGGCTTGATCGAGCGGTACTGCCTGTAGAACGGCTCCATGTCGACGACGAGATCGCGGATCACGGGCAGCCCCGGCAGCGGCCGCACCTCGATCGGCTCCTTCAGTTCGGACAAGGGCGTGATGCAGGCGAGCCGGTTCCTGCCGTTGACGTTCATCGCGTCGGACCCGCACACGCCCTCGCGGCACGAGCGGCGCAACGACAAAGTTTCGTCCTGAGCCTTGATCGCGAGCAGCGCGTCGAGCAGCATCTTGCCGGCCGGGTCGATGTCGAGCTCGACGTCCTGCATGAAGGGTTTTTTGCCGGACTCCGGAGAGTAGCGGTAGACGCGGAATTTCATATCGGCGTCCTACGCCAACGCCGTGAATGCCGTCCAGTATGGGCAATGGCTTCGCGTTTCGCCCGTTGCTTAACCCGCCCCTGAACCATCAATACACCCTCTCCTTCGGCCGTATCGACTCCACGGTCAACGGCTTCAAGCGCACCGGCTTGCTATCCACCTGATCCCCCTCGCGCGAATAGAGGGTGTGCCTGAGCCAGTTCTCGTCGTCGCGTCGCGGGAAGTCCTCGCGCGTATGGGCGCCGCGGCTCTCGGTGCGGTGGATCGCCGAGACCAGGGTCGCGCGCGCGACCCCGATCAGGTTTTCCAGCTCGAGCGCTTCGATGCGCGCCGTGTTGAAGATGCGGCTGGTGTCCTGCAGGCCGGCGTGCGCGAGCCGCGCTTCGAGCAGGTCGAGTTTGCGCAGGCCTTCGCGCAGGCTCGTCTCGGTGCGGAAAACGCCGGCGTGCGCGCCCATCATGCGCCGCAGGTCGTCGGTGATCGCGGCGACGCGTTCGCCGCCCGGGCGCTCCCAGCGCGCGAGGCGCTGCAGGCTCGCTTCGGCGGCATTCTCGGGCAGCGCGCGCGGGTAGGGGTTGTCGCGCAGGTAGTCGAGCATGTGCCGGCCCGCGGCGCGGCCGAAGACGATGAGGTCGAGCAGCGAGTTGCCGCCGAGGCGGTTCGCGCCGTGCACCGACACGCAGGCACACTCGCCGACGGCATAGAGGCCGGGCACCGGCTCCTCGGGGCCGAAGCGCGCGGGGGCGACGACCTGGCCATGCAGGTCGGTCGGAATGCCGCCCATCATGTAGTGCGCCGTCGGTGCGACTGGAATCGGCTTCTCGACCGGGTCGACGCCGGCGAAGCGGATCGCGAGTTCGCGGATGCCCGGCAGTTTCTCCGAAATGGTCTGTTCGCCGAGCTGGTCGATCTTGAGCTCGACGTAGTCCGCCCGGGGCCCGCAGCCGCGCCCTTCCGCGATCTCGATCGCGATCGCGCGGGCGACCACGTCGCGGCCGGCGAGGTCCCGGGCGTGCGGTGCGTAGCGCTCCATGAAGCGCTCGCCGTGACGGTTCAGCAGGTAGCCGCCCTCGCCACGCGCGCCTTCGGTAATAAGGCTGCCGACGCCGGCGATCCCGGTCGGGTGGAACTGCCAGAACTCCATGTCCTGCAGCGGCAGGCCGGCGCGCAGGACCATGCCGAGGCCGTCGCCGGTGTTGATCATCGCGTTGCTGGTGTTGCCGAAAATGCGCCCTGCCCCGCCCGTCGCGAGCAGCGTCGTGCGCGCCTCGATCAACACCGGCTCGCCGGTTTCGATGGAAAGCGCGGTCACGCCGAGGCAGTAGCCCGCGTCGTCGCGCACGAGGTCGAGCGCGAAGTATTCGTCGAAGAATTGCGTGCGGTGCGCGATGTTCTGCTGGTAGAGCGTGTGCAGCAGCGCATGGCCGGTGCGGTCGGCCGCGGCGCAGGTGCGCGTCGCCTGCTCGCCGCCGAAGTTTTTCGACTGCCCGCCGAAGGGCCGCTGGTAGATCCTGCCATCGTCGAGCCGCGAGAACGGCAGCCCCATGTGTTCGAGTTCGTAGACGGCCGACGCCGCCTCGCGGCACATGAACTCGATCGCATCCTGGTCGCCCAGCCAGTCGCCGCCCTTGACCGTGTCGTACATGTGCCATTCCCAGCGGTCGTCGTCGACGTTCGCCAGCGCCGCCGTGATGCCGCCCTGTGCAGAAACGGTGTGCGAGCGTGTCGGGAATACCTTCGACACCACGGCGACCTTGTGGTCCGAGCGCGCAAGCTGCAGCGCGGCGCGCAGGCCGGCACCGCCGCCGCCGACGATCAGCGCGTCGAAGCGGCGCCGGTTCACGCCGCGCGCCCGAAGACCGGGCCGAACAGGATCGCGGCGAGCCACGCGACACTCGTCGCCAGGGTGCCGATCACGGCCATATATATCGTCAGGCGCAGTCCGGTCGCATGGACGTAATCCATCAGGATGTCGCGCACGCCGACCCAGGCGTGAAGGGCCAGCGCGCCGGCCGCGAGCAGCATCAGCAGACGCAGCCAGAGCGGCGCGAGCAGCGCCTGCCAGGCGGCGAAGTCGAGCGGCGGCGCGGCGAGAAAGCGCAGCAGCAGGAGCGGCAGGGCCAGCGCGAGCACGACCGCCGTCGCGCGCTGCACGAGCCAGGTTCCGGTCCCCGTGTGCGAGCCGGTCGCGGCTTTCATCCGAACAGTCTCCACGCGGCGAGGCCCGTCGCGAGCCCCGCCGCGACCATCACGGCGAGGCTGCTCCGGCGCGCCGACGCGAGGTCTTCGCCCCAGTGCACGTCGAGCGCCAGGTGGCGCAGCCCGGCGAAGAAGTGATGGCTCGCGGCCCAGACCAGCACCAGCGTGGCGGTGCGCGCGAGCGGATGCGCGAAGACCTCGCTGACGTACCGGTAGCCCGCCTCGTCCGACAGCGAGACCGAGAGCAGCCATACGCCCGTCGGCAACGCGAGAAACAGCAGCGCGCCCGACACCCGGTGCAGGATCGACACCCAGCCCGGCAGGGGCAGATGGATGCGGAACAGATCGAGATAAACGGGGCGCGGGACGGGCTTCACGGCCGTGTTTTGTTCGCTCAGCGCCGTTTTCTGACGGCCTTCCGGGCCGCCTTGGCGACGGCCTGCGGCACACGCTCGGCCAGCCGCGGGTCGAAAGGCTTGGGCAGGATGTAGTCCGGTCCGAACTTGAGTTTCTTCAGCTGATAGGCCTTGAGCACCGCAGCCGGAACCGGCTCGCGCGCGAGTTCGGCGAGCGCGTTGACGGCGGCGATCAGCATGTCCTGCGTGATCTCGCGTGCGCGCGCATCGAGCGCGCCGCGGAAGATGAAGGGAAAGCCAAGTACGTTGTTGACCTGGTTCGGATAGTCGGAGCGTCCGGTCGCCATCACGAGGTCGCTGCGCGCGGCCATCGCCTTCGCCGGCGAGATCTCGGGATTCGGGTTGGCGAGCGCGAAAACCACCGGGTTGTCGGCCATGCTCTTGACCATGGCCGGGCTCACGAGGTCGGCGCCCGAGACGCCGACGAACACGTCGGCGCCGTTCATCGCGTCCTCGAGCGTACGCAGTTTGGTCGCGCGGGCGAAACCCTTCTTGAAGGCGTTCAGGTCGGTGCGCCCCTTGTGCACGACGCCCTTGGAATCGACGAGCAGGATGTTGGACTTCCTCGCGCCCATCGCGAGCAGGAGCTTCATCGACGCGATCCCCGCGGCGCCCGCGCCGAGGCAGACGATCTTCGCACTGTCGAGCGTCTTGCCCTGGACGTGCAGCGCGTTGATGAGCCCCGCGCAGATGATAACGGCGGTGCCATGCTGGTCGTCGTGGAACACCGGGATGTCGAGCTTCTTCTTCAGCGCGGCTTCGATCTCGAAGCAGTGCGGTGCGGCGATGTCCTCGAGATTGATGCCGCCGAAGGTCGGCGCGATCGCCTCGACGACCTTGATGAAGTCCTGCGGCGTTCTGGCATTGACCTCGATGTCGTAGACGTCGATGTCGGCGAATTGCTTGAAGAGGACGGCCTTGCCTTCCATGACCGGCTTCGCGGCGAGCGCGCCGCGGTCACCGAGTCCGAGAATCGCGGTACCGTCGGTGATCACGGCGACGAGATTGCCCTTGTTGGTGTAGTCGTAGGCCTTGGCGGGATTCTTCGCGATCTCCAGCACCGGCTGGGCGACGCCCGGGGTATAGGCGAGCGAGAGGTCGGCCTGGGTCGCGCAGGGTTTCGACGAAACGACTTCGAGCTTGCCAGGTCTGGGCAGGCGGTGGTAGTCGAGGGCTTTTTTCTTGAGGGAGGCTTGGCTCATGGAAAGACGGCGAGCGGATTGACGAAGCCGCCATTATCGCGGATTTGACCGCGCATGTCGGCGCGGGCCGCGGTCAGTCTTTCCAGATCTTGAGTTGCGCGCGCAGCCGCGCGACGGCCTGCGAGTGCAGCTGGCATACGCGTGATTCGGAGACGCCGAGCACCGCGCCGATCTCCTTGAGGTTCATGTCCTGCTCGTAGTACATGCCCATCATGCTGCGCTCGCGCTCGGGCAGGTGATGGATCGCTGCGATCAGGCTGGCGCGGAAGCCCTCGTCCTCGAGCACCGCGAGCGGATCGTTGCTGCCGTCGACGAGATAGCGTTCGAGAAAACTCGCGCTGTCCTCGTCGGAAAAATCCTCGTAGTAGAGCAGCTGCGAGCATTTGACGTCGCCAAGCATCGACTGGTACTGATCGATCGGAATGCCGAGTTCGGCCGATATTTCCGACTCGCTCGGCGCCTTGCCGTGCCGCTGTTCGAGCTTGTGGATCGCCGCTTCGATCTGCCGTGACTTCTGCCGTACGTGGCGCGGCAGCCAGTCCGCCTCGCGCAACTCGTCGAGCATCGCGCCACGGATGCGCTGCGTCGCATACGACTCGAATTGCGCACCCTGCGTGCCGTCGAAGCGCGATACGGCGTCCATGAGGCCGATCAACCCGACCTGGATCAGGTCGTCGACTTCGACGCTGGCCGGCAGGCGCGCCATCATGTGATACGCGATGCGCTTGACCAGCGGTGCATATTTGGTGATCTGCTCGTCCTGCGACGATGGTTTACCGACCATGATTCGGGTTTGCCCCTTTGTTATAAAAAGCCGTCAAACGGCCCTCCTCCGCGCTCATTCTAACGGCAAGCGCGGCAAAAGCGTCAGTCTCTGCAGCCACGCTGCATACCGTATCGGAGAACGCCGCGGCGAGAAAGTTGCCGCTTGCGGCAAGCACACGCGCACAGGCGGCGGGGTCGCCGAAAAGTCCAACGCCGGCCACGGCCGGGCGCTGCGCCAGGGTTTTCACGAGACGGTATGCGTAGTGTAGTGATTCGACAGAAGCCTGCACCTCGATCGCAGCGAGATGCGTCGCCCCGGGCATCAGGACCAGTTCGGGTATGTCGGGTGCGGCGTCGACGACGACGAGGTCGTAGCGCCGCGCCAGCGCGGCGAGCGCCGGCTCGTCCAGCCTCGCCCCCGGCGCGCGCCAGCCCGCCCCGTAGGACATCGGCAATGTCAGCGCTTGTCCACGCTCGAGCTGCTGGCGCCAGCCGAAGAGATTGCGCGCCGAGTCGCTGAACTGACGGTCCTGCGTGTCGATCAGCAGCACGACCGGGCCGTGCGCATGCAAAGCCTCGGCGAGGCGCGGCGCGGACTGCGGCGATGCGGAAAACACCATGACCGCGCGCGTGGCCAGGCGGGCGGCGCGCCGGCGCAGACCGGCGGCCTGGTCAGTCACCGCTCATCCCCGCATCGCGGCACGCTCGTCGCGCTCGGCTTCGACGCCGGCGAACAGCGGCCAGTCCTCCGCTTCGAGCGCGTAAGGGGTGGCGAGCCGTCCCCCTTTCAGCGCGCGGTCGACGAGGTAGGCCGCGCTCGGCCGATGCAGGTCCTCGGGCACGCGCTGGCCGCCAGTCACATACGCCAGCGCCAGACGGTGGCGGATCAGGCTGTCGAGCGCGGCGCCCAATTGCGGAGTTTCGTCGAGCTTGGTGAGAATGCACGCCTTCGCCCCGCGGCCGAAGCGCGCCATCGCCTGCTCGATCGCGGCGCCCTGCTGAGACGCGGCGACGACCGCGAGCCGCTGGACGCCGATGGCGTCGAGGCGATCGAAGGCTCGGCTGCGGGGATCGGAAGGCGCGAAACCCGCGGTATCGATCAGCACGAGCGTGTGGGCCGACAGGCGCGGCAACAGATTTGCCAGTTCGTCCGGGTCGCCGGCGAGATGGAGCGCGACGCCGAGCAGCTCGGCATAGACGGCGAGTTGCGCGTGCGCACCGACCCGGTAAGGGTCCGCGGCGACGAGCGCCACGCCCTCGCTGCCGTGGTGCTCGACAGCGCGTGCTGCGAGCTTCGCCAGCGTCGTCGTCTTGCCGCTGCCGGTCGAGCCGACCAGCGCATAGCACCCGCCCGCATCGAGTAGCTCGTCTTGCGCGGCCACGCACGGCAGGTTGCGGATCAGCACCTGGCGGAGCCAGCGCTGCGTGGCGTCGTCGTCGAGTCCGCGCGGCAGCCGTGCGGCGAGCGTGCGCGCGAGCGTGCTGCCGAATCCGGCGGCGAACATCGACTGCAACACCATGACACGGCGCGGATCGCGCCGGCGGGCGCTGCCCCACGCGAAGCCCGCGAGCTGGTTCTGCAGCAGTCCGCGCAGACGCGACAACTCGTTCAGGATGCGTGAGCCGCTTGCGCCCTCGGTCGCGAGGTCCGCTGCGTCGGGCGCAGCCAGTTCAGCGTAGGCACTGGCGAGCAGCTCGACGCCCTGCGGATGCGGACGCGTCGACAGCACGACGGCGTCGTCGCCGAGCGCCTGCCGTACGCGCGCCAACCCCTCGCGTGCGGTGGTGGCGACGAATGTCTGTACGCTCATGGGGTCTCCCCGATGCTCAATTCAACGTTCACCTGGACCGTCTTGTCGGCCGGTACCTCGGCGTAGGCGATCACCGCGAGCCGCGGCAGCGTGCGACGCAGCAGCCGCGAGAGAATCGCACGCAGGCCGGGCGAGGTCAGCAACACCGGCGGATGGCCTCCAGCCTCGTGTTCGGCGACCGCCTGCTCGGCCGCACCGTTCAGCGCGTCGAGGGTGCTCGGCGCCAACAAGGCCTCGCCCTCGTCGCCCATTTCATAGAGCAGACGGCTTTCGGTCGTCGGCGCGAGACCGATGACGAGCAACGTGTCGCTGCCCTCGAACAGGCGATCGACGATGCTGCGGCCGAGCGCCGCGCGCACGGTTTCGACGAGATCGTCGATGTCCTGCGTTTTGGGCGCCCGCGCCGCGAGCGTCTCGAACAAGGTGCGGGTATCGCGGATCGGGACGTTCTCGGCGATCAGTTGCTGCAGGATGGCCTGCACCGTGGTCAGGGGCAGATGGCGCGGCGTCACGTCCTCGACGAGCCCGGGATGGCTGCGCGCGAGCGCATCGAGGAGCTGCTGGACCTCGGTCCGGCCGAGCAGCTCCGGCGCGTGCTGGCGGAAGACGGCCTCGACCTGGCGGGCGATCAGTTCGGCCGGTTCGAGCACGACGAAGCCGCGCAGTTCGGCTTCCTCCACGCGCGCCGCGTCGATCCAGACGCCCGGGAGATGCATCAGCGGGTCGACGCCCGGCGTGCCGTCGATACGGCCAAGGACGTCGCCCGTGTCGACCGCGAGGATCTGGCCGGTCGGCATCTCGCCGTGCGCGACGTCGACGCCCTTCAGCGTGATGCGGAAGGTGTTGGGCTTGAGGTCGAGGTTGTCGCGCACGCGGATGAGCGGCACGACGAGGCCCATGTCGGTCGCAAAACGACGGCGCGACTCGGTGATGCGCGTGAGCGCCGCACCGCCCTGGTTGCGGTCGACGAGCGGTATCAGCCGGTAGCCCACCTCGAGCGCGAGGACGTCGACGGGCGGAATGTCGTCCCAGGTCACATCGACCGGGAGGGCCTCTTCTTCGATCGGCGGCAGCGGCGTGCTGTCGAAAGCGGCGCTTTCCCGGTGCCGTGTGAGCCAGAGCGCGAGGGCCGCGAGGACGGCCGCGATCGTCAGAAACGCGACGTGCGGGGTTCCGGGAATCACGCCGAGCGCCGCGAGCACCGCGGCGGCGACGTAAAGGGTCTGCGGCCGACCGAAAATCTGGGTCGAGAATTCTCGCGACAAATCCTGCTCGCTCGACGCGCGGCTGACGACGATGCCCGCCGCGGTCGAGATGATCAACGCGGGAATCTGCGTGACCAGGCCGTCGCCAACGGTCAACAGCGCGTAGCGCGCGAGCGCCTCGCCGACGCCGAGATCGTGCTGCAAGAGGCCGACCGCGATGCCGCCGATCAGGTTGACGAGCAGGATGATCATGCCGGCGATCGCGTCGCCGCGCACGAACTTCGACGCGCCGTCCATCGCCCCGTAGAAGTCGGCCTCGCGGCCGATCTCGGCGCGACGCATGCGCGCTTCCGATTCGTCGACGAAGCCGGCGTTGAGATCGGCGTCGACGGCGAGTTGCTTGCCGGGCATCGAGTCCAGCGTGAAGCGCGCCGCGACCTCGGCGATCCGTCCCGCGCCCTTGGTGATGACGACGAAATTGATGATGACGAGTATCAGGAAAACGACGAAGCCGACCGCGATGTTGCCCCCGACGAGAAAATTGCCGAACGACTCGATCACCTTGCCGGCCGCATCCGGGCCGGTATGCCCCTGCATCAGGATGATGCGCGTCGACGCGACGTTGAGCGAAAGCCGCAGCAGCGTCGTCAGCAGCAGCACGGTCGGAAAGACCGAGAAATCGAGCGGGCGGCGCGCGTTGAGGCTGACGAGCAGCACGATCATCGCGAGCGCGATGTTGAGCGTGAACAGCACGTCGAGCATGAAGGTGGGCAGCGGCAGCACCATCATCGCCAGGATCAGCAGCACCAGCAGCGGCACCGCGACGCGATTGACCGGCATGCCCATGAGCATCACGCCTTGCGCGTTCATCCGATCACCTCGTCGATCACG
Organism: Thiobacillus denitrificans ATCC 25259; assembly: GCF_000012745.1. Taxonomy (NCBI): domain Bacteria; kingdom Pseudomonadati; phylum Pseudomonadota; class Betaproteobacteria; order Nitrosomonadales; family Thiobacillaceae; genus Thiobacillus; species Thiobacillus denitrificans. The sequence goes on along the minus strand of NC_007404.1, from coordinate 1,236,438 downwards.
GGGTGCTCAGCAGTTGCGGGCCGGGGCCTTGCGCCCGCCTGCTGTTGCCGTCCACGCAACTGCGCCCGGATCTCGGGATGCACCTCGGCTTCGCGTGCCTCGGCCAGCACCTCCTGCCAGGTCATGGCATGACGGCGCAGATAGCGCAGCCATTGCCATCCCGCGTCGAGCGCGGCGACGAGGGCGAGCCCAGCGACGAGCGCGAGCACGCCGTGCCCCAGCCAGCCGGCGGCGGCTTCAGGTGCGGCATCCGCGGCGATCGCGTCGAGCGCGGCGATGCCCGGCGTCGATGCGCCGAACGCCCACCACACGGCGAGCGCGGCGAGTGCGACCTTGAGCAGCGTGAGGGCGAGGTCGGCGACGGAATCGAGGGAGAACAGGCGTGCGACCGCGTGAAACGGATGACGGCGGCGCGGATGGGACCCTGGGGCGTAGACCCAGCGGGAGAGCAGCAGCGGCGCAATCAGCGCCGCGACGAAGACGGCACCGAGAACCGGCAGTACGGCCCAGAGCGCGCTGCCCACGGCTTCGACGACGGCCGGCGAAAAAGGTTTGGCAGCATGCTGCAGAGCCGTGGCGACAAGCGTTTGCAAGGAACCGAGCAGCCGGGGCCCCTGCCAGCTCAGCACACCGATGGCGGCGAGCAGCACGAGCCAGGCGGCGAATTCGGAGGAACGCGGCACATCGCCGGCTGCGCGCGCGTCTTGCAGGCGCCGCGCGCTCGCCGGTTCGGTGCGGGACAGGTCGTTCTCCTCAGCCATGCGGGTCTCGGGTTTTGCGCGAGTCTAGCACGGCTGCCCGCCGGGTCCGGCTCCTAAGGCGCTACTCCGAATAGCCGCCGCTGTGGCGCGAGGCCTCGCGCGCGTAGAAGCGCACGTCGCCGAGCGGCGCGACGACGACCCCGCCTTCGGTGACGTGGTAGCCGGCCGCGCGGTCGGCATCGTGGTCGTAGCCGATCCGCGCGCCGGGCGGAACGACGTTGTGGCGGTCGATGATCACGCGGCGCAGCTTCGCGCCGGCGCCGATACAGACGTAATCCATGATCACGCTGTCCTCGATTTCGGCGCCGGGCTCGACGACGACCTCCCGGCGAAGGATCGAGTTGCGGATTTTTGCGCCGGTCACGATCGTCGCCGCACCGAGCAGGACGTTGTCGAGTTCCGCGCGCAACACACGTGCCGTCGGACCCTGATAGTGGCTCGAATAGATCGGCCACTGCGGGTTGAACGCGTCGAAGCGCGGTTCGAGTCCGAGCACGTCGAGGTGGGCGTCGAAGTAGGTGTCGAGCGTGCCGACGTCGCGCCAGTAGGCCTGTTCCTCGTAGCGCTTCGTTCCCGGCACTTCGTTGGTCGCGAAGTTGTAGGCGTAGACGCCGTGGCTCTGTGCGAGGCGCGGCAGGACATGCCGGCCGAAATCGGTCTCCCCGCGCCGGTGCGCCTCCTCCAGCGCCTCGCGCAGCACGTCGGCGTTGAAAAGATAATTCCCCATCGACGCGTAGGCATGGTCGGGATCGTCCGGCATCGGTTTTGCCGCCTTGGGTTTCTCGTCGAAGCCGATGATCCGGTTTTGCGCGTCGGTCTCGATGATGCCGAAACTCGACGCCTGGTTTAGAGAAACCGGCAAGGCCGCGACCGTCGCCTCGGCATCGTGCTCGCAATGGAAGCGCACCATCTGCCGCACGTCCATGCGATAGATGTGGTCGGCGCCGAATATCGCGACGAGGTCGGGACGGTGCATGTTCATCAGGTCGAGGCTCTGGTAGACCGCGTCCGCGGTTCCCCCGAAAACGGTCGACGTCTTGGTCATCTGCGGCGGCACCACGGTCAGGAACTGATCGGCAAACAGCGAGGTGACGGTCCACGCCTTGCGCACGTGTTCGATCAGCGACTGCGGCCGATACTGCACGAGCACGTAGATCGAGCGGATGTCGGAATTGGTCAGGTTGCTCAGTACGAAATCGACGATGCGGTAGCGGCTGCCGAAGGGAACGGCTGGCTTGCAGCGATCCGCCGTCAAGGGCTGCAGACGCGAGCCCTCACCTCCTGCCATCACAAACGCCACCACCTTTTTTTCTCGTCGGCGTCTTTCAAGTGTCATCATTCATCGCCTTTGCTTACCGGTGTGTCCGGTCCTATTTATAGTAGACGTGGCGCAAATGCGCCGGTTCAGCGCGGTAATCGCCGGCCGCAGCGAGTCCTCTAGGCAGGCGCGGCGTGCAGGACGGCAAACGGAACTGTCGCCAGCGTCTCCGCGACCGACAATCCGGTCGAATCACCGAAGCCACGCGTATCGACGCCGCGTTCGGTCAGCACGTCGACCCAACCCGGACGCACCCGCTCCGGCGGCAGTTCGATCCAGGTGTCTCCCCACACCGCTTCACCGACCAGCAGCGCGTCGCTCTCCCACACCAGGCGTGCGATGAGCCGCGGAACCACGAGCACCAGCGCGTCGCCTCCCGCCTGACGGGAGAAGGCACAAATCTGCTCGGCGCGCGCACCGTGGACCTTGAGCGGGACATAGTCGCCCTCGCGGAACAGGGCTTCGTACGCACGCCGAAATGCGAGCAGCCGCCAGACGAGATAAAGCTTGATCTCGCCGTCCTGCAGGCGCGCGAGCAAGGCTTCCGTGCAGGCGGCCGCGCCCTGTTCCGCGTGCATCGTCCTGACCGCCTGCAGCGCACGCTGGCGCCGTGCGTAGTCGACCGGTCGCCGGTTGTCGGGGTCGACCAGACTGAAATCCCACATCTCGCACCCCTGATAAACGTCGGGCACGCCCGGCGAGGCGAGCTTGAGCAGCAGTTGCGACAGGCTGTTGAACGCGCCGGCACGCGCGACGCCGGCCTGGAAGGGCGCGAAGTCGCGCAGGAACAGGTTGCCTGCGTCCGCCGACAGCAGCGCGCTGACGAAGTCGCCGACCGCGTCTTCGTACGCCGTGTCGGGGCTGATCCACGAGCTGTGGGTCTTGCCCTCGCGCACGGCCTTCAGCATGTAGGTCCGCAGGCGCGCCGCCAGGCTGGCGAGCGTGTCGGCGTCGGGCGCATCGAACGGCCAGATGCCGAGCAGGGTCTGGTATAGCAGGTATTCGTCGTTGCGGCTCGGCACGCGCGATTCGCCGAGCCGGCGCCGTTTGCTGCGGTTGAGGTTGCTCCAGCGCGACAAGGCCTGATGCCACAGTTCGGGGACTTCCGACAGCACGCACAGCCGCGCCCGCACGTCTTCCGAGCGCTTGGTATCGTGCGTCGAACTCGCGAGCATCGCATGCGGCCAGCGCCGGGATCGTTCCTGGTTCTCGCGATGGAAGGCCGCGAGCGAGACGCCGAAGCGCTGTGGCTCGGCGCCGACCTCGTTGAGCGCCACGAGCCGGTTGTACTGATAGAAGGTCGTATCCTCGACCGCCTTGGCCGTCACCGGGCTGCTGTATTGCTGGAACTTCATCGCGAACGCGGCGACCGCCTCGCGGTAGTCGTCGCGATCGACCCGGCCGAGGCGCCCGAGCATCGCGTCGCGCACGAAATCGAAAATGCTCGGATCGGCGCGGCTGCGTTTCTTGGCGACGCCGACTGCCCAATCGACGTAGCGCACATCGTCGGCCGACGTCTCGCCCGGCGTGACGTAGGTCCGGTAAACGGGGAAACTCGCGACGATCTCGGCGATCGCGCTGCGCAGGCTGTTGAGCGTGAAATCGCAGGTGCAGCGGTCCTCCTTCGCCAGCCGCGTGAGCTGGGTCGCGAGCACCTGCAGCTCGCCCGCGAGCGAGGTCTGCATGATCAGATGCTTGTTCGCGCGGACCATTTCTTCGTAAGCGGGGCGTGCGCGAATGAAGCCCTGGTAGGTGCGCGTGAACGCGTCCGCGGCACTGGCGTCGACAAAGAGCCCGGTGCATGCCGCCGCAAAGTCGTAGCCCGTCGTGCCGTGAACCGCCCACGATTCCGGAAGGTGCTCGTGCACCGCGAGAATCTTCTCGACGATGAGGTAAAGCGGGCGCGGCGTGCTCTCGGCATGGCCGTTGCCGACTTTCGGCATCAGCGTCGCGGCCATGGCCTGCAGGCGTTCGAAGTAGGCCTTTGGCGCGTAGAGGCCGTCCGGGTGGTCGATACGCAGGCCGTTGATGTAGCCGCGCCCGAGCAGCTCGTGCAGCAGGCGATGCGTCGCCTCGAACACCTCGGGGTTGTCCATGCGCAGTGCCGCCAGATCGTTGATGTCGAAGAAGCGGCGGTAGTTGATCTCGTCTGCGGCGACGCGCCAGAACGCGAGGCGGTAGGCCTGGCTCTGCAGCAGTTCGTGCAGCAGGTCGAAGTTCGCGCCGGCCTGCCCGATGCCGTTGAATTCCGCGAGATTCTCGTCGATGAAGCGCGCGACGTCGGCACTGCCGGCATAGAGCGCGGCCAGGCGATGCTTGTGCACTTCCTTGTCGCGGCTGCGCTCGGCGACGGCTTCGGGCGTGACGCGGTCGCGCGCCGGCAGGTGGCCGAAGGTCGTGACCAGCGCCTGGAACTCGAGCAGCACGATGTCCTCCGCGCCGAGCCGCGCCTGCAGCCGCTCGAGCCCGTGTCCGAGAATGCGCGGGTATTCGCGTGGGTCGACCGGAAAGCGATGCTCGTAGTAGAAGACGCTGAACGCGCCGTCCTCGGGGTCGAACACGAGCTTGAGTTCGCCCTTGTCGAGTACCGCGCCGTAATGCTCGCCGAGCACGGGCAGCAGGACGCGCCCCGACATGTCGGCCGTGTTCGAATACCAGTCGATGTCGAAGTAGGTGGCGTAGCGCGAGGCCGGCCCGTTCTCCAGCACGTCGAGCCACCACGCGTTGTCCGCGCCGTTGATGCCCATGTGGTTAGGCACCAGATCCATGATCTGCCCCATGCCGCGGCGCTTGATTTCGGCGACGAACTGCTCGAAGTCCTCGGCGCTCGCGATCTCGGGGTTCAGGCTGCTGTGGTCGGTGATGTCGTAGCCGTGGCGGCTGCCGGGCCGCGCCTTGAGGATCGGCGAGAGGTAACAGTGGCTGATGCCGAGCGCGTCGAGATACGGCAGCAGCGCCATTGCCTGCGGCAGCTTGAAATCGCGATTCAGCTGCAGCCGATAGGTCGCCCGCGGGATCCACAGACGTACGCCCTCCTCCATCCCGGCCCCGGCCGGCCCCGCGACCTGGGTCACCGGCCGCTCCTGGCGCAGCGCCTGCATGATGCCCTGCAAGGGTTCGCTGCTGCGCCACTCCTCGAGGTTGATGGGAATCTTGAGTCGCCAGCACGGATAAGTCGGCGACACGGTGCCAGGCAGGTTGGGCTGCTCGTGCACCCCGAAGCCGTCTTCGAGTTGCAGCAGCAGCAGCTTCGACGGCGCGCGCCCGAGGTAGGTGTAGACCGCGACCGCGAGTTCGGTCGTCAACTCGGGAAAGGCCACCGGCTGGACGCCGCCGGGCGGCAACACCTGCTCGCCTTCGAGCGCGACGAGCAGCTGGGCGCGATCTTCCGAACGCGCGATGACCTGCTGGTTGCGCACCTCGGCGTCGGGAAAGAGACGCAGCTGTTCGCGCAGGTCGATATCGAGTCCGCGCCAGTAGCCGGCAAGCGTCGGCAGGTCGTGGGTCGTAACCGCGGCGACCGCGTTCGCCGGATAGGAACCGGGCGGCGCGAGCCGGCCGTTTTCCTGGCGCTCGAAATAGAGCAGCCGGGTCGAGAGGACTTCCATCGGCTGCAGCACGGCCCGCACTTCCTCCGGCACGGTGCCGAGGTCCTCGCCGACGACGAGACAGCGGTTGCGCTGACTCTCGAGCGCGAGGATGCCGAGCAGGTCGCGAAACGGATAGGCGACGTAGGCGCCTTGGCTGATCGGCAGCCCGCGCGCCACCCAGAACAGGCGGAAGAGCCCCATCACGTGGTCGAGCCGCAGCGCGCCTGAATCGCGCATGTTGGCGCGGATCAGTTCGATGAAAGGCTCGTAGGCGCGCGCCTTGAGCCGGTGCGGAATCCACGGCGGCAGGCCCCAGTCCTGCCCCAGCCGGTTGAATTCATCGGGCGGCGCGCCCGCGCTCGCGCCGAACGCGTAGAGGTCGCGGCACATCCAGGTGGCCGCCCCGCCCTCGGCGACGCCGATCGCGAGGTCGAGCATCACGCCGACGCCGAGCCCGAGCTCCCACGACCGCGTACCGGCAGCCCGCAACTGCAGCGACGCCTGCCATTGCAGGTATTCGAAATACTCGACCTGCTCGAGGTTGGCCTCGCCGAACGCGGAGACCTCGGGCGCTTCGCGCGTGCGGTAGGCCTCCGGCCACACCGGCCAGCCCCAGACTGCGCCATCCTCGTTGCGGAAATGGGTCTGCAGCGCCTCGAACAGGGCCTGACTGCGCAGGCTGTTGCCGTGGGCCGCCTGGAACGCCCGGAATTCCCGCCCTCGCGCACTCTCGCGCGCCAGGTGCTCGGCGCGGAAATGCGCGTAGAGCTCGCGCAGCACCTCGGCCTTGGCGTCGGCGACGCCGCGGTAGTCGACTTGATCGGCAGCGCGCAGGGCACGCAGCCGCGCCTGAAAATGCGGCGCGTGGACGACCGCGCGCACCGCCTCGCACTCGCCGAAATCGGTGATCTCCTCGACGTCGAGATACAGCGTGTTGAAATACGCGCGATTGGACGGACTGTAGGGGCTCGCGTGCTCGGGCGCGTCCGGAAACATCGCATGCAACGGATTGAGCAGCACCGAGCCCGCACCGCTGTCTGCGCAGAATTCGAGCATGTGCCGCAGGTCGCCGAAGTCGCCGATGCCCCAGTTGCGTTCGGATCGCACGCCATAGAGCTGCGCGGCGATGCCCCAGGCGCGCCCGTCGCCGTGAATCGCCGGCGGCTGGTAACAGGCCGGCGGCGCGACGATGAATGACATCTCGCAGGCCTCGCCGCCCCCATCCGCGCGCTCGACCACGAAGCGGTGATATCCCAGGCCGGGTTCGATCGCGAGTACGAGCGTCCGCCGCGTGTAGGCGACGCCATCGAACGTGACACGCGCCACCTCTTCGAGTGCGGCCGGGGAAAACTCGCCAGCGATCTCGCCCCCCGACTCCTGGCGCAGCTTCCAGCGCCTGCCGGCTCCCAAGTCCGCCTCCGCGACGACGAGCGGCACGCGATACGGGCGTTCAGGCTCGCGAACGACGACCACGGGCGGCAGCGCGCGCGACCACTCGCGCCGCTCGAGTTCGTCGAGCGAGCGCGCGAGATCCGCGTCGCTCGCCGCGGGGACACCCATCGCCTCGAGCAAGGCGCGCTTCGCCGCCTCGCTGGTCGGATGCGCCCCACCCCATATGTCGTAGTACTCCGGCAGTATCCCGCAGCGTTCGCAGGCCTGATCGAGCAGCGTGCTCATGCCTGGGTCTCCGCGGCCGCGAGCGTCCATACGACCGACCAGGGACCGAGAACGCCGGCCGCCGCCGCATCGGAGGTGGCGAAAATGACCTCGCCTTCGAGCGCGACCTCGCCGAGCGGCTCTTGCGACAGATGGGCCGTGAGTTGCAGGGAGGCGCCGTCGTGCAAGCCCCAGCGCACGCGCAGGACGCCCGCGACGACCTCGAATGCGGCCGAGCCGGGCTCGATCAGGCGCAGGCGCGGGACGATCGTTTCACGCCTCAGCTTCAGCAGGCCGCGGTATTGGTCGAGCGCGCCGGCGCCCGCCTCCGACCAGTCGAGCCGCGACGCGAGAAACGTCTCGGGCCGGTTCGGGTCGGGTATCGCGGCTTGCGCGGCGGGGTCGGCAAAGCGCGCGAACTTGCGGAACTCCCGCCGCCGTCCCTGCGTCACCGCGTCCCGCAGTTCGCCGCCGAAGTCGCAGAAGAACTGGAACGGCGTCCGCGCGCCGAACTCCTCGCCCATGAACAGCATGGGCACCGACGGCGCGAGCAGCAGGACGGCGGCGACCGCGCGCAGCGCGGATTCCGGAGCGAGTTGCGTCAGGCGCTCGCCGAAGGCGCGGTTCCCCACCTGATCGTGGTTTTGCACGAAGGCGACGAAAGCCTGCAGCGGGAGATGGCCGCTCGGCTCGCCCCGCGATTCGCCCTCGTGGTAGGCCGACGCCTGGCCCTGGTAGGCGAAGCCCTCGGTCAGGCAGCGGCCGAGGTGGACGAGCGGCGCATCGGCGTAGTCGCCGTAATAGCCGTCGGCTTCCCCGGTCGCGAGCACGTGCAGCGCGTGATGGATGTCGTCGTTCCATTGCGCCGTGTAGCCACCTTGTCCAAGGTGGTGCGCTTCGTTGGCATCGTTCTCGAGGATCAGATGCACGGCACGCTCGCTGCCGATCTCTGCGTGCACGCGCTCGGCAAGCTCGGTGAGGATGTGGCGCGCCGAATCGTCGATGATCGCGTGCACCGCGTCGAGGCGCAGGCCGTCGAAGTGGTATTCCTGCAGCCAGTAGAGCGCGTTGTGGATGAAGAAATCACGCACGGTACGGCTGCCGGAGCCGTCGAAGTTGATCGCGGCGCCCCACAGCGTGTGGTGGCGCTCGCTGAAGAACTTGCGCGCGTACACATGCAGGTAATTCCCCTCGGGGCCGAAATGGTTGTAGACGACGTCGAGCAACACCATCAGCCCCTTGTCGTGCGCGGACTGGACGAGCGCCTTGAGGTCGTCGGGCGTGCCGTAGCGGCTGTCCGGCGCAAACAGCAGGACGCCGTCGTAACCCCAGTTGTGCACACCCGGAAAGTCCGCGACCGGCATCAGCTCGATCGCCGTGACACCGAGGTCGACGAGGTAGTCGAGCCGCTCGATCACGCCGGCGAAGGTGCCAGACGGCGAGAAGGTCCCGACGTGCAGTTCGTACACGACTGCTTCTTCCCAGGGCCGCCCCTTCCACGCCGTGTCACGCCAGGCGAAGGCGGTCGGGTCGACGACGACGCTCGCTCCGTGCACGTCGTCGGGATTGAAACGCGAGGCCGGGTCGGGGACGCGCAGGCCGTCGTTCACCTCGAAGCGATAAGGCGTTCCCGCACCTGCCCCATCGACTAGGAGCTCGAACCAGCCGTCGCCGCTCGGCATCATCATCCGCCCCACTGCCGCCCCCTCCTCGATGTGCAGCATCACCCGCTCGCATCCCGGCGCCCACAGGCGAAATCGCACGCCCTCGGGCGTGATCCGGGTGCCGAACGGCATTTCGTGGTGTCGAGCGTTCGCCAAAATGTCTCCTTCGATCAACGGCGTGTCACCTGAACCAGCCGACGCATTGCAGCAGCGCTGCCGACGGCGCGGCGTTCGAGCGCCTCGGTCAGCTCCGCAATCGCTTTTTCAGCCAGGAACAAAGTCAGCAAGGCCTCGGCCGCGGTCGCGTCCGTCGGGTACGCGGCATGACCGTCCATGCCCTTGCGGTAACCGCGGTAGAACGCCTTGCGCGCCGCCAGCTCCCATGCGTCGACATGGGGCTGCAGGGCCGCCATCACATCGACGGAGTCGCCGGCGACACGCGCGAGCGCGGCCGCGCCCGCCTGCGACAGCGAAAGCAGCATGCTAGCGACGTCGCGCAGCGGCGCGTGCTTTGCGCGGCGTTCTTCCCAGCTGCGGCCGGGTATGCCGCCGTAATTCGCGATCAGGAAATCGTTTTGCACGAGCCAGACCTGACCGAGGTGATAGTTTCCGTGGCAGCGCGTCTTGCTCGCGTCGACACGCACGCGCGAGGCGCGGATGACGCGCCGGTAGAGCTTGGGGCGAACGAGAAAAAGCTGCTGCGCGGCGACGGCCACGGGCTCCGGCAAAGCCGGCAAGGCACGTTCGAGCAGCTCGTACATCACGCCCATCTCGTGCCGTACCTTGTTGACCCACTCCAGAATATCCGGCGGCGCGATCGGCTCGCTGCCGAAGTCGCCCGAGCGATCCGGGGTCGCGAGCGCGCGATGGAACTCGGCCGTGCGCTCGCCGAGCGTCTTCATCAGCCCCATGTAGCGACCGTGCCGGCCGTCGGGCGCCTGCTCGCCCGTCGTGCGGCTGAGATCGAGAAAACGTTCGAGGTAGTTGAGCGTGTAGGCCCAGGCGTCGCCCTGGTTGGGCGCATAGCGCTCGAGGATCGCGAGCGTGGAGTGCCTGCCGCTGCTCGCGACGTATTCGACCGTGCCGCCGAGTTGCGGGATGTGCGCAAACTTCGCGGTCTCGGTGAGGAACCGGGACATCTCGAGCTCGGGATGCGTGCCCTGCATTTGTCGCGGATAGCTTTTCAGGACCAGCTGGTCGTTGAGATTCACGCGCAGACGCCCGTGTTCGGAGACCGTACGGGTGATCGACGACGTGACAAGCGGACAGAAGAATCCGGGGTAGGCGCTGGCCGTGCGGAACGTCAGGTGGCCGTCGCCGTAGGCAAGCGTCTCGCCGCGCTCCATGGCGGAGACGATCGCGCAACAGAAGCCGTCGTCCCAGAAGGCGTCGAACAGGATGCCGACCCGCGCCAGCCGCCGCACCTTGGCGAGCGTCACGTGCAGCAGGGCGGCGACGCGGCCTTCGTCTTCGTCTTCCCAGGCGAGGCCCAGCGGCAGCGCGTAGTGATAAATGCTGCCGTCGAGGAGCGTGACGGTGACGGTCGCGAGCAGCCAGGTTCCGCTGTCGGTCCCCCACTCGCGCAAGGTCCCGAACTCGAATTTCTCGAGCGCGGCCTCGCTGTAGACGAACCACGGCTGCGTCCGGAAGTAGCGCGGAATGATCTGGCGCTCGAGCTGCTCGCGTGCACGCCGCACCATGAGCTGGTTCACGCCTTCGTCGGTCCGCGCGAAGAGCGTGCGCCAGCCCGCGTCGACCAAAACGAGCACGGGCAGATCGGGCGGCACCGGCCTTTCTTCGTGCCAGGCCGGCGCCTCGACGTCGGTCGCGAGCCGGAACACGAAACAGCCGTATCCGCCGAGCGTCAGCAGATAGGGCAACTCGCCGATCGGCGGGAAGCTGCTGCGCCCCATCAGTTCGACCGGCACGTGTCCCTTGAAGGGCGAGAGATCGAGTTCGACGGCCTGCGGCGCACGCGCGACGTTGGCCACGCACAGAATCGTCTCGCCCTCGTATTCGCGGAGATAGGCGAGCACCTTGCGGTTGCCAGGCCGCAGGAAGCGCAGCGTGCCGCGACCGAGCGCGCGGTGCGCCTTGCGCATTGCGATCAGCCGCCGGGTCCAGTTCAGCAGCGACGAGGGATTGCGCTGCTGCGCCTCGACGTTTACCGCGCCGTAGCCGTAGACCGGATCGGTGATCGGCGGCAGGAACAGACGCTCGGTCGGCGCGGACGAGAATCCGCCGTTGGGGCCGCCGTCCCATTGCATCGGCGTGCGCACGCCGTTGCGGTCGCCGAGCAGGAGGTTGTCGCCCATGCCGATCTCGTCGCCGTAATAGACGATCGGCGAGCCCGGCATCGTCATCAGCAGCAGATTCATCAACTCGATGCGGTGGCGGTCGTTGTCGAGCAAGGGCGCCAGGCGGCGGCGGATGCCGAGATTGAGGCGGGCCTGCGGGTCGCTCGCGTAGGCCTGATAGAGATAGTCGCGTTCGCGGTCGGTCACCATCTCGAGCGTCAGTTCGTCATGGTTGCGCAGAAACACGGCCCACTGGCAAAGGTCGGGGATGTCCGGTGTCTGTTCCATGATTTCGACGATCGGGTGGCGATCCTCCTGCGCGATCGCCATGTACATGCGCGGCATCAGCGGGAAGTGGTAGGCCATGTGGCACTCGTCGCCGTTGCCGAAATACTCGCGCACGTCCTCGGGCCACTGGTTGGCTTCGGCGAGGAACATGCGGTTGCTGTAGCGCGCGTCGAGTTCGGCGCGCATCCTTCGGATGACCGCGTGCGTCTCGGGCAGATTTTCGTTGCTCGTGCCGTCGCGCTCGCACAGGTAGGGAACGGCGTCGAGCCGCATGCCATCGACGCCCGCATCGAACCAGAAGCGCATCGTGCGCATGATGGCCTTGAAGACGTGCGGGTTGTTGAAGTTGAGATCGGGCTGGTGGGAGAAGAAGCGATGCCAGTAGTAGGCCTGCGCGACTTCATCCCACGCCCAGTTCGATTTCTCGGTATCCGAAAAGATGATGCGCGTTTCGCTGAAGCGCGTGTCGGTATCGCTCCACACGTAATAGTTGCGCTTGACCGAACCAGGCGGCGCGCGCCGCGCCGCCTGGAACCACGGATGCTGGTCGGAGGTGTGGTTGACGACGAGCTCGGTGATGACACGCAGTCCGCGCTGGTGCGCTTCGCGGATGAACCTGCGGAAGTCGGCCATGTCGCCGAACGAGGGGTGGAGGTTGTGGTAATCCGAGATGTCGTAGCCGTCGTCGCGGCCCGGAGACGGGTAGAACGGCAACAGCCAGAGCGCGTTGACGCCGAGTTCCTGGAGATAGTCGAGCTTGCTGATCAGGCCCCGGAAGTCGCCCGCGCCATCGCCGTTGGCGTCGAAGAACGCCTTGACGTGCAGTTCGTAGACAATTGCGTCCTTGTACCAGAGCGGGTCATTTTCTTCCATTCGGTTCCTGCGGCAGACGGGAAAGCGGGGGCCGGTGCAAGCGCGCACCCGTTCTCAAGATAGACAAAACTGGCTCTTCGCGCAGTCGGAAGCGGCGCAGCGCGGCCGTAAGATAAGACGCTCCGCTACCGGAAACGGGCGAAATCCCGTAATCTGCCGAGGGCTTGCCTGCGCCGTCCGCGGTGCGGGAGCAAGCGCGTTTTCAACATCACAATAATTTTTGGAGGAGTGTCACTATGCGCAAGCTGCTTGTCTCCGCTGCGCTGGCATCGGCCATGGCCATGTCGGCGCCGGCAACCGCCGGTTTCTTCGATTTCACGCTCGCCCCGTACGTCGGCGCGAGTGCCGGCGAATCGACGACCGATTCCTGCATCACGGGTACCTGCGACGACGCCGATACCGCCTGGAAAATCTACGGCGGTCTCGAAGTCAACGAATTCATCTCGATGGAAGTCGGCTATGTCGAACTCGGCGAAGTCGAGTACAGCGCGCCGACCGGCACCCGCGGCACCCACGGCATGATCCTGCAGCTCGTCGGTTCCTACGCGCTCGGCCCGAAGTTCACGCTGCTCGGCCGCGGCGGCATGAACATCCTGAATACCGAAGTCGAGGGCGCGGTTGCAGGCGCGCGGGGCAACGAGGGCGACACCGACGTCTCGTGGTCGCTGGGTCTCGGCGCGCAATACAACCTCACCAAATCGGTCGGCCTGCGCGTCGAATGGGAACGCTACTTCGAAGTCGGCGACCCGGACAGCACGGGCGAAGCCGATATCGATCTCCTTACCGCTGGCGTCGTCTTCAAATTCTGAAACGCGTTCGGCAAATGAAAAACGGGGCCCGCGCCCCGTTTTTCATTTCTGTTCACCGTGTCGATCGGCCGAACGCTCAGCTGACCTCGTCGATCCACGCCATCTGGATCGCCTCGAGAATTTTCTCGCCCGAGTGGTTGGGGTCGTCGTCGAAATCCGGGAGTTCCATGACCCAAGTGTGCAGATCGGTGAAGCGGATCGTGCGCGGGTCGATTTCCGGGTGGGCTTCGGCGAGTTCGATCGCAATGTCCAGCGTGTCAGTCCACTTCATGTTCAATGCCCTTCTTTCACCATGTTGATGGTGTATTTCGGAATTTCGATTACGAGATCTTCGTTCGCGATGCGCGCCTGGCAAGACAGCCGCGACTGCGGTTCGAGTCCCCATGCCTTGTCGAGCAGGTCGTCCTCGTCCTCGCTCGAGGGCGCCAGGGAATTGAAACCTTCGCGGACGACGACGTGGCAGGTCGTGCAGGCGCACGATTTTTCGCAGGCGTGCTCGATCTCGACGCCGTTCGCAAGCAGCGTATCACAGATCGTTTCGCCGCTTTTGGCCTCGATCACGATGCCTTCGGGGCAGAGTTCGACGTGGGGCAGTACGATGAGTTGGGGCATGATTCTTCCGTAGGGCGCTATTCGTGCGGTCGAACCGCGGGTAAGGTTGCGGCGGGACGCCGCGTCAATCGAAGGTTTCGAGCTTCTGGCCGGCCATCGCGCGTCGCACGTTGCGGTCCATGCGACGCTGGGCGAAGCCGGTCGTCGTGGCGTTCAGCGCCTCGATGCCGCGCTTGATCGCCTGATGATCGGGACCCGCCATCAATTTTTCAAGGCCGGCGATGCCCGCCTCGATCGCCGCCATCTCCGCATCGTCCAGCAGTGCGCCGTCTTCGGCGAGCGCGGCGCGGGTCGCGGCAATCAGGCCCTGGGCTTCGACGATCTGCTCGTTGAGCGCACGCGCGTACATGTCGTCCTTCGCGTGCGTGAACGCGTCCTTCAGCATGCGCGTGATGTCTTCATCGGCGAGCCCGTACGAAGGCTTGACCTGGATGCTCGCCTCGACGCCTGTGCTCTGTTCGCGCGCCGACACGGCGAGCAGACCGTCGGCGTCGACCTGGAAGGTCACGCGGATGCGCGCGGCGCCCGCGACCATCGGCGGGATGCCGCGCAGCTCGAACCGCGCCAGCGAGCGGCAGTTCGCCGCGAGTTCACGCTCGCCCTGCAGCACGTGCACGCTCATCGCCGTCTGGCCATCCTTGAAGGTCGTGAAATCCTGGGCGCGCGCGGTCGGAATCGTCGTGTTGCGCGGAATCACCTTCTCGGTCAGCCCACCCATGGTCTCCAGACCCAGCGACAGCGGGATCACGTCGAGCAGCAGCCAGTCGTCGCCGCCGCGGTTGCCTGCCAGCACGTCGGCCTGCATCGCCGCGCCGAGCGCGACGACCTTGTCGGGGTCGAGGTTGGTGAGCGGCGTCTGCTTGAAGAAATCGGCGACCGCCTGGCGGATGCACGGCATGCGCGTCGAGCCGCCGACCATGACGACGCCCTTGACCTCGTCCGCCGCCAGGCCGGCGTCGCGCAGCGCCTTGCGCGTGGGCGCGAGCGTCTTCGCTACGAGACTCGCGGTCATGGCGTTGAAATCGCGCTGCGTCAGCGTCGCGTCCATCATTTCACCGGTCGACAGCACAGCGGTGACGCGGACCTCGCTGTGTTCGGTCAAGGCCTCCTTGGCGTCGCGCGCCTTGGTCAGCAGCAGGCGCGCGTCGCTCGCGGAGAGCGGGGCAAAACGGCCCTGCTCGAGCATCCAGCAGAACACGCGCTGGTCGAAATCGTCGCCACCGAGCGCCGAGTCGCCATTCGTTGCGAGCACCTCAAAAACGCCGCGCGCGAGGCGGAGAATCGAAATATCGAAGGTGCCGCCGCCGAGGTCGTATACCGCGTAGACGCCTTCGGACGCATTGTCGAGGCCATAGGCGATCGCGGCCGCCGTGGGTTCGTTCAACAGGCGCAGTACATTGAGGCCGGCGAGTTGCGCGGCGTCCTTGGTCGCCTGGCGCTGAGCGTCGTCGAAATAGGCCGGCACCGTGATCACCGCGCCGACCAGTTCGCCGCCCATCGACGCTTCGGCGCGCTCGCGCATCAGTTTCAGGATCTCGGCCGAGATTTCGACCGGGCTCTTCACGCCGGCAGCGGTCTTGAGCTGCACCATGCCCGGCGCGTCGACGAAGCGATACGGCAGACTGGCGATGTCGTCGATGTCGGCGATGCCGCGGCCCATGAAGCGTTTCACCGAAACGATGGTGTTGTGCGGATCGACGTTTTGCGCGGCCTGCGCGGGATAGCCGACGTCGATGGCACCGTCGGGACGGTAGCGCACGACCGAAGGCAGAAGCGAGCGCCCCGCCTCGTCGTCGAGCACGACGGCAAGGCCCGAGCGCACCGTCGCCACGAGCGTGTTGGTCGTCCCGAGGTCGATGCCGACGGCGAGGCGATGCTGATGCGGCGCGCTCGACATGCCAGGTTCGGAAATCTGCAGCAGGGCCATGCCTAAGCTTCCAATTCTTCGTAAACGTCGCCAAGCTCGGCGATGAGTTTGTCCATGAACCGCAGTTGGCGCACCGCTTCCGACGCCGCGGCGAAATCCTTCGCGGTGTCGATCAGGCTCGCGAGTTCGGCCTCGATGCGACGATGCGCGCTGCGCAACTCATCGGTCAGCGCGTCGAGCGCTTCGATGCTCTGGTCGACCCGCGCAGCGTCGATCGCCTCGCGCCATTCCATCTGCTGCATCAGGAATGCCGGGGCCATTTTGGTATTGCTCGCGTCGAGCGCATCGATGCCCTGCAAGCGCAGCAGGTACACGCCGCGGCTGACCGGGTCGCGCAAGGTGCGATAAGCCTCGTTCACCTGCGTCGCCCACTGCATCGCGACGCGCTGTTCGGCTTCGGGCTGGGCGGCGAAACGGTCGGGATGCACGGTATTCTGCAACTCGCGGTAAGCCGCGTCGAGGCGGTCGCGGTCGAGTGCATACGCCGTGGGCAGACCGAACAGTTCGAAATGGTTGCGGGTGAAATTCATTTTCAGGGATCAGGATTCAGGGATCACGATTCAGGGGGCCTTGTGCTGCGCATTCCGAAAGGCGCGGCCATGGGCCGCACAAGAACCCTGACCCCCGAACCCCGACCCCTGATCCCTTAAACGTTGAACGACTCGCCGCAGCCGCACGCGTCCTTGACGTTGGGGTTGTTGAACTTGAACCCCTCGTTCAGGCCTTCGCGCGTGTAGTCGAGCTCGGTCCCGTCGATGTAGGGCAGACTCTTCGGATCGACGAAGACGGTGACGCCGTGGCTGGTGAAGACCTCGTCGCCCTCGGGCGTCTCGTCGGCGAATTCCAGTTTGTAGGCCATGCCGGAGCAGCCACTGGTGCGCACGCCGAGACGGATGCCCACGCCCTTGCCGCGTTTGGCGAGGAAGTTGGTAACGTGTTGCGCTGCGCGCTCGGACAATGTGACGGCCATGGCTTACTCCAGACCCTTCTTCTGCTTGTAGTCGGCGACAGCCGCCTTGATCGCGTCTTCGGCGAGAATCGAGCAGTGGATCTTCACCGGCGGCAGCGCGAGTTCTTCCGCGATCGCCGTGTTCTTGATTTCCATCGCCTGATCGAGCGTCTTGCCCTTGACCCACTCGGTCACGAGCGACGACGAGGCGATCGCCGATCCGCAGCCGTAGGTCTTGAACTTCGCGTCTTCGATCAAGCCGTCCTTGCCGACCTTGATCTGCAGCTTCATGACGTCGCCGCACGCGGGCGCGCCGACCATGCCGGTCCCGACGCCTTCGTCTTCCTTGTTGAAAGCGCCGACGTTGCGCGGGTTTTCGTAGTGGTCGAGTACCTTGTCGCTGTATGACATTTCTTGCTCCTTTCAGTGCAGGGGTCAGGATTCAGGGCCAGGGGTCGGGCGCGGTGCTTCGCGCTTTCTAACTTGGTGCGGCCACCGACCGCACCTCCTCTGAATCCTGATCCCTGAATCCCGACCCCCAAAAAATCAGTGTGCCGCCCACTGCACAGTATTGAGATCGATGCCTTCCTTGAACATTTCCCACAGCGGGGACAGTTCGCGCAGCTTGCCGATCTTCTCGTGCAGGAGCTTGATCGCGTAGTCCACTTCCTGCTCGGTCGTGAAGCGGCCGATCGAGAAGCGGATCGAGCTGTGCGCGAGCTCGTCGCTGCGGCCGAGCGCGCGCAACACGTAGGACGGCTCGAGGCTCGCCGAGGTGCAGGCCGAACCCGACGAGACAGCCAGGTCCTTGATCGCCATGATCAGCGACTCGCCCTCGACGAAGTTGAAGCTGACGTTGAGGTTGTGCGGCACGCGGCGATCGAGGTCGCCGTTCAGGTGCACTTCCTCGATATCCTTGAGGCCCGCATAGAGGCGGTCGCGGAGCATGCGGATACGCTCGTTCTCGGTCGCCATTTCCTCGCGGGCGATGCGGAAGGCTTCACCCATGCCGACGATCTGGTGCGTCGCGAGCGTGCCCGAACGCATGCCGCGCTCGTGCCCGCCGCCGTGCATCTGGGCCTCGAGGCGGATGCGCGGCTTGCGGCGCACGTACAGGGCGCCGATGCCCTTGGGGCCGTAGGTCTTGTGCGCCGAGAACGACATCAGATCGACCGGCAGCGTCTTCAGGTCGATCGGCATTTTGCCGGTCGCCTGCGCCGCGTCGACGTGGAACACCACGCCCTTCTCGCGGCAGATCTTGCCGAGCGCGTCGATATCCTGGATCACGCCGATCTCGTTGTTGACCGCCATCACCGACGCCAGCACCGTGTCGGGACGGATCGCGGCGCGAAACTCGTCGAGGTCGAGCAGGCCGTTTTCCTTGACGTTGAGATAAGTCGCCTCGAAACCCTGGCGCTCCATCTCGCGCACGGTGTCGAGCACGGCCTTGTGCTCGGTGCGGACGGTGATGATGTGCTTGCCCTTGGTGCCCGAGTAGAAATGGCCGGCGCCCTTGATGGCGAGGTTGTTAGACTCGGTGGCGCCCGAGGTGAACACGATTTCCTTCGGGTCCGCGCCCACCAGCGCCGCGATATGGCCGCGCGCCGCCTCGACGGCAGCCTCGGCTTCCCAGCCGAATGGATGCGAGCGCGACGCCGGATTGCCGAAGTGCTCGGTCAGGTACGGGATCATCTTGTCGGCGACGCGCGGATCGACCGGAGTGGTGGCGGAATAGTCGAAGTAAATCGTTTTCATCGTTTGACCTTAATCTATCGTTTCAAACCGCGAGCGTCATTTTCGACGCGCGACGATCCTGCAATACCTTTTCCTTGCACTCGTCCTGCTTGGCGACCAGCGAGGCGAGCGTGACGTTGTCGAGATAGTCGTAGATGTGGGAGTTGAGGCCCACCCACAGGTCGTGCGTCAGACAGCGATGCTCGTCGTGGCAGTTTTCCTTGCCGCCGCACTGGGTCGCATCGATCGGCTCGTCGACCGCGCGGATGATGTCGGCGACGCTGACGTCGGCCAGGGGTTTCGCCAGATAGTAGCCGCCGCCGGGTCCGCGCACGCTTTCCACCAGCGCATGGCGGCGCAGCCGGCTGAAGAGCTGCTCCAGATACGACAGGGAAATGTCCTGGCGCTCGCTGATACCGGCCAGCGTCACCGGATTCTTGCCACCGCGCAGGGCCAGATCCAGCATGGCCGTGACGGCAAAGCGACCTTTGGTCGTCAACCTCATGTCTCTTTCTCCTGAAATTTCGCTCGAACTATAAAATTCCCGAGCATTTCAGTCAACTATTCCTTACCTTAGCAATTTAGTCAACTATTTTGTTCAAATAGTTCGCGTCGAAATCGTCGGGCTTGTCCTGCCCCGCCGGCATCTCCACGCCGAGCTTTTGGAGCTGGGCCAGAATCAGGTCGAGCCGGTGGTCGATATGCGCCGAATGATCGATCAGCCCGTGGATCGCCTTGACCACCGGGTCGTTCATGTCCGCCGAAATCGCGTACGCCGAGAAGCCGAGCTTTTCGGCTTGCCGGTTGCGCTGCTTTTCCGCCGCGCTGTCGAGGATCCGCGCGGGGATGCCGACGGCGGTCGCATCCTCCGGCACGTCCTTGACCACGACCGCATTCGACCCCACCCGCGCGTTGGCCCCGACGGTGATCGGGCCGAGGATCTTGGCGCCGGCGCCGACGACCACCCCGTTCATCAGGGTCGGATGGCGCTTGCCCTTGTTCCAGGACGTGCCGCCGAGCGTCACGCCGTGGTAGAGGGTGCAGTCGTCGCCGATTTCCGCGGTCTCGCCGACGACCACGCCCATCCCGTGGTCGATGAAGACGCGCCGCCCGATCGTCGCCCCGGGGTGGATTTCGATGCCCGTGAGCCAGCGGCCGAGGTGCGAGGTGAATCGCGCGAGCCACTTCCACTGCATGCGCCACAGGCGGTGCGCGAGGCGATGGATCAAAACGGCATGAAAGCCGGGATAGGTCGTCACCACCTCGAAGGTCGAGCGCGCCGCGGGATCGCGGTCGAAGACGACCGCGATGTCTTCCTTCAGTTGGCTGAACAGGCTCATGCGATGAGGATGCTATTTCCGAGTATTTTAGTCAACTATTATGCCCGACGGTTCCGCTGCGGCGCGCGGCCCGCTTGGCGTCCTGCGCCGCGCTGAGGATGCCGCGCAGGATGTTGACTTCCTCCTTCGCCAGGCGGGTGCGTGCGAACAGGCGCCGGAGCTTGAGCATGAGCTTGCCCGGCGAGCCGGGATTGAGGAATTCGAGGTCGGCGAGCGCGGCCTCGAGATGGCCGTAGAACTTCTCGACTTCGTCTCCGCTCGCGGCGTCGATCTCGGGCGCCGGCCAGGACGGACGGTCGAGCCAGGCCTGGCGGATCTCGTAGCTCAGCACCTGGACCGCTGCGGCGAGGTTGAGGGAACTGTAGTCGGGGTTGGCCGGGATCGTCACGAGCCCTTGGCACAGACTCAGCTCCTCGTTCGACAGTCCGCTGGTCTCGTTGCCGAACACCAGCGCGACGGGCGCGCGCTGCGCCTCGCCGAGCAGCCGAAGCGCTGCCTCCGCGGGATTCAGCACCTCGGCGACGATGTCGCGTCGGCGCGCCGAGACGCCGAGCGCGAGCGTGGTGTCGGCGAGGGCTTCGGTCAGGGTCGGGCAAACGCGTGCGCCGGCAAGCACGTCGACGGCGCCCGAGGCCATCGCGTCGGCCTGGCTGTTGGGAAATACCGCGGGATCAACCAGAACCAGTTGCGACAATCCCATCGTCTTCATCGCGCGTGCCGCGGCGCCGATGTTGCCTGGGTGACTCGTGCGCGCGAGCACCACGCGAATGTCGGCGAGAAGTTTAGGATCGCTCGATGTCATCAAGTAAAATGGCGCGCTCGTTCTTTGAATCCATTGCCAGACATCATGCATCCCATGCTCAATACGGCGGTGAAAGCCGCACGCAAGGCGGGGGCGATCATCAATCGCGCCTCGCTCGACCTCGACCAACTCACCGTACGGAGCAAGCAGGACCGCGATTACGTCAGCGAAGTCGACCAGATGGCCGAACGCGCCATCATCGAAACGCTGCTCGACGCCTATCCGAACCACGGGATTCTAGCAGAGGAGTCTGGCAGCACCGACGCCAAGAACGGCGAAGACTACCAGTGGATCATCGATCCGCTCGACGGCACGACCAACTTCCTGCATGGCCTGCCGCAGTATTCCGTGTCGATCGCGCTGAAGCACAAGGGCCAGATCACCCAGGCCGTCGTGTTCGATCCCTCGCGCAACGAACTCTTCACCGCGAGCCGCGGCCGCGGTGCGATGCTCAACGACCGGCGGATCCGTGCGAGCAAGCGCAGCAAACTCTCCGAGTGCCTGATCGGCACCGGCTTTCCCTACTGCGAGTTCAGCTACGCCGAGGCCTACATCAACATGTTCCGCGAGATGATGCGCGCGACCTCCGGGTTGCGTCGGCCCGGTTCGGCCGCACTTGATCTTGCCTACGTCGCCTGCGGCCGTTACGACGGGTTCTGGGAAATCCGTCTCAAGCCCTGGGATCTCGCGGCCGGCAGCCTGATCGCCCAGGAATCGGGCGCGCTCGTCGGCAACCTGGTCGGTGACGAAGGCTTCCTCGAGTCCGGCAATATCGTCGCCGCGAGCCCGAAAGTCTTCGCGCAGATGCTGCAACTGATCGCGCCGCATCTGCCGCCCGAACTCAAGGTCTGAATTCGCGTCTCCCCATGTCGATCGCGCCCGCGGCCCACACGCCGATGATGCAGCAGTATCTCGGCATCAAGGCACAGCATCCCGACATGCTGCTGTTCTATCGCATGGGCGATTTCTACGAGCTGTTCTTCGAGGACGCGGAGAAGGCCGCGCGGCTGCTCAACATCACGCTCACGACGCGCGGCGCTTCGGCCGGCAGCCCGATCAAGATGGCCGGCGTGCCCTACCACAGCGCCGAGCAATACCTGGCGCGCCTGCTCAAGCTCGGTGAATCGGTCGTGATCGCGGAACAGGTCGGCGACCCGGCGGCATCGAAAGGCCCGGTCGAGCGCCGCGTCAGCCGCGTCGTCACCCCCGGCACGCTGACCGACGCGGGGCTTCTCGACGAGACGCGCGACGCGCTGATCATGGCGATCGCCGTCGCCGGCGACGTGCTGGGCGTGGCCTGGCTCAACCTCGCTGCCGGCCGTTTCCAGGTCACCGAACTCGACCGCACTGCGCTGCCCGCCCTGCTCGCGCGCGTGCGGCCGGCCGAGATCCTTGCGCACGAGCACCTCGACCTCGCTGCCGACTGTCCCGTGCGCCGGCTCGATGCTTGGCAGTTCGATGCGGACGGGGCAAGCAAGCGCCTCGCGCGACAGTTCGGCAGCTGCGATCTCCAAGGCTTCGGCGTGGCCGAAATGCACTGCGCCATTGCCGCCGCCGGCGCGCTGCTGGGCTACATCGAGACGACGCAGCGCACCGCCCTGCCCCACCTTCTGTCGATCCGCGCCGAGCGCGACAGCGACTTTGTGCTGCTCGACGCGGCGACGCGGCGCAACCTCGAACTGACCGAGACGTTGCGCGGCGACGCGGCGCCGACCTTGCGCTCGGTGCTCGATACCACCTGCAGCGGAATGGGAACGCGCCTGCTTCGTCACTGGCTGCACCACCCCTTGCGCGACCGCGCCGCCGTCGCCGCCCGTCGTGACGCGATCGGCGTGCTCGCCGCCGCGCCGGACAGCGCCGCCCGCCTCGCCGATCTGCTCAAACGCTGCGCCGACGTCGAACGCATCGGCGGCCGTATCGCGCTGAAGAACGCACGGCCGCGCGATCTCTCCGGCCTGCGCGACACGCTCGCCCTGCTCCCCGAACTCGCCGCGGCGTTGCCCACCGATGGTGCACGCCTCGCCGCCTTGCGCGACGCGGTCGCCGCCACACCCGACGTGCACGCGCTGCTGGTCCGCGCGATCCAGCCCGAGCCCGCCAGCGTGCTGCGCGAGGGTGGCGTGATCGCCGACGGCTACGACGCCGAACTGGACGAACTGCGGGCCTTGACGCGCGATGCCGGCGCCTTCCTGCTCGAACTCGAGACCCGCGAACGTGCGCGCTCGGGCATCGCGACACTCAAGGTCGAGTACAACAAGGTGCACGGCTTCTACATCGAAGTCGGGCGGGCACAGGCCGAGCGGGTGCCGGACGACTATCGCCGCCGGCAGACGCTCAAGAACGTCGAACGCTATCTGACGCCCGAGCTCAAGGCCTTCGAGGACAAGGCCTTGTCGGCGCAGGAGCGCGCGTTGGCGCGGGAGAAGGCCTTGTTCGAGGCCTTGCTCGACACGCTGATCCCGCACGTCCCCAACCTGCTGTCGATCGCGTCCGCCCTCGCCGAAATCGACGTGCTGGCCAGCCAGGCGGAACGCGCGAGTACGCTCAGGCTCTGCGCGCCCGAGTTCAGCGACGACCCGTGCATCGTGATCCGCGGCGGGCGGCATCCGGTCGTTGAAGCACAGGTCGAGCATTTCATTCCCAACGACGTCGTCCTCAATCGCACGCGCCAGATGCTCCTGATCACGGGGCCCAACATGGGCGGCAAGTCGACCTACATGCGTCAGGTCGCGCTGATCACGCTCATGGCGTGCTGCGGCTTGTGGGTACCGGCAGCTTCGGCCAGGATCGGTGCCATCGACCAGATCTTCACCCGCATCGGCGCGTCGGACGACCTGGCGGGCGGGCGTTCGACCTTCATGGTCGAGATGACCGAGACGGCGAACATTCTGCACAGCGCGACCGCCGACAGCCTCGTGCTGCTCGACGAAATCGGCCGCGGCACCTCGACCTTCGACGGCCTCGCCCTCGCGTGGGCCGTCGCGCGTCATCTCGTCAGTGCGACCCGCGCGTTCACGCTGTTCGCGACGCATTATTTCGAATTGACCCAGCTCGCGCAGGAATACCGCCAACTCGCCAATGTTCATCTCGACGCCAAGGAACACGGCGCGGACCTGGTTTTCCTCCACGCCGTCGAGGACGGCCCGGCCTCGCAGAGTTACGGCATCCAGGTCGCACGGCTTGCCGGCGTGCCGGGCCCCGTCATCCACGCGGCGCGGCGCCGTTTGCGCGAACTCGAAGACGCGCAATTGCAGCCGGGCCCGCAAGGCGACCTGTTCGCCGCTCACCTGCCCAGGGACGAAGCCCCGCCGCACCCGGCGCTCGACCAGCTGCGCGAACTCGACCCCGACACGCTCACGCCCAAGGCCGCACTCGACATGCTTTACGCATTGAAAGCCTTGACCGACAGCGAACCGTGACGCGATCCGGCGGCATGAAAACCCTGCGTCTGGACAGCGCCGAGTTGGCGATCGACTTCAATGCCGCGCTGAAACTGGCGACGGCCATCGCCGAGCAGCAGCTCGGTGACGACGCCATGTTGTTGAGCTGGTACGACCGCGAACGCGATCTCGAGTCACCGGCAGGGGTGAGCGAATGCCACCAGGGATGTCCGACCAAGGGGTCGTGGGATTACGCCTTGAATCGCGGGGCGCGCCTGGCCGTCGATTTCGATTCCGGCCGCTACACCTTCTGCTTCCTCTAGGCCTGCGCGACGACCCTGACCGTGCGCCCCAAGCAGGTCACGGTCTGGCCCGCCCTGATCTTCGCCGTCTTGCGCGACTCGGGGCGGCCGTCGACGCTCACCTCGCCATCGACGATCAGCATCTTCCCCTGCCCGCCACTGTCGGCGATGCCGGCGAGTTTCAATAGGTCGCAGAGCGCGACGTGCTCGCCGCGCAGTACGAATTCGATGGAATCGTTCATCCTCTAAGCCCCACGCCGGCGCCAGAGATAGCGATAGACGAATCCGGGATAGGCGAAGACGACGAACAGCGACGCATTGATCGCGTAGAACTCCCAGTTCTGCTGGTGGATGTCGCCCAGTTTGCCTTCCAGCAGCACCGCGACCCCACCCACCACGAAAAAGAGGATCACGAGTTCGAGCAGACGCCAGCTGAATGCCTTCTCGCCGCGCCTGGGCTTGACGGTGAAGAAGATCCGCTCGATCAGGAACGGCAGGTTGGCGGCCACAAAGGCCAGGAGCAGCAATAAAACAGTCGAGAAATTCACGATGAATCCGAAAAATCGAGATGGATCCGGCGCGCAGGCCGGAGGGGAGATCTAGAACGAGGTACCGATCGCCTGCACGCACACGGCCATGAGCGGTTGCGGCAGAATCCCGAGCGCCAGAACCGCGAGGCCGTTCGCCGACATGAGGAGCCGCGCGTCGATGCCGGGGGCGATCGGTGCGGTGTCCTGCGGCGTGTCGAAATACATCAGCTTGACGATACGCAGATAATAGAATGCGCCGACGAGCGAGAACAGCACGGCGGCCACCGCGAGCCAGACATAACCGATTTCGACGACGGCCTGGAGCACCGCGAGTTTGGCGTAGAAGCCGACCGTCGGCGGAATGCCGGTCATCGAGAACATCAGCAGCAGCATGACGAAGGCGAGCCACGGGCTGCGCCGGTTCAGTCCCTTAAAGTCGTCGAGCCGATCGGACTCGAAGCCGGCCCGCGACAGCAGCAGGATCATGCCGAAGCCGCCGAGCGTCATCAGCGTATAGACCAGCACGTAGAACATCGCGGCGCCGTAGCCGTTCTGCGAGCCGGCAAGCACGCCGAGCAGCATGAAGCCCATGTGCGAGATGGTCGAATAGGCGAACATGCGTTTGAGATTGCTCTGCGCGATGGCCGCGATATTGCCGATCGCCATCGACAACACCGCGAGGATCACGAGCATGTCCCGCCATTCGCTGACCTGCGACTCCAGTCCCTGCCCGAGGACGCGCACGACGAACGCGAAGGCGGCGATCTTCGGCGCCGAGCCGACGAAGAGCGTCATCGCGGTCGGCGCGCCGTGGTAGACGTCGGGCACCCACATGTGGAAAGGAACCGCGCCGAGCTTGAAGGCCAGGCCGGCGACAACGAACACGATGCCGAACACCAGCGGGATGCGCAGGTCGGTCCCGTCCTGCAGCACGATGGCGATGTCGCCGAGCGCGAGCGAGCCCGTCACGCCGTAAACCATCGACATGCCGTAGAGCAGCATGCCCGACGCGAGCGCACCGAGCACGAAATACTTCATCGCGGCCTCGGTCGCGACGCTCGAATCGCGCTGCAATGCCACCATCGCGTACAGCGACAGCGACAAGAGTTCGAGGCCGAGATAGAGCGTGAGGAAATGGCTCGCCGACACCATCACCATCATGCCGAGCAGCGCGAACAGCGCGAGCACGAAGAATTCGCCCTTGTACAGGCCACGGACCCGGAGGTAATCGCGCGAGTAGACGAGCACGATCGCGACCGTCAGGTAGAGGAAGAGCTTGAGGACGTCCGACAGCGGATCGTCGATGAACAGGCCACCCAGGGCGAGCACCGGCAGGGTCGAGAAATCGCGCACGGTCAGGAAGGCGGCGCCGGCCAGCGTCACGAGCGACAGGCCGTAGGCCAGGTAGCGCTTGCCGTCGCCGACCGCGGCATCGATCACGAGGATCAGCGAAACCATCGCCAGCACGAAAATCTCGGGCAGCGCGGGGGCAAATTGCATCAGGCTCAGGGGCATGTTCATCGCGTCGCGCTCACGGAAGCTTGCTCTGCGCGGCGTGCGCCAGCAGGTCGACGACAGAGGCATGCATGACGTCGGTAAAGGGTTTGGGATAGAGCCCCATCCCCAGCACGAACAGGGCAAGGAGGCCGAGCAGCAGGATCTCGCGCGCGTTCACGTCGCGCATCTGGGCGACGCGCGAATTGGTCACGCTGCCGAAAACGACGCGTTTGTACATCCAGAGTGTGTAGGCCGCGCCGAAGATCAGCGTCGTCGCGGCGACGAAGGCGAACCAGAAATTGACCTCGGTGGCTGCCATGATGACCATGAATTCGCCGACGAAACCACTGGTCGCCGGAAGCCCCGAATTGGCCATCGCGAACAGCATGAAGAAGGCCGCGAACACCGGCATGCGATTGACGAGGCCGCCGTAATCCTTGATCTGACGCGAGTGCAGGCGGTCGTACATCACGCCGATGCAGAGGAACAGCGCGGCCGAGACGAAGCCGTGGGAGATCATCTGCACCAGGCCGCCCTCCCAGCCGAGCGGGTTGAACAGGAAGAAACCGAGGGTCACGAATCCCATGTGGGCGATCGACGAATAGGCGATGAGCTTCTTCATGTCGGCCTGCACGAGCGCAACGAGGCCGATGTACGCGACCGCGATCAACGACAGGGTGATGACGAACCAGGCGTATTCGTGGGCCGCATCGGGAACGATGGGCAACAGGAAGCGCACGAGCCCGTAGGCGCCGACCTTGAGCGTGATCGCCGCGAGCACGACCGAACCGCCGGTCGGCGCCTCGACGTGCGCGTCGGGCAACCAGGTGTGCACCGGCCACATCGGGACCTTGACGCCGAATGCGAGCAGAAAGGCGAAGAACATCAGCGTCTGCGCGGTCATGCTGAGCGGCGTGGTGTACCAGCTCTGAATGTCGAAGCTGCCGCCGGACTGGAAATAGAGATAGATCAGCGACACCAGCATCAGCAGCGAGCCGAGCAAGGTATAGAGAAAGAACTTGAACGCGGCATAGACGCGGTTCGGTCCGCCCCAGACACCGACGATCAGGTAGAGCGGGATCAGCATGCCTTCGAAGAAGACGTAGAACAGGATGCCGTCGAGCGCAGCGAAGGCGCCGTTGATGAGCCCCGACATGATCAGGAACGCTGCCATGTACTGCGCGACCTTGTCCTGGATCACCTGCCAGCCGGCGATGACGACGAGCACGGTGACGAAGCTGTTCAGCAGGATCAGCGGCATCGAAATGCCGTCGACGCCCAGGTGGTAGAAGACGTTGAACGCCGGAATCCAGCTTTTCTTCTCGACGAACTGCATCGCCGAAGTCGCGTTGTCGAAACCCGTAACCAGCGGGATCGCGACCGCAAGGCCAAGCACAGCCCCCAGCAGCGCAAGCCAGCGCGCGAGCGGCGCGTTGCGGTCGGAGCCCGTGGCGAGGACCGCTGCACCTGCAAGAATCGGGACCCAGATGACGAGGGAAAGAATCGACTGTCCGAACATGGGCGTTGTTGTTAGTTAAGCCGCGCGAACCAGGTCACCAGGGCGACGACCCCGATCAGCATGGCGAAGGCGTAATGGTAGATGTAGCCGGACTGGACAAGCTTGGTCAGACGGGAGACACGCTCGACCACGTGCGCCGAGCCGTTGACGAGGACGCCGTCGATGAAGGCCTGGTCGCCGCGTCGCCACAGCGAGCCGCCGAGGACGCGCGCGCCCTTGGCAAACGCCCAGCTGTAGAGCTCGTCGAACCAGTATTTGTTGAGCAGCATGCGGTGAATCGGCGCGAAGCGCTGCGCGAGCGCCGCCGGGATGTCGGGACGCCGCAGGTAGAACACGGCCGCGAGCGCGACGCCGGCTGCCGCCAGCCAGAACGGCAGTGTCGCCAGCGCATGGAGGCCCATTTCGGCCGCCCCATGGAAATGCTGGTTGAGCTCGACCATCACGGGGTGGCGGTCGGAGACGTAGATCGCCCGGTCGAAGAAATCGCCGAACAGCATCGGCTCGATTGTCATGTAGCCGATCGCCAGCGACGGCAGCGCGAGCGCCAGCAGTGGCCCGGTCACGACCCACGGGGTTTCGTGCGGCGTGCCGCCGTGGCCATGCCCGTGATCGTCGTGCGCGTCGGGCTCGTTGCCGTGCGCGTGACCCTGGCGGAAACGCTCCTTGCCGTGGAATACGAGGAAGTACATGCGGAACGAATAGAAGGCCGTGACGAACACGCCGATCAGCACCGCCCAGTAGGCAATCTGTGCGGTCGGCAGGTGCGAGAGTCTGACCGCTTCGATGATGCTTTCCTTGGAATAGAAGCCCGACAGGAAGGGTGTGCCGATCAGCGCGAGCGACCCGATCAGCGAGGTGATCCAGGTGATCGGCATGTATTTCTTCAGTCCGCCCATGTAGCGGATGTCCTGGTTGTGGTGCAGCGCGATGATGACGCTGCCTGCGGCGAGGAACAGCAAGGCCTTGAAGAAGGCGTGCGTCATGAGGTGGAACACCGCGACCGAATACGCGGACGCGCCGAGCGCGACGGTCATGTAGCCCAGTTGCGAGAGCGTCGAATACGCGACGACCCGCTTGATGTCATTCTGCACGATGCCGAGCAGGCCCATGAACAGCGCGGTGACGGCACCGATGATCATGATGAACGACAGCGCGACGTCGGACAGTTCGTACAACGGCGACATGCGCGCGACCATGAAGATGCCGGCGGTGACCATCGTCGCGGCGTGGATCAGCGCCGAAATCGGCGTCGGGCCTTCCATCGAATCGGGCAGCCAGACGTGCAGCGGAAACTGGGCCGATTTCCCCATCGCACCGATGAACAGCAGGATGCCGATGACGGTCATCAGCATCCACGGACTGTCCGGCCACAGCGTGATCGTCTCGTCGGCGAGCGCGGGCGCCTTGGCAAAGACCGTGGCGTAATCGAGGGAGCCGAAATACGCGAGGACCAGGCCGATGCCGAGGATGAAACCGAAGTCACCCACGCGGTTGACGAGGAACGCCTTGAGGTTGGCGTAGATCGCGGTTTCCTTCGTGTACCAGAAGCCGATGAGGAGATAGGAAACGAGGCCCACCGCCTCCCAGCCGAAGAACAGCTGCAGGAAGTTGTTGCTCATGACGAGCATGAGCATCGAGAAGGTGAAGAGCGAGATGTAGCTGAAGAAACGCTGGTAGCCCGGGTCGTCGTGCATGTAGCCGATGGTGTAGACGTGCACCATGAGCGAGACGAAGGTCACCACCAGCATCATCATCGCCGACAGCGAATCGATCAGGAAGCCGACTTCGAAACGTAGCTCGCCGACCGTCATCCACGTGTAGACCGTGCCGTTGTAGACGTTGCCCGCGAGCACGTCCTGGAACACGAGTACCGAGGCGATGAACGACACGGCCACCCCGGCGATCGCCGCGGTGTGCGCACCGACGCGGCCGACGAGCCTGCCGAACAGCCCGGCGATGATCGCACCGACCAGCGGCGCGAGCGCCACGACCAGATAAAGCGTCTGCATGTCCATCCGCATCAGCCTTTCAATTGGTCGAGGTCGTCGACGTTGATCGTGCGCAGGTTGCGGAACAACAGCACCAGGATCGCTAGACCGATCGCGGATTCGGCCGCCGCCACGGTCAGGATGAAAAAGACGAATACCTGGCCGTGGACGTCACCGAGGTAGTGCGAAAACGCGATGAAATTCATGTTCACCGCAAGCAGCATGAGTTCGATCGCCATCAGGAGAACGATGACGTTCTTGCGGTTGAGAAAAATACCCAGCACGGCGATGGCGAACAGGACGCCTCCGAGCACCAGAAAATGCGATAAGGAAATCACGCGTCCCCTCCCCCTGCCGGCGCGCCGGCCGTGGCTTTTTTCTCGGCCGGCATCTTGATGATGCGCAACCGGTCGTTACGCTTGACCTTCACCTGCTGCGCCGGATCGATGTACTTCGTGTCCTTGCGCCGGCGCAGCGTGAGCGCAATGGCCGCGACGATGGCAACCAGCAGGATCACTGCGGCGAGTTCGAAGGCGTAGACGTAGTCGGTATAGATAAGGCGCCCGAGTTCCTTGGTATTGCTGTAGTCGGCAGGCTGCGCCGGCGGCACGCCGATCACATCGAGGCCGAAGTGGCGTCCGCCGAGAATGAGCGCCATCTCGATCACCAGCAGTATGGCCACGACGCCGGCGAGCGGCAGGTAGTTCCAGAACCCCTCGCGCAACTGGTCGAGGTTGATGTCGAGCATCATGACCACGAACAGGAACAGCACCATGACCGCGCCGACGTAGACCAACACCAGCGTGATCGCGAGGAATTCGGCTTCGAGCAGCAGCCACAGCCCCGCGGCGGTGAAAAAGGCAAGAACGAGGAATAGCGCCGCGTGCACCGGGTTGCGCGCCGTGATCACGCGCAATCCGGCGAACACGAGGATGGCAGCGAAGAAGTAGAAGATCGCGGTCGTATACATAGGGGTTACGGCTTGGAATCAGGGGCCAGGGGCATGAAGCCAGCTTCCGCGCCCGTGCTCGAAGTTATCCGTTTGCCTGCCTCCCGTTTCGTTTGTTTTCAATCAAGTGGCGCGCAGCGCGCCACCCCTAAATCGCGTATCCAGCGCCTGGATACTGCTCTACCGATACTTAGCGTCCTGGGCTCGGTCCTGCGCGATCTGCGCCTCGTACTTGTCGCCGATCGCGAGCAGCATCGGCTTGGTGTAGATGAGGTCGCCGCGCTGCTCGCCGTGGTATTCGAGAATGCGCGTCTCGACGATGGAGTCGACCGGGCAGGACTCTTCGCAGAACCCGCAGAAGATGCATTTCGTCAGATCGATGTCGTAGCGCGTCGTGCGGCGCGTGCCGTCGGCGCGCTGCTCGGAGTCGATCGTGATCGCGAGCGCCGGGCACACGGCCTCGCAGAGCTTGCACGCGATGCAGCGCTCTTCGCCGTTGGGATAGCGTCGCAGCGCGTGGAGGCCGCGGAAACGCGGCGACTGTGGCGTTTTTTCCTCGGGAAACTGCACCGTGACCTTGCGCGCGAACAGATGGCGCCCGGTCAGCATCATGCCGCGCAGAAGCTCGACGAGGAACAGGCTGCCGAAGAAATGGGTGATCCGTCTCATCGGGCGCTCAATGGAAAAGGTGACCGTAGGGCGTCTGCATCATGCCGCCGACGAAGACGATCCAGACAATGGTGATCGGGATGAAGACCTTCCAGCCGAGACGCATGATCTGGTCGTAGCGATAACGCGGGAAGGTCGCGCGGAACCACAGGAAGAGGAACAACACGAAGCCGGTCTTCAGCAACCACCAGACGATGCCGTCCGGCAGGAAGGCGACCGGCGACAGCCAGCCGCCGAGGAACATGAGCGTCGTCAGCGCGGCGACCAGGATCATGTTGGCGTATTCCGCAAGGAAGAACACGGCGAAAGCCATGCCCGAGTATTCGACGTGGAAGCCGGCGACGATTTCGGACTCGCCCTCCGCGACGTCGAACGGCGCGCGGTTGGTCTCGGCGACGCCGGCGACGAGATAGACGACGAAAAGCGGGAACAATGGCCACAGATACCACTGCTGGATGCCGCCGGCCTGGCCCTGCACGATCGCGCTCAGATTGAGCGACTGCGAGGCCATCAATACGCCGACGAGCGCGAAGCCCATCGCGATCTCGTAGGACACGATCTGCGCCGCCGAGCGCATCGCGCCGAGGAATGCGTACTTCGAGTTGGATGCCCAGCCCGCGATGATCACGCCATAGACGCCCATCGACGTGATCGCCATCACGTAGAGCAGTCCCGCGTTGATGTCGGCGAGAACGAGCCCGTCGCTGAACGGGATGACCGCCCAAGCCGCGAGCGCCGGCGCGATAGCGAGGATCGGGCCGAGGATGAAAAGCGCGCGGCTGGCGCCGGAAGGAATGATGATTTCCTTCATCAGCAGCTTCACGGCGTCGGCGATCGGCTGCAGAAGACCCTGGAAACCGACGCGGTTGGGGCCAATCCGGACCTGCATCCAGCCGATGATCTTGCGCTCGGCATAGGTCAGATACGCGACGCCGAGCATCAGCGGCACGACCAGCGCCATGATCTTGACCAGCGTCCATGCGACGGTCTGGAACGCCTCCCAATCCATTCCCGCGGCCTCCACGATACCCGCCTCCATCAGACCGGCTCCGCGGTGATCGGCCCAAACATCGGGCCGAGCCCGGCCGTCAACGGATGGCCGCTCGGAATACGCACGCAGTTGTCAGGCAGCAGGTCGTCGCGCTGCACCTTCAGTGTCAGCGCCGACGCGGTCTGGCGCACCGAGACCCGCCCGTCTTCCTCGAGTCCGAGGCGGGCGATGAGCCGGCTGTGCATGCGCGCGACCGGCAGTGCGCCGTCCTGCGTGCGTTGCAGGGACGGCGCGCGGCGCACGACGGCGTCGGTCTGGTAGATCGGCACTTCGGCGACGCGTTCGAGATGCTCGCCCGCGGGAGCGGGCTGCATGTCCACGTCACTGACAGCGTTATTGAGGAAGGCCTGGACCGAGCCGATGGGTGTCTCACCCAAGGCATCGCGCAGGACCTCCTTCGAATCGGCGTGCTCAAAACCCGCGAGCCCCAGCAGGTTGCCCAGCACGCGCAACACCTTCCACGCCGGCCGCGTCTCGGCGAGCGGCTTCACGACTGCGGCGAAGCTCTGCACGCGGCCCTCGGTGTTGATGAAGGTGCCCGAGGTCTCGGTCCACGGTGCGATCGGCAGCAACACGTCCGCGTAGTCGAGCGATTTGCCCTTGTACGGCGACATCACGACGACGAAGTCGGCGGCGTCGATGCTCGCCATGGCGGCCACGGGGTCGTAGGTGTCGAGTTCGGCCTCGACGCCGAGGAGCAGATACGCGCGCAAGGGCTTCGCGAGCATTTCCTGGGCATTGAGTCCGGCGACTGCCGGCTGGCCGAGCGGGCCGCGCCCCGGGATCGCGCCGACGGCGACGGCCCCGACGCTGTTGGCCGCCTCGCCGAGGACGCCGAAACTCGCCCCCGCAAGCGCCGCGACTTCCTGCGCGAGCGCGTGAATCTGCGAGTAAGCCGGATGATGCTGCGCCATGTTGCCGAGGAAGACCGCGCGGGTCTCGCCGCCGGCGAGGCTCGCGGCCATCTTGCGCGCCACCTCGTCGACGACTCCGTGCGCCGCGATCTTCGGCACCGCCTGATTTTTCAGTTCGGCCAGCGCGACGCACACGCCGGCGAGCGCGCCGGCGAGCTGCGACGGTGCGACGATGCGTTTGGCGTGGACCTTGCCGAGGAATTCGTCGTCCGCAGCATTGATCAGGTTAAGTTCGCCGTACCACCGCACCGCCTCGCGTATGCGGTGGGCCATCAGCGGATGATCCTTGCGCAGGTTGGAGCCGACGACGAGCATGCGGTTGAGGCGCGACATGTAGGTCACGGGCATGCCGAGCCAGAAGCCGCCCTGCGCCTTGGCGTCGAGCGCGAAATCCGACTGCCGCAGACGGTGGTCGACGTTGCCGCTGCCCATGCCGCGCATGAGCTTCTGCAGCAGAAACAGTTCTTCCGCCGGCCGGTGCGGCGTCGACAGCGCACCGATCTGCTCGGGCGGAATGGCCTTCAGCCTGTCGGCGACGTATTGCAGCGCGGTCCGCCAGTCGGTCTCGATCCACTGGCCGTCCTGCTTGATCATCGGCCAGGTCAGGCGCTCGGCCGTGTTGAGTCCCTCGTACGAAAAGCGGTCGCGGTCGGCGAGCCAGCATTCGTTGACGTCCTCGTTCTCGCGCGGCACCACGCGCATGACCTTGTTGTTCTTGACGTGCACCTCGAGATTCGAGCCGAGGCTGTCGTGCGGGCTTATCGACGGGCGGCGCGACAACTCCCAGGGCCGGGCGGTGTAGCGGAACGGCTTGCTGGTCAACGCGCCCACCGGGCAGAGGTCGATGACGTTGCCCGACAATTCCGACGCGACCTGGCCTTCGAGGAAGGGCATAACTTCCGTGTGCTCGCCGCGCCCAGGCATGCCGAGTTCCATCATCCCGGCGATTTCCTGGCCGAAACGCACGCAGCGGCTGCAGTGGATGCAGCGCGTCATGTCGGTCGCGATGAGCGGCCCGAGATTCTTCTCGCGCACGACGCGTTTGATCTCCTGGTAGCGCGAGGACGAACCGCCGTAGCCGACCGCCAGATCCTGCAGCGTGCATTCGCCGCCCTGGTCGCAAATCGGGCAGTCGAGCGGGTGATTGATCAACAGGAATTCCATCACGCCTTTTTGTGCGTTGATCGCATATTCCGAGCGGGTGTGGACCTTCATGCCCTCGGTGACGGGCGTGGCGCAGGCCGGCAGCGGCTTCGGCGCCTTCTCGACCTGAACCAGGCACATGCGACAGTTCGCGGCGATCGAGAGCTTCTTGTGATAGCAGAAATGCGGAATCGTGATACCCGCCTGGTTCGCGGCGTCCATGATGGTGTCGCCGCTTTCGACCTGCAGCGCGCGCCCATCGATTTCGATATTCAGGGTAGCCATCGTTGTCGTACCGTCAGACCATGCAGCGCTTGTGTTCGATGTGATGCTCGAACTCGTGGCCGAAATGTTTGAGGAAGCTTTGCACCGGCATGGCCGCCGCGTCACCGAGGGCGCAGATCGTGTGTCCGCCGATCTGGCCTGCGACACTGTTGAGGAGATCCATGTCTTCGGGGCGTCCCTGCCCGTTCTCGATGCGATGGATCACGCGATACATCCATCCGGTCCCCTCGCGGCAGGGCGTGCACTGGCCGCACGACTCCTCGTAATAGAAGTACGAGAGCCGCTCGAGCGCGCGCACCATGCATACGGTTTCGTCCATCACGATGACGGCCCCGGAGCCGAGCATCGAGCCGGCCTTGGCGATGGAATCGAAATCCATCGTCGTCTCCATCATGATGTGCCCCGGCAACACCGGCGCCGAAGATCCGCCGGGGATGACGGCCTTCAGGCTGCGGCCGTCGCGCACGCCGCCGGCCATTTCCAGCAATTCGGTGAACGGCGTGCCGAGCGGCACCTCGTAATTGCCCGGCCGGTTGACATGGCCGGATACCGAAAACAGCTTGGCGCCGCCGTTGTTCGGCTTGCCGAGCTCGAGGAAGGCCTGGCCGCCGTGCTGCACGATCCAGGGGACGCTCGCCAGCGTTTCGGTATTGTTGATCGTGGTCGGCTTGCCGTAGAGACCGAAGCTTGCGGGAAACGGCGGCTTGAAGCGCGGCTGCCCCTTCTTGCCTTCGATCGACTCGAGCAGGGCCGTTTCTTCGCCGCAGATGTACGCACCGTAGCCGTGGTGGGCGTGCAGGTCGAAGCAGAAATCGGTTCCGAACAGGTTGGCGCCGAGGTAGCCCGCTTGCCGTGCTTCCTCGAGCGCGCGTTCGAAGATCTGGTAGACCTCGAAAATCTCTCCGTGGATATAGTTGTAACCCACGCGCGCGCCGAGCACGTACCCGGCGATCGCCATGCCTTCGATCAGCTGGTGCGGGTTGTAGCGCAGGATATCGCGGTCCTTGAAGGTGCCCGGCTCGCCTTCGTCGCTATTGCAGACGATGTACTTGTCGCCCGGAAACGCACGCGGCATGAAGCTCCACTTGAGGCCGGTCGGAAACCCCGCCCCGCCCCGCCCGCGCAACGCGCTGGTCTTGATCTCGGCGATGATGTCGTCACCCGGGACCGCTTCGGTGACGACGCGGCGCAGAGCCTGGTACCCGCCGTTGGCGACGTAGGTGGCGAGCGATGCCGGATCGTCGAGCGTCTGCGTCCAGCTGCAGACCTGCGGCGTGGGCGTGAGCAGACTCATTTCAGCTTGTCCAGCAACTCGTCGACCTTCTCTGGCGTAAGGTGCGTGTGCATCGTGTGATTGTTGTGCAGGCACATCGGCGCATCGCCGCATGCCCCCATGCACTCGCCTTCCTTCAGCGTGTAGCGCCCGTCCTCGGTCGTCTCGCCGAAGCCGATGCCGAGTTTTTCCTTGAGGTGCGCGGCGATCTCGCCCGCCCCCCTCAAGGCACAGGGAAGATTCGTGCACACCGTGATCTTGTGGCGACCGACGGGCTGGGTGTCGTACATGTTGTAGAAGGTCGCCACTTCGTAGGCCGCGATCGGCGGCATCTGCAGGTAGTCGGCGACATAGTCGATCAGTTCCGGCTTGAGCCAGCCCTTCTCGACCTGCGCGATCCTGAGCGCGGCCATGACCGCGGACTGCTTCTGGTCCGCCGGGTATTTGGCGACTTCGGCGTCGATCAAAGCCAGCGCCTCGGCGCTGAGCTCGACCTTGTCTTTCACATCCTGATCGGCCATCAACGATCGATCTCCCCGAAAACGATATCCTGCGTCCCGATGATCGCGACGACGTCGGCAATCATGTGCCCGCGGCTCATCTCGTCGAGCGCCTCGAGATGGGCGAAGCCGGGCGCGCGAATCTTCATGCGGTAAGGCTTGTTCGCACCGTCGGAGACGAGATAGATGCCGAACTCGCCCTTGGGGTGTTCGACCGCGGCGTAGGCTTCCCCGGCGGGCACGTGCATGCCCTCGGTGAAGAGCTTGAAATGGTGGATCAGCTCTTCCATGTTCTGCTTCATGTCGACCCGCGGCGGCGGCGAGACCTTGTGGTTGTCGACCATAATCGGGCCGGGGTTCTTGCGCAGCCAGTCGACGCATTGCCTGATGATGCGGTTGGACTGGCGCATCTCCTCGATGCGCACCAGGTAGCGGTCGTAGCAGTCGCCGTTGGTCCCGACCGGGATGTCGAAATCCATGCGCTCGTACACTTCGTAGGGCTGCTTCTTGCGCAGATCCCACTCGACGCCGGAACCGCGCAGCATGGGCCCGGTAAAACCCAGGGCCAGCGCCCGTTCCGGGGCGACGACGCCGATGCCGACGGTGCGCTGCTTCCAGATGCGGTTGTCGGTCAGCAGGGTTTCGTACTCGTCAACGTAAGCCGGGAAGCGGGTCGTGAAATCCTCAATGAAATCGAGCAGCGAACCCTGTCGGTTCGCGTTCATCGACTTCATCGTCGACTCGTTGCGCGTGTGCTGCGCCTGATACTGCGGCATGCGGTCGGGCAGGTCGCGGTAGACGCCGCCAGGCCGGTAGTACGCCGCGTGCATGCGCGCCCCGGACACCGCCTCGTAGCAGTCCATGAGGTCTTCGCGCTCGCGGAAGGCGTAGAGGAACACGGTCATCGCGCCGACGTCGAGCGCATGCGCGCCGAGCCACAGCAGGTGGTTGAGGACGCGGGTGATCTCGTCGAACATCACGCGGATGTATTGCGCGCGCTCGGGCACCTCGATGCCGAGCAGCTTCTCGATCGCCATGACGTAGGCGTGCTCGTTGACCATCATCGACACGTAGTCGAGACGGTCCATGTACGGGAGCGCCTGAAGGAAGGTCTTGTGTTCCGCCAGCTTTTCGGTCGCACGGTGCAGGAGCCCGATGTGCGGGTCGGCACGCTGGATGACTTCGCCGTCCAGTTCCAGCACGAGGCGCAGAACACCGTGCGCGGCCGGATGCTGCGGACCGAAGTTCATCGTGTAGTTTCTGATTTCTGCCATGGCGTCAGACCCCCTTCGGGCCCGTGATGCGATCGAGCGACATCATGCCCGCCCGTCGCCGTAGCTTTCGTCGCGCACGACGCGCGGCACGTTGTCGCGCGGCTCGATCGACACCGGCTGGTAGATCACGCGCTGCTGGGTCGGGTCGTAACGCATCTCGACGTTGCCCGAAAGCGGGAAGTCCTTGCGGAAAGGATGACCGATGAAGCCGTAGTCGGTGAGGATGCGACGCAAGTCCGGGTGACCCTCGAAAACGATGCCGTAGAGATCGAAAGCCTCGCGCTCGAACCAACTCGCGGCGGGCCAGATATCCACGACGGACGCGACCGCGGGCAAATCGTCGTCGGGGCAAAACACGCGCACACGCACGCGGGCGTTCTTCGACACCGAAAGCAGGTGCGCGACGACGGCAAAGCGCGGACCCTCCCAGGCGCCCTCGCCATACCCGGAATAGTCGACACCGCACAGGTCGATCAACTGCTCGAAGCGGCAGTCCGGGTGGTCGCGCAAGGCCAGCATCGCCGGCGCGTAGGCCTGGGGCTTGACCACGAGCGTCAGTTCGCCGAGGCGCTCGATCGTCTGAACGAGCGCGTCACCGAGGGCATTTTTCAGGCAGGCGGACAAGGACTCCAGCGTGATCGACATGTCAGCGGGCGATGGTGTTGGTGCGGCGGATCTTCTTCTGCAACTGGATGATCCCGAATATGAGCGCCTCGGCCGTCGGCGGGCACCCGGGCACGTAAATGTCGACCGGCACGATGCGGTCGCACCCGCGCACGACCGAATACGAATAGTGATAATAGCCACCGCCGTTCGCGCACGAGCCCATCGAGATCACCCAGCGCGGCTCCGCCATCTGGTCGTAGACCTTGCGCAGGGCCGGAGCCATCTTGTTGCAGAGCGTGCCGGCGACGATCATCACATCGGACTGCCGCGGGCTCGGACGAAAGACGATGCCGAAACGATCGAGGTCGTAGCGCGAGGCGCCGGCCTGCATCATCTCGACCGCGCAGCAGGCAAGACCGAAGGTCATCGGCCACATCGACCCCGTGCGCATGTAGTTGATGAGCTGGTCCGCCTTGGTGGTGACGAAGCCCTGCTCGAGGACGCCCTCGATGCTCATGCGCCACGCCTCGCCCTGGGGCTCACAGGCCTTACTCCCACTCCAGCGCTCCCTTCATCCATTCGTAGATGAAACCGACGACGAGGATGCCGAGAAACACCATCATCGCAAGGAACCCGGCCATTCCGATCTCCTCAAGCACAATCGCCCAGGGAAACAGAAAAGCGATCTCGAGATCGAACAGAATGAACAGAATGGCGACGAGGTAGTAGCGCACGTCGAACTTCATCCGCGCATCCTCGAAGGCCTCGAAGCCACACTCGTAGGGAGAAAGCTTCTCGCTGTCCGGCCGATGCGGGGCAAGGAGCCCGCCGGCCACGATCGGACCGATACCAAACGCGAGGCCGACCAAAATGAACAGCAGAATAGGGAGGTAATTTTCCAGCAAGAGCCCCTCCGCGCGCCTAGACAGGCTGTTGAATCATCTGGGGAGTGTATTAGGCGCGAGCGCCGAGTGTCAAGCCGAAAAAATCGCGATTTCTCGCATTAAATCAATGATTTATCCAATAGTCTGAACTAATGAATGAATCAGGAAATTTGATGGTGCCGACGGCGAGACTCGAACTCGCACGACCAAGGTCACTACCCCCTCAAGATAGCGTGTCTACCAATTCCACCACGTCGGCCAATGGGCTTGCGCCCGATGGGTGCTGCAAAGCTTACTGCGGAATATCCTCCGCTTTCGAGCCGGTGTCCTGGCTCGGCGCCGGCGCTGCAGGCTGCGCCGACTGGGCCGGAACCTGCGTGCGATCGAGCACGCTGGCCGGCTTGTGCTGCTGAAGGCCGAAATACGCGAGGCCGAGGCTGGTCAAAAAGAACAGCGTCGCGACGATCGCCGTGCTCCGGCTCAAAAAGTTGGCCGAACCGCTGGCACCGAACAGGCTGCCGGATGAACCACTTCCGAAGGCTGCGCCCATATCGGCGCCTTTGCCGTGCTGCAACAGAACCAGTGCAATGACGGCGATGGCGACGATTACGTGAAGGACCCAGACCAGCGTTTCCATGTGCTAACTCTTATTTGGCAGCCGCCCGACAGATTGCCACGAACTCATCGGCAAGCAGCGAGGCGCCGCCGATCAGCCCGCCGTCGATATCCGGCTGAGCCATCAATTCTGCCGCATTTGCGGCCTTTACGCTACCCCCATACTGAATGATCAGGCCGGCTGCGACCGCAGCATCGAGGTCGGCGAGCTTGCCGCGAATGAACGCGTGCACGGCCTGCGCCTGTTCGGGGCTCGCGGTCTTGCCCGTTCCGATCGCCCAGACGGGCTCGTACGCGACGACCGCCCGGGCCAACGATGCGATGCCGGCGGCGGCGACCACGGCGTCGAGCTGGCGCGCGACGACCTGCTCGGTGACGCCCGACTCACGCTCGGCGAGCGATTCGCCGACGCAGAGGATCGGCGTGAGCCCGGCGGCCTGCGCAGCCATGTATTTCGCGGCCACGAGCGCGTCCGACTCGCCATAGAGGCTGCGCCGCTCGGAATGGCCGACGATGACGTACTTGCAGCCGAAATCGAGCAGCATTGACGCCGACACTTCACCGGTAAATGCACCCTTGCCATGCTCGGAAACGTTTTGTGCGCCCCACGCAAGCGACGAGCCTGCCAGCGCGGTCTGCACCTGTGCCAGATAGGGAAACGGCACGCAGACCGCAGCCTCGATCCCCTGCAGAGCGGGTTTGAGCGCGGCGAGCAGCGCCGCGTTCTCGGCGAGGCTGCCGTGCATTTTCCAGTTACCGGCTACGAGCTTCTTGCGCATGGATGTCTGCCGAACAAAAGTGCGCGATGGTAAGCGCTACGCGTGACGCGGTCAACCGAAACGACCGGTGATGTAGTCTTCGGTCTGCTTCTTGCCGGGCCGCATGAAAATCGTCCCGGTCTCGTTGAATTCGATCAGCTCTCCGAGGTACATGAACGCCGTGTAGTCCGAAATTCGCGCCGCCTGCTGCATGTTGTGGGTGACGATCGCGATCGTGTAGTCGCTCTTCAACTCGTTGATGAGTTCCTCGATCTTGGCCGTCGATATCGGATCCAGCGCGGAAGTCGGCTCGTCGAGCAGAACGATTTCGGGTTTGACGGCGACGGCGCGCGCGATGCACAGACGCTGCTGCTGCCCGCCCGACAACGACAGGCCGCTCTGATTGAGCTTGTCCTTGACCTCGCCCCAGAGCGCGGCTTTCTTGAGCGCCCACTCCACGCGATCGTCCATCGCGCTCCCCGACATGCGCTGATAAAGGCGCACGCCGAACGCGATGTTTTCATAGATCGTCATCGGGAACGGCGTCGGTTTCTGAAACACCATACCGATCTTGGCGCGCACGAGGTTAACGTCCTGGCTTTTTTCGAGCAGGTTCTTGCCGTGAAAGAGGATTTCCCCCTCGGCGCGCTGTCCCGGATACAGGTCGTACATGCGGTTGAACGTACGCAACAGCGTGGACTTGCCGCAACCGGACGGACCGATAAAGGCCGTCACCTTCTTCTGCGCGATGTCGAGATTGACGTTCTTGAGGCCTTTGAAATCGCCGTAGAAGAAATCCAGATTGCGGATTTGCAGCGCGGGATTCTGACCGGTCGGCATGACTTGATCGGACATCGAAAGAAAGCTCCGGAGTAGTTAACGTTTGTCTTTGTTGCGGAAGACCACACGCACGCCGATGTTGACCGCGAGGACGACGAAGGCGATCAGCAAGGCGCCGCCCCAGGCAAGGTTGATCCAGTTGTCGTACGGACTGAGCGCGAACTGGTAGATCACCACGGGCAGGTTGCCCATGGGCTCGGCCATCTTGGTGCTGAAGAACTGGTTGTTCAGCGCCGTGAAGAGGAGCGGCGCCGTTTCGCCGGTGATCCGCGCCATCGCCAGCAGCACGCCGGTCGCCACACCCGACTTCACCGCGCGCAGGGTTACCTTGAGGGATACCTGCCAGCGCGGCGCACCGACTGCGAACGCCGCCTCACGCAGACTCGTCGGCACCAGTTTCAGCATGTTCTCGGTCGTGCGCACCACGACGGGAATCGCGATCAGCGCCAAGGCCAGCGACCCTGCCCAGCCTGAGAAGCCACCCGTCGTCGCGACGAACAGGGCGTAGACGAAGAGGCCGATGACGATGGACGGCGCCGACAGCATGATGTCGGTCATGAAGCGGGTGAACGAGGCGAACTTCGAAACCCGGCCGAATTCGGCGAGATAGATCCCGGCCAGAATGCCGATGGGCGTCGAGATCAGCATCGAGAACAGCAGGATCAAACCGCTGCCGACGATGGCATTGCGCAGGCCGCCGCCTTCCGAGCCAGGCGCCGGCGTGTCCTGCGCGAACAGATCCAGGCTCAGCGCCGCGAATCCCTTCGAAAACAGCGTCCACAATATCCACAGCAGCGCGATCAGCCCGAGGCTCATCGCCACCATCGACAGCGTGATGCCGATGCGGTTTTTCCAAACCCGGCGTCCGTACAAACTCATCATGCTCTACAGCCCTTCGGCGCCGCGGCCGCGGCTGATCAGCCAGCGCGATATCGCCAGCACCACGAAGGTGATGACGAACAGCACCAGGCCCAGCGCGAACAGCGAGGCGATGTGCAGGCCCGGATCGGCTTCGCCGAACTCGTTGGCCAGGGTGGATGCGATCGAGGTGCCCGGCGCGAACAGGCTGCCGTTGATGCGGTTGGCATTGCCGATCACGAAGGTCACGGCCATCGTCTCGCCGAGCGCACGGCCCAGCCCGAGCATGATCCCGCCGATGACCCCGACACGCGTGTATGGCAAGACGATGTTGCGCACGACCTCCCAGGTGGTGCAGCCCATGCCGTACGCCGATTCCTTGAGCACATGCGGCACGGTCTCGAAGACGTCGCGCATAACCGAGGCGATGAACGGAATCACCATCAGCGCGAGGACGATGCTCGCAGCCAGAATGCCGACGCCGATGGGCGGCCCGGAGAACCAGCTGCCGATCACGGGGACGTCGCCGAGCACTTGCTGTAGACGGGGCTGCGCGTATTCGGCAAACAGCGGCGCGAACACGAACAGGCCCCAGATGCCGTAGACGATGGACGGGATGCCGGCGAGCAACTCGATCGCCGTGCCGAGCGGACGGCGCAGCCACACCGGACAGGTCTCGGTAAGAAACAGCGCAATGCCGAAACTGATCGGCACGGCAATCAGCAGCGCCAGCACCGAGGTCACGACTGTGCCGTAGATCGCCGCCAGTGCGCCGTACTGGTCGTCCGGCACGCTCCAGATGTTAGTCCACAGAAAGGCCGGACCGAAGGCCTTCAGACTCGGCCACGCCTCGATGCTCAGCGCAACCAGGATGCCGACCAGCGCCGCCAGCACGACGAACGCGAACAGGCGGGTCGCCTGATGGAAAAGCTTGTCTTGCAGCTGGAAGGTCCTGACCTGACGGGCATGCAGGTCGACTCGGGCGGATGCGCTGGGCTCGCTCACGGTGGAATGCCTATGGATCAATTTTATCTACGCAAGCAGCCGCCCGGCGACAGCAGCTTGCGTAGATACCCTCGCGGCGCATTGCGCGAGGGCCTCTAGCCTTACTTGATCTTGCCCATCTCCGCTTCGACCATTTGCACGACGTTCGGCGGCAAGGGCACGAAACCGAGGTCGGTCGCCATCTTCTGGCCGTTTCTGAGCGACCACCGGAAGAAATCGACCACGCCCTTCTGTTTAGCAGCGCTGGCGCCTTTTTGATAGACAAGGATATAGGTCGCGCTGGTGATCGGCCAGGCGTTCTTGTGCGTCTGGTCGAGCAGGTCGGGAGCCATACCCTTGACCTTGAAGTTGGCCCCGGCGGCGGCGTCGGCGACCGACTGCTGGCTCGGGACGATGTAGTTCCCGGCGCGGTTCTTCAGGGCGACGAAACGCATCCCGTTCTTCATCGCGTCGGCGATGTCGACATACCCGATCGCGCCCTTGATCTTCTGAACGTTGGCCGCCACGCCGGGGTTGCCCTTGCCCCCGACTGCGTTGGCCGGCCAGTTCAC
Organism: Thiobacillus denitrificans ATCC 25259; assembly: GCF_000012745.1. Lineage (NCBI taxonomy): Bacteria > Pseudomonadati > Pseudomonadota > Betaproteobacteria > Nitrosomonadales > Thiobacillaceae > Thiobacillus > Thiobacillus denitrificans. Next base: position 1,192,427 of record NC_007404.1, on the reverse strand, counting down.
GGTATTGCCCGCCCCGACCTCGCTTTTGAAACGCGGCGACTGCTTGGCGAGGTAATGGGTGAAGGCGTAGGTCGTACCCGAGCCGTCGGAACGGTGCGCGACGGTAATCGCCAGATTCGGCAATGCGACGCCCGGGTTCAGTTTCCGGATTGCCGGATCGTTCCACTTGTAGATCGCCCCGCGGAAGATGTTCGCCGCCGTCACCCCGTCGAGTTTGAGTTTGCCCGAGTCGATTCCCGGGACGTTGGCAACGATCGTCACGCCACCCATGACGGTAGGCACCTGCACGAGGCGCACCGCATCGAGATCGGCGTCCTTGAGCGGCGCGTCGGTGCCGCCGAAATCGACGGTCTTCGCCTTGATCTGCTTCACACCGCCCGAAGAACCGATGCCCTGGTAATTGACCTTGTTGCCGGTCGCCGCACGATAGGCCTCGGCCCACTTGGTATAGACGGCGTAGGGGAAGGTCGCGCCGGCGCCGGTGACGTCCGCTGCCATCGCGCTCGCCGCCACGGCGACGCTCGCGAAGACGGCTGCGGCGGCGCGCGCCAGTCCGTTGAGTGTAAGCATCTGAAGAATCTCCGTAGTAGTTGGACGTCGCCGCGCGGGCAACCGCGCCATACTAGCGGCCGAATATTACAGATATATTTCAGACCGCGATATCGCTCGCCGCCGCGGCCGCTCGTACCGCGTCCGCGATCATCTCGGCGGTGCGGCGGACGAGGTCGCCGTCGCGACCCTCCACCATCACCCGGATCAGCGGTTCGGTACCGGACGCACGCAGCACGATGCGACCGCTGCCATTCAACGCAGACTCCGCATCGGCAACGGCAACGGTGACGGCCGCCGCGTCACTAAGCCTGAATCCCTTGACGACGGGCACGTTGATCATGACCTGCGGATAGGTTTCCAGGTCGGCGGTGAAGGCGTCGAGCGTTTTGCCGGTCTCGCGCAGCGCGCGCAGCACCTGCAGGCTCGAGACGATGCCGTCACCGGTCGTGTGCTTGTCGAGGCAGAGGATATGCCCCGACGTCTCACCGCCGAGGAACCAGCCGTTGGCATGGAGACGCTTGAGCACGTAGCGATCGCCCACCTTCGCGCGCTCGAAGGGCACGTGAATGCGCGCGAGCGCATGCTCGGTACCCAGATTGGTCATCAGCGTGCCGACCACGCCGCCCTTCATGTAGCCCGTCTCGAGGCGGTGGCGCGCGATCACGTAAACGAGTTGGTCGCCGTCGTAGATCCGGCCGTGGGCATCGGCCATCATCAGGCGGTCGCCGTCACCGTCGAGCGATATCCCGATGTCGGCGTGATGCGCGCGAACCGCGTCGGCCAGCGCCGGCGTATGCGTCGCGCCGCAGGCTTCGTTGATGTTGAAGCCGTTGGGCTCGTTGCCAATGGCCACGACTTCCGCGCCGAGTTCGTGCAGCACATGGGGGGCGACGTGGTAGGTCGCGCCGTGCGCGCAGTCGACGACGATGCGCATGCCGCGCAGGTCGAGCCGGTTGGGAAAGGTGCTCTTGCAGAATTCGATGTAGCGCGCGGCCGCATCCTCGATTCGCCGCGCGCGCCCGAGCTGGCGCGCCGCGACGGTCGCGAGCGGCTGGTCGAGCGCAGCCTCGATCGCTTCCTCGACGCTGTCGGGGAGCTTCTGCCCGCTCGCCGAAAAGAACTTGATGCCGTTGTCCTCGAAGGGATTGTGCGAGGCGGAGATCACGACGCCAGCCTGCAGGCGTAGCGCACGCGTCAGGTAGGCGACGGCGGGGGTCGGCATCGGACCGGTCATGAGAACGTTCACGCCGGCCGCCGTGAAGCCTGCTTCGAGTGCCGCCTCGAGCATGTAGCCGGAAATGCGCGTGTCCTTGCCGATCAGCACGGTCGGATGCTCGTTCGCGGGCAAGCTCCCGCGGTCGGACACCAACACCTTGCCGGCCGCGTAGCCGAGACGCATGACGAACTCGGGCGTGATCGGCGTTTCGCCGACCTTGCCGCGGACCCCGTCGGTACCGAAGTATTTACGACCCATCTTGACGACTCCTCCCCTCAACCGCTTTCCAGATCGCCAGCGCATCGCGCATGGCTGCGACATTATGTACCCGAACGATCCGCGCGCCCCGCGCCACAGCCATGAGGTGCGCGGCGACGCCGGCGAATTCGCGCTCGCCGACAGGGCGTCCGGTCAGTGCGCCGAGCATCGCCTTGCGCGACATCCCGGCCAGGATCGGCAGGCCCAGCGCGAGCAGGCCATCGAGTTTGCGCAGCAATTCGAGATTATGTTCGAGTGTCTTGCCGAAGCCGAAGCCCGGGTCGACCACGAGCCGTGCACGGTCGATGCCCGCCTGCGCGGCCGCCGCGACCCGCGCGGCGAGAAAGGTCTTCACCTCCTCGACGACGTCGGCGTAGTGCGGCGCCTGCTGCATCGTCTGCGGCGCGCCCTGCATGTGCATCAGGCACACGGCGGCGGGGGAAGCGGCGACAGTCTCGAGTGCGCCCGGCGCCTGCAGGGCCGCCACGTCGTTCACCATGGCGGCGCCCGCGGCGACCGCCGCGCGCATCACCTCGGGTTTCCGCGTATCGATCGAGACGACATGGCCGCGCTGCGCGAGCGCGTCGACCACCGGCAGCACGCGCTGCAGTTCTTCGTCGAGCGGAACGGGCGCCGCGCCCGGCCGGGTCGACTCGCCTCCGACGTCGAGGATCGCCGCGCCCGCATCGTGCAGCCTCAGCGCGTGATCGATCGCAGCGCGCGGACCGGCCAGGCAGCCGCCATCCGAAAACGAATCGGGCGTGACGTTGACGATGCCCATGAGGACGGGCTCTGCGAGAGAGATGCGGTGGGGTCCGGCGTGCAGGATGGACATGAAAAAGGAGGGACCGAAGCCCCTCCATTGTACTGGCTGACGCTGTACGCCCGCCTAGGTTTCCTGCGCCGGGTGCGCCGTGGGCGCAGGTGCGCTGGGCTTGTCTCCCCCGCTCGCGGGCGGCTGCGGCGGCGCGGAAGGCCGCGGCGGACGGACCGGACGACCGGCCATGATGTCGGCGATCTGCTCCGCATCGATCGTCTCGAACTCGAGCAGCGCGGCCGTCATCGCCTCGACCTTGTCGCGGTTGTCGGTGAGGATTTTGCGCGCGACGTCGTATTGCTCGTCGAGAATGCGGCGGATTTCGGCGTCGACCTTCTGCATCGTCGCCTCGCTCATGTTCTTGTGCGTCGTCACCGAGCGGCCGAGGAAGACTTCGCCCTCGTTTTCGCCATAGACCATGGGTCCCAGCGCTTCCGACATGCCGTAGCGCGTCACCATGTCGCGGGCGATGCTCGTCGCACGCTCGAAGTCGTTCGATGCCCCGGTCGAGACGCTGCCGACGAAGATTTCTTCGGCGACGCGTCCACCGAACAGCATGCTGATCTGCGCCAGCATCTGGTCCTTGTACAGGCTGAAGCGGTCGATTTCGGGCAGCGACATCGTCACGCCCAGGGCGCGCCCGCGAGGGATCACGGTCACCTTGTGTACCGGGTCACAGCCAGGCAAGGACATGCCGATCACCGCGTGGCCCGACTCGTGGTAAGCCGTCTTCTTCTTGTCCTCGGGCGTGATGACCATGGATTTGCGCTCGGCGCCCATCAGGATCTTGTCCTTGGCCTGCTCGAAATCGTCCATATCGACGAGGCGCTTGTTGCCCCGGGCCGCAAACAGTGCCGCCTCGTTCACAAGGTTGGCGAGGTCGGCGCCGGACATGCCGGGCGTGCCGCGCGCGAGGATGTCGGCACGGACGTCGGGTGCGACCGGCACCTTGCGCATGTGCACGAGCAGGATCTGCTCGCGTCCACGAATGTCCGGCAGGCCGACCACGACCTGGCGGTCGAAACGGCCGGGGCGCAGCAGCGCGGGGTCGAGCACGTCGGGGCGGTTGGTCGCCGCGATCACGATGACGCCAGTCGTCGCCTCGAAGCCGTCCATCTCCACCAGCAGCTGGTTGAGCGTCTGCTCGCGCTCGTCGTTGCCGCCGCCGAGGCCGGCGCCGCGCTGACGGCCCACGGCGTCGATTTCGTCGATGAAGATGATGCACGGTGCGTTCTTCTTCGCCTGTTCGAACATGTCGCGCACGCGCGCGGCGCCGACGCCGACGAACATCTCGACGAAATCGGAGCCCGAAATGCTGAAGAACGGCACCTTCGCCTCCCCGGCGATCGAGCGCGCGAGCAGCGTCTTGCCCGTGCCGGGCGGACCGACCATCAACACGCCGCGCGGAATGCGGCCGCCGAGTTTCTGGAACTTGGACGGATCCTTGAGGAAGTCGACCAGTTCGGCGACATCTTCCTTCGCTTCGTCGCAGCCGGCGACGTCCGCGAAGGTCACCGGGTTGGCGTTCTCGTCGAGCAGGCGCGCGCGGCTCTTGCCGAACGAGAACGCGCCGCCGCGTCCGCCGCCCTGCATCTGACGCATGAAGAAGATCCACACGCCGATCAGCAGCAGCATCGGGAACCACGAGATGAAGAGGCTCATCAGGAAGGACGGCTGCTCCTCGGGCTTGGCCTCGACCATGACGCCATTTTTCAGCAGATCCGACACCATCCACGGATCGCTCGGCGCATAACTCGTGAAGCGCTGGCCATCGCTGCGCTCGCCCTTCAGCACGTTGCCCTCGATCACCACTTTGGCGATCTGCTGCTGCCGCACTTCCTCGATGAATTGCGAATAAGGAATCTGCGACTGGGCGCTGCGCTGCGCGCCGAATTGGTTGAAGACCGTCATCAGGATGACAGCGATGATCAACCAGATGGCGACGTTCTTCGACAAGTTGTTCACGTTCACTCCTTGGTGCCGAACACGGCACGTTCAAATTCTGCGCAGCAGTTTAGACTCATTCTAAGCCCACTTCGGAAGCCTGTCACGAAGCGCCCGTGGCTGCGACGGACTCCAGCTTAACCGGACGGCGCCCCAGAAGGTAGACCTCGCTGCTGCGGTCGCGCGACGCATCGGGTTTACGGATGACCACCTGGTCGAACGCTCGACGCATCGCGTTTCGAAAGTCCTCGAAACCGCTCCCCTGGAACACTTTGACGAGAAAAGCGCCGTCGGGTTTCAGCCAATTTACGGCGAAATCGAGCGCCAACTCGCATAATTCGTAGTGGCGCGCCTGGTCACGCAGCATCACCCCGCTCATATTGGGGGCCATGTCGCTCAAAACAAGGTCGACGCGCGCGGCCTGCAGGGTATTTTCGAGCCATGCGAGGGTATCGGGCGCGGTGAAGTCGCCCTGCAGCGCCTCGACCCCGGGCAGCGGCGCGACCGGCAGGAGGTCGATCGCGAGCACCCTGCCCTGCCGCTTCATTTTCTGTACGGCGACCTGGCACCAGCTGCCCGGCGCCGCACCGAGGTCGACGACCGTCATTCCAGGATGCAACAGGTGGTCGCGGCTGTCGATTTCGAGCAGCTTGTAGGCCGCGCGGGAACGGAAGCCGTCTTGCTGGGCCTTTTTGACATAGGCGTCGGTCACGTGCTCGTGCATCCACGCGCTGCCCGATTTCGTCCGCTTGGGTTTCTGCGCCATTTCTTCAGGTCGTATCGGCTACAATCCGCGCTCGATTTAAGGAATACCCATGAAACCACTCACCCCCGCGCAGCGCCAATACCTGCGAGGCCTCGCTCACAACCGCCAGCCCGTCGTCATGATCCGTGGCCAGGGGCTGACGCCGGCGGTGCTGAAAGAGATCGAGCGCGCCCTCGCGGCGCATGAACTGATCAAGATCAAGGCGGCCAGCGACGAGTCCGAGGTGCGCCGGGCCTGGCTGACGGAAATTTGCGCCGCGAGCGGCGCCGAACCGGTCCAGCAAATCGGCAAGGTATTGGTGATTTATCGCCCGGCGGCGAAGCCTGAGATCACGCTCCCCGCCTGAAGCCGCGCTCAGCGGGCGAGGCCCGCGCGCCACACGAGCAGGAGGCCCAATCCGCTCTGCAGCAGGTAGAGAATGCTCGATACGCCGTGCCAATGCCGGAAACGGTCGGCGAAGACGCTTTCCATCACCGCGCGCGGCATCGCCTGATCCTTCAGACCCTGCAGGATCGGCTGGATGCCGAACTGGCCGATCAGCGTCAGCGCGAGCATCACAACCACTACCCAGAAGAACAGGGTCTTCAAGGCCGCGCCGCCGTCGCGCGCAATGCGGTAAATCAGCAGATAGGCCGCCGCGACGATGCCGATCCAGGCCATGATCTCGAACAGCTTGCCGGCCAGTACGCCGGCCAGGTGCTTGTCGCCGAGATTGCCGAACAGGGTGGGCGCCGCGACATAGCCGATCGCCCAGAGCCCGCCGATCCACAGCACGAGCAAGGTGCCCGCCAGCCCGTCCCAGAAACGCCGCATCTGACCGCTTACTTGTAAAGAACGTCGAGCACTTCGTACTGGCGAACCCCGCCGGGCGCCTGCACGTCGACGGCGTCCCCCGCGTACTTCCCGATCAGCGCGCGCGCGATCGGCGACGACACCGAGATCTTGCCCTGCTTGATGTCGGCTTCGTCGTCGCCGACGATCTGGTAGGTCACGCTGTCGCCGGACTCGACGTCCTCGAGGTCGACCGTCGCGCCGAAGACGATGCGGCCGTCGGCGTCGAGCGTCGTGGGGTCGATGATCTGCGCGTTGGACAGCTTTCCTTCCAGCTCGGCGATGCGGCCTTCGATGAAGCCCTGCTTCTCCTTGGCAGCGTCGTACTCCGCGTTTTCGGAAAGGTCCCCCTGCGCGCGCGCTTCGGCGATCGCCTGGATCACAGCCGGCCGCTGGACGCTCTTCAGATGTTGGAGTTCGGCGCGCAGCTTTTCGGCGCCGACGACGGTGAGGGGAAATTTAGTCACAGCCTACCTTTGTCCAGTCAGTTCAGACGCCGGTGCAGCGCCTGCAAAGAATACACCTCGAGTTCGTTGCCGTGCTGCATGCCCATGCAGGCCGCGCGCGCGCCGGCAAGCGTGGTGAAGTATACGACCCTGCGCGAGAGCGCCTCGGCGCGAATCGCGTACGAATCCTTCACCGCCTTCTTGTCTTCGACGACATTGACAATGAAATCGATGTCGCCGTTCTTGATCATGTCGACGATGTGCGGCCGGCCTTCCTTGACCTTGTTGACGATCGCGACCGGAATCCCCGCGGCCTCGATGACCTGTGCCGTCCCCCGCGTCGCGACGAGGCTGAAGCCGAGGTCGCGCAGCCCTTGCGCCAGATCGACCACGGCGCTGTGATCTCCCGAACGCACGCTGATGAAGGCGCGCCCGCCCGGTTTCGGCAGCTCCGAACTCGACGCCAGTTGCGACTTGACGAAGGCCTCGCCGAAATTGTCGCCAACCCCCATGACCTCGCCGGTCGACTTCATTTCGGGGCCGAGAATCGTGTCGACTCCGGGGAATTTACGGAATGGGAAGACGGCTTCCTTGACGGAGAAATACGGCGGAATGACCTCTTTCTCGAAAGCCTGCGACTTCAGCGAAATGCCGGCCATCGCCCGCGCCGCGATCTTCGCCAGCGGCGCGCCGATCGCTTTCGACACATAAGGCACGGTACGCGAGGCGCGCGGATTCACTTCGAGCACGTAGACCGTATCGCCCTGGATCGCGAACTGCACGTTCATCAGGCCGACGACTTTCAGCGCCTTCGCCATCGCGACGGTCTGCCGGCGCAGCTCGTCCTGCAACGCGTCCGCGAGGCTGTACGGCGGCAGCGAGCACGCCGAATCGCCGGAGTGCACGCCGGCCTGCTCGATGTGCTGCATGATGCCGCCGATCACGACCTGCTCGCCGTCGGAGAGCGCGTCGACGTCGACCTCGATCGCGTCGTTGAGGAAGCGGTCGAGCAGCACCGGCGACTTGTTCGACACCTTGACCGCTTCCGTCATGTAGCGGACGAGGTCGGCCTCCTCGCGCACGATTTCCATGGCGCGGCCGCCGAGCACGTAGGACGGGCGCACGACGAGCGGATAGCCGATCTCGGCGGCCATGCGCAGCGCGCTCTCGGGGTCGCGCGCGGTACGGTTGGGCGGCTGCTTGAGGCCGAGGTCGTGCAGCATCTGCTGGAAGCGCTCGCGGTCCTCGGCGGCGTCGATCATATCGGGGCTGGTGCCGATGATGGGCACGCCGTTGCGTTCCAGGTCGCGCGCGAGCTTGAGCGGCGTCTGGCCGCCGTACTGCACGATGACGCCGAAGGGTTTCTCGATGCGCACGATTTCGAGCACGTCCTCGAGCGTCAGCGGCTCGAAATAAAGGCGATCGGACGTGTCGTAGTCGGTCGAGACGGTCTCCGGGTTGCAGTTGACCATGATGGTCTCGAACCCGTTCTCGCGTAGCGCGAGCGCGGCATGCACGCAGCAGTAATCGAACTCGATGCCCTGACCGATGCGGTTGGGGCCGCCGCCGAGAACCATGATCTTCTTCTTGTCGCTCGGATGCGCCTCGCACTCTTCCTCGTAGGTCGAATACATGTACGCGGTCTGCGTCGCGAATTCGGCCGCGCAGGTGTCGACGCGCTTGTAGACCGGGTGCAGCGCCAGCTCGTTACGCCGGGCGCGCACCGCGTGCTGGTCGGTGTTCAGGAGTTTGGCGAGACGCCGGTCGGAAAAGCCGGCGCGCTTCAGGTCGCGCAGTTCGTCGCGCCCGAGGTCGACCAGTGCGCGGCCCGCGAGCGAGGCTTCGAGTTCGATCAGCACCTCGATCTGGTCGAGGAACCACGGGTCGATCTTCGACACCGCGTGGACCTCGTCGAGCGTCATGCCGACGCGGAAAGCGTCGCCGACGTACCAGATGCGCTCGGGTCCGGGCGACATCAGTTCGGCCTCGATCTCCTCGCGATCGGTCGTCTTCGGATCGAGGCCATCGGCGCCGACCTCGAGTCCGCGCAGGGCTTTCTGTAGCGATTCCTGGAAGGTTCGCCCCATCGCCATGACTTCGCCGACCGATTTCATCTGCGTGGTCAGGCGGTCGTCGGCCTGCGGGAATTTCTCGAACGCGAAGCGCGGCACCTTGGTCACGACGTAGTCGATCGACGGCTCGAACGAGGCCGGGGTCGCGCCGCCCGTGATGTCGTTCTGCAGTTCGTCGAGCGTGTAGCCGACCGCGAGCTTGGCCGCGACCTTGGCAATCGGGAAGCCGGTCGCCTTCGACGCGAGCGCGCTCGAGCGCGAGACGCGCGGGTTCATCTCGATGACGACCATCCGCCCGTCGTCGGGGTTGATCGCGAACTGGACGTTCGAGCCGCCCGTGTCGACGCCGATCTCGCGCAACACCGCGAGACTCGCGTTGCGCATGATCTGATATTCCTTGTCGGTCAGCGTCTGCGCCGGGGCGACGGTGATCGAATCGCCGGTGTGCACGCCCATCGGATCGAAGTTCTCGATCGAGCAGACGATGATGCAGTTGTCCTTGCTGTCGCGCACGACCTCCATCTCGTACTCTTTCCAGCCGAGCAGCGATTCCTCGATCAGCAGTTCGTGCGTCGGCGAGGCTTCCAGCCCGCGCTCGCAGATGGCGACGAATTCGTCCTTGTTGTAGGCGATGCCGCCGCCCGAGCCGCCCATCGTGAACGACGGCCGAATGATGGTCGGGAAGCCGAGCGCGGCCTGCACCTGCAGCGCCTCTTCCATGCTGTGGGCGATCGCCGAGCGCGCCGAGCCGAGCCCGAGCTTGGTCATCGCGGCCTTGAATTTCTCGCGGTCCTCGGCCTTGTCGATCGCGTCCTTGGACGCGCCGATCATCTCGACGCCGTATTTCTCGAGCACGCCGTGCTTGGCGAGGTCGAGCGCGCAGTTGAGCGCGGTCTGCCCGCCCATCGTCGGCAGCAGCGCGTCGGGGCGCTCCTTGGCGATGATCTTCTCGACGATCTGCCACGAGATCGGCTCGATGTACGTCACGTCGGCCATGTCCGGGTCGGTCATGATCGTCGCCGGGTTGCTGTTGACGAGAATAACCTTGTAGCCCTCCTCGCGCAGGGCCTTGCACGCCTGCGCGCCGGAGTAGTCGAACTCGCAGGCCTGCCCGATGACGATCGGGCCCGCGCCGATGATGAGGATGCTTTGTAAATCAGTGCGGCTGGGCATAATCAGTGTACTGCGGCACGGTCGGCCATCAGCTGGATAAATCGATCGAACAGGTAGCTCAGGTCGTGGGGACCGGGGGCGGCTTCGGGGTGGCCCTGAAAGCTGAACGCGGGCGCGTCGGTGCGCGCGAGGCCCTGCAGCGAGCCGTCAAACAACGAGACATGCGTGCTGCGCAGATTGGCCGGAAGCGTCGCGGGGTCCACCGCAAAGCCGTGGTTCTGGCTCGTGATCGTGACGCGCCCGCTGTCGAGATCCTTGACTGGGTGGTTCGCGCCGTGATGGCCAAATTTCATCTTCACGGTCTTCGCGCCGGAGGCGAGCGCGAGCAGTTGATGGCCGAGGCAAATCCCAAAGGTCGGTACGCCTGCGCCGACCAGTTCGCCGATCGCCCGGATCGCGTAGTCGCAGGGCTCGGGGTCGCCGGGGCCGTTGGACAGGAAAATCCCGTCAGGCTTCAGCGCGAGCGCTTCGGCCGCCGTGGCGGTAGCGGGCAGAACCGTGACGCGGCAACCGCGCTCGGCGAGCATGCGCAGGATGTTGCGCTTGACCCCGTAGTCGAAACCCACGACGTGGTAACGCGGCTCGCTCACCTGGCCGTAACCGCGGCCGAGCCGCCATTCGGTTTCGTGCCATTCGTACATCGCGGGCGCGGTGACCACCTTGGCGAGATCCATCCCGGCGAGCCCCGGGAATGCGCGCGCCGCCTCGAGCGCCTTGCTCTCGTCGACCCCGCCGGCCATCACGCAGCCGCTCTGCGCGCCCTTCTCGCGCAGGATGCGGGTCAGGCGTCGGGTGTCGATGTCGGCGATACCGACGATGTTCTGGCTCGCGAGATAGTCGCTCAGCGACTCGGCAGAGCGGAAATTCGAGTGGCGACGCGGAACGTCGCGCACCACGAGGCCCGCGGCATGGATGCGCCCCGCCTCGACGTCTTCGGGATTGACGCCGGTGTTGCCGATGTGCGGATAGGTCAGCGTCACGATCTGCCGCGAGTACGACGGATCGGTCAGAATTTCCTGGTACCCGGTGAGAGCGGTATTGAACACGACTTCGCCGGTCGTGATGCCGTCGGCGCCGATCGACCGGCCACGAAATACCGAACCGTCGGCGAGAACGAGGATGGCGGGCTGGGCACGTGACAAGGAAAACTCCGCAAGACGAATGGGCGTGGTGCAGGTGACAAAATTCAGGCGAGCCGCTTGCGCGAACCCGCCTGAACTTGAATCACGAGATTGTAGCCGATCCGCCCTTCGGCTTCAATCTTGGCGTCGGCGCTCAGCCCCCTTGGCCGCCCGGCGATGCGGGGTGGAGATGGTCCAGGCCGCCGTCCATGTCGAGCTCGGTCAGTTCGGTGAACCCGCCGATACAGGTGCCGTCGACGACGATCTGCGGCACGGTGCGCGCGCCGTTGGTCACGACGGAGAATTCCTTCATCGCCTCGCGGTCGAGATCGATGCGGACCTCGTCGTAGCCGATTCCGCGCTTGTCGAGAAAGGCCTTGGCCTTGACGCAAATCGGGCAGGTGCCCGTACTGTAGACCTTGACGGCATTCATGCTGTTTTCCTGTTCAGACGTTTGACTATTTCAGGCCAAGGACGTCGCGCATGTCGTAGAGACCGGGCGCACGGCCCTGCACCCACTTCGCGGCGCGCAGAGCGCCCTGGGCGAAGGTCGCGCGGCTGCTGGCCTTGTGGGTGAGTTCGACCCGCTCGCCGACGCCGGCAAAGAGCAGGGTGTGGTCGCCGACGATGTCGCCCCCGCGCACGGTGGCAAAGCCGATCGTGCGCGGATCACGCTCACCGGTCACCCCTTCGCGCCCATAGACGGCGCAGGCCTCGAGGTCGCGACCGCTGGCGCGCGCGACCGCCTGCCCGAGTCCGAGCGCGGTGCCCGACGGCGCGTCGACCTTGTGGCGGTGGTGCGCCTCGATGATTTCGATGTCGTATCCGTCCTGCAGGACCTCGGCCGCCACTTCGGCGAGTTTCATCAACAGATTGACGCCGACGCTCATGTTGGGTGCGAAGACGACCGGGACACGCTCGGCCGCGGCGGCGATCCGCGCCCTGCCGGCCTCATCGAACCCGGTCGTGCCGATCACGACGGGAACGCCGTCAAGCGCGCAGGCCTCGAGATAGCCGAACGTCGCCTCGGGGCGCGTGAAATCGACGAGCACCTGCGCACCCTTCAGCGCGGCCTGCGCCTGATCGGTCACCGTCACCCCGTTCGCCGCGCCCCAGGCCGCGCCGGCGTCCTGGCCCACGAGCGAACTGCCCGGCCGGTCCAGCGCCGCGTAGAGCGCGCAGCCGTCGTCCGCGGCCACGGCTTCGAGCAAGGCACGGCCCATGCGACCCGACACCCCTGCGATGGCGACGCGCACGCTCACGGGCGGCCTCGCTCGAGGGTCTGCAGCACTTTCTCTTCGACGATCAGCCAGCGACCATCGCGTTCGACCATGAGCAGCCGCTTGAGCACGGCGTCGCGGTAAGTATCCGAGCGGAAAAATTGCTTGAAGGTCAGGGCGACCGCGCCCTCTTCGGTGCGCTCGGCCGCCGGCGCGTCGACCTTGACCTCGAGCGCCTTCGTCGCGTCGAACGCCTGCAGCTTGCGCCGCCGCCACGCCTCGCGGCTGGCGCCGTCGTCGGGAACAAAGTGGGCGTCGTAGGCGGCGAAATACGCTTCGGAATCGCGGCGAGACCAGGCGTCCGCCCACTCGGTAAGCGCCTTGAGCAGCGCCGCGTCGACCGGCGCGGCCTGCTCGCTTCCGGGGAATGCAGGCGTGACGTCGGGGTGTATCTTCGCGACGTCGGTGTCCCTGCGCAGAGCGCCCGCTGCGGCAGGCGAGTCGACGGAGGCCGGCGCGTCTTCCGGGCTCGAGCGGGGCGCGACCGCACTCGTTTCAGATGTCCGCTCCCCGGAGACCTGCGTCGGCGCCGCGGCGGGTGCGGATGCGGGCTCAGCAACGTTCGCGGCGGCCGGTTCCGGAGCAGACGCAGACGCAGGATCTTGGACCGCGGTGACGCTCGCGGCTGCCGGCGCCGCGTCGGCCTCAGGTGCGGGCGGCGCCTGCTGTGCCTGAGCTTCGGCGACCTCCTGCGGCACGTCGCCCTCGATCCGCGCCAGCGTATCGCCGTCGAAATGGAGCGTGATCCGCTTCTGCTCGGCGAGTTTGCCCGCCTTGTAGTACACGTACACGTAGTCCCAGCGGTCGCCACGGAACGGGTCGACGACGAGCGGCGTGCCGAGCAGGAAACGAACCTGGGAGCGGTTGAGGCCGGGCTTCAGGCGGGAGACGTTCTCCTGATCGAGTGCGTTGCCCTGCTGAACGTCGATGCGATGCGGGCCGAGCTTTGGGATCGAACAGCCGGCGACCAGGGCCACAAGCAGAACGGAGATCAGGAGACGAGGCATAACCGGGAAGCCTGAAGGGCCCAGGCGGGTGAAAAAAACGTATCATAACGTATTCGCGTTTCCGTTCTGGAGCCTCGTTGAGCAATCCGACCGACCTCAAGAGCATCGGCCTCAAGGCCACCTTGCCGCGCCTGAAAATTCTCGATCTGTTCGAGCAGAGCAACAAGCGCCACTTGAGCGCGGAGGAAATCTACCGCCTGCTCTCCGACGAAGGCCAGGACATCGGGCTCGCCACGGTCTATCGCGTGCTGACCCAGTTCGAGCAGGCCGGCCTGTTGATGCGCCATCATTTCGACAGCGACAAGGCCGTGTTCGAACTGAACCAGGGCGACCACCACGACCACCTGGTCTGCCTGCAGTGCGGCAAGGTCGAGGAGTTCGTCGACGCCGAGATCGAAAAGCGGCAACAGCGCATCGCAAAGGAACGCGGCTTCGCGATCCACGACCACTCGCTGCAGATCTACGCCGATTGCATCAAGGAAAACTGCCCCAACCGCAAGTCCGTCGACCGTCAGCGGCCGTAAGGGGCGATCGCCTCACATAACTGCACGACCCCGTCGAGCAGACGCGGGCTCGGGCGGTGCAGCCGGTCGGCGTCTATCCGCAGAAAGGCGCCCGTCCTGGCCGCCGGCAATTCCGCATAGCGCTCCCACTGGGATCGGACGGCCGGCGCGTCGCTGCCGCTGACGATCACTTCGGGCCCACGCGTCAGCACCGCCTCGCGCGACACCACCGGCGAGAGCGCCGCCAGGTCGGCGAAGACGTTGCGCGCGCCGCACACTGTCAGCGCCTCACTGATCCAGTGCCCGCCGCCCACCGTCATCAACGGGCGGTCCCATACCTGGTAGAAGACCGGGATCGGCCGCCTGCTTGCGTAGCGCTCCTCGAGCACTGCAAGCCGCTGCGCGAACTGTTGCGCCGCCCGCTCCCCTTGCACTGGATGCCCGCTCGCCCGTCCGAGCAGGCGCAGCAGGCGCGCGACGTCGTCGAGCTTCGCCGCACGCGTATGCAGGAGCGGCAGCTTCATGGCTTTCAGGCCGTGGATGTCGACCGGGCGATTGCCACCGAGCCAGACAAGCACGAGATCAGGCTTGAGCGCGAGGATGCGCTCGAAGCTGACGCGGCTGTAGTCGCCGACGCGCGGCAGACCGCGTGCCGCTTCCGGGAAGTCGCTCGCGCTGTCGACCCCCACCAACTGTTCGCCGGCGCCGACCGCGAACAACAGCTCGGTCAGGTGCGGCGTCAGGGAAACGATGCGTTGCGGCGTTCGGGCAAGCTCCAGCGTGAGCCCGGCGTCGTCGACGACGCGGACCGGGGCGGCGTGCGTCACCCCGGCGAGCAGCAGGCACAGCGCGAGGATGCCCCGCCGGGTCACGCCTCGACGCGCGCGCTGCCGTGAAAAACCAGTGTCGATCGGCCGCCCTCGCAACGCAGACGCGTGAACGAGGCATTCGCCACTTCGATCCGGTAGGCCTGTTGCAACGGAATATCCAGGGCCCACGCGAGCGCCATGCGCATCACGCCCGCATGGCCGACCACGAGCACATGCTCGCCGGCATGGCGCGCGACGAGTTCGTCGAGCGCCGCCGAGACGCGCGCGAGGAAGTCGGGGAGCGCTTCCGCCCCGGCCGGCCGCGCGTTGATCGGATCGGCCTTGAAGCGCGCGAGCGTACCGGGCGCCGCCTGCTCGATCTCCGCGGCAGACTTGCCTTCCCACTCGCCGAAGCCGACTTCCTTCAGGCGCGGGTCGAAAAACAGAGGCAGGCCGCGCTGCGCGGCGAGCACCTCGGCGAACGCGCGGCAGCGCAGCAGCGGTGAGGCGACGATCCGGGTCCACGGCGCGGCTTCGCCGACCGCGGCGTGCATCTGGGCCCAGCCCAACTCGGACAGCGCGTCGTCGACCTGCCCGCGGTACTTGCGGCCGCCGACGGGTTCGCCGTGCCGCAGGAAGTCCAGCACGGTCGTCACGCCAGAACGACCAGGTTGTCGCGGTGGATCAGTTCGGGCTCGTCCATGTAGCCGAGCTCGGCTTCGATCGCGGTACTGGGCTTGCCCGCGATACGGCGCGCTTCGGCGGCGCTGTAGTTGGTCAGGCCGCGGGCGATCTCGCGTCCGCTCGCGTCGACGACGGCGACGACCTCGCCGCGTTCGAATTCTCCGGTCACGCCCCGGACGCCGACCGGCAGGAGGCTCTTGCCGTCCTCCTGCAGCGCGCGCACGGCGCCGTCGTCGAGCACGAGCCCGCCGCGCAGTTGCAGGTGATCGGCGAGCCACTGGCGGCGCGCGGCGAGGGGCGCCTGGCGCGCGACCAGCTGGCTGCCGATGGGTTCGCCCTCGGCAAGACGCAGCAGCACGCGCGGCTCGCGGCCGCTGCAGATCACGGTGTGCGCGCCGCTGCGCGCCGCGCGCTTGGCGGCGAGGATCTTGGTCAGCATGCCGCCGGTCCCGACGCTGCTACCGGCCCCGCCGGCCATGCGCTCGAGCTCGGGGTCGCCGGCGTGCGCCTCCATGACGAGGCTCGCATCGGCGACCTTGCGCGGATCGGCCGTATAAAGCCCCGCCTGGTCGGTGAGGATGACGAGGCAGTCGGCTTCGATCAGATTGGTCACGAGCGCGCCCAGCGTATCGTTGTCGCCGAGACGGATCTCGTCGGTCGCCACCGTGTCGTTCTCGTTGATGATCGGGACCACGCGTAATTCAAGCAGCGTGCGTAGCGTCGAGCGCGCGTTGAGATAGCGCGTGCGGTCGGCGAGATCCTCGTGGGTCAGAAGAACTTGGGCCGCATGCAACTTGTGGGTGCGAAAAATCGACTCGTAGGCCTGCACGAGACCCATCTGCCCGACCGCCGCCGCGGCCTGCAACTCGTTGACCGCTTTCGGGCGCTTTTTCCAGCCGAGGCGCGCGATGCCCTCGGCGATCGCGCCCGACGACACGAGCACGACTTCCTTGCCCTGTTCGGCCAGCGCGGCGATCTGCTCGGCCCAGCGCGACAGCGCCGCGTGGTCGAGGCCGCGCCCGTCCGCCGTGACCAGGCTGGAACCGACCTTGACGACGATGCGCCGTGCGTGGCGGACGACCGACGTGCTCACCGCGACGCCCGACGCAGGCTCTGCACGGCTTGCTTGGCATCGCGAACGCTGATGCCGTCGGGACAGAAATGATCCTCGAACAAGGCCTTATGGTAGGACAGCAGCGAACGGAACTTGACCGGCTCCCAGCCGGCGTTGCGCGCCTTCGACCAGTTGCCGTCGGGATGCCCGTAGGCGTAGAGCCGCCGTTCGCCGGAAGCGCAGCGCAAGCCCTCGTAGGACACGTTCTTCGCGCCCCCGGCAGCCTCGACGACGACCGTGTAGCGCACGACGCCGTCGCTGCCGACGCTGATTGATGCGGCGTCGATAAAGAAGCGATTGCGCGTCGCCGCCGAGACGTCGAAGGGAATCAGGTTCTCGACCTTCGGATACGTGGGCAATTGCGCCGCGACCTCGACCCAGGGTTTTTCTTCTTCGAACTCGCCTTCGAAGTCGACCCAGGCCGCGTGCGCGGCGACGGGCAGGCAGAGCAGCAGGAGGGGCAGGATTTTCATGCCCGGCATTTTATTGATTCGGCCGCGCGCTGTCTGCAGAAAGATCGCCCGCCCGCGCGGCGTTTTTCAATCGCCCGCGATCGCGGCGCGAGCCCGCACCAGCCTTCCGTCCCGGTAGTTCGCGAAAGCCTGCTCGATCTCCTCGCGGGCGTTCATGACGAAGGGCCCGTGCTGCACGACGGGTTCGCCTATCGGCCGGCCGGCGACGAGGATAAAGCGCGCCCCCTCGCCGCCCGCTTGGATTTCGAAGCGCTCGCCTTTGTCGAGCACCGCCAGCGTGTGCCGAGGCAGGGGCTGGCCGGCGAGCCTGGCGCTGCCCTCGAAAACGTAGACGAAGGCGTTGCGTGCATCGTCGAGGGGCAGGCTGAAACTTCCCTCCACGCCGAGCGCGACGTCGAGGTAAAGCACGTCCGTCGTCGGGTCTTCGATCACGCCGCGCGCGGTGCCGAATTCGCCCGCGAGAACGCGGACCCGCCCGCCTTCCACGCCGACCTCGGGAATCGACCCAGCCGAGAATTCCTGGTATTGCGGATCGGACATCTTTTCACGCGCCGGCAGGTTGATCCAGAGCTGGAAGCCACGCATCAGGCCGTCGGTCTGCCTGGGCATCTCGGAATGGATGACACCGCTCGCGGCTTTCATCCACTGCGCACCGCCAGCTTCGAGGTCACCGCGGTTGCCCATGCTGTCGCGATGCTCCATGTGGCCGTCGAGCATGTAGGTGAAGGTGATGAAGCCGCGGTGCGGGTGTTCGGGAAAGCCGGCGATGTAGTCGTCGGGGTTGTCGCTGCCGAAGTGGTCGAGCATCAGGAAGGGGTCGAGGTTCTTCAGCGCCGGCGTGCCGATGCTGCGATGAACGGTAACGCCCGCGCCTTCGGTCACCTCGAAGGCGGGAACGACCTGGCGGATCGTACGGATTTTCATGGTCTGCTCCTGCTCCGGATTTATGCGGTGATTCGGTTGGACAGCACAGTCAGCTCGCCTCGGCCAGCGCCGGCCAGTCGCGTTCCAGCACGTCGGCGACGTGTTCGGCAGCGTTCTGCCGAGCGCTGTCGCCGCGCAACATGCCGCGATCGGCCGCGATCACCTCGACGTCGGTGATACCGAGGAAGCCCAGCACGAACTCCAGCCACGGCGTCGCGAAGTCAATGTCGCTCCCGACTTCGGTACCGCCGCTCGCCACGAGGACATAAGCCTTCTTGCCGGTCAGCAGCCCCTCCGGGCCGTACTCGGTGTCGCGGAAGGTCAGCCTGGCGCGCGCGACCTGGTCGACCCAGGCCTTGAGACTGGCGGGCACGCCGAAGTTGTAGATCGGGGTAGCGATCACCAATACATCCGCGGCCATCACTTCGCTCACGAGTTCGTCCGATTTCGCCAGGGCCCAGCGTTGCGCGGAATCGCGCGCTTCAGGGTCCGTCGAATTGGCGCCGACCCAAGCGTCATCGACGAAGGGCATGCCCGCTGCTTCGCGCCGGACGACCGACAGGTCGGGCACCCGTTCGCCCAATATCTCGAGCATGAGGTCGGCCAGGCGGCGGGTGACGGAATCGTCGACGCGGGCACTCGCGTCGACGCGCAGTACGCGAAGTGAGGATTGAAGGGACGGGACGGGCGTGGCTTGCATGACATCAGCTCCTGGAAGAAGGGCGTCAAAAAGTGACGCGGTGATGCCATTATTTGTTTTGCCGGATAGAGAATAAAGGCGGTGTTTATGAAATAAGTGTTGCTAAAATCTGAACAATGGACCGCTTAGCGCATATGCAGATGTTCGTCGCCGTCGTCGAAGCCGGCAGCATCACCGCGGCCGCGGAACGCATGAACCTCGCCAAGTCGGCGGTCAGCCGGCGTCTTGCTGAACTCGAGGCGGGCCTCGGCGTCTCGCTGATTCAGCGCACGACGCGTCGCCTCAACCTCACCGAAAGCGGGCGTACCTACTACGCGCGCTGCGTCGCGATCCTCGCCGACGTCGAGGACGCCGAGGCCGAGGTCTCGCAGGGGCACGGGGCGCTGCGTGGACGCCTCAAGGTCGCGCTACCGCAGGCCTTCGGCCTGCTCCATCTCGCGCCGCTGATCCAGACCTTCATGAAGCGGCACCCGGACGTCCGCCTCGAACTCGACTTCAACGATCGGCAGGTCGACCTGATGCAGGAAGGCTTCGACCTCGCCATACGGATCGCCACGCTTGCCGATTCGACCCTGATCGCGCGCCGACTCGCGGCGATTCCCCACCGGGTCGTCGCGAGCCCCGGCTACCTGGCGCGACGCGGAACGCCTCGGGCGGCCGCGGATCTGACCCAGCATGACTGCCTCGCCTACAGCAACGTGCGCGACCCGGGCCTGTGGAGCTATCGCGATCCGGGCGGCGAGCCCGGCCAGGTGCGCGTAGTGGTCCGGCTCGCCGCGAGCAGCGGCGAATTCCTGTTGCAGGCGGCGATTGCCGACGAAGGCCTCGTCCTGCTGCCCGCGTTCTACCTGCACGCCGCGCTGCGATCGGGCCAGTTGAGCGAAGTGCTGGCGGATCATCGATGGCCGGAACCCGCCGCCTATGCCGTCTATCCGCCGACGCGCCATCTTTCCGCCCGCGCGCACGCTTTCATCGACTTTCTCGCCGGCCATCTCGGCGGCGCCGGCGAACCGCCGGCTGGCGACGAGGTCGCGCCTACTCTCGCTCCGAATACGTCGGCAGGGTGATGCGGAAGGCCATCGCCGCCAGCCGGACGACGAGAACGGTCGCCATCCCCGCCCACGCCGCGGCGACCGGCGACACCGACAAGGCCTGCAGCCCGACCAGGACCAGCGCGCCGAGCCACGCCGCGGAGGCATACAGTTCGCCGCGCACGAAAACCAGCGGCACCTCGTTGCACAGCACGTCGCGCAACACGCCGCCGACGACGCCCGTGATCATGCCCAGCAGGCTCGCGACCAGCCACGGCGCCTGCCACTCGAGCGCGATCTGGGTGCCGACGATAGTGAAGAGCGCGAGGCCGAACGCATCGGGAATCAGAAACAGCCGCGGCGGCAGCCGCAGGTTGCGCACGACGAAGAAGACGGCCAGCGTGGCCGCGAGCGCGACGATCAGATAGACCTGGTCGGCGATCCAGAACACGGGGCGCGCGAGCAGCACGTCGCGCACGGTGCCGCCGCCGAGCGCGGTGGCTGCGCCCACCATGACCACACCGATCAGGTCCATCCGCTTGCGGCCCGCGTCGAGCACGCCGGTCAGCGCATTGACCGCAACGGCCGACAGGCCGGCCCAGTACAGCAGGTTTTCCATAAGATCGGTCGGGGCGGCGCCGGCCGCTCGCAAGGTCGTGACGCGCTAGCGTAGCGCAAGTCGCCCGTAGCCGCGCGGGACGGCCGCGGCCGCGCGATACAATGCCCCTCCCGCTCCGCAGACCCCGCACATGCACGCCTCCCTCAAACGCTATGCCTGGCTTTCGATCGCCGCCGCGGTGGCCACGATCCTCCTCAAGGGCTCGGCATGGTGGCTCACGGGATCGGTCGGCCTGCTCTCGGACGCCCTCGAATCCTTCGTCAACCTCGCCGGCGCGATGATGGCGCTGGCGATGCTTTCGCTCGCGGCGCAGCCGGCCGACGACAACCACGCGCATGGCCACGGCAAGGCCGAATATTTCTCGAGCGCGTTCGAAGGTTTCCTGATTCTCGTCGCCGCCATGAGCATCGGCTACGCCGCGGTCGAGCGCCTGCTGAATCCGCAGCCGCTCGAGACGGTCGGAATCGGACTCGCGATCTCGGTCATCGCGTCGATCATCAATCTCGTCACCTCGCGCGTCCTCTTGGGCGTCGGCCGCAAATACAAGTCGATCACGCTCGAGGCGGACGCGCACCACCTGCTGACCGACGTCTGGACGTCGGCGGGGGTAATCGCCGGCGTCGCGCTCGTCTGGTTCACTGGCTGGCTGTGGCTGGACCCGGTCATCGCGCTGCTCGTCGCCTTGAACATCGTCTGGACCGGATGGCAGTTGCTGCAGCGCTCGGCCTCCGGACTCATGGACGTCTCGCTACCCGAGGCCGACCTGCGCGCCATCGAAACCATCCTCGATGGCTACCGCCGCCACGGCCTGGACTTTCACGCGCTGCGCACGCGCCAGGCCGGTGCCCGCGCCTTCGTCAGTGTGCATCTGCTGGTGCCGGGAGCGTGGACCGTCCAGCAGGGCCACGACTGGTCGGAGCGCGTGGAGTCCGACATCCGGCGCGCGGTCAGCCAGGTCCACATCACGACCCATCTCGAGCCCCTCGAGGATCCGCTGTCGCTGGCCGACTCCGGCCTCGACCGCCACGACGAGGGAAGGCGGGAATGAACGCGACGGCGCACGCCCAGGGACAGCCCCCGCCCTAGCCTCGCGTTTTTCGCCGCCACGCCGACCATGCCAGGAGATAGGCGGCGAGGTTGACGACGACGACCACCCCACCGAGCGCGGTCTGCAGCGAGGTGTCGAGAAACGCGGGATACAGCACCGGCAGCAGATAGTGCTCGACGAAATCCCCGGCATATGCGCTTTCGCCGGCACGCACGCGCAGTCGGTTTTCGAGCGGGGTGAGCGGACATATCCCTCCCGAGAATTCGATGTAGGCGCCCCACACGGCCGCGGGCAGATGCAGCCAGAGCAGCCGTGGCCAGCGCACGAGCAGGAAGCCGCCAAGCACGACGAAGGCAACGAACAGCAGGTGAACGACGACGAGCGCGTCGGCAGCGAAGGCCGCCATCCTGCCTTGGCTCCCGTCAGCCTCCCGTCATCGTGGCCTTGCTGCGCACGAAGCGGCCCTCACGGTAGTCCGCAAAAGCCTGCTCGATCTCCTCGCGGCTGCTCATGACGAAGGGGCCGTGCTGCACGACGGGTTCGCCGATCGGCCGGCCCGCGACCAGGATGAAACGCACCCCCTCGCCGCCCGCTTCGATCTCGACGGCATCCCCGGCGCCGAGGACCGCGAGCGCGTGCGTCGCCAAGGCCTCGCTGCCGACCCGCGCGGAGCCTTCGAAGACGTACACGAAGGCGTTGCGCACGTCGCTCAGCAGATGACGGAAGCCCGCGCCGCGGTCGAGCGCCACGTCGAGGTAAAGCACGTCCGTTGCCGGGTCTTCGATCACGCCGCGCGCGGTACCGAACTCGCCTGCGAGAACGCGGACCCTGCCCTGCTCGACCGCCGCCTCGGGAATCGACCCAGCCGAGAATTCCTGGTACTGCGGATCGGACATCTTTTCACTCGCGGGCAGGTTGATCCAGAGTTGGAAGCCGCGCATCAGGCCGTCGGTCTGCCTGGGCATCTCGGAATGGATGACACCGCTCGCGGCTTTCATCCACTGCGCACCGCCAGCTTCGAGGTCACCGCGGTTGCCCATGCTGTCGCGGTGTTCCATGTGGCCGTCGAGCATGTAGGTGAAGGTGATGAAGCCGCGGTGCGGGTGCTCGGGAAAGCCGGCGATGTAGTCGTCGGGGTTGTCGCTGCCGAAGTGGTCGAGCATCAGGAAGGGGTCGAGGTTCTTCAGCGCCGGCGTGCCGATGCTGCGATGAACGGTAACGCCCGCGCCTTCGGTCACCTCGAAGGCGGGAACGACCTGGCGGATCGTGCGGATTTTCATGGTCTGCTCCATGGGTCGGATGGTGTGCTCGGATCGAGCCTCCTGGCAGGCACCGATCGGCGTTGGGATGTCGGCCGGCGGCGCGTGGCGCCGTGGGCGTTCTCCGATTCGGCTCGCGGACGTCGGCAGGTATGCTAGGTTCAAAGCTGCATGTTGCTGCGATTTTTGGTGCGCCCGTGCGTTCGGCGGCCGGCAGTAAGGCTCGCTGGATATGACTGTGACGCCCGTTCACGCGAGGAGGTTCTATGCGCTATTCCCAATTGTCCAGAAAATCGATTCCCTTGATGCTCACGGCCTGCCTGCTTGGCGGACAGCTCGTTCCGGTCCACGCGGCGATGGTGACTACGCCGCAGGTCCTCGCCGCCGAGCAGGGACGCCTCGACCGTGACAAGCTGGCGACGCTGCTCGAACGCGAGGATCTGCAGCAACAGCTCTCGGCGCTCGGCGTCGACGTCCAGAATGCCAAGGCCCGCGTGGCTTCGCTGACCGACCCCGAAGTCGCCCAGCTGAATGCGCGCATCGCCGAACTGCCTGCGGGCGGCGACGCGCTCGGGGTGATCGTGCTGATCTTCATCATCTTCATCATCACCGACGCACTCGGCGCGACCGACATCTTCCCCTTCGTCGACCCGATCCGGTAAACGGCGGCCGATGCCGGGTCGTCGCAGCGCAGCACTTCTGCTCGCCGCCTGGCTGGGGTTGGGCGTGGCGTCCTGCGCGCATCGCGGGGCCGTGCTCGAACACGCTGGCGACTTGCCACAACGTGTCGAACTGAGCGAGACCCCGTTCTTCCCGCAGGAGCGCTATCAATGCGGGCCTGCCGCGCTCGCGACAGTGCTCGGTGCCGAAGGCAGCGCGGTGGCACCCGAGGCGCTCGTCTCCGAGGTCTACCTGCCGTCGCGCAAGGGCAGTCTGCAGACGGAAATCGTTGCCGCGGCGCGCAAACGCGGAAAGCTGGCGGTGCCCGTGTCGTCGACGCTCGACGGCTTGCTGGCCGAAGTCGCGGCCGGGCATCCGGTGCTGGTCCTGCAGAACCTGGGACTCGACTGGCTGCCGCGCTGGCATTACGCCGTCGTGATTGGCTACGACCTCGAGCAGAGCACGATGATCCTGCGTTCGGGAACGGAGGCGAGACGCCTCACGCCCTTCGACGTTTTTCTCAAGACCTGGGACCGTTCAGGCCGCTGGGGCCTGGTCGTTCTCGAACCGGGCGCCCTCCCCGCGCGCGCCGAGCCGGCAAGCTATCTGGCGGCGGCGAGCACGCTCGAAACCCTCGGCCAACGCGACGCAGCCGCGACTGCCTATCGGGCCGCCACCCGTCGCTGGCCCGACCATGCCGCCGCCTGGCTCGCGCTCGGAAACAGCCATTACGCGCGGCGGGCACTGCCGGAAGCCGAAGCCGCGTTTCGCGCGGCGGTCGGCGCCCAGGCCGATGCCGCGCCCGCCTGGAACAACCTCGCCTATGCGCTCGCCGGGCGCGGCTGCATCGAGGCGGCGCGCAAGGCGGCGCGTTGCGCGGCGCGCATCGCACCGGCCGAGCGCACGTTCGCGGAAACCCTGGAGGACATGGAAAAACGCATGGGAAAACGCCCTGTGGCGGCCGGCCCGGTCTGCCAGGCGCCGCCGCCTTGTCCGGCCTCCTAGGCGCTGCAGCGAAGCAGCGCCGGAAACGGAGGGCCGCACAGGCACCCAAGCTGTATCGGGCTCGCTCGACAGTATCGGCGCGGGTCGCTGGGCGTTGGTTCGCGGCGATAGGGCGGTTCAGCGGGTGCCGTACATGAAGTCCCGCGTGAACGGGTAATTCGGCTGGCTCCCGCGCTCGGCCTTGCCGGCGAGGAGCTGCCACAACTCCATCCACCCGCATTCGAAGGCGTGGGCCGAGCCGGCCATGTAGATGCGCCAGATGCGGTATTTCTGCTCGCCGATCAGACGGCGCGCCACGTCGGCGTGCTGCTCGAGACGGTTCACCCAGTGCCACAGCGTCTTGCCGTAGTGCGGCCGCAGATTCTCGGCGTCGAGGCATTCGAGGCCGCTGTCGGCGGCGGCGCGGAAGACGTCCGACACGTGCACGAGCTCGCCCCCGGGGAAGACGTAGTCGTTGATGAATTCTGCGATTCCGCTGCCGAGTCCGGCCGAGCCCGGCGCCGCCGCCGTGATGCCGTGGTTGAGAACAAGACCGCCGGGGCGCAGCAATGCATTGATCTTGTCGAAATAGGTGACGAGGTTCACCCGCCCCACGTGCTCGAACATTCCGACGCTGGCGATCTTGTCGTACCCCCCGTGCTCGGGAACATCGCGGTAATCCATTTTGCGTACTTCCACCCGGTCGGCCAGACCGCTGCGGGCGATGAGGTCGCTGACGTGCCGATGCTGGTCGTCCGACAAGGTGATACCGACGCCCTGGACGCCGTGACGTTCGGCCGCATGCAGGAGCAGGCCGCCCCAGCCGCAGCCGATGTCGAGAAAACGCTCGCCGGGCCGGAGGTCGAGCTTGCGGCAGATATGCTCGAGCTTGGCCTCCTGCGCCGCATCGAGATCCATGTCGGGCGAGCGGAAATACGCGCAGGAATAGACGCGGCGCGCATCGAGCCAGAGGCCGTAAAAGTCGTTGGAAACGTCGTAGTGGTACTGGATGTTCCTGCGGTCGCGGCTGCGCGTGTGCCGCCACCACTTCCAGCGCTCGACACCGCTTTCCGCTTTATGGTCGCCCGCGCTGCACAGGCGATCGCCGAGCGCCAGGATGTCGTGCACGTCGCCTTCGAGATCGAGCTGGCCTTCGACGTAGGCGCGGGCGAGCGCACCGAGGCTGGGATTCGCGATCGCCCTGAGGCTCCGCGCCTCGCGCAGGCGCACACGCACCGCAGCGGGGGTGCGCCCGACTTTCTGACCATCCCAGAATTCGACCGAGAGCGGCAACTCCGACGATTCGACACGCCGCCGCACCTGATGAACCAGCAGTTGATCCAGCATCACGCCCTCCTCGGAAAGGCGGCGTGTTGCTGTCGTCGTTGTGGTGCCGCCCTGGATTTACTTTAGGCCAAATCCAGTGCCAGCGCAGCGCGCGTGTTCTCGGGCAGCACGAGCGCGTCGACCTGGTAGGCAGGAAGATCGATGCCCATGCGGACCGGGTTGCCGGCCTTGGCCGCGGCGATCGACGCGGCGTCGAGCTCGAAGCGCAGGAAGTGCACCGCGGAAGTCTTCTCCGCATTCGTGCGCTCGAGATCCTCGTCGGCGATCGCGAAGATCGCCGGCTGATCGCCGACCCGCACCCACACCCGCCCCTCGATGCCCTTGAGGTCGGACAGCGCCTGCTTGCGGGCGTCCGGGTCGGAATACTGGATCATCATCGTCGCCTTCCAGTTGCTGCCGTCCGGGATCAACGGATTGTAGGCGTCGAGTTCGTCCTGGATGCCCGCGTCCTCGAAGGTGCGCTCGGCACGCAGCATCTCCTGGATCTGGTAGCGCATGGTCTTTTCGTCCTCGAAGATCAGGGTGACGTGCTCACCCAGGTCGACCATGCGGTTCTTCTTGTGCGCCATCACTTCGGCCCGCATCGCGGGCCGCACCTTGGCGTAGCCCTCGAGCGTCAGCAGGCTGTCACGGGTAATCTGCGGCATGTCTTTCCCCTTGCAGATGGGTGTTCATAGAAAACGCTTCATTCGAGGCCGTAGGCCATGCGCAGGAGCGTGATCGGATGCTCTTTCTGCGCCGCGGTTTCGCCCATGCCCTGCATGATCTGGCGCGCGGCGATCGCGCAGTCCGAACTCACATAGTCCGGCGCGGGCTCGGACATCTGCCGGAATACCGGCTTGCCGATCTTCATGGATTTGTCGAAGAACTCGGTCTTCACGCCCCAGGTGCCGTCGTGGCCCGAACAACGCTCGACCATGTTGACCTCCGCCCCCGCCAGCTGCAGCGCATCGCGGGTCTTGTTGCCGATGTTCTGCACGCGCTGATGACAGGGCACGTGGTAGGCGACCTTGCCGAGCGGCGTCGTGAAATCGGTTTTCAACAGGCCGTCGGCGTTGCGCGCCATCAGGTATTCGAAGGGGTCCCACATCGCCTCCTTGATCGCCTGCACCTCGGCGTCGTGCGGGAACATCAGCGGCAACTCCTGCTTGTACATCAGCGTGCACGAAGGCACCGCCGTCAGGATCGCGTAGCCTTCGCGCGCGAGCTTCGCCAGATGCGGAACATTGATTTGTTTGAGCTTCTCGACCGCGTCGAGATCGCCCAGTTCGAGCTTGGGCATGCCGCAGCAGGCCTCCTTGTCGACGAGCACGGTCGGAACCTCGTTGTGCGCGAGAAGCTTGAGCAGATCGTGGCCGATGCCGGGCTCGTTGTAGTTGACGTAACAGGTCGCGTAGATCGCGACCTTGCCGGGCGTCTTCGCGCCGTCCCTGACCGCGAATTCATTGCGCGGCTGCGCGGTCGAGCGGAATTTCGCGCTGTCGTAATGTGGCAGCCGGCGGTCGGGATGGATCTTCAGCACGCTGTCCATGATCTTGCGGATCGGGCGGCTTCTGAGGCTGGCATTGACGGCCTGCACGACGACCGGAATCGACGCGAGCTTGCCCATCGCGTCCGTGCTCGACAAGAGCTTGTCGCGGAAGATCGTCTCGCCCTTCTTGAACTTGATCGCCTTGCCGCGCAGCATCGTGTGCGGAAAGTCGAGGTTCCACGGATGCGGCGGTACGTAGGGGCACTTCGTCATGTAGCAGAGGTCGCACAGATAACACTCGTCGACGACCTTCCAGTAATCGGTCTTGGCGACCCCGTCTACCTCCATGGTCGACGATTCGTCGACGAGGTCGAAGAGGGTCGGAAACGCCGTGCAGAGCGAGACGCAGCGGCGGCAGCCGTGACAGATGTCGAAGACGCGCTCCGCCTCGTGCAGAAATTTTTCTTCGTCGTAGAAATCGGGGTTTTTCCAGTCGAGCGGATGACGGGTCGGGGCTTCGAGGCTACCTTCGCGGGTGCTCATGCAAACTCCAAATGGGATTCAGGGTATTCGGCCCGGCACGAAGGCGCTTGGACGCTTGCGTCCGGTCGGCGCCCTCGCCGGCCAGGGAACGGGCCCGCGGCCCGTCTCCCCGTAGTGCGTCAGGAACCCAGGCTGTCGAGGGTCTTCTGGAACTTGTTGGCGTGCGAGCGTTCTGCCTTGGCCAGGGTCTCGAACCAGTCGGCGATCTCATCGAAGCCTTCGCCGCGCGCGTCCTTCGCCATGCCCGGGTACATGTCGGTGTACTCATGCGTCTCGCCGGCGATCGCGGTCTTCAGGTTGTCGGCGGTGGGGCCGAAAGCCATGCCGGTCGCGGGGTCGCCGCACTTCTCGAGGTACTCGAGATGGCCGTGGGCATGGCCGGTTTCGCCTTCGGCGGTCGAACGGAAGACGGCAGCGACGTCGTTGTAGCCTTCGACGTCGGCCTTCGCTGCGAAGTAGAGGTAGCGGCGGTTGGCCTGCGATTCGCCGGCAAATGCGGCCTTCAGATGTTCTTCGGTTTTCGAACCTTTGAGTTGCATGACGTGATCTCCTTGTTTGATTAAATGCTTTGCAGCATAGACCTTCCATCCCGGGGCCCTCCACCGCCGGCGTTCGACGGCTCCGCGGGATGAAATTGCGGTGTTTAGACTAAGTCTAATACCTGAACGAAGATTAAACCCGCTACGATAATGCTGTCAACACGCGCGCGGCAAATCGTCGCGGTGCCGGAACGCCCGTACCACTTGCGGCGCGCAGTTACACTTTTTTGCCCTCGAACGGAGAAGCGAGATGAGCACTGACGAACCCAAAACCGACGCGCAGTGGCGCGCCGAACTGTCGCCGGAGCAGTACCGCATCCTGCGCGAACAGGGCACCGAGCGGGCGTTTACCGGGGAGTACTGGGATCACCACGCGAACGGCGAATACCGCTGCGCGGCTTGTGGCGCGCCGCTCTTCTCGTCGTCGGCGAAGTTCGACTCGGGCACCGGCTGGCCAAGCTTTTACGAGGCCCTGAACGCGCAGGCCGTGCGCGAGCGCACCGACACCACCCACGGCATGGTCCGCACCGAAGCGCTGTGCAGCCGCTGCAACTCGCACCTCGGCCACGTCTTCCCCGACGGGCCGCCGCCCACCGGTCTGCGCTACTGCATCAATTCGGCGTCGCTCAGTTTTCACCCGAAGGACTGAGCCTTGCACGTCTTTGAAGCCGAGATCGCGGCAGTCGTCGCCGCCACCCCCCAGATACGTGTTCTCCGCCTCGCCGTCGCCGACCCCGGCTTCCGCTTCCTGCCCGGGCAGTGGGTCGATCTGAGCGTCGATGTCGACGGCGCCAGGCACACGTCCGGTTACTCGATCACGACCTCGCCGCTGCATCCCGGCACGATCGAACTCGCCGTCAAGGCGAGCGCGCGGCATCCGCTCGCGCGTTGGGTTCACGACGAGGCCGCGCCGGGTGACCGCGTGCGCGTGAGCCAGGGCCAGGGGCCGTTCGTCTACCTGCCCGAGATGAGCGACAACGTCGTGCTGATCGGCGGCGGCGTGGGCATCACGCCGATGCTCTCGATCTTTCGCCACGTCCGCGACGCCGGACTGGGGACGCAGGCGCACCTGGTCTACAGCGTATCGGACAGTCGCGAAATCCTCTTCCGCGACGAACTCGAAGCCGCGGTCCGCAACCACCGCAACCTGCATCTCAGCATCACGGTCACCCAACCCGATCCGGCGTGGCATGGTCTGACCGGCCGCATCGATCCGGTCAAGCTGCATGCGCTCGACGTGCCGGACGATACGCTCTATTACCTGTGCGGGCCGCGCGGAATGGTCGAAGACATGAGCACGCTGCTCCACGACCTCGGCGTGCCGATGAACCGGATCATCTTCGAAAAATGGTGGTAGGCGTTTTCGACCATTAAACTCTCAGGGTTGTCTGTGTATGGTTCCGCAACCACAAGGAGACTCTGATATGCGCCTACTTCCGCTGCTCGCCACCCTCGCTTTCTGCACCAGTGCAGCCGCTGGACCCAAGGACGTCGTCCGCACGCACCCCGCGCAGAAAGTCGGCGCCGAGACCTACGTCATCCACGGCCCGCAAGGCGTTCCCTCGGTCGAAAACCAGAGCTTCATGAACAACCCGGCGTGGATCGTCACCCCCGACGGCGTCGTCGTCATCGATCCCGGTTCCAGCGTGCAGGCCGGCCGCATGGTCGTCGCGCAGGTTCGCAAGACGACCAAGAAGCCGGTCACCCACGTCTTCAACACCCACGTCCACGGTGACCATTGGCTCGGCAATCAGGCGATCCTCGAGGTCTGGCCCAAGGCGACGATCATCGGCCACCCGGACATGATCAAAGGCGCGCGCGACGGCGCCGGCGCATTCTGGATCAAGCTGATGTCGGACATGACCAAGGGCTATACCGACGGGACGCGCGCCGAGATTCCGACCGTCGAGGCCCGCGACGGACAGGAATTCAAGATCGGCGGAAAGACCTTCCGCATCCATTCGTCGACCCACGCGCACAGCAAGACCGACCTCATGATCGAGGTCGTCGAGGACCGCACGCTCTTCACCGGCGACAACGTCCTCAGCCGTCAGGTCATGAACCTGCGCGACGGCACGTTCAAGGGCGTGATGAAGGAAACCGAGCGTGCGCTCGCGGTCGACGCGAAGCTCTACGTCCCCGGCCACGGCAAGACCGGCGACCGCAAACTGGTCGAGGAACAGAAAGCCTATTTCGACGCGCTGATGGCCGAAGTGCGGCGACTTTACGACGAAGGCAAGAGCGACTTCGAAATGAAGCCGCTCATCGCCGAAAAGCTCAAGGCCTACAAGAACTGGGCCGAGTGGGACGCCAACCTCGGGCCCCAGATCAGCCTGGCGATACTCGAGATCGAGCAGGAATAGGCAGTCACGCGGCACTTGCCGCGTGCTTCAATCGTGCAGGCGGGTCACGCTCGCGACCGCCTGCGGCCGCCATTCACCGTCGAGATTGACCCACACCACGCGCGCGCCGAACATGTGCACGACCCCCGGCCTGCGATTGTCGCCGGTGTCCGAAAATTCGAACCTGAAATCGCGCTGGAACTGCAACTGCCCGTTGTCGTTGCGCGCAAACCTGAGCCGCTGGAGCGCAACGCTCTCGTCGAGGAACTGGACACCCGCGTCCGCGCAGGCGCGACGGCCGGCCGCGA
This sequence comes from Thiobacillus denitrificans ATCC 25259, assembly GCF_000012745.1. NCBI lineage: Bacteria > Pseudomonadati > Pseudomonadota > Betaproteobacteria > Nitrosomonadales > Thiobacillaceae > Thiobacillus > Thiobacillus denitrificans. The sequence goes on along the minus strand of NC_007404.1, from coordinate 1,161,586 downwards.
CCGCCAGCTCGCGCGCCTGCATGCCCGCGTACCAATACCAGCCGAGGGCGCCGAACAGGCCCAGCAGCAGGAATTCCCAGCTCACTGGTCCGGGACGTTCCGCTTGACCGGGCTGCGAAAGAGGGCCGCCACCTGCTTTGTCGGCGCCGGCCGCGCCGGAGCGTGGGCAGCGTCGCCCTGCCCGGGCTCGCGCGGCACATAGGGTGCGTCGAACAGCGCGTCGCGGCTCGGCTGGGGTTTGGCGGGCGCCCGTTCACGTCCCCGGTCGCTGCTGCGCGGGGCGCGCGCCGGGCGCGACTCGAACGCCGGCACGTCGGCCGCGCCGGGCTCGAAGCCGGGAACGATCACGGGCTCGAGCGGCGTGCCGATCAGTCTTTCGATGTCCTTGAGGTAGCGCGTCTCGGCTTCGCTGACGAGCGAGATCGCCTCGCCCTTGGCGCCCGCGCGCCCGGTCCGGCCGATGCGATGGACGTAATCCTCGGCGTTGTGCGGCAGGTCGTAGTTGACGACGAAAGGCAGCGCCTCGATGTCGATTCCGCGCGCCGCGACGTCGGTCGCGACGAGCACACGGATCGTGCCGGCCTTGAAGGCGTCGAGCGCCTTGATACGCTCCTGCTGGGTCTTGTCGCCGTGGATCGCGTCGGCATGAATGCCGGCCTTGTTGAGTTCGTTGGCCAGCCGGTTGCAGCCGAGCTTGGTCCCCGTGAAGACGAGCACCTGGCGCAGGTCGCGGCTCTTGATCAGGTGCGCGAGCAATTGCCGCTTGCGCTCGTGATGCACCGGATGCACGACTTGGGTGACCGTGACGGCCGTCTCGTTGCGCGCCACCTCGATGAAGGTCGGCGTGCTGAGGATGCTGTCGGCGAGCTTGCGAATTTCTTCCGGAAAGGTCGCCGAGAACATCATGTTCACGCGCTGCGCCGGCAGCAAGGCGACGATGCGCCGGAGATCCGGCATGAAGCCCATGTCGAGCATGCGGTCGGCTTCGTCGAGCACGAGTGTGTTGACCTGGGTCAGCATCAGCGTCTTGTTCTGCACATGATCGAGCAGCCGCCCCGGCGTCGCGACCAGGATTTCGACGCCGGTCTTGAGGATCGGTATCTGGGTGTTGATGTTGACGCCGCCGTAGACGACCAGCGAGCGCAGCGGAACGTGTTTGGTGTAGGCCTGGATCGCCTCCTCGACCTGGATCGCGAGTTCGCGCGTCGGCGTGAGGATGAGCGCACGGATCGGATGCTTGGCCGGCGAGGTGCTGGTGTTGGCGAAGGGCAGCAGGCGCTGGATCAGCGGCAGCGCGAAAGCCGCGGTCTTGCCGGTCCCGGTCTGCGCCGCGCCGAGAATGTCGCCGCCCTGCAGCGCACGCGGAATCACCTGCGCCTGGATCGGCGTCGGCGAGACGTAGCCCATTTCGTCGAGGGCGCGCAGGATGTCGGGCGCAAGCCCGAGTTCAGCAAAAGTCGTCAAAGTCCGTCCAATTAAACACTGATCCAGTCAAAGCCCGCCGTCTGACAGGCCACCCGCACCTCGTCGTCGGCACAGTCGAGCACCTGTGCCAGCGCCCGCCGCGCGAGCGCCGCCGTGTTGTTCCGCTTCGACACGTGCGCGGCGACCACACAGCGCAGCCGCTCGTGCTTGAGTTTGCCGAGCAGCGCCGCCGACTGGCCGTTCTCGAGGTGGCCGAAGCGGCCGCCGACGCGACGCTTGAGACTCGCCGGATAGGGCCCGTTTTCCAGCATGACGGCGTCGTGATTGCATTCGAGCACGAGCGCGTCGACGCCCGCCAGCGTCGCCTCGATATGGGGCGTGCCGCAGCCGGCGTCGGTGAGCACGCCGAGCCTGCGCTGGCCGTCGCCGAACACGAATTGCACCGGTTCGCGCGCGTCGTGCGGCACCGGAAACGGCTGGATTTCGAGATCGTCCAGCGCGAACGCCGCGTGGCTGTCGATCACCTCGACCGTGACGCCGGCGAGATCGTTCGCCATGGCCAGCGTCCCGGCGGTCAGCCGCACCGGCAGCTTGTACTTGCGCGCCAGCCGGCCGACCCCGCCGATATGGTCGCTGTGCTCGTGCGTGACGACGATCGCCGCGAGGTCGCCCGGTTTGAGGCCGAGCCGCGCCAGACGCACGGTGCTTTCCGCCAGCCCGAAGCCGCAATCCATGAGCACCCGGGTCGCGCCCGCCTCGACGACGAGGCCGTTGCCTTCGCTCCCGCTACCGAGACTCGCGAACCGCATCAGCGCGCTTCCTGCATCACTTCAGCTCTTTGTGCAGCAGATTGATGATCCGGTTCTGCGTCGCCGCGTCGGCCGCCCTGCCCTCCCCGCCCGCGACGCGGACCCGGCTCTTGCCTTCCCCGGCCTCGTCGACGACGATCTGCAATTGCGGCGACGCCTGATCCTTCTTGCTGCGCCAGAAGGCCAGCTTGGCGAACATGCCCTCGTCGCGCTTGCTCGCGTTGTCGGCGTCAGGGTCGATGTAACGCACGAAGTAGGTGCCCTTCGAGCGGTCGCGGTCCTCGACCGCGAAGCCGACGCGGTCGAGCGCGAGGCCGACGCGGCGCCAGGCGCGGTCGAAGCCTTCGTCCATTTCGAGCAAACTGCCGCCGGCGTCGCGGATCACGCGCGCCTGGTCCGGCGTCTGTTTCGCCGTGAGCAGCGTCTGGGCGCGATTCTCCTCGACGCCAAAGCGCAACATCAGACGACGCAGCATCTCGGCCTCGAGTTCTGGATCGGCCGGGCGCGGCTGCCAGACCGTCTTGTCCTTGCCCTCGGTCGCGTAGACTTCCATCATGCCGCGGTGGCTCAGATAGATTTCGGTGCCGCCTGACCCCGCCTCGATGCGTGTACGGAACTTGTCGCGCTCGGCGGTCGAGTAGAGGCCATCGAGCACCTTGCCGAGCGTGCGGCGGATCACGTCCTGCGGGATCTTGGCGCGGTTTTCCGCCCAGTCGGTTTCGATCACGCCGGTCTCCGGGGACTCGAGATTGACGATGAAGCCGTTCTCCTGCCAGAAATCCTTGATCACCGGCCAGACCTGTTGCGGCGTCGCCTGGACGACGAGCCAGCGCTGCGTGCCAGCGCGTTCGATACGCGCCTTGTCCTGCGCCGGCAGCAGGCTGGGGGTGCCGGAGGGCGCCGCCTTGCGTTCCGCGCTATAGGTCGAGAGCGTCGCGGTACCGCTACCTTCGGTGTCTGGAATCGCGTAGCGGTTGTCGGCGGTGGGCGCGACCAGATCCGGCGGGATCTCGAGCGTCGGCAGCTTGTTCGAAGACTTGTAGTCGATCTTCTTGGATTCCACGATGCCGCAACCCGATGCAGCAAGGGTGACCATCAAGAACAGGGGCAATAAACGCATGAAAGGGTGTCCTAAATCGCGGGTTTTACATCTGGAGCACGCAACGCGGCCGCGTCACGCTAGATCAATTCGGCGTGGCGCATTGCGGCGCGCACGACTTCGTGCTGTCCGCCAGACAGCGGCGTCAGCGGCAGGCGCAGGCCCGGGGGAATCAGGCCAAGTTCGGCGCACGCCCACTTGACCGGAATCGGATTGGCTTCGACGAAAAGCTTGCTATGCAGCGGCAACAGCGCGTCGTTGCATTCGCGCGCACGCGCGAGATTCCCTTCGAAGGCCGCGACGCACATTTCGTGCATCAACCGAGGCGCGACGTTCGCCGTGACCGAGATCACGCCGTGTCCGCCGAGCAACATGAACGGCAACGCCGACGCGTCGTCGCCGCTGTAGAGAGCAAAACCCTTCGGCACCCGACGCACCAGATCGGCCGCGCGTTCCATGTTGCCAGTCGCGTCCTTGAGGCCGACGATGCCGGGCACTTCCGCGAGGCGCACCGCCGTGTCGTTGGCGAGATCGGCCACCGTCCGCCCGGGCACGTTGTAAAGGATGAGCGGCAGGTCGACCGCTTCGGCGATCTTGCGGTAGTGCTGGTAGAGCCCTTCCTGCGTCGGCTTGTTGTAGTAGGGCACGACCGAGAGGCCCGCCTGGGCACCGGCCGCGCGCGCGCATTCGGTGAGCGCGATCGCCTCGCTGGTCGAATTGGCACCGGTACCTGCGATGACCGGCACGCGTCCACCCGCCTGTTCGACCGCGGTGCGGATCAGCAGACAGTGCTCGTCGAAGTTGACCGTCGGCGACTCGCCGGTCGTGCCGACGATGACGATGCCGTCAGTTCCCTGTTCGATGTGCCAGTCGATCAGACGGCGCAACGCGCCCAGATCGAGCGCGCCGTCATCCGACATCGGGGTCACGATCGCGACCAGGCTTCCTCTGGCCGTGCTTATTTCTGCCATGCTGTTTCCGCCGCTGTTATGGGACTGCCGCGCCGCCTTGGGGCGACAGCCGTGATAAATCGCCACATTCTAATCCATCTGGCCGCGGGGCGTGACGCGACCGGCGTCATCGCCCGGCGAGCGCGGCCATCCAGGTCGCCAGTTGCGCGACGGCGGAGCCGATTCCCTGGCTGATCCGCGGCACGGCCCAGATCCACGCCAGCACGAGAGCCGCAGCCGCGATGCCGAGGCCCGCCGAGAACAGGTCGAGGCCCGGCGTCGTCCGCGCGACGAGGGCGAATGCGAGTTGCACGAGCAGCACAAGCGCCAGCAGCGGCAAGGCCAGTTGGACCCCGGCCGCGAAGAGCCAGGCGCCGGCTTCGGCGAGCTCGCGCAATGCCGCGGCCTCGGGCAAGACCGCGAGCGGCATCGCCGTGAAGCTGTCGCGCAGGGCGTCGACCACGAGCAAGTGTCCGCTCGCGCCGAGGAAGGCCATCGCGGCGAGCCACCCCGCCAGCGCCCGCCACGCGGCGTCGGCCGGCGCGGCCTGCTCGGCCGTCAACGTCATGAGACCCGCCGTCGCGGTGTGCCCGGTCCAGGTCAGGGCGGCGGCCGCCGCCGCGAACACGAGCCACACGCACAGGGCCAGCGCGGCGCCCCACGCGAACTCGACGCCGAGCGCGAGCAGCCCGGCGGCGGTAAAGGGCGGCGGCACCGCGAGCGTCTGACCCGGCATCAGCGCCAGCGCGAGCACCGCCGCGAGCAGCAGGCGCAGGCCGACTGGCAGGCGACCGGTCAACGGGTCGAGCAGCGTCCACCCCGCAAGGCGGGCGAAGCCATAGAGCCAGGCACCAAGCGCTGCTTCGGTCAGTGGCACCGCTGCCCCGGGTTCGGCGCAAGCCGGGTCGCTACACCTTTCCGCGGCAAGCTCGTCATTCGAGGAGGCTCGGGAAATCCGTCAGCACGCCCCGCGCGAATTCCACCAGCTGATCGCTCATCCAGCCGCCGAGCGCGGCGAGCACGAGCACGACGATCAAGAGCTTGGGCACGAAGGCGAGCGTGGGCTCGAGAATCTGCGTCGCTGCCTGGAAGAGACTGACGGCGAACGCGACGAGCAGCCCCGCGACCAGGAGCGGGCCGGCGATCGTGACGGTCAGCCAGAGCGCGTCGCGGGCCAGGTCTTCCATCAGAAGCTGCCGATGAGGGAGCCGACCAGCAGATGCCAGCCGTCGACCGCGACGAACAGCAAGAGCTTGAGCGGCAGCGAAACGAGTTGCGGCGGCAGCATGATCATTCCGAGCGCGGTGAGCACGGCCGCGACGACAAGATCGATCACCAGAAACGGCAGAACGACCATGAAGCCGATCTGGAACGCGGTCTTCAGTTCGCTCGTAAGGAAGGCCGGCGCGAGCGCGGCGAGCGGAACCGTTTCCGCGCGCCTCGGATCAACGGTCGGGTCGTCCTCGACGAAAAGCGCGAGATCCTCCGCACGCGTCTGATGCAGCATGAAGCGCTTGAGCGGCGCGGCCGCCTCGGCGGCGGCCTCGTCGAGGGCCAGCGTTCCCGCGAGATACGGCTCGTAGGCGTCCGCGTTGATCGTCTTCAGCGCCGGCGACATCACGAACAGCGTCAGCAGCACGGCGAGGCCGGTCAGCACGAGATTCGGCGGCGCCGTCGGGCTGCCGATGCCCTGACGCAACAGGAACAGCACGACCGCGATCCGGGTGAACGCGGTGAACGCGAGCAGCAAGGCCGGAAGAAACGGAAACAGCAGCAGCCACGGCAGGCTCGCGGCCGGCACGCCAATCACCTCGCCGCCTGCGGCCGGCGTCACCGCGAGCAGCGGCACGGTCGGTTCCGCGCCCAGAGCGGGCGTGCTCAGAGCGAGCGTCAACAGCAGCAGGCGACTCATCGGGAAGACTCCGTGCCGGCCGCCGGCTTGGGCAGCGTGTGGAGCAATCGCACATTGCCGCCGCCCACGCCGAGCGTCAGCCAGGTATTGTCGATCTCGACGACGACGACGCGCTCGCGCGGCCCGACCGAGGTCGTGCCGATCACCTTCACGATCCCCTGCGAGGCCATCCCGGGCAGGTAGCGTCGGGCCAGCCATGCGACGGCGACGAAGCCGCCGAGAATGAGGGCCAAGCTCACGAACACACTCAGCATGCTGCCGGTCGCGTCGGGGGCGGCCGCCCACACCTGTGCGGGCACGAACAGCATCGCCGCTGCGCACGTTCGTCTAGCCATGTCGAATGACCTCCTGCGCCCAGCGCGTCATGTCGCGTGAATCGCTCGGCAGTGCGAGCGTGAGCAAGGATCGCGTCGCCTCCGCGCTCACCTGCCAGGCGAGGCAAGCCGGCAACGCGGCGACCGGGGCGTCGAGCCAGGTCTCGGCCAGAACTTCGTCGAGGGTCTGCAGCAGGCCGCGCGGCACGCCGGCGGCACGCCCCGCGACGTGACGGCCGCCGAGACGACGCGTGAGCCACAACGCGGCGAGCGTGTTATCGGGCTGCCAAAGCGGGCCGGGCACCTCGGAACAGGGCGCGCCGGTTTCGCTCACCTGCACCGGCATGCGCAGGCGCGCGCTCAAGGTCGCCGCCAGCCTGCGCGTCAGACGGGGCGCCAATCCTTCCGGCGGCGCGGGGGCCGGGCCGGCAAGGAAGGCACATTCTTCGGCCGACAGGTCGAGCAGCTGCATCAGCGCACCCCCCGCCCGGCGCGGCCGTGGATCAGCTCGACCAGTTCGTCGTGCTGGCGCTGCTCGATGCGCCGTTGCTGGACTGCCGCATGGGCGCGATGGCGCGCCTCGAGCAGCCGCAAGGCCTTCACCTTCTGCTCGACCTCCATCCATTCGGCAAGCCGCGCTTGCCACGCGCGGTGCGCGTTGTCGATGCTCGCCTGTGCCGCCGCCATCTTCGCGGCCTGCGCGCGCTGCAGGCGGCTGGTTTGCTGCAACTGCGCCGCGCTCACGCCGGCACGCAGTTCGCTCGCAAGTTCGCCGATGTGGGCGTCGCGCAGGGCGAGGAGCCGCACCTGATGGCCGCGCGCGCGCAGCCAGACGCCATGCGCGAGCTTGACCGTCCGCGCCAGCGTCTCGCTGCGGCGCTCGGCCAGCTGCAACACGCGCGCGAGCGCGAACGGCTTCACCCGAGTATCCCTTCGAGGCCGTCGCGCGCCGCGTCGAGCGAGGCCTGCTCGCGCATGCCCTGCATCAGGTAGCCCTGCATGCGGGGATACAGCCGTACGCCCTCGTCGAGCACGACGTCGGCGCCGGGAACGTAGGCGCCGACTGCGAGCAGATCGCGGCTGCGCATGTAGCGCGAATAGAGATATTTGAATCGGCGCGTACGCTCGAGCGCCTCCTCCGTCAGCAGGTCGGGCTGCGCCCGGCTGATCGAGGCCTCGATGTCGATCGCAGGATAATGCCCGGCGTCGGCAAGGTCGCGCGAGAGCACGATGTGGCCGTCGAGAATCGCGCGAGCGGCGTCGGCGATCGGGTCCTGCTGGTCGTCGCCTTCCATCAGCACGGTGAAGAACGCCGTGATCGAGCCGCTGCCGCTACGGCCATTGCCGGCGCGCTCGGCGAGCTGCGGCAGCTTGGCGAATACCGACGGCGGATAGCCTTTGGTCGCCGGCGGCTCGCCGATCGCCAGCGCGACCTCGCGCTGCGCCATCGCATATCTCGTCAGCGAATCCATGATCAGCAGTACGTGCTTGCCCTGGTCGCGGAAATATTCCGCGATCGACATCGCGTAGGCCGCGCCGTTGAGCCGCATCAACGGTGGATGGTCGGCCGGCGCCGCGACCACCACGGCGCGCGCCATGCCCTCGGCGCCGAGGATGCGGTCGATGAACTCCTTGACTTCGCGGCCGCGCTCGCCGATCAGGCCGACGACGACGACGTCGGCCTCGGTCATGCGCGCCATCATGCCGAGCAGCACACTCTTGCCAACGCCGCTGCCGGCGAAGAGGCCGAGCCGCTGGCCACGTCCCACGGTCAGCAGGCCGTTGATCGCGCGCACGCCGACGTCGAGCGTCTCGCGGATCGGCGCGCGCTCGAGCGGGTTGATCGGCCGGCTGTAGAGCGGCACGCGGCGCTCGAGCGACAAGGGGCCGATACCGTCGAGCGGGCGGCCCGCGCCGTCAAGCACGCGTCCGAGCAGGCTGTCGCCGACCGGCACCTGGCGCACGCGGTCCTGGGCGCGACGGCGCGGGATGTAGCGCATGCCGAGCCGCGGCGGCTGCGCGGCGAGCGGGTTGTCCGGCACCACGCGCGCGCCGGGCATCACGCCGTAGATGTCGGTAGCCGGCATGATGAATAGCCGGTCGCCGGCGAAGCCCGCGACCTCGGCCTCGATGCTTTGCCCGCCCGGAATCTGGATGTGGCACTGGCTGCCTACCGGCATGCGCAGGCCGACGGCTTCCATGACCAGGCCCGACACCCGCGTGAGCCGGCCGCTCGCGGCGATCGGCGTCGCCCAGCCCGTGGCGCGGCGACAGTCGGCGAGGTATTCGCGCAGGCGGACGATGCGATCCATTATCCTGAGAACCCCGGTTGGACGCGTTCGAGTGTGCGGCTGTCGAGTCGGCTGGCAAGGCGCAACGAGGCAGCATGGTCATTCCATGCAACGAGGCGCAACGCCGCCAGACGGCGCGACAGTCGTGCAATCGAATGCGTAGCGTCAGATTCGGACATCGAAGATTCTCGACGCTGATTCAGAAAGTGATGGCAAATTAGCAGCAAGAGCGGTCAACCGGGGTTCCCAGGATACTATTCGAGCCAGTTCTGATTGGAGCCGAGGACCTGCACGACCTGGCGCCAGCGCGCCGGCAGTGTGCCGTCGAGATCGCCCTGTCCGGTTTCGATCATGCAGCCGCCGCGCACCATGCGCACGTCCTCGACGATGCGCAGCCGGTTCTTGTCGAGCACCTGGTCGAGATGCGGCCGCACCAGCGCGGCGTCGTCCGGATGCAGCAGCAGACGCGCCTCCCGGCTGGTCTCGGCCATCTGCTTGAGCGCGAGGTTGACGACGTCGAGGATGCGCTCCGGACGCACCGCGAGTTCGCCGGCGACGACCTGGCGCGCGACGTCGAGCGCCAGGTCGAGCACCATGTCGGCGAGGCGGAAATCGAGGTTGTCGAGTGTCGCCGAAAAGCTTTCGACGAGCTGCTTCATACGCCCGCAGGCCTGCTCGCCGGCGGCGCGGCCGGCGGCCATTCCCTCCGCGTAACCTTCGGCGTGTGCGGTCTCGCGCAGGCGCGCGAGTTCGGCTTCGGGGTCGACCGCAGGAGCCGCCGGGCTCGCCGGCGCGGCCTCCACGACCTCCCACTGCTCGAAGGCGGTGGCGTCGTCCGACGGCTTGTCGCCCAGGCTCATACCGTCTCCTCCTCGGGGTAATCGATCGCGCCCTCGGCGACGAGTCGCCGCAAGGTCGCACCGGCCTCGTCCTGTGCCGCCTGGATCGCCGTCACCGGCACGGCGCCGAGGGTGTCGAGATCGTCCTTCATCCGCCGCGCGGCGGTCGGGCTCATCACTGCGGCGAGCGCCGCGAACACCCGTCCGTCGCTGCCCTTGAGTGCATGCAGAAGCGTGCGCGCGCCGACGTTGCGCAAGAAGGCCTTGCGCCCCGGCTCGGGCAGCCGCACGAGGTCTTCGAAGACCAAGTTGCGTGCGCGCAGCCGCGCGGCGAGCCCTGCATCGTTCTGGTCGAGCTGGCTGAGCGCCGCCTCGACGCTGCCCGGGCTCATCTGGCCGAGCAGGCGCGCCGCGGCGGCCTCGCCCTGCGCCGACTCGCCCTGATCGAGCGTCGCGAGCCAGTCGTCGAGCTCGCCGAGCATGTCGCCGTCGGGCACGTCGCTATGCGCGAGGCTCGAGAGCGTGTCGGCGCGCGTCTTGCCCGGCAGCAGTTCGAGCACGGCGGCCGCGACGTCGCGCGGCAGACGCGCGCACACGACCGCGATCAGTTGCGGCGGCTGCGTTTCGAGCAGGCCGGCGATCTCGGTCGGCTCTCGCCACGCGAGTTTTTCCAGCGCCTGCGCCGTGCCCGCGCCGAGACGCTGCAGCAGCATCTGGGCGCGCTCGGGGCTCAGCGCACGCTTCAGCGTCTCGTCGAGGAAACGCCCGGTGTCGGCGGCGAATCCGGTCTGCTCGGCGGCTTCGGCGTGGTAGTCACGGAGGATTTCGCGCACGCGTTCGCGCGGCAGCACCTCGAGCTCACGCATCGCGGCACCGAGCCGCCCGACTTCGAGCGGGCTCAGGTAACGGAGCACCGCAGCCGTCGCCTCCTCGCCGAGGGCGAGCAGCAGCGCCGCGGCTTTTTGCGTGCCGGCCTGGCTCATGCGCGCATCCACAGCTTGATCACGTCGGCGGCGACGCGCGGGTCGGCGAGCACTTCGGCCCGGGCGGCGTCGAGCTCGGCGTCGAAATCCTCGCCTGCTGTCTCGGCCGCGGGCGGAACCCTGCGCCGGCTTAACTGCCAGCCGCCGAGGACGAGCGCGCCGGCCAGGGCCGCGACCAGCGCGAGCGACACCGGCGAGGCTGCAGGCTTCTCGACCACCGGCGGCGCCGGCCGTGGCGGCGCGCGAGCGGCAGTGCATAGACGTTCAGGGCGTCGCCGCGCGCAGGCTGCAGGCCCAACGCCTGCCGCGCCAATTCGTCGGCCTTGCGGATCTCGTCCGGCGCAGCGTCGAAAGCGAGGATGACGATTGCGTCGATGCGGCGGATCCGGCCTTCGGGCTCGACCGTCGTACGCACCGTCTTTTCGAGCGGCCGGGCCTGTCCCTCGCCCGCTACCCGGCGCATGCGCTCGACGGTCTCGCGCGTGGTGGCGTCCTCGAGGGTCGCCGTCACCTGCACGCTGACGCGCTCCGCGCCGAGCCATGGCGTCAGCACGGCGAGCGCGCGCCGCGCCAGATCCTGCTCGAGCGCCACGCGCAGCGAGGGCTCGATTTCCGGCGCAGCGCCGCCGAGCACGACGCCGCGCGGGTCGAGCACCTGGACGTCGGCGCGCTTCATGCGCGGCACCGCGGCTGCGACCAGCGTCTGGATCGTCGTCACCTGCTCGGTCGACAGTTGCGCACGCGGGCGCAGACGCACCAGCACCGCCGCGGTGGCGCGCGGCGCGTCACGCAGGAAGGGCGAGACCTTGGGAAGCGCGAGATGGACGCGCGCAAGCTCGACCGCCTCGAGCGACTGGATCGAGCGCGCAAGCTCGTGTTCCAGCGCGCGCTGCTGGCGTTGCTGTTGCTGCAACGACGACAGGCCGAAGCTCGGCGCCCGCTCGACGTCGGCCTCGACGTCGGCGTCCGAGCGCGGCAGCCCGAGCGCCGCAAGGCGATAGCGCGCGACGTGCAAAGTGTCGACCGGCACTTCGATGCGGCCGTCGCCGGCGGAGAGGCGGTAGGGAATGCCGAGCTGTTCGAGCGCGCCAATCACCTCGCCGCCGACACGATCGGACAACTGCCCGTACAGCACGCGATAAGCGGGGGGATTGAACCAGATGTAGGCGGCAGCAAGCGCGCCGAGCGGCACGAGAATCAGCAGGGCGAGCGTGAGGCGGCGCCACGGGCTCGCCTCCGCGACAAGCTCGCGCAGGAAGCTCAGCCCGGCCGGCACGGCTCGCACCTTCCTCGCATCGCTGCGCGGGTCGCCTGTTCAGGCCGGGCCGCGCGCAGGGTCCGTCCCTGCCTGGCGGGGTCCGGCGCCCGCTCGCGCGTGGCGTCCGGCATGTTCGCGTCCTGTGGAATCGGGCGGGTAGTCACACGGCGATTATATTGAAGCGGCACCGAAATGGCTGCATGCCGCCGGACTTCGCCTTGATCCCCGCCTGCCGCACGGACGAATCACAGCCAGTCCGGACTGGCGACCGCGCGCAGCACGACCTGCAGGCGCCCGTTGCGTTCGCGGTTCTGGAACCACCAGATTCCGCCCTTGCGCATCGCGACGTCGCCCTCCTGGCCGGCCAGCAGATGAAGCGCGACCTGCCCGAGCGTGGGCTGATGGCCGACGATCAGCACGGGGTAGGCGCCGTCCGGCCAGCCTGCCGCCGCGAGCACCGCGTCGACGCCCGCACCCGGCGCGAGTTCGGGCAGCTGGTCGTAATAGCGGCCGAGCGCCTGCGCGGTCTGGACCGCGCGTGTCGCCGGGCTGACCAGAACGCGGATGTCCTGTGGCAGCCGCGGGTTGAGCCAGTCGGCCATGCGGGCGGCCTGCTTGCGGCCGCGACCGGTCAGCGCGCGGGTCATGTCGGGGCTCGTGTCTTCGGCCTCGGCGTGGCGCCACAAGATGAGTTCCATCGGTCTTCCTCCCAAAAAAAGCGGATCGTGGATTGCACCGCGCCGCAACGGCAAGGCTGTGGGCACGATCTACCAGTAGGTTTTCGCTTTCAACACGGCGCGCACCGGCCCTGCGCTCTGTCCGACACCGGCGCCCGCCTGCTGCGCCGCGAGCCAGCCGAGCGCAAAAGCGCCCGTGGCGCCCGCATCGACTTCCTGCAACAGCCGCGTCGCGGTGCGCAGGTCGTTCGCGCGCCCCAGGCTGTCCTGCGCCTCGCGCAGCGCCGCGACGTAGCGCGCCCGCCGCCGACGCCGCTTGCCCGTCGCGTCGAACAGGGCCTCGAAAAATTCGGCGGCGTACCGCTGCCGCTTGATCGCGATGCGCAGCGCATGGCGTCGCGCCGCCGAGGCCTTACTGAATTTGCGCGCGCGACGGGCGATCCGGCGTTCTCCGTTGTCGAGCGCGCCACGCGCAAAGGCTTCAAGCGGCGCCTGCTGGGCGTCGCGCTGTGCGGGCGCAAAGGGGCGCCCCGACGGGTCGCTGCGCCAGCCCGCCTGCTGCAGCCAGCGCTGCATCGCGAGAAGCCAGCGTCCCGGGCGAGCCGCGCGCAGGGTCGCGTGCATCTCGGCACGGACCGCGGCGCGGCGCGCATCCAGCGTCTCGCCCCGCTGCTGCCACAACGCGGTGTCCGGGTAATGAGGCGCGATCGCCGGCAGCGTCTCGCTGCAGAATACATCCCAGTCGCGGGCGGGCCCGAGCGCGGCTGCGAGCTCGCGCACGACGGCGGCCAGTTCGTCGGGCGGGACGCAGATCCCGCGGTACAGCCGCAGCGCGGCGCGCAGCCGGCGCAAGGCGACGCGCGCCTGATGCACGAACTCGACCTCGTCCGACTCGAGCAGGCCGTGCAGGTTCGCCTGGAAATGTTCGAGGCAGGCCTGGCAGGTCGCGGCGAAGCCCTCCTCGACGCGCATGCCTGCGTCGAGCGCGAGCGCTTGGGCCCCGGTCGCACCGGGGACCTCGCCGCGCACGAGCGCGATCCCGCGCGCAGCCTTGCTCGCGTCGAGCGGCACGCAATCGAAGGCCTCGGCCCATTCGAGGGCAAGCACAAACAGCGCGTCGGGCTCGCCGGCCTTGAGTTCGAGTTCGATTTCGCACAGCGGCAGCGTCCGCTCGCCGACCTCGCCTTCAAGGGCGGGGGCCTCCAGCGTGCGGATAGTGCCGAGATCGAGCGCGACCTCGATGCGGTCGCCGTTGTCGGACGCGACCTGCCAGGTCGTCCGCTCGAAGCCGGTTTCGAACAGCGGCCGCACCTGCGCGCGCAGCGCCTCGGGCACGTAGTCGCGCGCCTCGGGCGGAAACCGGGCCCAGTCGAGTGCGTCGCCGTCGAGCGGCATTTCGAACTCGACGCGCCGCGACAGCCCGCCGTGTGACGCGCTCGCGGTCTTCAGGGTCTGCAGCCAGACCGCGCCGGCCTGACGGACGCGGAGCGCGACGCCGCGGGCGGCGAGGTCGAAGTCGGGCGTATCGAAATAGCGCGTCACGAGCGCCTGCTGCTGCGGCGCACTGCGCGTGCCCCTGCCCGCCCGGCGCCGCGCCATCTTCTTGCGGAACGCCTCGACCTGCCCGGGCGGCAAGGCCAGCTTGAGCTCGATTTCGAGCGGATGCGCGGCGGCCATAAACTCCGTGTCACGAGAAACGTCGAGGCTTATCATTGAAGCACACCCTGACCACCGGCTCATGAACCTGCCCAGCCCCGACACACTCATCAATCGCGAACTCGGCATTCTCGGCTTCCAGCGCCGGGTCCTCGCCCAGGCCGAGGACCCGGCCGTACCGCTGCTCGAGCGGCTGCGCTTTCTGTGCATCGTGTCGAGCAACCTCGACGAGTTCTTCGAGGTGCGCGTCGCCGGCCTCAAGGAACAGATCCGCGCCGATTCGACCCGCACCTCGCCCGACGGCCTGACGCCGCGCCAGCAGTTCCGCGCCGTGGCGGACGCCGCGCACCTGCTCGTCGCGCGCCAATACGCGCTCTTCAACGAGGACCTCATTCCGGAACTCGCCGCGCACGGCATCCATTTCATCCGCCGCACGCAGTGGGACGAGGCCCAGGCGGCGTGGATACGCGACTATTTCTTCAACGAACTGATGCCGGTGCTGACGCCGGTCGGCCTCGACCCTTCGCACCCGTTTCCGCGCGTGCTCAACAAGAGCCTCAATTTCGCCGTCGAACTGTCGGGGCGCGATGCCTTCGGCCGCAATTCGGGCGCTGCCGTCGTGCAGGCGCCACGCTCGCTGCCGCGCGTGATCCGTCTGCCGCCCGAGATCGCCGGCGCCGAGTACGGCTTCGTCTTCCTGTCTTCGATCCTGCACGCGCACGTCGGCGAACTCTTCGCCGGGATGACGGTGCAGGGCTGCTACCAGTTCCGCGTCACGCGCAACTCGGACCTCTTCGTCGACGAGGAGGAAAACAAGAACCTGCGTCAGTCGCTGCAGGGCGAGTTGCCGCAGCGCCACTTCGGCGCCGCCGTGCGCCTCGAGGTCGCCGACAACTGCTCGCCGGAGATGGCGGCCTTCCTGCTCGCCCAGTTCGAGCTCGACGCCGACGACCTCTACCAGGAACGCGGCCCGGTCAACCTCGTGCGGCTCATGCAGGTGCCGGACTGGGTCGAGCGGCCCGACCTCAAGTTCACGCCCTTCGTCCCCGCGCTGCCGGCGCGGCTCGCCAAGCAGGACGACATCTTTGCGCACATCCGCAAGAACGACATCCTGCTGCATCACCCCTTCGAATCCTTCCAGCCGGTCATCGACTTCATCGAACAGGCCGCCGCCGATCCCGCCGTCGTCGCGATCCGCCAGACCGTCTACCGTACCGGCACCGATTCGCAGCTCATGCAGGCGCTGATCCGCGCCGCCCAGTCCGGCAAGGAAGTCACGGTCGTCGTCGAACTGATGGCGCGCTTCGACGAAGAGGCCAACATCAACTGGGCGGCCAGGCTCGAGGAAACCGGCGCCCACGTGATCTACGGCGTCGTCGGCCACAAGACCCACGCCAAGCTCGCGCTCGTCGTGCGCCGCGAGGAAGGCAAGCTCAGGCGCTACGTCCACCTCGGCACCGGCAACTACCACGCGCGCACCGCGCGGCTCTACACCGACTTCGGCCTGCTCACCGCCGACGAGGCGATCAGCGCCGACGTCGCGAGTCTCTTCACCCAGATCACCGGGCTCGGCAAGGCCGGCAAGCTCAAACGCCTGTGGCAGTCGCCGTTCACGTTGCACAGCGAGGTCATCGCCGCGATCAACCGCGAGGCCGGATTCGCCGCCGCCGGCAAGCCCGCCGCGATCGTCGCCAAGATGAACGCGCTGGTCGAGCCGCAGGTCATCGCCGCGCTCTACGCCGCGAGCCAGGCCGGCGTCCGGATCGATCTCGTCATCCGCGGCGTCTGCGCGCTGCGCCCGGGCATCCCGGGCCTCTCGGAGACAATCCGCGTTCGCTCGGTGGTCGGGCGCTTTCTCGAGCACTCGCGGATCTTCTACTTCCGCAACGGCGGCGACGAGCAGGTCTACCTGTCGTCGGCCGACTGGATGGACCGCAACTTCTTCCGCCGCATCGAGACGAGCTTTCCCATCCTTAACCCCAAGCTGAAAAAGCGCGTCATCAACGAAGGCCTCACGCCCTATCTGCGCGACAACGTCCAGGCCTGGGATATGCAGCCCGACGGCAGCTACCGCCGCCGCACCAAGCGCGGCGCGAAAGCCTATTGCGCGCAGTGCGCACTGCTGGCGCTGCTGACGACCCCCAGCTGACAAACCGCCCTCGCACGGGATCGGCGCCGCCCGTCACGCCGCCCGTGACTCCCCCTGCGCGCTCATCGGCGGGCAACGCCGGACCGCCGCGGGCAGCGGTGAAACGAATTACACTCGGCTTATTTATTGCGTCCTTTCGGGCTGCCCCGATGAACCTGCATCTCGCTCCCCTTCGGCTCCTGTTCGTGGCATTGCTGGCCGGTTGCCAGGCGGCCGACGAGGACCGGTTTCAAGGCTATGTCGAAGGCGAGCCGGTCCTGGTCGCAGCGCAGCAAAGCGGCCAGTTGACCTCACTGCAGGTGCGACGCGGCGACATGATTGCGACGGGCGCGCCGCTTTTCAGCCAGGATGCGGCGACCGAAGCCGCCAGCCTCGGCGAGGCCCGCGCGCAGCTGGCACAGGCGCAGGCTCAGTTCGGCAATCTCGCGACCGGCAAGCGACCGCCCGAGATCGCGGCGATCGCCGCCCGCGAGCGCGAGGCCGAGGCGCGGCGGGAGCTGTCCGCCGCCCACCTCGCGCGTCAGGAGGCCCTGGTCGCGAAGGGCTTCATCAGCGCCCAAGCCCTCGACGAGGCGCGCGCGCAACTCGCGCGCGACGAGGCCAGCGTCGCGCAAACGCGGGCCGAACTCGCGACCGCGCGCCTGCCGGGCCGCCGCGACGAGCGCGCCGGTGCCCGCGCGGCGGTGTCGGCGAGCCAGGCCGCGCTCGAGCAAAGCGCAATCAGGCTCGAGCAGAAATCGCAGCGCGCCCCCGTGGGCGGTTCGGTGCAGGACGTGTTTTTCCGGGTGGGCGAATGGGCGACGCCGGGGCAGGCGGTGGTCTCGATCCTGCCGCCGCAAAACATCAAGGTCCGATTCTTCATTCCGGAACCCCGCCTCGGCGCGCTGCGGACCGGGCAAGGCGTCGCGATCCACTGCGACGGCTGCGGCGCCGGGATCCCCGCCACGATCCGCTTCGTCAGCGCCTCCGCCGAATACACGCCGCCCGTGCTGTACAGCGAAAAGAACCGCCATCGGCTCGTCTACCTCGTCGAAGCCTGGCCGGCCGCCGGGGACGCCGCGCGGCTGCACCCGGGGCAGCCCGTGAGCGTCGCCCTCGACAGCGGCAAACGATGAGTGGCGATTACGCCATCGACGTGCAGGGCCTGAGCAAATCCTTCGGCCGCAAACGCGTCGTCAACGATCTGAGCCTGCGCGTCGAAGCGGGCGAGATCTACGGTTTCCTGGGCCCCAACGGCAGCGGCAAGACGACCACCATCCGCATGCTCTGCGGCCTGCTGACCCCGGACGAAGGCCAGGGCACCTGCCTCGGCTTCGACGTGCTCCGGCAAAGCGCCGAGATCAAGAAGCAGGTCGGCTACATGACCCAGCGCTTCAGCTTCTACGAGGACCTCACGATCCGCGAGAATCTCGACTTCGTCGCGCGGCTCTATGCGATGCCGGAACGCAAGCAGGCAGTCGAAGCCGGCATGGAAGACCTGGGCCTCGCCGATCGCGCGAACCAGCTCGCGGGCACGCTTTCCGGTGGCTGGAAGCAACGGCTCGCGCTGGCCGCGTGCATGCTCCATCGGCCCAAGCTCCTGCTGCTCGACGAACCGACGGCCGGCGTCGACCCCAAGGCACGGCGCGACTTCTGGGACGAAATCCACCGCCTCGCCGGCCGCGGCATCAGCGCGCTCGTGTCGACCCACTACATGGACGAAGCGGCGCGCTGCCATCGCCTCGCCTATATCGCGTTCGGCAACCTGCTCGCCTCCGGCACGCCCGAAGAACTCATCGCCCAAAGCGGCCTCTCGACCTTTCTCGTGAAAGACGACGACCCCGCGCTGGCACCGCGCCTTCGCGAATTGCCCGGGGTGCAGCAGGTCGTCGCGATGGGCAACGTCTATAGCGTGAGCGGCGAGGATGGGGCATCGATCGAACGCAGCCTCGCCGCCCTGCCGGCGCTGCGGTTCGAGCGTGCCGAAACAGGGCTGGAACAGGTCTTCATCCGGCTCATGGACACCGTGCAGGACCCGCTGCCGTGAGGTCCGCGCTGGCCTGGCACCGCCTGTGGGCGATCGTTCTGAAGGAATTCGTGCAGATGCGGCGCGACCGCATCACCTTCGCGATGATGGTCGGCATCCCCGTGATCCAGCTCGTGCTGTTCGGGTTCGCGATCAACACCGACCCCAAGCGGCTGCCGACCGTGGTCTTCGACGCGAGCCAGAGCGCCTATTCGCGCAGCTTCGTCGCCAGCCTCGAAAACAGCGGCTATTTCAACGTGCTGGAGACCCCCTCCACCGTCGCCGAGGCGCGCGAGGCGCTCGCCATCGGCGAGGTCCAGTTCATCGTCTCGATTCCGCCTGATTTCTCCCGCCAGCTGATCCGCGGGGAAAAGCCGGTGCTGCTGCTCGAGGCCGACGCGTCCGATCCCGCCGCCACCGGCAACGCGCTCTCGGCGCTCGCGACGATCAACCAGACCGCCTTGCAGCATGACCTCAAGGGCCCGCTGGCGCCGCTGGCAGGCGGGCCCGCGCCGTTCGAAATCCGCGTTCAGCGCAACTACAACCCCGAGGGCATCACGCAGTACAACATCGTGCCGGGCCTCATGGGGACGATCCTCACGATGACCATGATCATGATGACCGGCATGGCGATGACCCGCGAACTCGAGCGCGGCACGATGGAAAACCTGCTCGCCTTCCCGGTGCACCCGCTCGAAGTCATGATCGGCAAGATCCTGCCCTACATCATCGTCGGCTACATCCAGGTCGCGGTCATCCTGATCGCCGCGCATTTCCTGTTCGGCGTGCCGATCGCCGGCAGCCTGTCCTTGCTGCTGGCCTCGGTGCTGGTTTTTCTTGCCGCCAATCTCACGGTCGGCATGATGTTCTCCACGCTGGCCAAGAGCCAGTTGCAGGCGATGCAGATGACCTTCTTCTTCTTCCTGCCGTCGATGCTGCTGTCCGGATTCATGTTCCCCTTCCGCGGCATGCCGCACTGGGCGCAGGTCATCGGCGAGGCCCTGCCGCTTACCCATTTCCTGCGGATCGTTCGCGGCATCATGTTGAAGGGCAACGGCTGGGCCGAAACCTGGCCCAATGTCTGGCCGCTGCTGCTGTTCATGGCGATCGTGATGGCGATCGGCTTCAAGCGCTACCGCAAGACGCTCGACTGACAAACCGCCGCGCGCCCCGGGGGCCGGCCCCGTGCGTCCGCAAATCTTCACCGGTCCGTCACGCCGCCTTCATGTCGCGCTGGCTTCATGGGCGCATGTTGAATCGCGTCACCACCCTGCTCCGCGCGCGCCCCGATGCATCGTCCTGCGCGCACACCGAAAGCCCCGCGTGGCCCGCGCACGGCCCGGACGCCACGCCCGACTCGCCGCAGTCCGCGCCCCGCCACTACCGCACGCTCTGGATTTCCGACATCCACCTCGGCACGCCCGGCTGCCAGGCGCGCTACCTGCTCGACTTTCTCAAGCACAACGAATCCGACACGCTCTATCTGGTCGGCGACATCATCGACGGCTGGCAGCTGAGGCGCGGCTGGTACTGGCCGCGCGCGCACAACGACGTCGTGCAGAAACTCCTGCGCAAGGCGCGCAAGGGCACGCGCGTGATCTTCGTGCCGGGCAACCACGATTCGATGGCGCGGCAGTTCATCGGTCTCGCCTTCGGCGACATCGAGGTCGCCGACGAGGTGATCCACGTCACCGCCGACGGCCGCCGCTTTCTCGTCACCCACGGGGACCGCTTCGACGGCGTGATCCAGCACGCGCGCTGGCTCGCCTACATCGGCGACAGCGGCTACACGCTGATCCTCGCGCTCAACCGCTGGTTCAACGGCCTGCGCGCGCGCATGGGCTACCCCTACTGGTCGCTGTCGCAATACATCAAGCACAAGGTCAAGAACGCGGTCAGCTTCATCACCGCGTTCGAGAAGGTCATGATCGACGAGGCGCGGCGACGCCGCTGCGACGGCGTGATCTGCGGCCACATCCACAAGGCCGAGATCCGCACCGTCGACGGCCTCGTCTACTGCAACGACGGCGACTGGGTCGAAAGCCTGAGCGCGCTCGCCGAAACCGCCGACGGCACGCTCGAAATCCTCCACTGGACACATTGTCTCGACGCGGCGGCGTCGCCACGGAGCGCCGCAGTGCGGCAGGCCGCATGAAGATCATGATCGTGACCGACGCCTGGTCGCCACAGGTCAACGGCGTCGTGCGCACGCTGACGACGACGCGCCGCGAAATGGAGGCGATGGGCCACGAAGTCGACCTGCTCTCGCCGCTCGAATTCCGCACCCTGCCCTGCCCGACCTACCCCGACATCCGCCTCTCGCTGCTGCCCGGACGCAAGGTCGCGCGACGCATCCGCGAATTCGCCCCCGACGCGCTGCACATCGCGACCGAAGGCCCGCTCGGCTGGGCCGCGCGCCGCTTCGCCCTGCGCCACCGCCTGCCCTTCACGACCGCCTACCACACGCGCTTTCCCGAATACGTGAAGGCGCGCACCGGCATCCCGCTCGCCTGGACCTACCGCTTCCTGCGCGGGTTTCACGCGCCGGCGCGCGCGGTCATGACGCCGACGCCCGCGGTCAAGGCCGACCTCGAGGCCTTCGGCTTCGACAGGGTCGTGCTGTGGTCGCGCGGCGTCGACCTCGACGTGTTCCGGCTGCAGACCTCGCACCGCCTCGACACCGCGCGTCCGATCTTTCTCTACGTCGGCCGCGTCGCCGTCGAAAAGAACGTCGAGGCCTTCCTCGAACTCGACCTGCCGGGTTCGAAGTGGGTCGTCGGCGACGGCCCGGCGCTGCCCGCGCTACGGGAGCGTTACCCCGATGCCTACTACCTCGGCGTCATGAAACAGCCCGAGCTCGCCGAGGTCTACGCGGCCGCCGATGTCTTCGTCTTTCCGAGCAAGACCGACACCTTCGGCCTCGTGCTGCTCGAAGCGATGGCCTGCGGCCTGCCGGTCGCCGCCTACCCGGTCAGCGGCCCGATCGACGTGCTCGGCGATTCCGGCGCCGGCGTCATGCACGAAGACCTGCGCGAGGCGTGCATGGCCGCGCTCAATATCGAACGCAGCACCGCCCGCGCCCACGCCGAGAAGTTCTCATGGCGCGCGGCGACCGAGCAGTTCGTCGGTCATCTGCATCCGGCACGAGGCGAAGATCGGCAGCCGTCTGCCCGCCCCGTGGGTGCGACCGGGACTATGGATTAGTGTAAAAAAAGCCCGGGTCGGCCGCCCGGGCTAGCGATTTGCCTCAAGAACGTCACGCGGCGGTCCTCAAGTCCTCCTTGAACAATCCGCGCAAGGTCTCACGCAATTCGGGCGTATCGGCGTGGCCGTGAACGGCGACGGCATGCTGAACGGCTGCTTCCAGCAGTTCCTCCTCGCTGTCGGCCGACATGAACAGGCTGCAGTTCATTTCGCTCGGGTAGTCCCGGCAATCGATGAATTTGCGTTGCATGATCACCTCCTTTTCCCTCGCCCCGGACGGCCCAAGGCCACCATAAGGGAAATTTTTTTATAGACCCCCC
This sequence comes from Thiobacillus denitrificans ATCC 25259, assembly GCF_000012745.1. Taxonomy (NCBI): domain Bacteria; kingdom Pseudomonadati; phylum Pseudomonadota; class Betaproteobacteria; order Nitrosomonadales; family Thiobacillaceae; genus Thiobacillus; species Thiobacillus denitrificans. Next base: position 1,139,695 of record NC_007404.1, on the reverse strand, counting down.
GGCGGCGACGCGCACCGAGGCGCTGAGCATGGGGGGCTTGAAACTCGGCGCCGCCGCCCCCATCTCCGCTCCCACCTTGTTTGTACGTGTAACCAACGGGAGATAAAGGCATGTCCGCCACCAGCAGCAAAGAAACCCTGGGCTTTCAAGCCGAAGTCAAACAGCTCCTGCAGCTGATGATCCATTCCTTGTATTCGAACAAGGACATATTCCTCCGCGAACTGATCTCCAACGCCTCCGACGCCGCCGACAAGCTGCGCTTCGAAGCCTTGTCGGACGCCGCGCTGTTCGAGAACGACCCCGAGCTCAAGATCCGCATCGCCTTCGACCGCGACGCGCGCACGCTCACCATTTCCGACAACGGCATCGGCATGAGCCGGCAGGAGGTCATCGACCACATCGGCACGATCGCCAAGTCCGGCACGCGCGAATTCTTCAGCCAGCTTTCCGGCGACCAGAAGAAGGACGCCGCGCTGATCGGCCAGTTCGGCGTCGGCTTCTATTCCGCCTTCATCGTCGCCGACCGCGTCACGCTCACGACCCGCCGCGCCGGCCTTACCGCCGAGCACGGTGTGCGCTGGGAATCCGAGGGCGCCGGCGACTACACGCTGGAAACGGTCGAGAAGCCCCAACGCGGCACCGAGATCGTGCTGCATCTGCGTGAAGGCGAGGACGAATTCCTCTCCGACTGGAAGATCAAGTCGGTCATCCGCACCTATTCCGACCACATCACGCTGCCGATCGTGATGAAGAAGACCGAATGGAAGGACGGCGTCGAGACGCCGACCGACGAGGACGAAACGGTCAACAAAGCCTCGGCCTTGTGGGCTCGCCCGAAGAAGGACATCAGCGACGACGAGTACAACGAGTTCTACAAGCACGTCGCCCACGACTTCGAGCCGCCGCTCGCCTGGTCGCATAACCGCGTCGAGGGCAAGCAGGAATACATCTCCCTGCTCTACGTGCCCTCGCACGCGCCGTTCGACCTCTACGACCGAGAGAAGCGCCACGGCATCAAACTTTATGTGCGCCGCGTCTTCATCATGGACGACGCCGAGCAGCTGATGCCGCAATACCTGCGCTTCGTCCGCGGCGTCATCGACTCGGCCGACCTGCCCTTGAACGTCTCGCGCGAAATCCTGCAGTCGAGCCGCGACATCGACGCCATCAAGAACGGCTCGGTGAAGAAGGTGCTCGGCATGCTCGAAGACCTCGCCGAGAACCAGCCCGAAAAATACGTCGAGTTCTGGAAAGAGTTCGGCAAGGTCATGAAGGAAGGCCCGGGCGAGGACTTCGCCAACAAGGAGAAGATCGCCGGCCTGCTCCGCTTCGCCTCCACCCACACCGACACCGACGCGCAGGTCGTGTCGCTCAAGGACTACGTCGGCCGCATGAAGGAAGGCCAGACCGCGATCTACTACATCACCGCCGACAGCTTCGCCGCCGCCCAGCACAGCCCGCACCTCGAAATCTTCCGCAAGAAAGGCATCGAAGTCCTGCTGCTGTCCGACCGCGTCGACGAATGGCTCACCGGCAACCTGCATGAGTTCGACGGCAAGCCGCTCAAGTCCGTCGCCAAGGGCGGCCTCGACCTCGGCGAACTCGAAGACGAAGCCGAGAAGACCGCGCAGAAGGAAGCCGAGGAGTCGATGAAGCCGCTGGTCGAGCGCATCAAGGCCATGCTCGGCGAGCGCGTCAAGGACGTCCGCGTCACCCACCGCCTCACCGATTCGCCCGCCTGCCTCGTCACCGGCGAAGGCGACATGAGCGCCAACCTCGAACGGCTATTGAAAGCCGCCGGCCAAGCCGCGCCCACCGTGAAGCCCACGCTGGAGATCAACCCGTCGCACGCGTTGGTCACGCGGCTCGACAGCGAATCCGACGAAGACCGCTTCAAGGACTGGGCCAACCTGCTGTTCGAGCAGGCGCTGCTGGCGGAAGGTGGACAGCTCGACGATCCGGCGAGTTTTGTGCGGCGGTTGAATGGGTTGCTGGCGATGTTGCCGGGTTGAGGACGCAAGAGCCGTTCGTGTTGAGCTTGTCGAAACACGAATGACCTTAATTGTTGTATCCAACGCGACTGAGCAATCAGTCGCGTTTTTTATTGCTTTGGCCTAGTCGCAAAGTTGCGCACTCATCTGAATGCTGCAATCCTTGATGCCTGGCCATTCGCACCCAATTTTTATAATTCAAAGGAGATCTTGTGGAAGTCACGAGAATTCAGGAAGACGAACTTAATTCCCTTTTGCTTTTGAATGAGGATCACTTTAACGATGTAAAAAGCAAACGGATTCTTCCCGCAAAACTCCAGGAAACGTTCGTCGCTTTCGCGAACTCGGATGGCGGAGACTTGTATGTTGGAATCGAGGATAAAGCGCACACCGGTGAGCGTGTCGTAGGATTTGGCGAACAGGAAGAAGCAAACGCTATCGTCTCGACTTTGCTGGAAGAGACTCAGCCCGCAGTTGAAAATGTCTCCATTGAGTTCCTCGATACCGATGGTAAAGGCTTGGTGTTACATATTGGAATTCCCAAAAGTCCAAAAGTCCACTACACAGCTTCGGGCGATTGCTTTATCCGAATTAATGCTCAAAAAAGGAAAATCAAAGGAGAAAGGATTACTCAGCTTGGGTACTCCAAAGGGGCAGAGCCATACGAACGGAAACCTGTTGCCGATGTTGAACTTCAGGAGATCGCGCAAAGCGAAGAGCTCGCTGACTATATGCGACGCGTTTCCACTCATCTCGAGCCAACAATTTTTTTAAGGAAGCAAAGACTCTTAACGTCACATGACGGCACACGCATTCCGAACGTTGGTTGTGTGCTCCTATTTGATGAAGAACCCCAGGCGACCCTGGAAACACGTTGTGCAGTTAAAGTCTACCGACTTCGAACAACCGAGAAGGAATATAAGAGAGAGCAGTTGGAAGAAATGCCTGTAACCATCAACGGTGGCACGGAAGAAGTAATTCGTAAAACAATTGATCAAGTCGTGAAATATATTGATGGGGCAGCGTTCCGGGATGGCGGCAAGCTTGTCAAGCTTAGGTACCCAGCAGAAGCCCTAAAAGAAATATTAGTTAACGCTGTAATTCATCGCGACTACAGCCTAAACGACGATATCCACGTTCGAATATTTGACAACCGAATCGAGGTTCAAAGCCCCGGAAAGCTACCTGGATACATGAGCCTAGACAATCTTTATGAAGAACGCTTTTCGAGGAATCCCAACCTCGTTAGGATGCTTCACAATCTTCCCAATCCAGTAAACCACGACATCGGTGAGGGTCTAGACACGGCCAAGAATGAATTAAAAAAAGCAGGATTAGTTGAGCCCATCTTTGAAGAAAAAGATAACGCTTTCCTTGTAACCATCAAACATCAGCGAATCGCTTCTGTTGAAGAAGTCGTACTGAGTTATCTCGAGGAAAATCCAGGTACTGAAATCACTAATAAACTTGTTCGTCAGTTGAGTGGTGAAGACGACATGCAGAAGGTGAAATTGGCACTTCAAAAGCTCAGGGCAGCCGGCCATATCGTGCCACTTGACGAGAATGCCAGCGCATTTAACTTTCGCTATGTGAAGGCATGAGTCTTGAGCGCGGGAATTTAAGCAAGCTAAAGAGGGCGAATACCGTTGATGCACTACTGCCCCCTTTCTCCACCTAAGAATGGAGGACTCATAGGGCACAGCTTGGTGCGGGCAGGAGTAACCCTGGCAAATCTCGTAATAAGCCCACCAATGGGCAGAAAGGAGCAATGGCTATGGTGAAAAAAGTGCGTCGTGCAAACGGTGGAGGTGTTATTCGCCACACCGCCTTGGTATTAGTAGGCTGCTTGTTCTTCATTGTCGGGCAGGTGACTCCCGACTTGTTCATGAAGGTGGTTCTACTTGCAGTCGCCAGGGTCTTGCCCTATGAGCCTTTCTCAATTTGACACCAGAAAAAAATGGTAGACGCTACTTAAAAAAATCAAAGGGGCCAGGCCGAATATGTCTGACGGTCTCACTACCTAATCGACAAACGATACCAATGCCCCGCCGCCGCCTCACCCGAGAAGGTCACGGGGTCAGGTCCTTGCATTAACACATCCCCTACCCGAATACCGCGGGTTCAGAAAACAGTGGCGGTAGCTCTCACAGCGCAACAATAACGCGGCCGGGTGAACCCTCACGCCAAGGAGGCTATCCGAAGTGGACATTCCACGAATCTTCAACATCACCGAAAGCGCTCACCGCATCCACAACCCGTTCACCCCCGAAAAGCTCGCCACGCTCGGCGCGGCGCTGCGTCTGGAAGCGGGGGCACGCGTACTCGACCTCGGCAGCGGTTCGGGGGAGATGCTGTGCACCTGGGCACGCGATCACGGGATCGTCGGCACCGGCATCGACCTGAGCCAGCTGTTCACCGAGCAAGCGAAACGCCGTGCCGAAGCGCTCGGCGTTGCCGGCCAAGTGAAGTTCATCCACGGCGACGCCGCCGGCTACGTCTCGGACGAGAAGGTCGATGTGGCAGCCTGTGTGGGTGCCAGTTGGATAGCCGGCGGCGTCGCCGGCACGATCACGCTGCTGGCGCAAAGCCTCGAACCGGGAGGAATCATCCTCATGGGCGAGCCCTTCTGGCGCAAGTTGCCGACGACCGAAGCGGTTGCCAAGGCGTGTCATGCCAACACGATCTCCGACTTTCTGCTGCTTCCTGAATTTCTCGCCTCTTTCCGCAAGCTTGGCTACGACGTCGTCGAAATGGTTCTGGCTGACCAGGACAGCTGGGACCGGTACGAGGCGGCCAAGTGGCTCACGATGCGCCGATGGCTCGACGCCAATCCCGAGGACGAGCTCGCCGAAGAGGTTCGCGCGCAACTGAGCTCGGAACCCGAACGCTACGCGACTAACACCCGCGAATACCTGGGCTGGGGCGTGTTCGCACTGATGGCACGGTGACGAGTGATGGCTCGGCGACGAATCAAAGGGGCCCGGCTCGAATATCCTGACGTGTTGCGCTAGCTGACCAGCAACGAATTAGACGATGCCCCGCCGCCCTCCACGGGCCATCCTCAACCCGGAAGAAGCGGTGAAAACAACAGAAGCCCGTTTGGCCCTGAAGTCGCGCGAGCAAGAGCCGCAGGACCTGCCCGCGATTTATGAATTGCCTTTGACCAAATAATCGAAAGTCCTCATGAATTCTTTCCGTCTCGCTTGCGCCGCCATGCTCGCCGTGACAACGCTGATCGGCGCAGTGCCCGCCTCGGCGCAACCGCCCTTTCAACTCTCCTCAAAATTCCACGAGGCCCGCTTTGTTCGCGGCAATGCCTGGGACGGCACGCATCGATTCGGCAACGTGTTTTGCCTGACCTTTCCGCACAGCACGGACGTCGAGGCGCTTGGCCAAGCCATGTACAACCGCGATACGCTGTATTACAGCCATGCGGCATATAAGGACATGACCGCGCTTTACGTCGTCACCTCGGTCGTCCCGGCCGGAAGATCGGTTGAGGCCGAGATCGGAAACCTCGCTGCTCAGAATCAAAAGCTCGTGGACGCCTACCCGGACTATTTCTCGCAACGTCAAACCACCGGATTGCTTGGGCCGCCTCTCGTGCTCACCGTGCGCAATGCAACCGAAGGCTCGAAGGAGGCGCCGTTCCCTTTCATTCGGTCTGTCAGGGCCGACCCGGACGGCCAGCTGGCTTCGCTTTCCGTCCATCGGCTGTTCGTCCATGGGCGCGACCGTATAGAGGTCGCCGGGCTTCGATATTTCACGACTCCGATTGGCGCGGAAGGTGAAGCGGAAGCCATTTCAAACTTGACCGCGCTCGTCGAGGCCGCCGCCGAATCACTCCAGACATGCACCGCCAGCCTGCCGCCGAGGGGGCGTTAGGCCAGCGACCGCCCGTCTCGGCCTCCGCCTCGAAGCCGATCGCGCATGCGCAACGGGGGGTCAGGATCGTGGCGAATAAAAGGGGCATGCTCGAATATCCTCGGGCCGACAATCCTCTGTCGGATTCTTATACGCATCTCTCCCCGAAGCTCTCCATGAGAGCGCCTGGAACGTTGATTCATATCGGAAAAAGTCGTCGTTCGAGACGATGGCATGACTCATGCTCTGCCCGCATGGATACCTAAAACTTACAAATAAAGCGGATTGAACGGCCACGTGTCCTGCATTCACTTCTGGAGAAAATCCGCGATGCGAACCACCATCTGCAAATCGGCGAACCCCCGCCTGGGAACGCTCATGTCAGCCCTCGCCTTGCTCCTGCTGACGCTATTCTCACAAGCGTCCGAGGCGGTCCTGCTGGAAATCGATCCTGCGCGCAGCGAAGTTCTCTACACACCCAATTCCCCATTCCCGATCTGCACGGTTGACCAGTTCGGGGGCATCGACTGCCCGCCGCCGGCGCCGCCCCAGGCGTTCGCGATTGCCGGCAACGTCGACGCCAACGCGATTCACGAGCACTGGCAGTTTGGCTTCGGTTACCCCGACGTTGAGCGGGATCTGTTGAACCTGATTACGAGCAACCTGACCTCGGAAGCCTTGGATCTTGGTCTGAGCCTGTCCGGCGACTTGGGGCTGATGAGCGGGGAGTCATTCGAGATACAAGACAATCCCTGTTTCCTGTTCGTCGGCCCCGGATCCTGTAGCGGATGGGTGACAGGGCCACGAACCGGATCGGAAGGGACGTGGGACGGGCAGACGCTCGTGTGGCGTGGCTTCCAGACCTCTTACGATGCCAGTTTCAATTACACGATCACGGCAACTGTCGCTGCCGTTCCCGAGCCCGGAACGCTGTGGCTGATGCTCCTGCTCCCAGCGTTGATGTTTTTCCGTAGGGGCGAAGGGCAATATCGCTCGGTCCCCGCGATTGGAAGAAGAAGAATCGATCGCTGATCCTTGCGCACTCCGCGCGGGGCCGGTGAACTTGGGGCCAGGGGAAGTTCATCCGTGGCGATGCCGCCGGCTGCGTCTCGGACGAGGAGGTCGATATGGCGGCCTGTATGTGACGGCCGGGGCTCGCCCCTTGGCAGACCCCCCCAAGCCGACCTAAGAATAGATTTACACAATAAAAATCGGCCTGACGGCGACGACTGGCCCGTGCTGAATGCTCGGGGGCGTCGCAGCGGAAGGCTTCGCGCGGTTCATCCGATCGGCAAAGGGGGGCAAGCGTATGGTCACACGTCGCGCATTCCTGAAATACACCGCAAGCACCGTATTGACCTGGTTCGCGTTCGACCGATTCGGGATCCGCAAGGCGATCGCTGACATCCCCGGGGGATCGCTCGACCCGCGCGGGGTTCCAAAATTCGAAACGCCGCTGCTGATCCCGCCCGTGATGCCGCGAGCAGCGAAGATCGCTCGCGCCGGCAAGAACGTCGACTATTACGAGATCTCGATGAAGCCCCTCCATCAGCAGATCCTCCCCGTAGGCCTGCCCGCCACGCCGGTCTGGGGCTACGGCGCGGTGACGTCCGCGAGCAAGAAAGGATTGCTGCTGCACAATGCGCCGTCGCTGACGATCGAGGCCAAGTGGGATACGCCGGTGCGCGTGAAGTGGATCAACGATCTCAAGGACGCGGCGGGCAACTTCGTGCCCCATCTGCTGCCCGTCGACCCGACGCTGCACTGGGCGAACCCGCCCGGCGGCGCAACAGGACGCGACACGCGACCGACTTTCACGGAGACGCCCGGCCCCTATGACGGGCCGGTGCCCATCGTCACGCACGTGCATGGTGCGGCGGGCGTGGGTGACGAGAGCGACGGCTACGCCGAAGCCTGGTATCTGCCCGCCGCGGGCGGCATCCCGCCGGGTTTTGCGACCGAGGGTAGCTGGTACGGCTTCTTCGCCGACAAGGCCGCCGCCAAGTTCGGGGTCACCTGGGGTCCGGGCTACGCGGTCTTCCAGTATCCGAACAAGAATCGCGCCTCGACCATCTGGTACCACGACCACACCCTGGGCATGACCCGCCTCAACGTATACGCCGGCCCGGCCGGTTTCTACATCATCCGCGGCGGCCCCGCGGGCGATGACACCGTGATCGACAGCCGAACCGGGACGCCCGCCATACTGCCGGGACCGGCCCCGCGGGAGCACGACAAATTCCCGCCCAACAAGAGCTATCGCGAGATCCCGATGGCGATCCAGGATCGTTCGTTCAACGCCGACGGCTCGCTGTTCTATCCGGACACGCGCACGTTTTTCGACGGGGTCGCGGGCCCCTTCGTTCCGGAGTCCGACCTCTCGCCGATCTGGAACCCCGAGTTCTTCGGCAACATGATGACGGTCAACGGCAACACCTGGCCTTTCCAGACCGTCGAGCAGGCGCGCTACCGCTTCCGCTTCCTGAACGGTTGCCAGTCGCGCTTCCTGATCCTGGACTTCGGCAACATTCCGGGCGTGGAAGTCTGGCAGATCGGCAACGAGGGCGGCTTCCTCGCCGCACCCGTGAACCTCACCGCGATCAACGACAACACGCTGCTGATGGGCCTGGCCGAGCGTGCGGACGTGATCGTCGATTTCACCAACGTTCCGCCTGGCCATTACGTGCTCGGCAACGTCGGGCCGGACGAGCCTTTTCCGGGTCTGGAAGACGAATTCGACGCCGCCGACCCCGACACGACCGGGCAAATCATGCAGTTCCGCGTCGCGCCGGCGGCGAGGCCCGATCCGAGCACGCCGCCCGCGTTCCTGCAGTTGCCGGCGATCACGCCGCTGCCGCCCGAAACCGTCACCCGCCCGTTGGCGTTGCTCGAGGAGATGTCGGCGGCCTTCGAGGACGCGCCGGTCGAGGCGCTGCTTGGCACCGTGGCCTTCGACGGCAATGGCACGGGCGTGTGCACCGGGCGCCTGTGGATGGAGCCGGTCAGCGAAAACCCGGAAACGGGCGCCACCGAGGTTTGGGAAATCTACAACGCCACCGGCGACGCCCACCCGATCCACATCCACGAGGTCGCGTTCGAAGTCGTCAATCGGCAGGATATCGTCGTGGACGAGGCCGAGGGCAGGGTCGCGCTTGCTCCCGGTTCCGAGCCTGCGCCGCCCGCAGCCTGGGAGACAGGCTTCAAGGACACCGTCATCGCTTATCCCGGGCACGTCACGCGCGTGCGGGCGCGGTTCAACACGCCCGGCCAGTTCACCTGGCACTGTCACATCCTCGAGCACGAGGACAACGAGATGATGCGGCCGTTTCGCGTCGGTCCGGTTCGGCCTGGTCAGCCCGGTTAGGAAGGTCGGGGAGGCGAGACCCGCTTCGCGCATTTGGCCTACCCGATCCCGGTCCACGTCGCGCAATCACGCATCACCTGTTTCCGGCTTTCAGCCGAACATCGGTTGCCTTGGGCCCGGCCCCTTCCTTATCGCCCTGCCTGCGCCTTCACCGGCGAGCTGTTCCGCCTGATCGCCTCCTACGTCCCGCCGCCGGCCGGCCTGCAGTCACCCGCGCGGTGGGGAACCGAGCCGCGCATCGTCGAACTGTTCCGTCCCGGACGCCACCGGCATCGAATCGGGGCGGCGCAGCGTCAACTTCCGCTATCTCTCCCCGCGCACTGGATCGACGGGGGCGCGCATGGCGTGCGACACCGGCACTTCCCCCATTGTTGAATCCGACGCGCGCTATCCATGTCCCCCGGGTGTTAATCCCCTCGTCCGCTCAAGATCAACAAATGGCTGCCGCTAAAACGCCGGGGATTCAATAAAGAGCCGACCCGGCTCGCATAACACGATCAGGGGGTATTCATGCTGAAACGATTGACACTGGTTTGTCTGGCACTGCTGGTCTCGGCCTGCGCGACAGGAACGCGGATCACGGAACTCCATGACCGCTCGCTGGCCTACGGCTGGCTGGACATCACCGACGTGGACGCCAACCGCCTGCATGCGGTCAACATCTACCAGTTCCGTCCCCACACGGCCGAGCCGTACTACCCGGCGCGGGTGATCAAATTCAAGGAAGGATTTCTCTATTACTCGATGGTGCTTCCCAACGGGTCGCACAAGACAGAGTCCGCCTCGGGCCAACGATGCCTGGGCTTCCTCTGCAGCAACACGATCTACGAGTATTCGTTTGGCAAGCAGGGCGATAAGGTCGGCGCAGTGGCCATCAAAAACCCGGGGGTCTATTCGCTCGGTTCTTACAAGCTGACGAAAGTGAAGACCGGCTTTTTCGAACAGGGCAAGTTCGACGTCGCGCCGGCCCGTGACGCGCCGTCGAAGCGCGAGCAGCTCGAGGAAATCCTGAAGAACGTGCAGGACGAGCCGGTGGTCGCCGAGCGGGTCCGGCGTGAACTGGCCAAGCTGAAATGAAGAAGGCGCTTCTGGTGGTTTTATGTCTGGCGCTCCAGGCCTGCGCCCTGCCGCGCCCCCTACCGCCGGCGACCGACCTGAAGACAGAGGCCTCCGAAGTGATCGTCATCGGCAAGATCGAACTGGTCCCGCCGATCAATGGCGAGTTCGAGCAGCGGCGGTATTGGAACGTATTCGGCGAAGAACGCATGCTGAACCACGTGCTGATGGCAACCGGTGCTAAAAACAGACCGGTCGATGCCTCCGCGTTCGCCGGCTCGGACTTCCGGGACAGCCTGGAGGCCGAGTGGGGCGTGCCCTTCATCGTGAAGGCACCCCGCCAGCGGACCTTTCTCAACGGCGCCGTGACCTACCTCGACGTCCGCGAACAGGACCGCCTCTGGTTTCCAGGCGGCTATTATTTCGACGTTCCGGAAGGCGCGCGTGCGGTCTACATCGGAACGCTGCGCTACCACCGCAACGACTTCAACCGCATCACGAAGGTGGAGGTCGTCGACGAGCGCAGGGATATCGCTGCAGCGCTGAAGACGGCCGGGGGCGCCCCGCTTCAGGTTCGGCCATCGCTGCTGAAACGGGTTCGCTGATATCGAACACAACCGGCGCTGGCGCTGGTACCGCGGGCCGCCTGCCAGGCTGGGTCCCTCGAAACGACCCCGGCATCCGCCAACCGGAACCGATGAAAACCGTATACGAACCGTCAAACGCCCTCGAAGCCCACATGCTTCACGATCTCCTGCAGCACGAAGGCATACCCTCGCGGGTGGACGGGGCCTATCTTCAGGGCGCCGTGGGCGAACTTCCGGCCAGCGGCCTGGTTCGGCTGGTGGTCGAAGATGACGACTACGAGCGGGCGAGAGCCGTCATTCGGCGTTGGGAAGCAACGGAGGTATCCGAGCCGACTCCACCGCCGGCCCAACCGCTGGCAGGAGGTTTCGGCGGTGTCCTGGCCGGGGTATTGATTGGCGTCGTCGGTGCATTCCTGTTCTTCCGTGCACCCATGAACAATGACGGAGTCGACTACAACCATGACGGCGTTCTCGACCAGGTCTGGCGCTATTCGCCGAGCGGTACATTTCTGGGTACCCGGGTCGACCGCAATCTCGACGGAAGAACCGACTACCTGGAAGTCGCGGACAGGCGCGGCTATGTGGTATCGGCCGAAGCGGATGACGACTTCGACGGGAACTTCGAAACCGGATACCGCTTTCATGCGGGCAACTACGAATCAGGCGAGGTGGATACCGATGGTGACACCATCGTCGATTTGAAGATGACATACCAACACGGCGTACTGGCATCCGTGGAATACCTCAACCCCCATACGGCCTTGCCGGTCCGCGTCGAGCACTATCGACTCAGCGTGCTGACCGCTGCCGAGGTCGACGTCGACAAGGACGGCAGGCTCGACACGCGTTACACCTACTCGCCCGCGGCCGAGATCACGGGCAAACAAGCCATTTCTGCACGGTGAACGAATAGATCGCGTTGTCCGCGCCCTTCAAACGCGTCGTGGCGCAAAGGCAGTCCCGACACGAGAGAGACAATATCGCGTCCGAGCAGACGCAGGGTTGCGATCGAAGTTAAAGACCCGGCGAGGACGCGCCGCAAACAGTCATTCGCGCGCGCGAAACCGTCCGCACTCCGAGATGGAAGCCGCTTTCCGTTCGAGCCGCGATCACATACCGATAGGAGACCAACGATGAAACGCATTCTGACCCTGCTGGCTTTGTCCCTCTTTCTGACCGGTCCGGCCTTCGCGGCGAGCGAGCGCGACACCAAGGCCGCGCTCATCAACGAGTATTTCTCCTACATCCCGATGAAGGCGCTGATGGCCGACATGGCCCAGGAGATGTCCAGGCAGCTCCCGGCCGAAAGGCGCCAGCAGTTCATCGACGTCATGACGAAGAGCGTGCGGGTGGAAGTGCTCGAGAACGCGGCGCGTCAAAGCCTCGCCAAGCATCTCACGGTGGGCGAACTGCGGCTGTTCGTCGATTTCATCAAGCAGCCCGAGGCGCGCTCGGCGATGGGGAAGATGAAGTACTACATGGCCGATCTGATGCCCGTTCTGCAACAGGAGATGATGCGAGCGATCAAGGCGAGCTCGCCGGGCGCCACGCAATAAAGCAGCGAGGCGGCGACTGCCTCGGGGCAAGTTCCCGGGAAAGTCGAACTGTTCCGCCCGAGCGCGAGCATCGAAAGACGATGGACGGCTTTCCCGCGTCGAGACGCGAGGCCTCTGCCGATTTCACGCGTCAAGCGTGAGCCTTGCGCGCCATGCGGCCTAGTTGCTTGCGTTTCTCTGCAGGTAATCGAGTATCGCGGCGACTTCCTGGCGGGTCGGCGATGCGATCGCGCTGGAACCGCCCGCGAAGTGGCGCATGTGGCCAAGCATGCGCGACACTACATGCGGCCATTCCTCTGCGGCGTGTTGTCCCGTGCTGGGCTGGAGATGGCATTGGGTGCAATACGCACCGACGAGTTGGGCGCCGGGCGACTGAGGTTCAGCTGCACTGACTGCTGGCGCCGCGGAGAAGCTGACGTGGTGCATGCCGTGGTGTCGGCAAGCGCCGGCCGCGGCCATGGCTGGAATGGTCGCCGCCAGGACGGTGAAGGTCAGAGGGATACGCATGGCGTGACTCCTTAATGCCCGGGTCTTTCGGTTACCTTAGCCATGCTAACGAGCAGGCTTCCCCGCTGGCAATGCGACGGATTGCCGCACCTCGCAGAAGCGCGGCGTGCAGGTCCGAGTCCACAAAATGCGCATCATGATCAACAGGCCTCTTGTTTGAACCCGATGGCGCCCCCGAAGCCGCGCGCAAGCCCTCGCAGCGGCCGGCAGACAGAGGAACTTCGGATCCTGCGCCCGCCTCTAGCGATATATCCCCGGTCCGACGCGGCCGACGGCCGCTCGGGCGCTCATCCGAAGGAGGCATCCCATGATCAGGAAACTCAAGTCCGGCGAATACCGCATTTATTCGATCAAGACTGACCCGAAGACCGGCAAGCGGCGCAACCTCGGGACGTTCGCGACGCGCGAAGCGGCGGAAAAGCACGAGCGCGAAATCCAGTTCTTCAAACGTCGGCACTGACGCGAAGCGGGTCCGGCCCGGCCTCATGACTCCCGCCCCTTGCCTCTTCATTTCCCACGGTTCGCCGATGTTCGCGCTCGAGCCGGGACTGCTCGGCGCGAACCTGCGCGCGCTCGGTGAATCGCTCGCGGACGTCGTCGCGGTGCTGGTCGTGTCGCCGCACTGGCAAACCCGTGGGCTGCGCGTCGGCAGCAGCCCGGCGCCGGAAACCCTTCATGATTTCAGCGGTTTTCCGGCGCCGCTCTATGCGCTGCAATACCCCGCGCCGGGCGCGCCGCGATGGGCGCAAGAGGCTGCGACACTGCTCGCGCAGGCCGGATTCGACGCGGGACTCGACGAACGGCACGGGCTCGATCACGGCGCCTGGGTGCCGCTGCGGCATCTGTTCCCGAAGGCCGACAAGCCGGTGTTTCAGGTCTCGCTGCCGCACGACATCGATGCAGCCGGCGCGCTGCGTCTGGGTCGGGCGCTCGCGGCGCTGCGCAGGCGGGGCGTGCTGATCGTCGGCTCCGGCAGCCTTACGCACAATCTCTACGAGTTCCGCCAGCATGTCCGCGATCCCGAGTACGCGCAGGAATTCGCCGACTGGGTTCGCGGTGCGGTCGAGGCCCGCGATGTCGCGGCACTGGTCGACTATCGCCGGCGCGCGCCCCACGCTGCGCGCGCGCATCCGAGCGAGGATCATTATCTGCCGCTGCTGGTGGCCGCGGGCGCCAGTGATGCGCGGGACGCAACCCGGCTGATCGAAGGCGGCATGACCTACGAGGTGCTGTCGATGGACTCGTTCGCGTTCGGCCTGCCGGGCGCCGACAGCAGCGCGCCGCTACGGTAGCGGGCGATCATGTTTTCATACGGCGCTTTCTTGCTCCGGCCTCGCCGCCCCGACGGGCGGCCCGAGCGGGCGTCCCGCGCGTTCGCCCGATGCTTCCTAAGGGGCGTTGCGTGAAACCGTCTCGGCAGACACGCGGTTCCGCCGGACGCGCCCGCTGGTCCCAGCAGGTCACGGCCCACAGCAATGCCCTCGACCTCGAAGCCGGCGTATTCCGGCTTGACGACCCGCGTGCGATCGCGCGCTCGCTCAAGCGCTCGGCGGAGCGAAGCGACCGCAGAAAGACGACGCCATTCCGTTCGGCGATGTCGATGCTCGTCTTCTTCATCAACCGCGCCGGCCGCCAGCTCACGGCCGAACAAAGGGCTCGGCTCGAAGCCGCCAAGGACGAATTGCGCGCCTTGTATGGCCGGCCTCGCCGGCACTGATCCTGCGCCTCAGCCCGCCGAACGCCGGTCGCGCCCGTAGGCATCGCCCGCGAGTGCTTCGCTGTGCGCGGCGCAGAGCCATCGGCCGCCGCGCCGCACCCAGGTCGACGAATCGGCCGCATCGAGGGTGAGCGGCTTGCCCTCGACGGAAAGTTCTTCGTGGACCTTGTAGGCGACGACGGCGACGTCCTCGCTCAGCATGCGTACATGTACGTCATCGCCGAGCGAGAAGGCGTCGATCGTCCACGGCGCGGATCGCATCATCTGCTCGAATGTCTTGTGGTCGATCTCAGCGACGCCCTGAGCACCGCTGACGATGCAGGGATCGTCGGTCATGCTCAGCACGGCGTCGATGTCCTTGTCCTTGAGCGCCTGCCAGTAGCCGCGCTCGAGTTCGATCACCTGTCTGTCGCTGCTTGTGTAGGTCATGAGCACCTCCTTGGGTCGGCGGTCGGTGCCTCGTGCAAAGCGCCGCCGTCGCATTCATTTCAAATTATTTTGAGCGCGCCGGGCGTGGAATGTTTCCTTGTGCCTTCGCTTTCACGGGCGGGCCATGACAGGCGTGTTTCACGCGTTCACAAGCGCAAAAAAAATGGCGCGCGCCGGTCGTCGAACGTTGCGCTTGATGGTGGCGCGACCTAGTGTGCAGGGTGCTTCCCCCACGCACGCGACACGTATCACCCTCCGGACGGAACCGAGTATGCAAACACGCGAAGACAAAATGAGCATACTGGACGTCGACGTCTGCGGCACGCCCCAGCAGATCGACGAGATCGTTTCCGACGCCCTGCGTTCGGTCCGCAGCCTGCTCGGCATGCAGGTCGCGTTCGTGTCAGAGTTTCGGGACGGCGCGCGCATCTTTCGCCACGTCGATGCGGACGCCGACTTTTCGGTCATTCAGGTCGGTGCATGGGACCCGCTCGACGCGTCGTATTGCCAGCGTGTCGTCGACGGACGCCTGCCTCCCTTGATGCGCGACGCCTGCCAGGAGCCGGCCGCCCTGGCCCTGCCGGTGACGACCGAATTACCGGTGGGCGCCCATCTCAGCGTGCCGATCCGGTTCCGGGACGGCCGCGTCTACGGGACCTTCTGCTGCTTCAGCACCTTCGCCGACGCGTCGCTCACCGAGCGCGACCTCGGGACCTTGCGCCTGTTCGCGGATTTCGTCGCCAAGCTGCTCGAAAGGAAGTCGAACGAAACCACCCGCGAAAACATCATCCGCGAGCGCGTGCGCGCCGTGCTCGACGGCCGGCATTACCGTATCGTCTACCAGCCCATCTTCAACCTCGAACCGAATGCGCTCGTCGGATACGAGGCCCTGACGCGGTTCTCGCTAGAACCCGTCAGGACGCCCGATGCGTGGTTTTGCGAAGCGGACGAGGTCGGCCTCGACGAGGAGCTCGAACTGGCGGCGATTCGCGCGGCCCTGGCGGTCGTCGCGCGCCTGCCGACGACGGTTTATCTGTCGCTCAATGTCTCGCCGAACACGATTCTGAAGGGCTCGCTGGCCTCGGCCTTGAACGGCCATCCCCTCGAACGCCTGATGCTGGAAGTGACCGAACACGCGTCGATCAACGACTACGAGCGGGTGGCCGCGACACTCGCGCCGCTACGGCAGCAGGGCTTGCGACTCGCGGTCGACGACGCCGGCGCCGGCTTCGCGAGCTTTCGCCACATCCTGCAGTTGAAGCCCGACGTGATCAAACTCGACTACAGCCTGATCCACGGCATCGATCGCGACGGCGACCGTCGCGCCCTCGCCGCAGCGGTCATCCGCTTCGCCGAGGCGACCGGCAGCAAGGTCGTCGCCGAGGGCGTCGAGACCGAAGGCGAATTGCAGGCGCTGCGCGAGCTCAACGTGAACAAGGTGCAGGGTTACTTGCTTGGGCGTCCGGCGCCCTATCCCGGCGACGCCTAGGGATTCTGGCGGCGCCTGCTGTCTGGTTTAATGTCGCGTCCTCCATATCCGGCATGCGAAGCCGGTCGCCCCGCTTGACGCGGCGCGGATCGCGCCGCTCTGAACCCGTCTCATGAAAACGCTTTTTTCCCTGGTCGAATCGCCTTTCCATCCCGATTTCGCCGCGCTCTATCGGAAGCTCGGCATCGCGGCCCAGCGCTTCGACTCCGCGCGCAACCTTCACCGCGCGCTGCAGAAGCAGCCGCCGGATTTCTTCGTCGGGGAGTTCATCTACGGCTGGGGCAACAACTACGCTGGCGCGAACGTCTCGAATCTCGACGTCACGATCCGCACGCTGCAGCGCTTCGCGCCGCAGGCGAAAGTGATCGTGTTCATGCATCCGCGCGAAGAAGACCATATCGGCAAGCTGCTGGAACTGTTTCCCCTCCACGCCGTGCTGAGCTATCCGGTGGATGCGCGTCGGCTCGAGGCGGTTCTCGCGCAGCCATAAGCGATGCCGGTAACGCTCTTCCAGGCGCTCGCCTGCCCGCTGGACGGCACGCCCCTGCAGCGCGACGGCGCCGCATGGCGCTGCCCTTCGGGCCACAGCTTCGATGTCGCACGCCAGAACTACGCGAACCTGCTGCCGGTGCAGCACAAGCGCTCGCGTGATCCGGGCGACAGCAAGGAGATGGTCGCGGCACGGCGGCGCTTTCTCGCTGCGGGTTTCTACGCGCCGATCGCCGATGCCGTGAACCGGGCCGTGCTCGCTGACCTGCCGCCGGACGCGACCGTCGCCTGCCTCGACGCCGGATGCGGCGAGGGCTACTACCTGCGTCAACTCGCGGCGTCGGCACCGGCCGGCTGCAGGCTGGCACTCATGGGCCTCGACATTTCGAAATGGGCGGTGCTGTCGGCTGCGAAGCAGGATGCGCGGGTCAGCTGGGTCGTAGGCAGCAACGCCCACCTGCCGGTACTGCCGGGCACGCTCGACCGCGTGCTGTGCATGTTCGGCTTTCCGGTCTACCCCGAGTTCGCGCGCGTGCTGAAGCCGGGCGGACGGCTCATCCAGGTCGACGCCGGGCCCGAGCATCTGCGCGAGCTGCGCGAGATCATCTACCCCGCGCTGAAGCCGCAACGCACAGCGGACCCGCCGACCCCGGCGGGCTTCACCGAGCGACCGGCGACGACGCTGCGCTTTCGCATCGAACTCGCAAGCGCGCAGGAGATCGCCGACCTGCTCGCGATGACGCCGCATCTCTACCGCGCCACGGCCGAAGCGCGCGCGGACGCCGCCGCGCTGACGGCGCTCTCGCTCGGCGTCGACGTGCGGCTCACCTGTTTCGAGCGGGAGGCAGTCTAAGAGAGGTACCCATGGTGCTTCATTGGGGATTTTGTTCTAAGATATTGCCCTCTGAATATCCGCACTAAGGGCCGATCATGAAACGCTGGAACGTCAAATATCCCCGCCGGTTCGACCTCGATTCGGACGACGATTACCTCAGATGGCGCGACGAGAAGCTCGCCGCCTATCCGGGCCACGTCGGCGACCTCGTGGTCGAGCTCGGCGACATGACGGCGCCCACCGCCGCGGAAAAAGCCAAGATCCTCGAAACGGTCGAACGCGCGAACATGTGCGTCTTCACGGCCGGTTCCGCGGAGCTCGAAATGGCTTCGCTGCTGGCACTCGGCGCCCAGCTCGGCGTCAGCCGCACCGACAAGTCGGCGCGGCACGCGCAGTCCGACGAGTTGACCGACTCGGGCATCCTGAACCGCGCGGTCCCGTTCTCGACCCGGCACTGCAACTGGCACACCGATGCGACCTACTACGGCTCGAACCACACGATCCAGGCGCTGTTCCTGCTCTGCAAGCGCCCCGCGCTCGAGGGCGGCAGCAACAAGGTGCTCGACCACGAAGTGCTCTACATCCACCTGCGCGACAAGGCCCCCGAGGCCCTCGACGTGCTGATGAACCGGGATTGCTTCAACTACCGCAACCCCGCGAGCGGCGAGATCGACCTGCACCGCGGCGGCAAGGTCTTCTGGACCAATCCCTACGGCCCGCTGTGCCACCGCTTCTCGTTCCGGAAGACCGACATGGCGTGGTCGGAGGACAGCGACGTCGCCGCCGCGCGGCAGGTGCTCGAGTCGCTGATCTCGGACGAGTCGGCACAGGTCATCGAAGGCCGGCTCGAATCCGGAATGGGCCTGATCTCGAACAACGTGCTGCATACCCGGGAAAAGCTGGTCGACAGCGACGACGCGGCGCACAAGCGCCTGCTCTTCCGCGCGCGTTTCTACGACCGGGTCAATCCTGAACTCGTGAACTGAGCACACGGGCCCCGCCTTTGCGCGGCTGCGGCAGACGCAGGGTGGTCGCCACTGCGGGAGGGCGCGCCGCTCTACCTGGGCGGGGTTTCACGGAGCCGCCGCTTGAGTTGGTGCGGCTTTACCGAGTCGCGTCATACCTCGACGCGGCTTTACCGATCTGCGCGGCAACCCCGATAATGACGGCGCGGCGGGATGACACGAGCGCCGCCGACCCGAGCCTTTCCATGCCGCCCGCCTCGCCCTCCCCCAGCTTCGTCGCCCCACCGCGATCGTGACGCACGCACAGAGCTTCCCGCCGATCGCCGATACGCACGCGCGCGTCCTGATCCTCGGCAGCCTGCCCGGGCAGACGTCGCTCAGGATGCAGCAGTACTACGCGCAGCCGCAGAATGCGTTCTGGAAGATCATGGGACGCCTCTTCGGTGCCGGCGCGGACGTGCCCTACGCCGAACGCTACCGCAAGCTCGTCAGGAGTGGGGTCGCGCTCTGGGACGTGTGCGCCTCCGCCGAGCGGCCGGGCAGCCTCGATTCGGCGATCGTGACATCGAGCGTGGTGCCGAACGACTTCGCCGCGTTCCTCGCCTCGCACCCGCATATCCATCTCGTCTGCTTCAACGGGGCGAAGGCGGCGGGCCTCTATCGCCGCCTCGTGCTGCCGGATCTGCCCGAGGCGCCGCGGCTCGTCGCCTACCGGACACTGCCGTCGACGAGCCCGGCGCACGCGGGCATGCGCTTCGAGGAAAAACTCGCGCACTGGTCGGTCGTCAAGGAGGCGGCCGGTCACTGAAAAATGCCGGCGGTTCGCACAGTCCCGCCATTTTTCTGCCGCATTATGTCAACGGCGATTGACGCTGATCCGGCCCGGCCCCATCAGGAGCAACGCGATCGCCGTGAACAGGAACATGCCCTGCAGTTCCAGCGCCCAACCGCCCTGTTCGCTCAGGCTTGCAAGTTCGTCGCTGTGCGCGAGTACCAAGGCGAAGACCATGTTGATCGCGATCAGCGCCGCGCCGATACGGGCGTAGAAGCCGGCAATCAGCAACAGCGGCCCGAGCACTTCGCCGGCGAAGACGCCGTAGGCGATATAACCCGGCAGGCCGATTCCGCCCAGCATGCCTTCGATCGGCCCGACGCCATGCGTGAGCTTGGCGACGCCGTGTAATAAAATCAGGATTCCCAGGGCCAGCCGCAAGACCAGCTTGCCCACGTCGTTGAGCTTATCCTGCATCGCCGCGCTCCCGTGAAGATGGACACTTCCGTCATTAAAGCACTCCGTTTCAAGGAGCGAAGCGGGCATACCGCAGTCACACGGGGACGCCGGAATCCGGTGGTACCCCTCGCACATTTCCCCGGCTTACGAAAACGCCATGACCAGCACGCCACCCACTACGCCCACGACCCGGCTCGACGCCGCCCATTTCGACAGCAAGGCCCGCGCGTGGGACGAGAACCCGGTGTTCCAGGAACGCGGCAGCAAGATCGCCGACGCGATCCGCGCGACCGTGCCGCTGCGCCGCGACATGGCGGCGCTCGACTACGGCTGCGGGACGGGCCTGCTTTCCTTCCCGCTCAAGGATGAACTCGGCTCGATCCTGTTGGCCGACAGTTCGAGCGGAATGCTCGACGTGCTGGCCGAGAAGATCGCCGCGCAAGGCGTCGACAACATGACTCCGGTCAAGCTTGACCTGCTCGCGGACCCGCCGCCGGCGCAGCGCTTCGACCTGATCTATACGTCGATGACGCTGCACCACGTGCCCGACACGGCGCGCATCCTCGGCATCTTTCACGCGCTTCTGAAGCCCGGCGCCTATCTGTGCGTCGCCGACCTCGACAAGGAAGACGGTTCCTTCCACGGCGTCGAGGTCGACGTGCACCACGGCTTCGACCGGGCCGCGCTCGGCCAGCGCGCGACCACCGCCGGCTTCACCGACGTGCGCTTTCAGCCCGTGTTCAGCATCAGCAAGGAACAGCCGGCCGGCACGCGCGACTACCCGGTTTTCCTGATGACGGCACGGCGCGCCTGACGCAAACGGAGGTCACGAGCATGGGTCTGGAATACATGTTTTTCGATGCGGCGTTGCGCGATCGCTTCGTCGCGTTTGCGTCGGCGCTCGGCATTCCGAGCACCGTCGAGCAGGACAACATCGCGGGCTTCGTCGTCGAGTTGCCGGACAACCTGGACGACGCCCAGCAGGAGGCGCTCGAGGCCGAGTACGAAGCGATCATGGACGCGCAGATGCTGGCCGCCGAATCCGACGCCGAGCTCGTGAGCCATCACGCGGCCGGGATCATGGTCACGCTGAGCGACGGCACGACGCGTTCGGTGCGGATTCCGCCGCCGGTCGCGCGCCGCCTGTTCGAGCATTTCAGCGTCGACGAGATCCACGACATCGCCAGCGCGATCGCGCAGGCAATCGAAAACCCGTCCGATCTGCCGCTGTGCAAGAAGCTCGACTGACGCGGCGCGGCCTGTTGCCCGTTCTTGCCGTCCGAGCTATCCGGGCCGGCGCTTTGGTGAAAACAGCGCGCGCAGCGGCGTGGACGCGCCGGGACGGAACTACTGTTTCTTGAGCTGCGACTGGTCGAGATAGCGCACGTCCTTGACCGGCAGCGGAATCGGGTTGATGTACTGGTAGCCCTTGGCCTGGTAGTAGGCGATCTCCGGGAAGCCCGCGGGAACGACCGTGATGAAGCCGTGCATGTCCTCGGCGCGGAAACCGGCCGCTTTCATCGCGTTGCTGCACATCTTGAATTCGACGCCGTCCTGCGCGAGCTCCGCCATCTTGTCGACGATGCCCTGATATTTCGCGTAATTCTCCTTGGCGAAGGCGCGCAACTCGGGGCCATGGGTCACCACCGCGACCTTGCCCTTGGTGACTGCCTGCGTGTTGCGGATGAAGTTGTAGAGGATGTTCAACTGCTGCGGGTCCTCGTAGTTGACGTCGAACACGACGTCGGTCACGGGCATCGCGTGCATGTCGACCTTGGCGGTGCCGTAGGGCGCGAATTCTTCGGCAAATGCATGCAACGGAACGGGGAGCGCGAGGAACAAGGCCAGCGCGGCAATCTTGGGCGGGACTTTCACGAATCGTTTCTCCATAAGTCGAACGGGCCGTTACGGCCGCATGTTGGGGGACAGGGCCGCTTTGCGTGGGGCCGCGCGCAAGCGGGTCAACGCCTGCAGGGGCGACGGGCGCAGGCGCCGAAACGCCGAGCGCACTTGACCGTCCTCTGATGGATCGGCCCGCTAGGAAAACGTTCGAATGAGAGGAGAAATATCGTCAGCGCGCTCGACGCGGCGGCGCCGATCAGCGGCGCGGCTCGGCGTTGCCATCGGTCGAGACGAAACGTGGGTTCTGCCGGGCAACGGGATCGGACGGCGCGCCGGCCATCCGGCACCGTGAGAGGGCAGCCTCGGGCCCGGACCAGAGGAATCGGCCCGCGCCGACCGCAACCGTCGCGCGCGCGGGCACTTGTGCCGGAGACTCAGTCCTTGCCGGCCTTTTCCTCGGCCTCGTCCTGGGCCGGGGTATCCGCGTCGATCGTCGGCACCGTCATTTCCTTTTTCTCGGAGCCGACGTCGACGTCGCCCGCATCGACGTCGTAGTTCGGCGCCTGGCCGCCCTCGACGTCGACGTCCGGCAGCTTGCCCTCTTCGGTCTGTTTGACGTCGCAAGCGGCGAGACCCATGACGAGTGCCGGCACCAAGATCAATCCAGTCGCTAGTTTCATTTTCTATCCTCCACTTTGCGTTAAGGGTTCGACTGCTGCCGAAGCGAGGCTACAGCCGCGGCGTTCGCAGCGCGTCGCCGCGAACCCGTTTGCACGATATCGCCGGCCTCGTGCCGTCTCTGCCGGTCGGGACCGTCCCGCCGTGTAGGTCTACGCTGATCTCCGCTACCAGGCCGCCCCGAGGCTGGAAGCACGGACGGCGATGAATTAGGATGGGCCAGCGGTGCGCGATAGCGGGTGGCGCCGCCCGGCCCCATCCCTTTGCGCGATGGGCATCTCAACCTCAGGGCGTCTTCAAGAACAAAAATGCTCGTTTTCTGGATCGTCCTCGGCGCGGTGCTGGCCACCGTCATCGCGCTGAACTTTCTGCCGGGGGAAAAGAAGGTCCAGACCCGGATCAGCGAGCTCTATTTCATCCACGACCCGCAGTTCCTGCGCTCGATGAGCCATCTGCTCGGCCCGCCACTCGTCCCGGGCAACCGCGCCCAGGAGCTCATCAACGGCGACGAGATCTTTCCACCGATGCTGGCGGCGATTCGCGCGGCGCGCAAAACGATCACCTTCGAGACCTACATCTACTGGTCTGGCGAAATCGGCAAGGAATTTGCCGAGGCGCTCGCCGAACGCGCACGCGCCGGGGTCAAGGTCCATGTCCTCGTCGACTGGGCGGGCAGCGTCAAGATGGAAGACGACTTGCTCGAGCTGATGAAAGACGGCGGAGTCGAGATCCTCAAATATCACCCGCTGCACTGGTACCACCTCGCGCGCATGAACAACCGCACGCACCGCAAACTCCTGGTCGTCGACGGGCACATCGGCTTCACGGGCGGCGTCGGCATCGCCGACACCTGGCTCGGCCATGCGCAGGATGACAATCACTGGCGGGACTCGCATTTCCGCGTCGAAGGTCCCGTGGTCGCCCACATGCAGGCGGCCTTCCTCGACAACTGGATGAAAACCAGCGGGGCGGTGTTGCACGGTGAGGACTATTTTCCGGCGCTCGAGCCCGTCGGCGAGCACTACGCTCAGGTCTTCAAGAGCTCCTCGTCGGAAGGCAGCGAAAGCGTGCGCCTGATGTATCTGCTGTCGATCGCGGCGGCGCGCGAAACGGTCTATATCGCCAATGCTTATTTCGTGCCTGACGACCTTTCGGTAGAGACCCTCACCCGCGCGCTGCGCCGGGACGTGAAAGTCAGGATCCTCGTGCCCGGCAGGCACACCGACTCGGGGCTCGCGCGCCGCGCGTCGCGCGCCCGCTGGGGCGCGTTGCTCGTGGCGGGGGCCGAGATATACGAATATCAGCCTACGATGTTCCACTGCAAGCTCATGATCGTCGACGACGTCTGGGTGTCGGTCGGCTCGACCAACTTCGATTCGCGATCGTTCCGCCTCAACGACGAAGCCAATCTCAACATCTACGACCACGCCTTCGCAGCGCGCCAGATCGCGATCTTCGAGGACGACCTCAGAAAAGCCCGGCGGGTCGACTACGATGCGTGGAAGCGCCGCCCCTGGCGCGAGAAGCTGCTCGAACACGGCTCCGCATTGTTCCGCTCGCAAGTCTGACCAAGGAGACGCAAGACATCATGACGCGCCCGACTGTCTACCACATCCCGGTATGCCCGTTCTGTCAGCGCGTCGAGATCCTGCTGTCGCTCAAGGGCCGACGCGAGGACGTCGACTTCCGCATGATCGACATCACCGCGCCGCGGCCCGACTGGCTGTTGCAGAAAACGCGCGGCACCACAGCGCTGCCCGTCCTCGAAACCGCGGACGGCCGCGTCATCAAGGAAAGCCTCGTCATCCTGCGCTACTTCGAGGATATCTATCGCGAGCCGCAGATCGCACAAACCGACCCCTACCGGCGGGCGGTCGAGAACATGCTGACGACAATGGACCGCGATTTCGTCGCCGCGGGCTACGGCTGGCTCATGAACCAGGACCCCAAGCAGCGCGACGCCTTGCGCGAGAACATGCTCAAGCAGTACGCGCAGCTCGATGACTTCCTGCTCGAACACGGCGCGCCGGGGCCTTTCCTGTTCGAGACCTTCGGCTGGGCCGAGACCGTGTTCACGCCCTTCTTCCAGCGCTTCTGGTTTCTCGAATACTACGAAGACTTCGAGTTGCCCACGGCATCTCGTTACGCGCGGGTGCGCGAATGGATCGACGCATGCGTCGCCCATCCCGCCGCGCAGCAGACCACGCGGGAAGAAGTGATCAAGCTTTATTACGACTACGCCTGCGGCGCCGGCAACGGTGCGCTGCTTCCGGGTCGCAGCCGCTCGTCGTTCGCGCTCGAACCCGACTGGCGCGCACGTCCGTGGCCGCCGCGAAGCAAGTATCGGCAACCCGCCGGCGACACCGAACTGGGTTTGTAAAGACACGCGTCTGTCCGCCCGCCTCGTTCGCGGCCCGCGTCAGATCAAGAATGCTATAAAACTCTGGTGGCGCCGTGACGCACACCCGCGGCGCCGTCGACCGATTCCCACCGCCGCGC
Source organism: Thiobacillus denitrificans ATCC 25259 (assembly GCF_000012745.1). Classification (NCBI taxonomy): domain Bacteria; kingdom Pseudomonadati; phylum Pseudomonadota; class Betaproteobacteria; order Nitrosomonadales; family Thiobacillaceae; genus Thiobacillus; species Thiobacillus denitrificans. Next base: position 1,114,596 of record NC_007404.1, on the reverse strand, counting down.
CCCTCATTTGCGCGGCGGACGGCTGCGCGGCACCGGCACGCGCTGGCGATGCCGCGGCGCCGACAGAGCAAGGAGCCTGCCATGCAACTCGCCCAAAAAATCACGCCGTGCCTGTGGTTTTCCGACCAGGCCGAGGAGGCTGCGGCGTTCTACACCGGAATTTTCAAGAATTCGCGCATATTGCGCACCACCCGCTACGGCAAGGAAGGATTCGAGGTGCACCGCCGGCCCGAGGGGTCGGTGATGCTCGTCGAATTCGAAATCGAGGGCCAGGTCTTCACCGCGCTCAATGGCGGACCCGTCTTCCAGTTCAACGAGGCCGTCTCGTTTCAGGTGCTGTGCGAGAACCAGCAGGAGGTCGATTTCTACTGGGCGCACCTCGCCGCGGGCGGCGACGAGCAGGCACAGCAGTGCGGCTGGCTCAAGGACAGATTCGGGTTGTCCTGGCAGGTGATCCCGCGCGCGCTGCCCGAATGGGTCGGCGACCCCGGCTCCGACCGCTGCCAACGGGCGATGCGGGCCATGCTGCAAATGAAGAAAATCGACATGGACACCGTCTATCACGCCTACCACGGCAGCGCCTGAGCGCGGTCGGCGTCACGGTTCCACGCCCGTCCCGTCTTCTCCCGCCAGCGGCTCGCCAATCGGCGCGGCGAGTTCCGCCGGATATTTGCGGCCGTCGACAGCGGTGAACTTACCGTCGCTGGTCTGCCATCCATAGACCAACCAGGGCGCATTGTTCTTGAAAACCTGGCCCTCGGCGGGGCGCAGGTAATCGGTCGGAAATTTCATGGATCGTCTCTTCCGGGCGGCAAGGCAGGCGCGCGCCGGCGAGGCCGGCAAGCGCAGGGTGGACAGGAGGGATCGTCAGCGCACCGAGCGGTAGGTCGAGGCGCGCTGCGGCTTGCTCAGCACCACCTGCCAGAGCTGGCCCTGGCGCGATCGGAAAAAGCCGGCGCAACTCAGCAGGTAATATTTCCACATGCGGTAAAAACGCGTGCCGTATCGGGCTTCCAGCTCGGGCCAGGCGGCGTCGAACTTCTCCCACCACGCCATGAGCGTGCGGTCGTAGTCGGCGCCGAAGTTGTGCCAGTCCTCGATCAGGAAGCGGCCCTCGACCGCCGCCGCGATCTCTCTTGCCGACGGCAGCTTGCCGTTGGGAAAGATGTACTGGTCGATCCACGGGTCGGTCTTCGCGACGGTGACCGCGCTGCCGATCGTATGCAACAGGAAGAGGCCATCGTTCTTGAGCGCCCGGTGGGCGATGTCGAAATACGTGCGGTAGTTCTTGGGGCCGACGTGCTCGAACATGCCGACCGAGACGATCTTGTCGAATTTGCGGCTGAGCTCGCGATAGTCCATGAGCTCGATCGCGACCGGGAGGCCCTTGCAGCGCTCGCGCGCGAGGGCTTGCTGTTCCTTCGACACCGTGATGCCGACCACTTCGACGCCGTAGCGCTCGGCCGCGAAACGCGCGAGCCCGCCCCAGCCGCAGCCGATCTCGAGCAGCACCTCGCCGCGCTTCAACTCGAGTTTCCGGCAGATCATGTCGAGCTTTTTCTGCTGCGCCTCGACGAGATCGGCCGCGCCGTCCCAGTAAGCGCATGAGTAACTCATCGTCGGGTCGAGCATGGCGACGAAGACGTCGTTGCCGATGTCGTAGTGCTGCTCGGCGACCTGGAAGGCGCGGCGGTCGGATTGAAGATTGAACAGGCTGTGGCGTAATACTTCGCCGAATAGCCGTACGCGCGCCCAGCTGCCCAGTTTTTCGTCGGCGTCGATCCTCAGCAACCGGTCGAACAGCTGATCGAGGCGGTCGCATTCCCACATGCCGTCGACGTAGGCTTCGCCGAAGCCGAGCGAGCCCTTGGTCAGAATACGGTGGTAGAGGCGCGGGTCACGGACCTGGATGTCCCACGGCGCGTCGCCGTTTATCGTAATGCCGGCTTGGGCTGCGAGTTCACGCAATACTGCCGGCGAATCGTCTGGCGCGCGTGCGCCCGCTGGTGCGATCGCCAGCGTCTCCTCTTCTTGCATCGTGGCTCCCCCCGAAAGTTGCAGGGGAAAAGATAGATATTTCTATCTATTTAACCAACGATATTTTTATGACTTATCTATCGATATAACCGATCGTTAGCGACAAGGAGGACGCCGGTTAACCGAGCACGTACTTGAGCCCCAGCGCCTGCCAGTGCTGGATCTCGTCGTCGAGCGCACGTTGCGTGAGCGGCCGCTGCTCGAGCCAGCCCGGAGGCAGCGTCAGACAGAAGCGCTTCGACGTCGATTCGGCGCTGACCTCGGCGAGGCGAGGATCGGCACGGCTGCGGCAGAGAATCACTGCCTGGCGCAGCAGCCAGATCGCGCGGCGGTCGCGCTCGTCGACGGCGCCCGCTGCAACGGCCGCCACCTTGGTCAGCGCGCCCCGTTGCGCCCGCGCTAGGAGCGCGAGCCGCGCCTGTTCGGTGCGTGAAAACCCCGGCATGTCGGCGTTTTCGAGGATGTAGGCCGAGTGGCGGTGGTAGCCGCTGTGCGAGACCGACAGACCGATCTCGTGCAGGCGCGCGGCCCAGCCGAGAACCCGGGCGTCATTGTCGTCTTCACGCCCGGTCGCCGCGAACAGCCTCAGCACGGTGCGTCCGACGCGCTCGGCCTGGCCCGCGTCGACGTGATAGCGACGGGCGAATTCGGCGACCGTCGCCTCGCGCATGTCGTCGGCGTGAAAGCGGCCGAGCAGATCGTAGAGGATGCCCTCGCGCATGGCGGTCTCGGCGACGTCCATCTGCTCGATTCCGAGCTCGGCGAACAGTCCCGCCATGATCGCGAAGCCGCCGGCTATAACCGGCCGGCGATCCCGCGAAAGACCGGGCAATTCGAGACGCTCGACGTCGCCCGCCGCGAGCAGCGCATCGCGCAGGCGGTCGAGGCCGTCGCGGGTGATGCCGCCTGCCGACCAGCCGCTTTGCTCGAGGATGTCGCGCAGCGCACGCGCGGTGCCGCTCGAGCCGACCGCCTGCTGCCAGTTGCCGCGTCCGAAGGCATGAGCGATGCGCTCGACCTCCGCACGCGCGCTCAGTTCGGCGGCCTTGAGCGCGGCGCGGCTGACCGCCCCCTGCTCGAAAAAGCGCCGCGAGAAATGCACGCAGCCGAGGTGCAGGCTTTCGCGCTCGTGCGGCTTCAGGCCGTGGCCGACGATGAATTCGGTCGAGCCGCCGCCGATGTCGACGACGAGCCGGCGGTCGGGAGAGGCCGGCAGCGAATGCGCGACCCCGAGGTAGATCAGGCGCGCCTCCTCGCGGCCGGCGACGATCTCGATCGGGTGCCCGAGCGCCGCCTCGGCCTCGGCGAGGAAGGCATCGGCGTTGCGCGCGACGCGCAGCGTCGAGGTGCCGACGCAGCGTACGGCTTCCGCGGGCAGGCCGCGCAGGCGCTCGCCGAAGCGCCTCAGGCAGGCCAGCGCGCGTTCCCGCGCCGCACCGTCGAGAATCTTGTCGTCCTGCAGGCCGGCCGCGAGCCGCACCGTTTCCTTGAGCGAATCGAGGGGGTACAGCTGGTCGCCTGCGACGCGCGCCACTTCGAGGCGGAAGGAGTTGGAACCGAGGTCGACGGCGGCGAGCGTGTCGTAGCTTTTCATGCAACGGCTCCGAAAAAGAGATAGGCCATGCCGATCGCCGCGACGATCCCCGCGGCATCCGCGATCAGCCCGCAGGCGACGGCATGGCGCACACGGCGGATGCCGACCGCGCCGAAATAGACGGCGAGCACGTAGAAGGTCGTCTCCGTGCTGCCCTGCACGACCGACGCGAGCCGGCCGGCGAAAGAGTCGGCGCCGTGGGTCTGCATCGTGTCGATCATCATCGCGCGTGCGCCGCTGCCGGAGAACGGCTTCATCAACGCGGTCGGCAGGGCGTCGACCCAGCGCGCGTCGTAGCCGAGCGCGAGCACGGCGCTGCGGATCGCCGACATCGCCAGGTCGAGCGCGCCGCTGGCGCGAAAGACGGCGATCGCGACGAGCATCGCGACGAGGTAGGGAATGATCGTGACCGCCGTGCGGAAGCCTTCCTTGGCCCCTTCGACGAAGGCTTCGTAAGCGTTGACGCGGCGCCACGCGGCCATCGCGAGAAACGTGGCGACGACACCGAACAGCAGCACGTTGCTGAGAATCGCCGACTGCCGCGTCATCGCCGCCGCATCCAGGCTCGAGAAGTAGGCGACCATCCCGCCGACCAGCGCGGTCGCGCCACCGAGATAAGCGAGGGTGACACGGTTCCAAAGATGCAGCTTCTGGAAAAGACCGGTCACAAAAAGACCGGTCAGGGTGCCGATGTAGGTCGTGATCAGAAGCGGTACGAAGACGTCGGTCGGGTCGGCCGCGCCGAGCTGCGCGCGGTAGGTGAAGATCGTCACCGGCAGCAGCGTCACCGAAGCGGTATTGATGACGAGGAACAGGATCTGCGCGTCGCTCGCGGTGTCGCTCGAAGGATTGAGCGTCTGCAGCTCCTGCATGGCCTTGATGCCGAGCGGCGTGGCCGCGTTGTCGAGCCCGAGCATGTTCGCGCCCATGTTCATGGTCATCGCGCCGAGCGCGGGATGATTGGGCGGAACTTCGGGGAACAGCCGCCGGAACAGCGGCGCGAGACCGCGCGTCAGCAGGTCGAGCATGCCCGCCCGCTCGCCGACCTTCATCACGCCGAGCCACAGCGCCATCACGCCGGTCAGGCCGAGCGCGATCTCGAACGCGGCCTTGCTGCTATCGAACAGCGCCTTGACCAGTGCTGCGAAGATCTCGGCGTTGCCGAGGAAAACGAGATTGGCGAGCGCGATCAGAAAGGCGACGAAAAAGAAGCCGACCCACAGCGCGTTCAGCATGAATGAAAGCCCGGGTTCAGGAGACCCAGCCGGCGATGACGATGAGCAGGCCTGCCGTGAGCCAGATCACGAGGCCGCGCCAGATCATGCTGACCGCGCTGGCGATGAAGTCGGGGTCGGGCGCCTGCCCCGTCCCCAATTCAGGCCGCCACACGGACTCGCCGCCGACCGTGACGGGTTGCCCGAGCCTGACCCCCATCGCGCCGGCGCCGGCGGCGATCACGACGCCCTCTTCCTCCTCCGGCCAGGCCGCGGCCTGGGTGCGCCAGCAGTAGGTCGCGTCCTCGAAGTTGCCGGCGATCGCGTAGGTCAGTGCGGTCAGACGCGCGGGCACCCAGTTGATGATATGGAAGACGCGGCACGCGCACAGGCCGAAGCGGCCGCGCGATACCTCCCAGCGCCGCGAGAGAATCGACGCCGCGCGGAACAGGACGGCGCCGACCGGGCCGAGCGGCGCCAGCAGCACGAACCAGAACAACACGCCGAACATCTGCCGGTGGCTTTCCGCCATCACCTGCTCGATCGTCACGCGCGTGATGTCGTCGCTCGTGAAGTGGGTGGTGTCGCCGCCGCGCCACAGGCCGAGCTGCGCGCGCGCCGCGTCGAGGTCGCCCGCGCGCAGCAGGTGGGCGATGCGCTCGGCGTTGTCGCTGTAATACTTGAACCCGAGCGTGAAATACAGCACGGCCACGTTCCACACCCAGCCCAGAACCGGGCTGACGTCTTCGAGCACGGCGAAGATCGCCCACACCGCGACGAGCCAGGGAACGACGGCAAGCGTCCAGGCAATCGCGCCATGCGTGTATTCCCCGGCGTTGAGCTTGCCTTCGAGCCAGTGGATGAAACGCGTGTAATGCCGATAGTGGAGCATCGGCTGGCGCAGCGGCCGCAGATGCTCGAGCGCGACGGCGGCGAGGACCGAGAAAAAGACCATCAGCGATTCATTTCCAGGGTGAGCGTGCCGATGCGATTGGCCTGGCCCGCCGGACGATAGCGTTCGACGGTCGGCATCACGAGCGGCCTGCCCGCGTCTTCGAGGGTATCGGCGAGTGCCTGATAGGCCTTCGACGGCGCCAGCAGCACGGCCGCCTGCACGGTCGCGGCATAGACGGGACGACGCTCGATCCGCCCTTCCTTGAGCCCGCGCGGCACGGCCGCGGTTTCGGCGAGCGTGTAGCCGAGTTGTGCGCGGACCTTGCCGTGGTCGGCGCGCGGGTCGGTGAGGATGACGCTGATCGTGTCGCCCGCCTCAATCTTCGCCGCCGCAAACTCGTCGAGCGCCCTGCGCTGGGTCTTGCGCATGTTGCTGATCGGGCCCTCGTAATCGAGGTAGGCGTAGCGATAAGGCCCGGCCTCGGTCTCGCTGACGCTGACCGCGTTGAAGCCCCCCCACCACCAGAACACCGCGAGGAGCGGCAGAACGAACGCCAGCACGAATGCCGGCCACTGTTTCTTGAACACGGTTGACCCCCTTCAGGACGGTGAAGATACCACAGGCCGGCGAGCCGTCGCCGCGCACAGGAAGACCTCAAGAACCGCCGGCGATGGCCGCTAAGGGGGTATTCTCGCCCGATAACGAAAAGCCAGCGGAACCGGCTTGCGCCCGATCCGACCTCATGCAACGACCTCTGCGCCGCGCCTGCGTATCGCTATTCCGGAGCGCCCGTGCTTGATCGGGACGATCCCTGTCGCGTGCGCGACGCGGGGGACGCGAGCGGGCGCTATGAGGCGCATCAGCAGCTCGCGCTGCTCGAGACCAGCGTCGCGCGACTGAACGACATCGTACTCATCACCGAAGCCGATCACGGGGGCGCCGCCGGGCCGGCGATCGTGTTCGTCAACGACGCGTTCGAACACATTACGGGCTATCGCCGCGACGAAGTGCTCGGCAAATCGGTGCGCTTGCTGCATGGACCGCTGACCGACCGGGCCGAAGTGCGTCGCATCGGTGAAGCGCTCGAGAATCAGCGGCCTGTGCGCAGCGAACTCGTCAATTACTCCAAGCACGGCGAACCCTTCTGGCTCGAACTCGACGTCGTGCCGGTGACCGATGCGAACGGCTACTACACCCATTGCGTGGCGGTCGAACGCGACGTCACCCGGCGCAAGGAAGCCGACCTCGAGCTCGCCCGCCTCAACCGCGCCTTGCGCGTGCGCAGCGCCTGTAATAAGGCGCTGACCCGTGCGACCGACGAAGGTGAATTGCTGCATGAGATCTGCCGCGTCGCCGTCGAGCTGGGCGGCTATCAGACGGCGTGGGTAGGATTCGCGCAGGATGCGGCCGAGCGGTCGATCCGGCCCGTGGCCTGTGCCGGGGACGGCGCGGACGCCTTCAACGACAGCGCGGCGACGTGGTCCGACGAACAGCTGATCGGAAACGGCCCCTTCGGCCGCGCGCTGCGCGGCCGTCAGGTCGTGATCGTCGAGGATCTTCGAAACGCGCCGGACCGCGAGCCCTGGGCCGCGGCGGCTTCCGCGCGCGGTTACCGCAGCCTCGTCGTGCTGCCGCTGCACGACGCGGAACGCACCTACGGAATATTTGCGCTGTTCGGCTCGGACGTGGCGCGCGTCGCCTCCGACGAGATGCGGCTGTTGCAGGAGCTGACCGACGATCTGGCCTTCGGCATCGCCACCCTGCGCAGCCGTTGCGAGCAACGCCGCACCCAGGAAGCGGTGTACAGGATCGCCGCTGGCGTTTCCGCGAGCACCGGCACGGCCTTTTTCGACGAACTGGTGCGCAACATGACCGCCGCCCTCGGCGCCGAGGCCGGCTTCATCGCCCGCATCCGGGCCGACGATCCGGGATCTGCGACGACCGTCGTCGCCTACGTCGAGGGCGAGCGGATCGAGAATTTCGAGTACACGCTCGTCGGCACGCCGTGCGAACAGCTCGCCAAAACGGCGACGCACGTCATTCCGAGGCGGGTGAGCGAGCTGTTCCCCTGCACCGCACACCTCAGCAAACGGCGGGCGCACGCCTATGTCGGACACCGGCTGGTCGACTCGCGCGGACAAGCGATCGGGCAGCTCTTCGTGTTGTTCAGCCGCCCGCTGCACGAAACGGCTTTCATCACGTCGACCCTGCAGATCTTCGCCTCGCGGGTTGCCGCGGAGCTCGAACGCCAGAGCGCAGACGCGCATATCCGCCGTCAGGCGTCACTGCTCGACAAGGCGCAGGACGCGATCATGGTGCGCGGCCTCGACGACGCGATCCGCTACTGGAACAAAGGCGCCGAGCGGCTGTATGGCTGGAAAGCCGACGAGGTCACCGGGCGCTCGACAGAAATGCTGCTGTACGGCGACCCGACGGCCTTCCGCGAAAACACGCGGAAGGTCATCGCGCACAGCGAGTGGAACGGTGAAATCACGCAGCTGCGCAAGGATGGCACCGCGCTCGTCGTCGAGGCCCACTGGACGCTGCTGCGCGACGAAAACGACCAGCCCGACGCGATCCTCGCGATCAATACCAACGTCACCGAGCGCAAGGCCGCCGAGCACAAGGTTCATCAGCTCGCGTTCTACGACCCTCTGACCGGGCTGCCGAATCGCGAGCTACTCGGCGATCGGCTGCAACACGCGATGCAGGTGCGCCACGGCCAGGTGGGAGCGCTGCTTCTGATCGACCTCGACAACTTCAAGACGCTCAACGACACGCTCGGCCACGCGATGGGCGACCTGCTGCTCCAGCAGATCGCGCAGCGCCTGCAGACCTGCCTGCGCAAAGGCGACACGCTCGCACGCGTGGGCGGCGACGAATTCGTCATCGTGCTCGAAGGCCTGTCGGCGTCGCCGGGCGACGCCGGGTCGCTGGCGACCCGCGTCGGCGAAAAGATCCTCGCAAGCTTCGCCCGCCCCTTCCAGCTTGCGGACTATGTCCACCACTGCACGGCGAGCATCGGCATCACGCTCTTCAACGATCGTCCGACCACGCTGGACGAATTGCGCAAGCGCGCCGATCTCGCGATGTATCAGGCCAAGGCGCATGGTCGCAACGCGCTGCGCTTCTTCGACCCGGCGATGCAGGCCGTGGTCGCCGCGCGGGCCGAGCTCGAGGTGGATCTGCGCGAGGCGCTGAGGCTCGGCGCATTCGAGCTGCATTACCAGGCCCAGGTCGACGCCCGCGGCTGCGTATCCGGCGCCGAAGCGCTGCTGCGCTGGCAGCATCCGCAGCGCGGCTGGATCGCGCCGGCCTCCTTCATCCCGCTGGCCGAGGAAACGGGCCTGATCCTGCCGCTCGGCCTGTGGGTGCTCGACGTCGCCTGCGCCCAGCTCGTCGCGTGGTCGAAGATGCCGCACATGGCCCGACTGAGTCTCGCGGTCAACGTCAGCGCGCGCCAGTTCCGTCAGGCCGATTTCGCCGCACAGGTGCTCGCGGCGATCGAGCGCTCGGGGGCCGACCCACGCCGGCTCAAGCTCGAATTGACCGAGAGCCTGATGCTAGACAATCTCGACGACACCATTCTGAAGATGAGCGCGCTCAAGGCCCATGGCATCGGCTTCTCGCTCGACGACTTCGGCACGGGCTATTCGTCGCTCGCCTACCTGAAGCGCCTGCCGCTCGACGAAATCAAGATCGACCAGTCCTTCGTCCGCGACGTGCTGATCGACGCCAACGACGCGTCGATCGCGCGCAGCATTCTCGCGCTCGGACAGAGCCTGAATCTCGAGGTGGTCGCCGAGGGGGTCGAGACCGACGCCCAGCATGCCTTCCTCGCGGAACACGGCTGCCAAGCCTATCAAGGCTATCTGTTCAACCGGCCCCAGCCCGCGCGGCAATTCGAAGCCTGGGGCGCCGGGCACCCCTGCCCCGACGGCGGGGAAGAGACAGGGCGCGCGCGCCTATAATGGTCCGTTCAACCGAAGGACTCCCATGATCGCGCGTCTGTTCATGCTCCTGCTGTGCTTCTGTCCGCTGGCGTACGCGACGCCCGCAGCGGAAAACGCCGAGGTGACGGTAGCGATGGAAGCCGTGCGGCTCGGGCCCCATAGCTACTTCGTGCAGGGGCTAGCAGGCGCAGCGTCGAGCGAGAACCAGGGTTTCATGTCGAACGCGGGCTTCGTCGTCACCCGCGAAGGCGTCGTCGTGTTCGACGCGCTCGCCTCGCCGCCGCTGGCCGAGAAACTGCTCGCCCTGATCCGCAGCGTGACCGCCCAGCCGGTCAGGCGGGTGATCGTGAGCCACTACCACGCCGATCATTTCTACGGTCTGCAGGTCTTCAAGGCGCAAGGCGCGGAGATCTGGGCGCATCGTCTGGCCGAAGGCGCGACCCGCACCGAGGAGGCGGCGCAGCGCCTGGAACAGCGCAAGGAGGCACTGTTCCCGTGGGTGGACGACACGACACGCCTGCTCGAGGCCGACCGGTTCGTCGACGGCGACATCGACTTCGAACTCGGCGGCGTCCACTTCGCCCTGCGCCACGTCGGACCGGCGCATTCGCGCGAGGACATGGCGCTGCTGGTGAAGGAAGACCGCGTGCTCTATGCGGGCGATCTCGTGTTTCGCGGCCGCGTCCCGTTCGTCGGCGACGCCGACGGCGGTGCGTGGATCGCCGCGCTGGACAAGCTGATCGCGCTCGATCCCGAAATACTCGTCCCCGGCCACGGCGCGCCATCGCGCGCGCCGCGGGCGGACCTCGTCTTCACCCGCGACTATCTCGCCTACCTGCGCGCCCGCATGGGCGAAGCGGCGCGCAATCTCGTTCCGTTCGACGAGGCCTATGCGCAGACCGACTGGTCGAAATACCGCGACCTGCCCGCCTTCGAGGAGGCCAATCGGGTCAATGCCTACAACCAGTACCTGAGGCTCGAACAGGAAAGCGAACCGTGACGGTCTGACGCAGCCGTCGTTTGTGGAATCCGGCTGGCGTCATCCGACCCGACGCACCGAAAGCTCGGACACCAGCATCACCGGGACAATTCTGGACGATCCACCATGCTCTGTTCTCCTGACGAACTCGTACAGAAAAACAGCGCGCTGTCGGACACCTGGCGGCGCTACCGGGCAGCGCCGAGCTTCGAGCGCTTCGTCGAGCTTGCAGTCTCGATCAACAGCTTCACCGCGTATCTGATCGACAAGGGGATCGCCGGCCTGCATCACGCCAGCCATGAATTGGAACAGGTCGCGCTCGCGCTGTTCAACGACGAAGTCTCGCATCCCTTGCCGCCGTCGGCGCTTGCCGATCTCGATGCCCGTTTGCAGGAACTCGCGCGCCTGACGCAGGCCCACGCCGCCGCCGCGGCGGGCCGTGCCGAACGGCGTCACGACCCGCAGTAGGATGCCGATCGCGTCGACCAGACCTGGCTGATCACGGCCGACGCTTCGGCGTGGTCGGCGCTGCAGGCGCAGCTCGGGTATTTCGGCATGGCCGCGCGCGCGATCCGCTGGGACGAAGCGCTGCCGGAGGCCGCCGGCGTCACGCCGCTCCTGCTTCTCGACATGTCGGGCTCGCCACGACCCGAGTGGACGGCGCGCCTTCAGAAGCTGCGCCAGCGCTTTCCGACCGGCCAGCTCATTTGCCTCGAAGTCGGCTCCGACTTCGACCAGTTGCAGCAGGCCCTGCGCGGCGGCTGCGACAGTTGCCTGCTCGAGGGGACGCCTTCGCACGCCATCGTCGAGCATATCCTCGAACTGAACGAGCGGCAGGAGCAGGAAACCTTCCGCGTGCTGATCGTGGAGGACTCGAAGACCGCGAGCCACATGATCCAGCGCACGCTGGCCGAGAGCCAGATCGCGTCGGAGATCGTCAACGACCCGCGCCAGACCTTGAACGCTCTGAAGCAGTTCAACCCCGACCTGATCCTGATGGACATGTACATGCCGGATTGCACCGGCGTCGAGGTCGCGCGCATCATCCGTCAGCACGACGAGTTTCTCGGCATGCCCATCGTCTACCTCTCGGGCGAGACGAACGTCGCGCTGCAGGTCGACGCGATGCGCCTCGGCGGCGATCACTTCCTCACCAAGCCGTTCAACCCGGTTTTCCTCAACACGATAGTCAAGAGCAAGATCGAGCGCTATCGCGCCTTGCGCCGTTCGATGTACCACGACAGCCTGACCGGCCTGCTCAACCACTCAAGCGGGAAGAACACGCTCGACATGGTGTTGTCGGGAATCGCGCATGAGGAAGGCACGCTGTCGGTGGTCATGATCGACATCGACCACTTCAAGCAGATCAACGACAGCTACGGCCATCCGACCGGCGATCAGGTGATCCGCAGCCTGTCGTGGCTGCTCAAGCAGCGACTGCGCAAGCACGACATCCTCTGCCGCTACGGCGGCGAGGAGTTCCTCGTCGGGCTGCCGCACACCGACGCGGGCCAGGCGCTCGCGATCCTCGAGCGCGTGCGCCAGGATTTCGCGCAGATTCGCCACCCCTATCGGGACACCCATTTCAGCGCCAGCGTCAGCGCCGGCGTCGCGAGTTATCCGCACCAGCAGAGCGGCGACGCGCTGATCAAGGCCGCCGACGAAGCGCTCTACCAGGCCAAGCACCGCGGCCGCAATCGCGTCCACATCGGCATGCCTGCACAGGCCCTGGCCTAGCCGAGAATCAGCTTCAAGCCGATCAGTATCGTCACGGTTTCGAACGCGCGCTTGATCCACAAATTGCCCTTGCGGATCGCCAGATGGCTGCCGAGATAACCGCCGAGCAGCGAGCCCGCGAGCAGGGCCGGCATCCAGTCCCACGCCACCGTGCCGATGACCCCGAGAACCAGCGCCCCCGTGCCGTTCCAGATCAGACCGCAGAGGATCAGCGTGTACGCGACGGCGCGCGTGTAATCGAGACCGAAATAGCGGATCAGCCAGATGGTGAGGAAAAGCCCCGTTCCGCTGGTGATCGACCCATTGAGAAAGCCGACGACAAACAGTCCCGCGGCGCCGCCGACGAGCGCGACGCCCTCGCGGTTTCTCGGTTCGTGCGCGAGCCCGAGCCGGGGCTTGAATACCGAATAGACGCCGAGTCCCAGCGTCAGCAGACCCAGTGCGAGGGTCGCCGCGCGCTCCGGAATCTGGAGGATCGTGACCGCGCCAAGTACGACGCCAGGGAGCCCGGCGGCAAGGATCACCGCCGCGAAGCGCCGCTCGAGATGCGATTCCTTGAGATGGCGAAGGGTTGCGCCGAGCCCGAGCGCGACGCTTGCGACCTTGTGGGTGGCGAGCGCGACACCGAACGGCAAGCCGAGAAAAATCAGCATCGGAAACTGGATCAGTCCGGCGCCGCCGCCCGACAGGGCCGAGAAGAAATTGGCCGCGAGCGAGGCGACGAACAGGATCAGCTGGTCGAGCACGTCTATCCCGCGGTGACGCCGATCTCCGCGGGAAGTTTTGCGTAGACGAGCTGCAGGCCGGCCGCGGCGATCGCGTTCAGGATCCGATCGGCCGTGGCGGCATCGGCGAAGAACTCGACGACGACAGGAAGTTCGCCGGCAAGCTCGAAGAAACCGACGTCGTGCCTGCCATGGCGCCCGAATCCGGCGAGCGCGCGAAACGCCGAGCCGCCTGCGACGCCGAGTTCCTGCGCCGTATCGAGCAGCCATTCATAGGTCAGCCTGCCGTGATGGCGGCTCGCTTCCGAGACAAACACCTGCAGGCAGATCGCGTTCATTTGAGGAATTTCAACGAGTAGAAACCGAGGCCGGTTGCGATGAACGACCCGGCCAGATGCGCGAACGCGATCAGGCTGCCGGTGAGCCAGAGGCCGCGGGTGAGCGCGGTGACGACCTCGGCGGAAAACGTCGAGAAGGTCGTGAGCCCGCCGAGCAGGCCGGTGATGACGAAGAGCCGCGCCTCCGGCGGCACCCCTGGATGTTCTGCGAACCAGGCGAGCACGAGACCGATGAAATAGCCACCGATGACGTTCGCGGCCAGCGTCCCGAGCGGCATCGCCGGATACGCCGGATTGAGCCACAGACCGAGCCCCCAGCGCAGCCACGCGCCGACCGCGGCGCCGAAACCGACGGCGAGGAAGGCGGTCATCGCGAACGCGCGGCAGACGTGATCATGCGCGCATTCTAGCCGAGAAGCCGCGCGGCCCGCGGCTTACATGGCGTCGCGGATGATCTCGTCGAGCAGTTGCTCGATCTCGGCAAACGCCTTCTTGAGCGCGGCGTTGCGCGTTTCGGGCGGCTTGCGGTAGGCAAGGTAGACGTTCTTGTCGTTCGGCCGCGTATACACCGCGACGCTGTACGGACAGATCACCATCGCCTGGGGATCGGCTTCCATCATGCGGCGCGAGAGCGCGGCGCTGCAGAATTCGAACTGCTCGCCCGCACTGTAGACCTGTTTGCTCGCGCCGAGGTCCTTGCCGGTGCGGTCGAGCATCTCGGCGATATGGTTGGTGTGATTGATAACGAGGCCCTTGCCCTCGATCGCCATCTGCAGCGCGTCGCGGACCATCTCGAATTCGCCCTGCGTCTTGTATATCCGGACGTAGCCCTCGTCCGCGAACGCGGAAAACGGCAGCAACAGCATCGCCCACATCACAACGAGTTTTTTCATCACGGTCTTCTCCTCGGTTCAGATTTCATTTTTAGGCCCCCGCGCCGCGATGGCAATGGGCCTTTGTTACACTCGCCGCCATGAACAGGCAACTCAAGGCCGACGGCCGGTTCTGGCTGACGCTCGACGGCAGAAATTTCCTCGGGCGCGGGCGCGTCGAACTGCTGCAGCGCGTGCGCGAAACCGGCTCGATCTCCAAGGCCGCCAAAGCGATGAAGATGAGCTACAAGGCGGCCTGGGACGCGGTCGACGCCATGAACGCCGCGTGGCAGTCGCCGCTGGTCGAGAGCGGGCCCGCCGGCAGCAGGCTGACGGACGACGCAGAACGGCTGATCATCGTGTTCCAGAACGCGGAGGCGCAGCATACGGCGTTCATGGCGACGCTCGGGGCCAGCGTCGGGCGGGACGCGTCGTGAGGGCTCACGTGCCGGTCGCCGCGTTGTCGCCTGCCGCCGAAGGACGCGAGCGATAAAAGGTCAGCGGCGCCGTCTGCCGCGCCACCGCGGGCTTGAGCTTTCCGAGCACGTGCATCTCGCAGCGCTTGCAGTCGAAGCGCAGGGTGAGCTTTTCGCTGCCGTTGACGAGGGTCAGCGGCGCGGCGCGCACCGTCCCCTGCACGCCAGTCACGCCCTTGGCCTGCTTCGGGCACAGCGACAGCGAATAGCGCACGCAGTGGCGCGTGATCATCAGCGACACCTCGCCCGTCTCCGCGTGCCCTTCATAAGCGGCGGCGACGACCCGGACGCCGTGCCTGAGGTAAAAGTCGCGCGCTTTGCTGTTGGCGACATTGGCGAGATACGAGAGCGTGTCCTCCGGGTAGACGACCGGCGGCTCGATCGGTCGCGCTCGCGGCGGGCGTTCGTAGGCGCGGGCGCGCGCGGTCTCGAGCGCCGAGACGGCGTCGCGGCGCAGGGCATTGAGAAACGACGGGGGGAGAAACCAGGACGCGCTCAGTTCGAGCGCAATGCCGGTCGCGGCGAAAGGCGTCCCGCCGAGTTTTCCGAGTTGCTCGCGGAGCATCGGCTCGCTTTTCGCGGCGTCCTTTGCCGCCTCCTTGGCGTGAGGCGCTGAGACGGTCGCGGTGTGGCCGTCCTCGTCGGTCAATGTCAGCGCGAAGCCATCCGCCGTTTCCCCAAAGCGCAGCCAGACCGCGATGCGGCGTTCGCTCGACGGTCGGGCGAGCAGGCGCGTCCAGTTCATGTCGCGGTTGCGGTTGACCGGGGTTCCGGCGCGCAAGTCCTTGAAGCCTGCGATCGGATCCTTGGGGAACACGCGCCACAGGCCCTCGCCCGCTTTTTCGGCGCGGTTGATGGCGAGACCGGCCAACTCCTTCTGCAGCGTGTAGTAGCACAGCCCGTCGCCGTTGTTGAGCACGAGATCGGCCGCATCGACCCGCACCTCGAGCCATTTGTCAGCGACCTTGACGACGTGACCGATCGGCAAGCCGGGATTCTTGGGCGTGTCGAACGCACCGATGTCGGCCTTGCGGCCTTCCACGAAGTAGTCGGTGAACTCGCGATTGAAGTTCTGGTTGGGATCCGGCGTGAAGCTGAACGACGTACGCCCGGACGAGGCGCGGGCGAATTCCGGGCGCCGTTCGAGGATCTCGTCGAGCAGAACGCGGTAGTGGGCGGTGATGTTCTTCACGTAGCCCATGTCCTTGTAGCGCCCCTCGATCTTGAAGCTGCGGATGCCGGCGTCGACGAGCGCCTCGAGGTTCCGACTCTGATTGTTGTCCTTCATCGACAGCACGTGTTTGTCGTGCGCGACGATGCGGCCCTCCATGTCGGTGACCTGATACGGCAGGCGGCAGGCCTGCGAGCAGTCCCCGCGATTGGCGCTGCGCCCGGTGTGGGCATGGCTGATGTAGCACTGCCCGCTGTAGGCCACGCACAGCGCGCCGTGGACGAAGAATTCGAGCGTGGTCGCCGGATCGGTCGCGGCGCGGATCGCGGCGATCTCCCGGAGATCGAGTTCGCGTGCGAGCACGAGTTGCGACAGCCCGACATCCTGCAGGAAGCGCGCCTTCTCCGGCGTGCGGATGTCGCACTGGGTGCTCGCGTGCAGCTGGATCGGCGGCAGGTCGAGCTGCAGGAGTCCCATGTCCTGGATGATCAGCGCGTCGACGCCGGCTTCGTAAAGCTGCCAGATCTGGCGACGTGCCGGCTCGAGTTCGTCGTCGGCGAGAATGGTGTTGAGCGTGGCGAACACGCGCGCGTTGAAGCGATGGGCGTGTGCGACGAGCCGTGCGATGTCGGCGATATCGTTGCACGCTGCCGCCCGCGCGCCGAACGCGGGGCCGCCGATGTAGACCGCGTCGGCGCCGTGATTGACGGCCTCTATACCGATATCGGCGTCGCGCGCAGGCGCGAGCAGTTCGAGTTGATGCGGGTCCACTGGGCGTTCCATGCGGCAAAACGCCATTTTACCTATTACCTGGCGGGATCGCCGCGCGCGAGGTGCAGTGCCGGTGTCTCCTTGACCGCGCGCAGGGCCAGGGTGAGCCGAACCTCGTCGCCGACGAGGAAGGCGTATTTGCGCATGTTGAAATCCGAACGCCGGATCGTCACGCTCGCCTGCGCGAGACACACGTCGGCCTTGAAGGTCTCGTCGGCGGCGCAGCGGAAACTGCCGAGTGCGAGCGTCACACGCCGGGTCACGCCCTTGATGCTGAGGTCGCCGCTGAGCGTCGGATGCTCGCCGTCGAGCGTCATCTGTGTCGAGCGGAAGGTGATGGCCGGATGGTTGGCGCTGTCGAAGAAATCCGCGCCCAATAGCGTTTCGTTCAGGGACGCAGCCCCCGTATCGACCGAGGAGACGTCGATCCGCACGTCGGCGCGACCGGTGCGCGCGGCACGGTCGACGATGAGTGTGCCGCTGATTCTTTCGAAGCGGTGCGTGCGCGCGTGACGAACCCCAGGCTGCGATAGCTGAACAGCGAGGATGTGCGATGGGCGTCGATGACGTAGGTTTCGGAGGCCGCGTGGGTGGCGGCGGTGAAAAGGACAAGCGCGGCAAAGGTGGCTGGACGTTTCATTCGAGCTCCTCGTTGAGGGAACACGCAGACACTTCCATTGGACACTTCAGAACCCCGGCAGCTCGGATACGCCGAGCGGAGGCCGGTCTGCTTCCCCGGCAAGGGACGTGCCACGCGGCGGCCCCGCCGGGAACGCCGAAAAATCGCTTGTCTAACAATGGCTTGAGGAAATCTCCCCAAGACCGGGGGGCGACGCCGCGCGCCGCAATGTGACGGAATACCGCCGCGGCGACGGGTTACGCGCCACCCGCCGGGTCGGGCCGGCGGACTGGCGAGCGCTCGGCTACTCGGCGGCCGGCGCGTGCTCCTTCACGGCCTCGATCGCGAGGTTCAGCGTGACTTCGTCGCTGACGTAGGGCGCGTTCTTGCCCATGTTGAATTCCGAGCGCTTGACCTGCGTGGTGGCGTTGGCGCCGCAGGCATCGACCTTGAGCATCGGGTGCGGCTGGCATTTGAAGTGGGTGATCGTCAGGCTGACCGGCTTGGTCACGCCCTTGATGGTGAGCGCGCCGCTCAGGCTCGCGGGGACGTCGCCCTTGAACTGCATCGCGTCCGCCTTGAAGCGGATCGTCGGGTACTTCGCCGTGTCGAAGTAGTCGGCGCCCTGGATATGCTCGTTGAACAGGGCGTAACCGGTATTCACCGAGGTCGCCTCGATCGTCACGTCGGCCGATCCGGTCTTCGCGGCGCGGTCGATCACGATCTTGCCGCTGGTCTTGTCGAATTTGTGCGTCTGGTTCGAGAAGCCCAGATGGTTGTAGGTGAAGTGCGGGTAGGTGTGACTGTTGTCGATGACGTAGGTCACGGGCGCGGCCTGCGCGGACAGCACGAAGCCGGCGGACAGAATTGATGCAAGGGTGGCAAGACGGTTCATTTCGATCTCCTTCGGTGGATGAGCACGGTTAGTTGCCGCGGGCGGCAATTCGGAACTTGACCCGGACTTCGTTGGCGACGGCCGAGACGTCGGCCCACATGCCCTCGCCGATGCCGAAATCGAGGCGCTTGAGGACGAAGGCGCCGTCGAACGTGGCGACCTCGCGCCCTGGCGTATAGGTGACGGGCACCGTCAGCGGGCGGCTTTTGCCCTTGAGCGTCAGCGTGCCGTCCAGGGCGTAGCGGTTGCCGCCGAGCGCACGCACCTCGCGCGAGACGAAAGTCGCCTTCGGAAAGACGCTGCGGTTGAACCAGAGCTTCCCGGCGGCCTCCTCGTCGGCCTCGGGCGAACCGGCGTCGATGCTGGCGAGGTCGATCTCGATCCGCGCCTGCCCCGCTTCGGGTCTGGCCGGGTCGAAGCGCAACGCAGTGGCGAAGCGCTTGAAGCCGCCTTTAACCGGAACGCCCATCTGGCGGAATTCGAAGGCAAGCGTGCTCTTTTCCGGCAGCACAGTGCGGTACTCGACGGCGTGCGCCGCGGGCGCGGTAAACGCGGCCAGCAGCGCGGCCAGTCTCAGTGTCGACCTCATGACAACTCCTTTCTTCCCCAGCCCATGCGCTGCAGGAACGGGTGACGTTCGATGAAGTGATGCTGCAGGGCCGCCGCGACGTGGACGACGACCAAAGCCAGCAACGTGATGTTGAGCCCCTTGTGCACCGTGGTCAGCAGCTCGCCGAGCTCGCGATTCTTGTCAACCAGATCGGGCAGCGGAAGCACACCGAACCACACGGTCGGGAAGCCCTTGGCCGAACTCATGAGCCAGCCCGAGAGCGGGATCGCGACCATCAAGAGGTAAAGCAGGCCGTGCACGGCGGCGCTCGCGCGGCGCTGCCAGGCAGGCAGCGGCGGAAGCGCGGGCGGCGGATGGCCGGCGCGCCAGGCGAGCCGGAGCGCGACGAGCAGGAAAATCGTCACCCCGATCCACTTGTGATAGCTATAGAGCTGGAGCTTGTACGGCGAGAGCGGCAGCTCGTGCATGTACACGCCGAGCGGGAAGGCCGCGAAGATCCCCAGCACGACCAGCCAGTGCAGCACGATCGCCGGGGTCGAATACCGGCTCACCGTGCTCATGACGCCTCCTTGCGGAAGATCTGCTCGAGGCCGCGCAAGGCCTCGCGCCAGCGCGCATGGTCGGCCGCGCCGGTGCCGGCGAAGCGCTGCGCGAGGTAGTCCATGTGCGCAGGAAAGACCGTGCTGAAAAGGCGCTCGCCGGCCTGGGTCAGGCGGATGATCTGGCAGCGGCGGTCGCTGTCGTGGGCGGCGCGCTCGACCCAGCCGCGTGCGACCAGACGGTCGACGATGCCGGTCAGCGTGCCCTTGGTGATCAGGGTTTTCTCGCCGAGCTCGGTCGCCGTCATGCCGGCCGTGTTGCCGAGCGTCGCGACGATGTCGAACTGCGGCGGCGTCAGACCCGCGGCACGGATGTCGGCGGCCGACGACGCCTCGAACGCCTGGTAGCACTCGACGAGGGCGCGCAGGGTCGGCAGGAATTCGGGTTGCTTGGGCATGGGCGCTAATTTGTTCTAACCAGAACCAAATTTAGTTCTTGTTAGAACAAATGTCAAGCGGCCCTGGGAACCCCTTACGCGCTGCCTCCGGCTGCGACGCTCAGCGTTTCTCCCAGCGCCCGGCGGCGGCTTCGTCGCTGGCGCGCGCCTCGACCCAGCGCTCGCCGTCCGGCGTCTCTTCCTTCTTCCAGAACGGCGCACGCGTCTTCAGCGCGTCCATGATGAATTCGCACGCGGCGAACGCCTCACCGCGGTGGGCGCTCGCGACCGCGACGAGCACGATCGGGTCGCCCGGCAGCAGACGCCCGACGCGATGGACCACGCTCACGTCGAGCAAGGCCCAGCGCGCGCAGGCCTCGTCGACCAGCGCGGCGAGCGCCTTCTCGGTCATGCCCGGGTAATGTTCGAGCGTCATCGCGGCGACGCCGCTGCCTTCGTTGATGTCGCGCGCGAGTCCGACGAAGCTCGCGACCGCGCCGACGTCGCGCCGGCCGTGCGTCAGCGCCGCGACTTCGCTGCCGAGATCGAAGGCTTCGTTCTGTACCGCGATTTTCATGGCTAGCCTCCGGTCACGGGCGGAAAGATCGCGACTTCGGCGCCCTCCGCAAGCGTCGCGTCGAGCGCGACGATTTCCTGATCGACCGCGACACGGAAAGGCCGGCCTGCGCCGAGCTCTTCGGCCCACACCCCGCCGCGGCGCTGCAGTTGCGCGATCAGATCGGCCACGCTGCCCCCGGCGACATCAAGCGTTTCTTCGGCCAGGCCGAAGCGCTCGCGCAGGCGCGCGAAATACAGCAGGCGGACGATCATGCGAGGAGCTCCGAGAACGGGATGAAACGCACGAGATCGCCCGGCGCCACGGTCTGCCCGATCGCCACATCGACGAGACCGTGGGCCCACGCACAGGACGTGAGGACGCCCGAACTCTGGTTCGCGAAGAGCGCGAGCCGCCCGTCGTGCTGCAGCTGCGCGCGCAGGAATTCACGCCGCGTGCCGGGCTTGGCCCAGGTGAACCCGGCGGGCACGCTGAAAGCGCGGTAGAGCACGTCGCCGGCGCCCATGCGCTTGAGCAGGAAGGGACGCACGAAGAGACAGAAGGTCACGAAGGCCGAGACGGGATTGCCGGGGAGGCCGATGAAATCGGTATCGTTCACGCGTCCGTAGACGAGCGGCTTGCCGGGTTTCATCGCGACTTTCCACATTTCCACGCGGCCGAGCCTGTCGACGGCCGCCTTGACGTAGTCGGCCTCGCCGACCGACACCCCGCCGCTCGTGATGACGACGTCGGCGACGCTCGCCGCGCCTTCGAGCGCGGCCTCGGTCGCTTCCAGGGTATCAGGCACGATGCCGAGGTCGATGAGTTCGCAGCCGAGCCCCTGCACGAGCCCGGTCAGCGTATAGCGGTTCGAGTTGTAGATCTGCCCCGGCCGCAGCGGCGTGCCCGGCGTGACGAGTTCGTCGCCGGTGAAGAAGCACGCGACCTTGAGCCGGCGAAACACGGCCAGCTCCGCGGCGCCGACCGACGCCGCCAGACCCATTTCGGCCGCGCCGATGCGCGTTCCGGCGGCAAGCACCTCGGCCCCCGCCACGATGTCCTCGCCGGCGCGGCGGATGTTCTCGCCCTGCCGCGGCATCGCGTTGACGACGACCTCGTCCCCGGCAACGTTGCAGTCTTCCTGCATCAGCACGGCGTCGGCACCCGCGGGAACCGGTGCGCCGGTGAAGATGCGGGCGGCGGTCCCGGGGCGCAGCGCCTCGCCGACCGCGCCGGCGAGGATGCGCTGCGTCACCGGCAGGGTCGCGCCGGGCGCCGCGACATCCGCGGTGCGAACCGCGTAGCCGTCCATGGCGCTGTTGTCCGCGGGCGGCACGGTGATCGCGGAGGTCAAGGGCGCGGCGAGGACGCGCCCGAGTGCGTTGGCGACGGGTACCACGGCGGTCGCCGCGAGCGGGCGCGCGCGTTCGAGCAAGGCATCAAGCAGTTGGTCGGCTGAGAGCATGGTTCAGGATGAAGTCGGTGAGTTGGGAAATCGAATCGATGTCGATGCGGGGAAAAGCGCGCGGCGGGTCGACGTCGGACGCGACTGCGAGAATATTCGCGTCGTCTGGAAATAGCCATGGACGCCCGGTCTGCGCGCGATGCACTTCGAGCTTCGGAATCGGCTCGCGCTTGTAGCCTTCGACCAACACGAGATCGCAGTGGCGCAGTCGGGCGAGCAGCGCATCGAGCGCCGGCGGCGCGTCGCGGTGCTCCGTCAGCAGCGCGGTGCGGTGATCCGACGCGAGCAACACCGCCGCCGCCCCGGCTTCACGGGCACGCCAGCTGTCCTTGCCCGGCTGGTCGATGTCGAAATCGTGATGCGTGTGCTTGATCACCCCGACGCGCAGGCCGCGCGCGGACAAGGCCGGCAGGACGCGCTCGACGAGCGTGGTTTTTCCGCTACCGCTGTAGCCGGCGATGCCGAAGACTTTCATGCCGTTGCCATCGGAAAGGAAGAGGGTTATATTTTTTCATATATAACCCGTCGTTGCCAATCACCAGCTATGAACGCGCCCGCCCTCGTCGACCAGTTTGGCCGCCACATCGATTATGTGCGGCTTTCCGTGACCGACCGCTGCGACCTGCGCTGCAGCTACTGCATGCCCGAGGGCTTCAAGGGTTTCGAGGAGCCCGCCGACTGGCTCGACTTCGACGAGATCGAGCGTCTGCTCGGCGCATTTGCCCGGCTCGGCGTGCGCCGCGTGCGCCTGACCGGCGGCGAGCCCCTGCTGCGCCGCGACATCAGCGGACTCGCGCGGCGCATCGCGTCCCTGCCCGGGATCGAGGACCTCTCGCTTTCCACCAACGCGACCCAGCTCGACAGGCACGCCGCCGCGCTGAAGGCCGCGGGCGTGACGCGTCTGAACGTCAGCCTCGATTCGCTGCAGCAGGCACGGGTCGAGCGGATCAACGGCCGCGACGTGCTGGCAAAGGTGATGACGGGCCTTGCCGCGGCGCAGGAAGCGGGCTTTGCGCCGATCAAGCTCAACATGGTCGCGATGCGCGGCAGCAACGACGACGAAATCGACGAGATGGTCGCCTTCTGCATGGACCGCGGCTTCGTCCTGCGCCTCATCGAGGCGATGCCGATGGGTGCGACCGGCCGCAACACCGAGTACCTGGACCTGCAGCCGGTAAAGGAACGCCTGCGCGCACGCTTCGGCCTCGTCGAAACCGCGCTGCCGGGCGGCGGGCCTGCGCGTTATCTCGGCACTGCCGACGGCGGCTTCAACGTCGGCTTCATCACGCCGATCTCGCAGCATTTCTGCGAAAGCTGCAACCGCATCCGCATCGCGGTCGACGGCACGGCATACATGTGCCTCGGGCAGGACGAGAAATTCGAGTTCCGCCCGCTTCTGCGCGACGGCTGTTCGGACGCCGAGCTCGACGCGGCGATCGTCGAGGCAATCAACCTCAAGCCCGAACGCCACGAATTCCGCGAGGCGCCGCACAAGCTCGTGCGCTTCATGTCGATGACCGGCGGTTAGTCGCCTACTCGGCGCTCGCGGTGCGAAACCCGGCGTAAGGATCGCGGCGGTGCGGCAGATAGAAATTGCGAAACCCGGGTCGCTTGAGCGCGGCGTCGGTCAACGGGCCGCCGCCGCGCAATTCCCAGTGCGTATCGAACCAGGGCTGCGAGTAGTCGCGATAGGGGTCGGGTGCGAAGCCCGGATACGGCGTGAACGGATCGCGCAGCCACTCCCAGGCATCGCCCGAGCGAAACCCCGGATACTGCCCGGCGCGGACCCACTGCGCCGCGGTCGGCAGCGCCCGCCCGCGCCATGCCGCGTAGGCCTCGGCCTCGAAGCGGTTGACGTGCAGCATCGCGAGGTCCGCCGCGAGCGGCGTCCAGCGCTCGAAGCGGCGGACCTCCCAAGTTCCGTCCGCGGGCCGCCAGTACATGGGATGCTGCGCGCCATTCGCAGCGCGCCACTGCCATCCCTCGTCGGTCCATAGCGCACGCTGCTGGTAGCCGCCGGTGTCGACGAATTCGGCGAACTCGGCTTCGCCGACCGGCGACGCGTCGATGTCGAACGCGGCGTACGCCGCCGGATGACGCCACTTTTCGTTGTCGAAAATGAAGCCGGCGTCGGCACTGCTGCCGAGATCGATCTCGCCGCCGGCGAACGCGAGGCGACGCGAGGGTGTGCGCGCCACGCGTTCGAGCGACGCCGGCGGCGCGTAGCCGAGGTTCTGGAAGGCCATCCACCACGCCTCGACGTGCATGAGTTCGTGATAGAGGCTCAGTTCGGCGAAATACGCGAGCCGGTCGTCGAGCGCGGTGTGAAGGCGCGCCGCCACGGCGTCGGCGACGCGCGCCGCATAGGCGTCGACGGCCTCGGGCGCGGGCAGCGCGAGGTCCCAGCGCGTGTCGTGGGCGACGCTCGACGAGTCGTAGAGCGCGTCGGCGCCGGGCAGAAGACTTTCGGCCCGGCCGCCGTCCGCGCCCTCGCGCAGACACCAGCGCTCCTGGAACCAGACGATGTGCCCGTATTCCCACAGCGGCGGATTGAGGTGCGGCGCCTTGGGTCCGAGCCAGCCGTTGTTTTCCGGCAGGCGATCGATCAGGCTTTGCAGGCGCCCGCGCGCCTCGGCGAGGCGGGCGACGAGTTGATCGGCGCGGTAGCCGCTGATAGGTCGAGTTGCGTTCATGTTGTATAAAACACTTTAGCCCATGCGTGCGGCGCCCACTTCTCACAGACCCGAACATGAACGACACCACCGCTCTTCCGATCCGTCTCACCCAGTTCTCGCACGGCGGCGGCTGCGGCTGCAAGATCGCCCCGGCCGTGCTGCGCGACATCCTCGCCGACACACCCTTCTCCTCGCACGTGGCGGCCGCCTACCCCGATCTGCTCGTCGGGATCGAGCACGGCGACGACGCGGCGGTCTACAAGCTCAACGACGAGCAGGCGATCGTCGCGACGACCGACTTCTTCATGCCCATCGTCGACGACCCCTTCGAGTTCGGACGGATCGCCGCGACCAACGCGCTCTCCGACGTCTACGCCATGGGCGGGCGGCCGCTTTTTGCGCTCGCGATCGTCGGCATGCCGATCGGCAGGCTGCCGAACGAGGTGATCCGGCAGATTCTCGCCGGCGGCGAAGCGGTCTGCAAAGCCGCAGGCGTGCCGATCGCCGGCGGCCACTCGATCGACGCACCGGAGCCGATCTATGGTCTGGTGGGCATCGGCGTAGTGAACCCGCGCAGGGTCAAGCAGAACGCGGGCGGCCGCGCGGGCGACAGCCTGGTCCTCGGCAAGCCGCTTGGCGTCGGTGTCTACAGCGCGGCGCTGAAAAAAGGCCTGCTGAGCGACGCCCAGTATGCGGCAATGATCGCCGCGACGACGCAGCTGAATACCCCGGGCGGCGAACTCGCGGACGCCGCCGGCGTTCATGCGATGACCGACATCACGGGCTTCGGCCTGCTCGGCCATCTGCTCGAGATCACGCGGGCGTCGGGGTTGTCGGCCGAGGTCGAACTCGGTCGTCTGCCGCTGTTGCCGGGCGTCGGCGAGCTGGCGCAAGGTGGCCACGTCACAGGCGCGAGCGCACGCAACTGGGCGAGCTACGGCGGCGAAGTCGTGTTGCCCGACGCCATGCCCGAGTGGCAACGCGCATTGCTCACCGACCCGCAGACGAGCGGCGGACTGCTCGTGAGCTGCGATCCCGCTGCGCGCGACACCGTGCTCGATATCTTTCATCGCCACGGCTTCGCGGACGCTGCGGAAATCGGCCGCCTCGGCGCCGGCAGCCGGGTCACGGTCCGCCCCTAGTGGCCTTCGCCTTCCAGGACTATCCCGCCGCCCACGACGACGTGCGCGGCGAGGTCCTCGCGGGACTTGCCGCGCATCCGAAGGCAATTCCGCCGAAATATTTCTACGATGCCGCCGGCTGCCGACTGTTCGACGCGATCTGCGCACAGCCCGAATACACGCTGTGCCGCACCGAGCAAAGTCTCATGGCGGCCCATCTGCCCGAGATCGCCGACGCCGTGGGCGAAGTCGACTGCATCATCGAGCCCGGCGCAGGGGACTGCGTCAAGGTGAGGCAGCTGCTTGGTGCGCTGCATCCGAAGAGCCTCGTCGTCATCGACATCGCCGGCGCCCCCCTGGCGGCGGCTGCCGAAGCCGTCGCGCGCGACCATCCCGGGCTCGCCGTGTCCGCCTTGTCGATGGATTTTCTGCGCGATCTCGAAGCGGCCGCCCGGTGGCTCCCTTCGGGGCGGCGGCTCGTCTACTACCCGGGCTCGAGCATCGGGAATTTCGAACCGGAAGCCGTGAAGGCCCTGCTCGCGCGCTTCCGCGACTTGGCTGGCCGGCAGGGACGGCTGCTCATCGGTTTCGACCTGAAGAAGGATCCGCTGCGGCTGCACGCAGCGTACAACGACGCGGCCGGGATGACCGCCGCGTTCAACCTCAACCTGCTGACGCGGCTCAATCGCGAACTCGACGCCGATTTCGACCTCGCGCGCTTTCGCCACTATGCGTTCTATCAGCCCGTGCGCGGCCGCGTCGAGATGCATCTCGTCAGCCTCGCGGAACAGACGGTGCGGGTCGCGGGCGAATCCTTCCGCTTCGCGCTCGGCGAGACGCTGCATACCGAGCATTCGTACAAATACCGCGGCGACGAATTCGCGGCGCTGGCCGAATCCGCAGGCTGGCAATGCGCGCGGCACTGGGAGCACGAGGGCTTCGCGGTGCAGTTGTATGGCGCATGCGAAACCGGCTGACGCCGAGTCTCGCCGCGTTTATCCCCTTCGTCGGCCGGGTCGGGTCCGCGCCGCGAGCCCGTAGAATTTGCGCATGGCCACGCTTGAATCGCTCACCTTCGACAACGGCTTCGCCCGTCTGCCCGAGACCTATTACGCGCGCGTCTGCCCGACACCGGTGCCCGATCCCTATCTCGTCTGCTACAGCCCCGAGGCACTGTCGCTGCTCGATCTCGACGCAACTGAACTGAAGCGGCCCGAAACGATCGAGACGCTCGCCGGCAATCGCCTGCTGCCCGGCATGGACGCCATCGCCGCACTCTACGCCGGCCACCAGTTCGGCCATTACGTGCCGCAGCTCGGCGACGGCCGCGCGATCCTCCTGGGCGAAGTCAGGAACCGCGCCGGCGAGGGTTGGGAGATCCAGCTCAAGGGCGCCGGGCGCACCCCCTATTCGCGCGGCGGCGACGGGCGTGCGGTGCTGCGCTCGAGCATCCGCGAATTTCTCTGCTCCGAGGCGATGCACGCGCTCGACATTCCGACCACGCGCGCACTCGCGGTCGTCGGCAGCGACCACCCGGTCTACCGCGAGGACGAGGAGACCGCTGCACTCGTCACGCGGCTCGCCCCGAGCTTCGTGCGCTTCGGCTCGTTCGAGGTGTTCTACTACCGCAACCAGGTCGAGCCGATCCGGCATCTCGCCGATTACGTCATCGCGCGCTACTACCCCGAACTCAAGACGCTCGCCGACCCCTACCCCGAGTTCCTGCGCCAGGTTTCGCTGCGCACGGCCGAACTCATGGCGCAATGGCAGGCGGTCGGCTTCTCGCACGGCGTGATGAACACCGACAACATGTCGATTCTCGGCCTCACGCTCGACTACGGCCCTTTCGGCTTTCTCGACGCCTTCGACCCCGGCTTCGTCTGCAATCATTCGGACACCGGCGGGCGCTACGCCTTCGACCAGCAGCCAGACGTCGCCGCGTGGAATCTCACCAAGCTCGCGCAGGCGCTTGTGCCGCTGATGTCGGTCGAGACCGCGTCGCAGGCGATCAGCGAGTACCCGCAGGCCTTCGGCCGCGCCTACCTTGCACGGATGGCCGCCAAGTTCGGCCTCGCACCGGGCGACGACACCGTGCCCTTGATCACGGACGCGCTACAGCTGCTGGCCGGCAATCGCGTCGACTACACGATCTTCCTGCGCAAACTGTGCGCTTTCGACAGCCAGGCGGATGCGGGCAACGCACCGCTGCGCGATCTCTTCCTCGACCGCGCCGCGTTCGACGCCTGGGCCGTGCGCTACGGCGCGGCCTTGCGGCAGCACGGCCAGCCTGACGCCGAACGCGCCGCCACGATGCGCACACGCAATCCGAAATACATCCTGCGCAACTACCTCGCGGAGAACGCGATTCGCCGGGCCGCCGATCTGCGCGACTACAGCGAAGTCGAGCGCCTGCATCGTCTGCTCGCCCGTCCCTTCGACGAACAGCCGGCGTTCGAGGCTTACGCGGCCGAGCCGCCGGACTGGGCGAAAAGGATCGAAGTAAGCTGCTCTTCGTGAAACCGGGTCCTGCCCTCCTTGTCTACCTGCTCGTCGCCGGACTGCTCGCCGCCTGCGGTGGCCAGCCGATTCAGCGCAAGGATGGCAGCAGCAGCCTGCGCGGGTTCAGCCTCAAAGAACTCGTGAAGAGCGACGTCGACACGGTCGTCGAGATCCATCAACACGAAGTCGCAACAGCACTGAAGACGCTGACGCTCAAGCTCTATCGCCGCAACCCGGGCGAATGGCGCAAAGCGGGATTCAGGAGCGCCGAAGCCGCGACCGATGCGCTGTTCGAAGCGCTGCCGAACTGGCGCTCATCGTCGCAACGCTCGATCAATTGGGAAGCGAGCGTACTCGATGCGCTGCGCGAGGACTACGCCGGCAATCGCGTCGAAGCCCTCATGGGCGGCCTGCTCGTGATGCACATGGCCGCCTACAACCACGAGACCGAGTTCTACCTGCTCTCGGAACTCGATCCGCAGAAGTTCTACAACGCCGCGCGCAACACCGAGGCCATCGTCTGGCGACTCGCCACCGCACGCGACCGGGGCGGGAAACCGCTGCTGCTCGCAAACGGCGTCGACGACAAGGGCGTCGCCAATCTCAGCTTCGAGCGCGAATTCGGCAAGCTCATCGGCCTGCAGGACACGTTGGCGAAAATCGTCGAAGACAAGAACAACCGCGCGATCCGCTTCGGCGTCGTCAACGTCGCCAGCATGATCCTGCTGCCGATCTGAACATGACCGCAGATGCCTATGCCTACTGCGCGACCCTCACGCGCGACCAGTGGGCTTGGGAATTCCTGCGCCGCAATCCGGACTACCAGCGTGATTACCGCGCCTTCATCGCAATCTGGCGCGCACTCGAAGCGGACTACGGCGCGCCTCCCGATCGCGATTTTTCGAAGTGGAAGCGCGACCCCCGCGCCTATGGCCCGCTTCCCGGCGAGGCCGAAGTCGCAACACCCAAGAGCGAACTGTGCACGGTCGACGACGAGCGCGTGCTGCTCGAATGCTGGATGGGTGCCAAGTGGGGCTTCTACAAATTCCCGCTCGACCCCGCGTGCATCGCGCCCGCGCCCGACGAACTGTCGTGGCGCCCGCCGCCGCAGCAGGAGCGGGAGATCGAAGCACCCTACCGCCTCGACGTCGCGTTCGATCTTTCCCTGCCGTTGCCGCCACAGCTCGAAGCCGCGAAGTTCCGCCTCGTCAGTCGCGCCGCCGACTTGCGGCGTCAGGGCTACGCGGCGCCGAAGACGGTGGCGAATCAGCGCGCCCACTGGACCACGATGCTGCGCCTGCTTGACGGCGCCGCCGCGGCAGACGCGGATGCCACGGGACTGCTGGATGAAGCACGGACGCTGGCTGCGGGTGGCTATCGCGAGATCCCGAGGCTGACACAGGATGCGCACCGGCCAATCAATGATGGATAAGGCCACGCCGATCGAAATTACCCAGGCCGTCGGGTTTTTCATAACGTAATATCGAAACCCCCAATCAGTAGATCTTAGGGATCAAAAGCTCCGTGAGAATTACCTCGCTCTATATGTCGGAAGGATCGGACTCTTGGGGTCTGTTGAATAACCATTAGGCGTCAAAAAAGGGGGATGACGTGGCTGACGAAAGCAGCAATACCGTTGCAATCATTGGTGCCATTACAGGACTGCTCTCCTTGGCTGTTGCCGCGGTCTCCGCCGCCACGGCCCTCGATCTGCAAATGCCGCGGAGACGTCTGCTCGTGAAGCGCACGCAGTGGAGGTCCGTGGCCTTATCCGCGATGTCATAGGTACGGCTCAAGGTGTACTCGCAGAACACCAGCGACTGGAAGCAAGCTCGTCTCGGCTCGTAAATGGATATCAGAGCCTGTTTGCCTTGGCTGGTCGTTCCAAAAGCGGACTGGAAATCAGCGCTCTTGCCAAGGTCGAGAAAAAGAAAGGCGAAATACCCGACCTGAGCGAAGAGGCGTCAAGGCTTATCGAGAATCCGAGTCTATTGCGCCGCTCATCTTCGGAAGATCTCGCCGCGACCCTCGCCAAGCTCCACGGGAACGTAGTGCGGTTGGCTGCTCTGCGGCAGGAGTTCGAGTCAGAGTTTGCCTCAGTTGAAGAACAAATCCGTCCGCACCGGGAGAAAGCCTTGGGCCGGTAGGCCATCAGTTACCTCACAAGCGGTTGCAGATCGACGCATACGGCGATCCAATTTTGCGGCCGCGGCGTCGCCTGCCAAACAAAACCGGGACACTCGGTCCCGGTTTTTGATGCCTATGCAGAAGCGCGATGCGCGCAAAGCAGCTTAAGCGAAATTCGCTTCGGCAAACTTCCAGTTCACCATGTTGTTGAGGAAGGTCTCGACGAACTTGGGACGCAGGTTGCGGTAGTCGATGTAGTAGGCGTGCTCCCACACGTCGACGCACAACAGGGCCTTGTCGCCGGTGGTCAGCGGGGTGCCGGCGGCGCCCATGTTGACGATGTCGACCGAGCCGTCGGCCTTCTTGACGAGCCAGGTCCAGCCGGAGCCGAAGTTGCCGACGGCGCTGGTCTGGAAGGCCTTCTTGAATTCGTCGAGCGAACCCCACTTCTTGTTGATCGCGTCAGCGAGCGCGCCGCTCGGGGCACCGCCACCGTTGGGGGTCAGACAGTTCCAGAAGAAGGTGTGGTTCCAGACTTGCGCCGCATTGTTGTAGATGCCGCCGGCCGGAGCGGTCTTGACGATGTCCTCGAGGGACTTGCTCTCGAATTCGCCACCCTTGATCAGGTTGTTGAGATTCGTGACGTAGGCCTGATGGTGCTTGGCGTAGTGGTATTCGAAGGTCTCCTTCGACATGTGCGGCTCGAGCGCGTCCATAGCAAAAGGCAGTGCGGGCAAGGTATGTTCCATAACTCTCTCCTGATATTGAACAAACTGAAACAACAACTAAACACTCTAGTGCGTCCGGCGCGCTTTGCAGACCCTTTCACGCATCCGGTTTTGATTGCCGCAAAAGAAAAAGGGTCGGTATGACCCGACCCTGCTTCTTGTGTTGATTGGTCGGGGCGAGAAGATTCGAACTTCCGACCCCCTGCACCCCATGCAGGTGCGCTACCAGGCTGCGCTACGCCCCGACGAAGCCCGAGATTCTAGCAGAGGAGTCGCGTCCGGCGTAAGCCTGTTAACCTAATATTTTCAGAATCGCGGCGAGTTCGCTGCGCAGTTCGCCGACATCGAGGCCGGTCGTCGCGCCTGCCGGCGCAGGGCTCGGCGCCGAATCGGCGTCATGTTCGAGGCGTTGGCGCGCACCGCTGATCGTGAAACCTTCTTCGTAGAGGAGTTCGCGGATGCGCCGGATCAGCAGGACTTCGTGGTGCTGGTAGTAGCGCCGATTGCCCCTCCGCTTGACCGGCCGCAACTGGGAGAATTCCTGCTCCCAGTAACGCAGCACGTGCGCCTTGACGGCGCACAGCTCGGAGACTTCACCGATCGTGAAATAGCGTTTCGCCGGAATCGGCGGGAGTTCACTCTTGGCTGGGCGTTCCAATTCGGGCGCCTTCGACCTGCGACTTGAGTTTCTGACTGGCGTGGAAGGTCACCACGCGGCGAGCCGAGATCGGCATTTCCTCGCCGGTCTTCGGATTGCGTCCGGGGCGCTGCGGCTTCTCGCGACACTGGAAGTTGCCGAAGCCCGAGAGCTTGACGATGTCGCCCTTCTCGAGCGCGAGACGGATTTCATCGAAAAACGATTCGACGACGTCCTTCGCCTCGCGTTTGTTCAAGCCCACTTTTTCGAACAGCAGTTCGGCCAGATCAGCTTTGGTGAGAGTCGTCATGGTGTAGAGGCCGCAATGGCAGGTGAAAAATCAGTCATGCGCGCAGCGTGGCGCTGCACCGACGGGCGGCGGCGTCGACCAGTTTCTGCACCGCTTCGTCGACATCCCGATCCGTCAATGTGCGTTCAGTATCTTGCATAACTACCCGTATTGCAAGGCTTTTTTGGTTCTGATCCACACCCTTTCCCCGGTAGTCGTCGAACACTTCGATCGCGCGTATCGATGCCGGCGCCGCTTCACGTAGCGCCGCGAGCAAGTCGCCCGCGGCAAGGCCGGCGTCCAGGACGAAGGCAAGATCGCGGCGGACCTGCGGAAAGCGCGACAGCCCCGCGTGTCGCGGCAACGCACGCCGGGCAAGGATTTCGCTGTCGAGCTCGAACAATACCGGCGCGGCGGCGAGGTCGAACGCCTGCACCAGACGCGGATGCAGGGCGCCGATCCAGCCCCCGCGGTGACCGTCCACCCAGAGCGCGGCGCTTTGCCCGGGATGAAGCGCAGGATGCTCGCCGCGCCCGGCGTCGAGCGGCTGCCCGAAAAGCCGCTCGAGGTCGCCCTTGACGTCGAAGAAATCGACGCGTCGCCCCGGCACGCCCCACTGCTCGGGCAGCGCTTCGCCGTAGGCCAGGCCGCCGAGCTTCCGCGGCTGCTCGGCGAGCGAGGCGTACACCCTCCCGAGTTCGAAGATCCGCACCCGCTCCTGCTGACGGTTCAGGTTGTGGCGCAGCGTCTCGATCAGTCCGCCCCATAGCGTCGTACGCATGACCGAAAGCTGGCTCGCGATCGGGTTCGCGAGCGTGAGCAGGCGTACGTCGGGGTCGAGCGCCTGCTCCCCTGCCGGATCGACGAAGCTGTAGGTGATGACCTCCTGATAATCGAGGTCGACCATCTTTTGCCGCAGCGCGTCGTCGGCGATCCGCGTTTCGTCTTGCGCAAGCATGCGCGAGGGCGCGGCGGGCGGCCGCGCCGGAATGCGGTCGTAGCCGAACAGACGGACGGCCTCCTCGATCAGGTCTTCCTCGATCGCGAGGTCGAAGCGAAAGCTCGGCGGGGTAACGACGAGACGCTCATCCGCCTGCTCGACGACACAGCCGAGCGCGGCGAGATCCCGGATGACCTGATCGGCGCCAAGCTCGACGCCGGCAACGCGGCGCAGGCGGGAAAGACGCAGCTCGATCGGCTCGCGCCGCGGCAGCGAACCCGTGACCTCGCTGATCGGCCCCGGCTGACCGCCACAGATGTCGAGCAGCAGTTGCGTCGCGCGCTCCATCGCCGCGTGGATCGCACCGAAATCGACGCCGCGCTCGAAGCGGTGCGCCGAATCGGTCGAAAGCCCCAGGCGACGCGCACGCCCGGCGATCGCTGCGGGGGCGAAGAACGCGGCTTCGAGGAAGACGTCGACGGTGGCGCGCTCGACGCTGGTCGCCTGCCCGCCCATGATCCCGGCGAGCGCGACCGGACCGCTCGCGTCGGCGATCACCAGCATGTCGGGCGACAGTTCGACCGTCTGCCCACTGAGCAGCGCGAGCGTTTCTCCCGCGCGCGCCAGCCGCACCTCGATCCCGCCGGACAGGCGCGACAGCGCGAAGGCGTGCATCGGCTGGCCCAGCTCGAGCAGGACGTAATTGGTGACGTCGATCGGCGCGAGCAGCGGGCGGATGCCGCCCCGCTCGAGGCGCTCGGCCATCCAGCGCGGCGTCGTCGCCTGGGCGTCGATGCCGCGCACGACGCGGCCGAGGTAGCGCGAACACGCGTCGCTCGCGGCGACCGTCACCTCGACGGTATCGGCGATGCGGGGCGCGACCGGCGATGCCTGGGGAATGCGGACTTCTGCACCGGTAATCGCGCCGACTTCGCGCGCGATGCCGACGAGCGACAGGCAGTCCGCCCGGTTCGGCGTGAGCTTCAGCGTGACGAGCGTATCGTCGAGATTGAGCCAGCCACGCAGGTCCTCCCCCACGGGCGCATCGTCGGGAAGCACCATGAGGCCGTCGGCTGCGCCTTCGAGGCCGAGTTCCTTCGTCGAGCACAGCATGCCGAACGACTCGACGCCGCGCACCTTGGCGACCTTGATTTCGATGCCCGGCAGTTTCGCCCCCGGGCGCGCGCACGGAACCTTGAGACCCGCCGCCGCGTTCGGCGCGCCGCAGACGATCGTCGCGGGCGCGGCCTCACCGATGTCGACCTGGCATACGCGCAGGCGGTCAGCGTCGGGATGCTTCTGGGCCGAGAGAATTTCCGCCACGACCACATCGTTGAAAGGCGGTGCCGCCGCCGTCAGCGCTTCGACTTCGAGCCCGGCCATCGTCAGGGCGTGGGCGAGTTCGGTGGTATCGAGCGCGGGATTGACGAGCTTGCGCAGCCAGGCTTCGGAAAATTGCATGATAAGTGCGCCGTATTTAGTTGAAATTCTTCAGGAAACCGCTCCGGCCCATGCCGTGCAAGGACAACTCTCCGACGAAGCGATCCGCGCCCGACTAATTGAATTGCTTGAGAAAACGCAGATCATTTTCGAAAAACAGCCGCAGGTCGTCGACGCCGTAGCGCAGCATCGCGAGGCGCTCGACGCCGAGGCCGAAGGCGAAGCCGATGAAACGCTCGGCGTCGACGCCGACGTGCCTGAAGACGTTGGGGTGGACCATGCCGCAGCCGAGCACCTCGAGCCAGCCGGTGTGCGAGCACACGCGGCAGCCCGAGCCGCCGCACATCACGCAGCCGATGTCCATTTCCGCCGAGGGCTCGGTGAACGGGAAGAACGAGGGGCGAAAGCGCACGGCAAGGTCGTCGCGTTCGAAGAAGTTGCGCATGAAGTCGGCGAGCACGCCCTTCAGGTCGGCGAACGACACCGACTCGTCGACCCACAGGCCCTCGATCTGGTGAAACATCGGCGTGTGGGTGACGTCGGAATCGCAGCGGTAGACGCGGCCCGGCGCGATGATGCGCAGCGGCGGCTCGTGCGTCTGCATGTGCCGGATCTGCACCGGCGACGTGTGCGTGCGCAGCAGTTCACCGCCGCCCGCATTGTTCTGGCGCAGATAAAAGGTGTCGTGCATGGCCCGCGCCGGATGATCCTCGGGGATGTTGAGCGCGGTGAAGTTGTAGAAATCGGTCTCGATTTCCGGCCCCGTCGCCACGTCGAAGCCGATCGAATGGAACAGCGCCTCGATGCGCGCGAGCGTGCGCGACACCGGATGCACGCCAGCCGTGCCGAGTCCGCGGCCGGGCAGGGTCACGTCGAGCGTCTCGGCCGCGAGCTGGCGGTCGAGTTCGGCCTGCTGCAAGGCCTCGCGCCGTATCTTGAGCGCCGCCTCGACGGCCTGCTTGGCTTCGTTGATGCGCGCACCCGCGGTCTTGCGCGCGTCCGCCGGCATCGCGCCGAGGCTCTTCAGCAGTTCGGTGAGCTGGCCGCTCTTGCCGAGGTAGCCGGCCTTGATCTGTTCCAGGCTCGGCAGGTCAGGGCAGCCATGGATGGCGGCTAGGGCTTCGGCAACGATTTCGTTGGGGTTGCGCATGGCGGAAATCTCGAATCACTCACAAACAAAAAAAGGCCTTGCGGCCTTTTCTTGTGACACGTTGACGGCTTACGCCGCCAGCTTGGCCTTGACCTGATCGACGATCTTGGCAAAGGCGTCCTTGTCGAAAATCGCGATATCCGACAGCACCTTGCGGTCGACCCCGATCTCGGCGCGGCTCAAACCGTTCATGAACACGCTGTAGGTCAGGCCGTGCTGGCGGGCTGCCGCGTTGATACGGGCGATCCACAGTGCGCGGAACTGGCGCTTGCGCTGACGACGGTCGCGGTACTGGTATTGACCGGCCTTCATCACCGCTTCGTTGGCGACGCGGAATACGTTCTTGCGACGACCGCGGTAACCCTTGGCGGCGTCGAGGATCTTCTTGTGGCTGGCGCGGGCGGTTACGCCCCGTTTGACGCGTGGCATCTAATCTCTCCTTATGCGTAGGGCAACATGCGGGCAACCGCCTTGTGGTTGCTGGCATTGACGGTTTCCATGCCGCGCAACTGGCGCTTACGCTTGGTGCTCTTCTTGGTGAGAATATGACGCATGAAGGCGTGCGAGCGCTTGAAACCGCCGCCGCCGAGCGCGCGGAAACGCTTCGCAGCGCCGCTCTTGCTTTTCATCTTGGGCATGATGCTTCCTTTATTTCATGCAGCCAGGTGACCCCGCGACGCGGAATGCTTCACCTACCCGGATGCACGTATTGTCGGCGTTTTGGCCCTGACGAGCCGAGGAACGCCAGCCTCACAAACCTTATTTCTTCTTCGGCGCCAGCATCATCACGAGCTGACGACCTTCCATCTTCGGGAACTGCTCGACGACGGCCAATTCGGCCAGATCCGTCGACACCCGTCTCAACTGCGCCATGCCGATTTCCTGGTGGGCCATTTCGCGGCCCCGGAAACGCAGCGTAATCTTCGTCTTATCGCCTTCTTCAAGAAACTTGATCAGGTTCCGCAGCTTGATCTGGTAATCGCCCTCGTCCGTGCCCGGACGGAACTTGATTTCCTTGATCTGGACCTGCTTCTGCTTGAGCTTGGCTTCGTGCTGCTTCTTGCTTTCCTGATACTTGAACTTGCCGTAGTCCATGATCTTGGCCACGGGCGGCTGCGCCGTGGGCGCGATCTCTACCAGGTCCAGGTCAGCTTCCTCAGCCTGCCGCAGCGCCTCGTAGATCTTTACGATGCCAAGCTGCTCCCCTTCCGCGCCGACCAAACGCACTTCAGGCGCCGTAATCTCGCCGTTGATGCGTGTCTGCTTCTTTTCTGTCGCGATGAGTCGTTCTCCAAATAAAACCCGGCGCCATGCCGAGGCAAATGGCCAAACACTAAATAAAGAAGGCGCGGAACGAAGTCCCCACGCCTTGTTTGACCGCTGTTACTGACGCGCCAGGACTTCCGCCCTGAGCCGCGCAATCAAGTCATCCAAACCCAACTGCCCCATGTCCTGGTTGCCGCGGGCGCGGACTGCGACCACGCGCGCCTCCATTTCCTTGTCGCCGACGACAAGCTGATAGGGCAGCTTCTGCAAGCTGTGCTCGCGGATTTTATAGTTAATCTTGTTATTACTCAAGTCCAGCGCGGCCCGGATTCCGGCGCGGCGCAAGGCCTCGGCGACCGCCTCGGCGTAGGCCGCCTGGCGCTCGCTGATGTTCATCACCATGACCTGGACCGGCGCGAGCCACAACGGGAAGTTCCCGGCGTGGTGTTCGATCAGGATGCCGATGAAGCGCTCCATCGAGCCGAGGATCGCGCGGTGGAGCATCACCGGGATCTTGCGCGTGTTGTCCTCGGCGACGAATTCGGCGCCGAGCCGCACCGGCAGGTTGAAGTCGAGTTGGATCGTGCCGCACTGCCACAGACGGCCGAGCGTGTCCTTGAGCGTGAATTCGATCTTCGGCCCGTAGAACGCGCCCTCACCCGGCTGCAGGTCGAAGGAGAGACCGTTCTTCTCGAGCGCGGCTGCGAGCGCCGACTCGGCCTTATCCCAGCTCTCGTCCGAGCCGACGCGCTTGTCGGGCCGGGTCGAAAGCTTGACCAATACGTCGTTGAAGCCAAAGTCGGCGTAGACCTTCTGCAGCATGACGATGAAGTCGGCCACCTCCTGCTCGACCTGCTCCTCCATGCAGAAGATGTGCGCGTCGTCCTGAGTGAAGCCGCGCACGCGCATGATGCCGTGCAGCGCGCCCGACGGCTCGTTGCGGTGGCACGAGCCGAACTCGGCGAGCCTGAGCGGCAGGTCCCGATAGGAATGCAGCCCGCTATTGAAGATCTGCACGTGACCTGGGCAGTTCATCGGCTTGACCGCGTAGTCGCGGTTTTCCGACGCCGTCGTGAACATGTTGTCGCGGTAGTTTTCCCAGTGGCCGGATTTCTCCCACATGCTGCGGTCCATGACAGCCGGCGTGCGCACTTCCTGATAGCCGTATTCGACGAATTTCTCGCGCATGTACTGCTCGATCTGCTGCCAGACGATCCAGCCCTTGGGGTGCCAGAACACCATGCCCGGCGCTTCATCCTGCATGTGCAGGAGGTCGAGCTGCTTGGCGAGCCGGCGGTGGTCGCGCTTCTCGGCCTCCTCCAGCCGGTGCAGATAGGCCTCGAGGTCCTCCTTCTTCGCCCACGCCGTGCCGTAAATGCGCTGCAGCATCGCGTTCTTCGAGTCGCCGCGCCAGTACGCGCCGGCGAGCTTCATCAGCTTGAACGCGCGCGGCAACTTGCCGGTCGACGGCAGGTGGGGGCCGCGGCAGACGTCGAACCACTCGCCCTGACGGTAGATCGACAGCTCCTCGCCCTTGGGTATCACCTCGTCGATGATCTGCACCTTGTAGGTCTCGCCGAGATCGCCGAACACCTTCATCGCCTCGTCGCGGCTCCACACCTCGCGCCGGATCGGCAGGTCGCGCTTGACGATCTCGTCCATGCGCTTCTCGATCTTCTCGAGGTCTTCTGGCGTGAAAGGCTGCTCGCGCGCGAAGTCGTAGTAGAAGCCGTCCTCGATCGCCGGGCCGATCGTCACCTGGGTACCCGGGTAGAGCTCCTGCACGGCCTGCGCCATCACGTGCGCCGCGTCGTGGCGGATCAGGTCGAGCGCCTCGGCGTCCTTGGCGGTGACGATCGCGAGCTGCGCGTCGGCGTCGATCACGTAGCTGGTATCGACGAGTTTGCCGTCGACCTTGCCCGCGAGTGCCGCCTTGGCAAGCCCGGCGCCGATGCTCGACGCGACCTCGGCGACCGTGACGGGACCCTCGAAGGGGCGGACCGAGCCGTCGGGCAGCGTGACAGTGACCATGTTTCAGACTCCGGAAAAGAAAAAAAGCGCGGACCGGCCGCGCTTTTCGGGGTACTACATTTTTCAAGATTGCAGAACGTCTGCGAACGACTGTGCGCCGGGTGTTTATCCAGTGACAGCCGAGCTAGTTCGCGGTGACATTTCGCAACCCCCACAGGCCATCCCGGCCCTCTGAATATTGGTAGGCGCGATTGGACTCGAACCAACGACCCCCACCATGTCAAGGTGGTGCTCTAACCAGCTGAGCTACGCGCCTAATGCGGGGCGCATCATAACCGAAAGCCGCTGTGACTGTCGAGTCGGCGGCGCTTTTTTTCAGTGCTCAGTCACCTGCGAAAAAATACTTGTTGGTGATGCACGGCATCCCGTAACGAAAAAACGCGGCCTTACGCGGCCGTGTCAACCGGCCGCCGCGCCTCTTGTCCACGGTCCGCTTGGCGTAGCACCTGTTCCAGTTCTTCGGCGGAAACCGGGCGACCGAACAGATAACCCTGCAGTTCATGGCACCCCTGTTTTTCGAGGAACTCGACCTGGGCCTGATCCTCGACGCCTTCCGCCACGAGCTTCAGGTCCAGGCTGTGCGCGAGCGCCGCGATCGCCACCGCGATGGCCGCATCCTTTTTGTTGGACACCAGATCGGTGACGAACGAGCGGTCGATCTTGAGGTAGTCGACCGGAAACTGCTTGAGATAGGCAAGCGAAGAATACCCCGAACCGAAATCATCGATGGAC
Source organism: Thiobacillus denitrificans ATCC 25259 (assembly GCF_000012745.1). Taxonomy (NCBI): domain Bacteria; kingdom Pseudomonadati; phylum Pseudomonadota; class Betaproteobacteria; order Nitrosomonadales; family Thiobacillaceae; genus Thiobacillus; species Thiobacillus denitrificans. The sequence goes on along the minus strand of NC_007404.1, from coordinate 1,075,117 downwards.
AGACTCACACCCAGACATTTCAATTCCTGCATTATCTGGATCGAGCGTTCCGCGTTCTCGATGAACATGCTCTCGGTAAGTTCGAGCTCCAGATAGCGTGATTCGAGTTGCGACGCGCCGAGCGTGCGTCGTACCGTCTCGACAAGAATGTGGCTACGGAACTGCTTGGCCGAAATGTTCACGGACATGCGTATCGGCTCCAGGCCCGCGTCGATCCAGGCCTGCGCCTGGCAGGCCGCCTGAAGCAGCACCCATTCGCCGACCGGGTTAATCAGTCCGGTATCCTCCAGCAAGGGTATGAACGTGTTCGGTAGCACCAGGCCGCGAGTGGGATGGTTCCAGCGTAGCAGCGCCTCGACACTGACGATCGCTTTCGTCGCGGTGTCGATTTTTGGCTGGTAATGCAGGACGAATTCCTGGTTCTGCAGGGCGCGCTGCAAATCCGTTTCCATCGATAGCCGTTCATGCGCGGCACTGTTCATGTCCGGCGTATGGAACTCGTAATGGTTTTGGCCGACCTGCTTGGCGCGATACATCGCGGAGTCCGCTTCTTTCAGCAGGGCCTGAACGTCGGCGCTGTCGCCAGCGAAAGTCGTGATGCCTATGCTGACATTTACGATCACTTCGCAGCCGCTGAGCGACATGGGCACAGCCATCTCCTGCATGACGCGCTGCGCGGCCAGCGCGGCGTGCTCGCCCTTGTCCACGCTTTCAAGAATGACCACGAACTCGTCCCCGCTCATGCGGAAGGCCATGTCGGTCTCGCGAAGGCATTTCTGAATCCGCGAAGCGGTGATCCGCAGCAACTGATCACCCGCATCGTGGCCAAGACTGTCGTTGACCAGCTTGAAGCGGTCGAGATCCAGGAACAACAAGGCGCCGGGGTTGCCTGAGCGTTTCGACCGGTCGATCGCTTCGGAGATGTGCTCCAAGAAACTGTTGCGGTTCGGCAGGCCCGTCAGCGAGTCGTGGAAGGCCTGATGGCGGATCCGCTGCTCGTTGTCCTGCCGCTCCCGGTCCTGTCGCGTGATGATCTGGTCGGCGCGGCGGACGATCAAGAACAGGAACAGGTAAAGCAGTGCCAGCGCCAGCACGACGCCCGTGATGATCTTCGTCTGCGTCGCCTCCATTTTCGCGACCAGTGGCGTGACGTCCGTGTACACCTCGAACACGGCCTTGACGGGCCCGTTGCCGTGCTCGTGAATCGGCAGATAGGTCGCGATCAGATTGCGATCGGCGATCACCTCCTCAAAGGCGTAAAACTGGTCGCGAAACACGATTTCGCTCGCCGGCTTGCCGGCACGCGCGCTGAGAAAGCCCGGATTGTCGTGTTTATCCTCGCCGATCTGGCCGGCTTCGGACGAGTACACCGTCGTCCCGGACAGGTTGTACACCTTGACCTTGACGACATTCATGCCATGCATCTGCGCCAAGGTCGCGGCGTGCAAGGATGCCACCTCGGGCCGTCGCCTGAGATCTTCTGCGGACCACTCGCCCGAGGCCGACACGAATGCATCGAACCGGTGCCAGATCGCGTTCGCATAGCTACGGGTCAGGTCGACGTTGGAACGGGTCTGGTGTGCGAGCAGGGTCTCGATGGCCAGCTGACGGTAAAACCAGGACAGCACCACCACGACGATCGATATGCCGACGAGGCTGGCAATCGAGTAATAGCGACTTAATCGAAACATTAGGGGGGACGTCGAGGCGGGATGCGCGGCAGCCCGTTGAGAGTGGAGTCGTCCGATCACATAACGGGTGCGGGGCCGAGAGACTTTAGGGCGCAGGCGGTGGCTGGCCTCTTTCTGAAGCACGAGCGCGTGCGGAGCACACAGGTAGGCGATCAACCGATCATTTCAGGGCACGCAAAGGGCCAGACAGCTCATTTCCAGCGTCGCCGACTCGGTTCCCTGGCTCTCATTTAGGATGGACCAGCAGCCAGCGTCGAATCACTTCGTACTGCGCACCTGTGGGATCGGTACGGGATCTCACGAGCACGAAATCCGGGACCGCCCAACTTACCGGCCTGCATAGGGGCAGGTCGCCGCCGGCGGTGTTGCGCAACAGCGTGACATGAGGCACGTGCGCACGTGCATCGACCGGAAAACCGCCCGCCTGGAGAGCGGCATTGAGCGCCGTCACGAGCGCGAGATGAGGCGGCGGCGCCTCACTCGCGCCGAGCCAGCCGACATGGTTATGCCGCCAGTAGCCGGGCCGGTCGAGCACAAGCGCGAAGGGCTCGGCGGCTATGCCGTCGGCGCAGCCAATAAGCGCGTCGAGCCTGTCGGCGGGCGTCGTGCCGAGAAAGGCGAGCGTGATGTGCAGGGTCTCGGCACGCATGCGCCGCCCGCCCCAGTGCCGATGCAGCCACTTGCCGGTGCGGTCGAGCGCGTCGCGGGTGGCGTCGTCCGGCCACAGGGCGAAGAACAGGCGGAGGGAAGGGACGTCCGGCGTGCGGGAGTCAGCCACGCTCGATCAGGCATACGGCCTCGGCGGCGATGCCCTCGCCGCGGCCGGCGAAGCCGAGCCTTTCGGTGGTCGTCGCCTTGACGTTGACGCGGTCGATCGCGACGCCGAGATCGTCGGCGATGTGGGCGGTCATGCGCGCGATGTGCGGCGCCATCTTCGGCGCCTGGGCGATGATGGTCGCGTCAACGTTGCCGACTTGCCAGGCGCGCTCTTTCAATTGCTGCGCGACGCGGCGCAGCAGGATACGGCTGTCGATGCCGGCGAACGCAGCGTCGGTGTCCGGAAAATGCCGGCCGATGTCGCCGAGCCCGACCGCACCCAGGAGCGCGTCGCAGATCGCGTGCAGCAGCACGTCGGCGTCCGAATGTCCCGCGAGGCCGCGCTCGTAGGGAATCTCGACCCCGCCGATGATGAGCCGGCGATTTTCGACGAGCACGTGGACGTCGTAACCGTGGCCGACGCGCATCTCACGCATTCATCTTCCCCAGGATCAGGCTCGCGAGTTCGAGGTCCTGCGGATAGGTGACCTTGAGGTTGCGGCTGTCGGATTCGACGAGCTGCGGCTGCAGCCCGAGCTTCTCGATCGCCGAGGCCTCGTCGGTCATGTCGCTGCCCGCCGCGCGCAGCGCTTCGGTCAGCGTGCCGTGGCGGAACATCTGCGGGGTCTGCGCCTGCCACAGGCCGGCACGCGGCACGGTGGCCTCAACCCGCGTGCCCGATGACGTGTCGCCAGCGGCGCGCTTGAGGGTGTCGGCGACCGGCACCGCAAGCAACCCGCCGACCGGGTCGTCCGCAACTTCGTCGAGCAGCTTGCCGAGCATTTCGTCGGGCAGACAGGGCCGCGCGGCGTCGTGCACGAGCACCCAGTCAGCGGGGTCGCAGACCTCGGCGATGGCGTCGAGCGCGTTCAGCACGGTTTCGGCGCGGGTCCCGCCGCCACAGCGCAGGACTTCGATGCGCTCCTCCCAGCCCTGCCATTCGTAGTTGTTCCAGCGCTTGTCGGTCGGCGAGAGCACAACAAAAATTCGGGCGATGCGCGGCTCGCGCGCGAGCACCATCATCGCGTGCGCGATCATCGGCACCGAGTTGACATCCATATACTGCTTTTCGATCGCGCCGCCCATGCGTGAGCCCGAGCCGGCAGCGGGTATCAGTGCGTAGAATTTCATGCCTCACCTCCGGGCGCCAGCACCTCCCGGTTGCCGTTCGACTGCATCGACGAGACGAGCCCGGCGCGTTCCATATCCTCGATCATGCGGGCGGCGCGGTTGTAGCCGATGCGCAATTGGCGCTGCACTGACGAAATCGACGCACGACGCGTCTTGAGCACATAGGCGACGGCTTGGTCGTAGAGCGGATCAGCCTCGGCGCCGGGCTCGCCGAACTCGCTGCCTTCACCGCCCTCCTCGGGCGACTCGAGCACGCCTTCGATGTATTCGGGCTCGCCCAGCGCTTTGAGATAGTCGACGACGCGGTGCACCTCATTGTCCGAGACGAAGGCGCCGTGGACGCGCTGCGGCAGCCCGGTGCCGGGCGGCAGGTAGAGCATGTCGCCCTGCCCCAGCAGCGCCTCTGCGCCCATCTGGTCGAGAATCGTGCGCGAGTCGATCTTGGACGACACCTGGAAGGCGATGCGCGTCGGGATGTTGGCCTTGATGAGGCCGGTGATGACGTCGACGCTGGGCCGCTGCGTGGCGAGGATCAGGTGGATGCCGGCCGCGCGCGCCTTCTGCGCGAGCCGCGCGATCAGTTCCTCGACCTTCTTGCCGACGACCATCATGAGGTCGGCGAGCTCGTCGATCATGACGACGATCATCGGCATGGTCTCCAGCGGCTCGGGGTCGTCGGGCGTCAGGCTGAACGGATGGGTCAGCGGCGTACCGGCCTTCTTCGCGTCGCGCACCTTCTGGTTGTAGCCCGCGAGGTTGCGCACGCCGACCGCGCTCATCAATTTGTAGCGCCGCTCCATCTCGGCGACGCACCAGTTGAGCGCGCTCGCGGCCTGCTTCATGTCGGTGACGACCGGCGCGAGCAGATGCGGAATGCCCTCGTAGATCGACAGCTCGAGCATCTTGGGGTCGACCATGATCATGCGCACCGCGCTCGGGTCGGATTTGTAGACGAGCGACAGGATCATCGCGTTGACGCCGACCGACTTGCCCGAGCCGGTCGTGCCGGCGACGAGCAGGTGCGGCATCTTGCCGAGATCGGCGACGACCGGGTTGCCGGCGATGTCCTTGCCCAGCGTGACGGTCAGCGCGCTCGCGCTGTCGTGGTAGGCCTTGGAGCCGAGAATCTCGGAGAGGCGAACGATCTGCCGCTTCGGGTTCGGAATCTCGAGTCCCATCGTGTGCTTGCCCGGAATCGCCTCGACGACGCGAATGCTGATCACCGAGAGCGTGCGCGCGAGGTCCTTCGCCAGGTTGACGATCTGGCTGCCCTTCACGCCTGTGGCGGGCTCGATTTCGTAGCGCGTGATGACCGGGCCGGGCGACGCCGACACCACCTTGACCTCGACGCCGAACTCGGCCAGCTTGCGCTCGATCATCAGCGAGGTGAACTCGAGCGCTTCCGGGCTCGCGGTCTCGACCGCCTCGTCGGCCGGGTCGAGCAGGTGCAGCGGCGGCAGCGGTGAATCCGGTAGATCGGAGAAGAGCGGCGCCTGCCTCTCGGTCACCGCGCGCTCCGACTGCGGCACTTCTCGCACGACCGGCTCGATGCGCACCGGCGGCGCCTCCTCGAGCTTTTTCTTGACGACCGAAACCTTGGCCTGGCGCTTCTGCTGCGCGACTTCGCCGAGCTTGCGGTCGCGCCGGGCCTGCCAGCTGTCGATCGTCTTCCAGTACGCGCGCTCGAGCCATTCGCCGGTCCGTTCGGCCATGGTGAGCCAGGACACGCCCGTGAAGAGGCTAAACCCGACCGCCATCAGGAGCAGCAGAAGCAGCGAGCCGCCCGTGAACCCGAGCACGGCGGCGGCCGCAGCGCCGACGCCGGTGCCGAGAACCCCGCCGGCTGCGTCGGGAAGCGCAAGCGCCCAATGCCAGGCGCGCAACCACTCGACGCCCGTGCTCGCGAGCAACAGCAGCGCGAAGCCACCGAGACGCAGCCAGCGCTGGCGCGCGCCGGCGATCGGCGCCTCATCGAGGTGACGGAAGGTATGGAACACGTAGGCGGCCGCCAGCGCAACGAGCCACCAGGCCGATGCGCCGAACAGCATGAGCAGCAGATCGGACAGCCAGGCGCCGGCGCTGCCGCCGAGATTTTGCAGCGGGCCGCCGTTGCCGGTCGTGCTGAAGCCGGGGTCGGCCGCGTCGTGGGTCAGCAGAATGCTCGCGAGCAGCAGCGCCACGAAGCCTACGAGCAAGGCACGCGCCTCGCGCACCAGGCGTTGCATGCGTGGCGGCAGCGAAGGGGACGAACGGGGAGCGGGTCGCGCCATGGAAAGGTGACGAGCGAAAGTGTGGCGGATTATACCGGGGCGGCAGCATGGAAATGCCGCTCCCGGTTTTGGTTAGAATAAGCCACTGCCCCATCCCACCACTCGGAAGCCAAAGAACACGAGCCATGAGCACTCAACACCACAAACTTGTCATTCTCGGTTCCGGCCCCGCCGGCTACTCGGCCGCCGTCTATGCGGCGCGCGCCAATCTTTCGCCCGTCGTGATCACCGGCATGCAGCAGGGCGGCCAACTGATGACGACGACCGAGGTCGACAACTGGCCGGCCGACGTCGACGGCGTGCAGGGCCCGGAACTGATGGACCGTTTCCAGCGCCACGCCGAGCGCTTCCAGACCGAGATCATCTTCGACCAGATCCACACCGCCAAGCTGAGCGAGAAGCCGTTCACGCTGATCGGCGATTCGGCTACTTACACCTGCGACGCGCTGATCATCGCAACCGGCGCGTCGGCCATGTACCTCGGCCTGCCGTCCGAACAGGCCTTCATGGGCAAGGGCGTGTCGGGCTGCGCGACCTGCGACGGCTTTTTCTACAAGGGCCAGGACGTCGCCGTCATCGGCGGCGGCAACTCCGCCGTCGAGGAAGCGCTCTATCTCGCCAACATTGCGCGCCACGTCACCCTGGTGCACCGCCGCGACACCTTCAAGGCCGAGAAGATCCTGATCAACAACCTGATGGACAAGGTCAAGGAGGGCAAGATCACGCTCGCGCTCGACAGCACGCTCGACGAAGTACTGGGCGACAAGACCGGCGTGACGGGCATGCGCATCAAGAGCACCAAGGACGGCGCGACCCGCGACATTGCGCTGACCGGCGTCTTCATCGCCATCGGCCACAAGCCCAATACCGGCATCTTCGAAGGGCAGCTCGAACTGGAAGGCGGCTATATCGTCACCCGCGGCGGCAACAAGGGCAACGCGACGGCGACCAGCGTCGAGGGCGTGTTCGCCGCCGGCGACGTGCAGGACCACATCTACCGCCAGGCCGTCACGAGCGCCGGCACTGGCTGCATGGCGGCACTCGACGCCGAGCGCTATCTCGACGCGCTGGGCAAGACCAAGTGAGATGAAACGGCGTCGCAGCGCGCTCGCGCCAGCCGCGTTCGACGCGCTGGCGCGCGTGCGCCGCGTCCTGCACGAACAGCCTGGCCGTCCGGAACAGGCGCCCCAAACCCCGCTTGAGCCGGCGGCGCCCGCCGACGGACGGCTGCTTTTCCGCCGTGCGGTCGCCGACGTCGTCCCGTTGCCGCCCGCCGGCCGTGCCGAGCCCACTCGCCCGCGCCTCAAGCCGATCGCCCGCCAGCGGCAGCGCGACGAGCGCCAAGTCCTCGTCGACGCCCTCTCCGACCCGTGGGACTGGGAAGCGGCTGCGTCTACCGGCGAGGAGCTGTTCTTCGTCCGCCCCGGCGTTCCCTCGGCAGCCCTGCGCAAGCTGCGCCGCGGCGGCTGGGTGATTCGCGCCGAGCTCGACCTGCACGGTCTGACCGCGGACGAGGCCCGCGTCGCGCTCGCGGCTTTCCTCAACCGCTGCATGATCGAGGACAGGCGCTGCGTGCGGATCATCCACGGCAAGGGCCTGCGCTCGAAGAACCGCTTGCCGGTTCTGAAAAACAAGGTCCGCCACTGGCTGACCCAGCGCGACGACGTGCTCGCTTTCTGCCAGGCACGCGCGGTCGACGGCGGCACCGGCGCCGTCCTCGTGCTGCTCAAATCGTCAACCCGCTAGCAAATCGAGAAAGATCGTAATGAACGAACCCGAAATCCAGGACTTCGAACTCCCCACGACCGGCAACACGCCCTTCAAGCTTTCCGGGCAGCGCGGCAAGAATGTCGTGGTCTACTTCTACCCGAAGGACAACACCTCGGGCTGTACGCTCGAGGGCCAGGAATTCCGCGACCTCTATCCCGAATTCACCAAAGCCAACACGATCGTCGTCGGCGTCTCGCGTGACAGCCTGAAATCGCACGAGGGCTTCAAGGCGGCGCACGGTTTTCCGTTCGAACTCCTTGCCGACACCGACGAGAAGGTTTGCGAACTGTTCGGCGTGATGAAATTGAAGAACATGTACGGCAAGCAGGTGCGCGGCGTCGAGCGGAGCACCTTCGTGTTCGACGTGAACGGCAAGCTCGTGAAGAGCTGGCGCGGGTTGAAGGCGCCGGGGCATGCGGCGGAGGTGCTGGGGTTTGTGCAGGGGCTGTGAAGTCGCGACCCCGCGCCGCCATGGTGAACCAGCGAAGCCGCCCGCGGTCCACGGCGTGGTTAGACGCGCGGCACGGTAGTGGTTAAACCTTCACCGGGGTACTAACCGTTGGCCGGGGGTTGCCCGGCAGCAAGTCACTTTCTTTTGTCTCGCCAAAAGAAAGTAACCCAAGAAAAAGCGACCCCGACGGCCACGAATTCCCGAGAATTAGCCCTGCCGGGCGGGCGTCGAAGAACTCGCCCCGCTTTTGCTGGGCTAAGTTAATTTTTGTGCGCGGGGCTCAAACACCTTCGCCGCTGATCCGCCCCGCAGGGCCAATTCTCGGCGTGGTCGTAAGGGGAAAAGTCAAAACCAGTGTGATCGATAGCGACCGAAGCAACCGGATCGAGTGCTTCGCGGTAACGTTCACGGCAGGCAGCCTCCCCGCAAGCACACAAACCGCCACCGCATCGCGCCCTGGTTTTGACTTTTCTCCCCTCACAGCCCCGCCGAAGCTCAAGTGCGTCGGGCGGATCAGCGGCAAAGGTGTCTGAGCCCCGCTCACGAAAATCAAATTAATAACAGCACAAGCGGGGCGAGTTCTTTGCCGCCCGCCCGGCGCGCTTGAGCTTCGGGGTTTCGGGGATGTCGGGGTCGCCTTCTTTTGGTTACTTTTCTTGGCGAGACAAGAAAAGTAACTTGCCGCCGGGCAACCCCCGGCCAACGGTCAGCAGTCCAGCGAAACCTAACCACTGCTCCGCGCCCAAACTCAACCACTTTGCTTCGCATCCCTCGCACCAACCGGCGAACCCTCATGCGCCGCAAAAAAACCGCTCCACCACCTCCAGCTTCCGCGTCCGCGTCATCGCCGGCAGCGCATTGAGCAGCAAGCGCCCGTACGGCTTCTCCGCCAGCCGCGTATCACAAATCATCAGCACCCCCCGATCGGTCTCGGTGCGAATCAGCCGCCCCGCCCCCTGCTTGAGGCTGATCGCCGCGTGCGGCAGCTGGTAGTCCATGAAGGGCTTGCCGCCGCTTTTCTCGAGATGCGCGATGCGGGCTGCGACGACGGGATCGTCGGGCGGCTGGAAGGGCAGCTTGTCGATGATGACGACAGAGAGCACGTCGCCCGGCATGTCGACGCCCTCCCAGAAGCTCTGGCTGCCGAGCAGGACGGCGTTGCCGGATTGCTGGAAACGTGCGAGCAGTTCGTTTTTCGGCGCCTCTCCCTGCACCAGCAAGGGAAACGCCCAGCCGCGGAACGTGAACGCGGCAGCGAGCAATTCGCGCGCCTTTTCCAGTGCGCGCAAGCTCGTGAACAGAATGAAGGCGCGCCCCTGGCTGATTTCGAGCACCGGCAACGCGGCGTCGACGACCGCCTCGGTGAAGCTCGGCGTATTCGGCGCGGGCAGGTTCGGCGGCACGTAGAGCACGCCCTGCCGCGGGTAGTCGAAGGGGCTGTCGACGCAGAGGGTTTCCGCCTCCTCGATGCCGAGCCGGGTTTTCAGGTGGCTGAAGTCGCCGCCGACCGACAGTGTCGCCGAGGTCAGGATCCACGCCTGCGCACGTTCGGTGAGCTTGGCGCCGAACAGGCTGCCGACCGAAAGCGGCGTGGCATGCAGCAGCAGCGAACTCATCGTGGTCTCGAGCCAGCGCACCCGGGGGGCGTCAGGTTCGTCGTCGCGCCGCCACCGATCGAGCGTCGCGGCAAGCGCCTCTGCGCGCTCGTGACAATTCTTGAGGTCGGCATCGCGCTCGGCCTGGGTTTCGAGCAGCTTGCGCGCAGCGCCGAGCGCGGTCGATAGCCCCGCCAGCGCGTCCGGCCATTTTTCGTGGCGCCCAATTTCGGCGAGCGTCGACTTGAGCGGGTTTTGCGGCAAGGCGAGACGCAGATCGCGCGCGGCCTTGGCCAGATCCTCGGCCGCACGCCGCAGGGCCGGAAAATCGCCGGCCTTGACCGCCGCCAGACGCTTGGTGTCGCCGGCCAGATCGAGCAGCTGGGCCGTCGACAGCGTTTCGCCGAAGAACTGCGCGGCGGTTTCGGCGAGCTGATGGGCCTCGTCGAGAATCACCGTGTTGCAGGCCGGCAGCAGTTCGGCGACGCCTTCGTCCTTGAGCCAGAGGTCGGCAAAGAACAAGTGGTGGTTGACCACGACGACCTCGGCGTCGAGCGCGGCCTTGCGCGCCGCCATGACGAAACAGTCCTTGAAGTGTGCGCACTCGCTGCCGAGGCAGGTGTCGCGAGTCGACACGGCGTATTGCCAGGCCGTCGCGTCCTCGGGAATGCCCTCGGCCTCGGCCCGGTCGCCGCTGGCGCTCGCCTCGGCGAAGCGTGCGATCTTCTGCAACCACGCGGCGTCGTCGCGGTGGGCAAAACGGCCGTCCGCCAGGTTGCGCTGCAGATGATGGTGGCAGACGTAATTGGCACGCCCCTTGAGCAGTGCCACCTTGACCGGCGACTTCAGCGCGCGGCGCGCGGCCGGCAGATCGCGATGGAAGAGCTGATCCTGCAGCGCCTTGGTACCGGTCGAGATCACTACCTTGCCGCCCGAGCGCAGGGCGGGGATGAGGTAGGCGAGCGTCTTTCCCGTGCCGGTCCCGGCCTCGGCGAGCAAGGTCAGATTGCCGGCGATCGCGCGCTCGACCGCCTCGGCCATGGCGAGCTGCTGCGGGCGCGCGCGCCACCCCGGGAGAACCGCCGCGCAGGCGCCTTCCGGAGAAAAAAAGTGGGTCAGATCGGACATGTCGAGACCGGATTGAGCGGCATCGAGTTTACCATCGGGTAGGCAAGGCCCCGGGCGTCCGCCCCTTTAGTTTTGCCCCCATTCTGTCGTTAGGTCCGGATATCTCCCCGTAGCAGTTCGACATGCGATTTCATTTGTTCTGCCTGCTGCTCTCCGCTTTTGTTCCCGCTGCTCAGGCAGCGATCGTCGAGCAGCAGATGCGGCCCGCCATCACGGCGAGCGCCGAGTATGTGGTCGGCGAGCGCGGGAAACCGGCGGTCCTGCTGCTGCACGGTTTCCTGCAAACCCGCGAATTCCCCACGATCGCGACGCTGGGCCGCGGGTTGCAGAGCGCCGGGTTCACCGTGCTCGCGCCGACACTGAGCCTCGACATTCCGAACCGCACACGCAGCCTGGCTTGCGAAGCCGCGCACCGGCACGGCATGGATCAGGATCTGATGGAGATCTCGCGCTGGGTGAGTTGGTTGAAAGCGCGCGGGCATGATTCGATCGTCCTCGTCGGGCACAGCTTCGGCAGCCTGCAGCTTCTCGCCTACCTGAGCCAGAACCCCGACCCGGCGGTGAAAGGCTACGTCGGCGCTTCGCTGGTCGACGCGCAGATCGGGGCGCTCCCGCGCCAGCCGCTCATTGCCGACATGCAAAGCCGTGCGCAGAACGGACAGCGCGATCTCGTGACCCGCTCGCTCTCGTTCTGCCGAAACTACACCTCGACGCCCGAGAGCCTGCTGTCCTACCTGCAATGGGATCCCTCGCGCGTGCTGGCCGCACTCAAGCGGTCGCCGGTCGACACCCTGCTCATCATGGGCGACGCCGACGAGCGCCTGGGCCGCGGCTGGCTGAAGGCGCTACGCCACATCCAGGTGCCGATGGTGATCGTGCCCGGCGCCAGCCACTTCATGGACGGGACCCACGAGTTCGAACTGCTCGAGCTCACGCAGCGCTTCCTCGAAGCGCCCGAGCGGAGGCCCGCACGTTGAAGGCGGACAGTCTGTCGGTCAAGCACGTCGCGCTCGCCTTCATCGCGGGGCTGCTCGTGCTCGTCAGCCTGATCGGCGGATTTGCCGCCTACCAGACCCGATCGGTCACGCGCAGCCTGGAACTGCACAACGAGAATGCGGCACGCTCCGAACTCGTCGCGGCGGTCCAGCGACTGCTGGACCAGACCAAGGCCCAGGCCGACGCCCTCGCGCAATGGGATGAGACCCGCCAGCAACTGGTGTTGCCCGAGTACTACACCTACTGGCGGGATCAGCGCGTCTACGAGAGCGGGATGCTGCCGGCACGTTTCACGCGCGCGGGCCTCTATACGCGCGGGCGCGCCCTGCTCGCGCCGAACTCCTCGAAGAGCACGCTGCCGGCGGTGCTGCCAGCGGACATCGCGCTCCACGAACGGGCGAGCTGGCTCGCGAGCGAAAACGGCATGACGGCGCTCTATCACGCCTTCCCGGTCTACGGCGACGATCAGCGGGAATCCCTGCTCGGCTACGGTGTGATCCGCGTCGAGTTCATGCCCATGCTGCTGAGTCAGGATCGGCTGTATTTCGTCGACGTTCCGAGCGTGAAACTGGCGCTGAAACCGGGCGAAGTGCTGCCCGCCTCGCAGCTCTTCTCGCACCTGCGCTACAGCGCACGCCCCGATCCCGAGCAGAAGCGCTTCCAGACGATCCTGTCGCGCACACTGCTGGCGCTTTTCGCGCTCCTGCTGCTTACCGCGCTGCTCGGTTTCGTCGCGTACAACCGGCTGCTGGTACGTCCCCTGCGACACCTGTCGAAGGACATCGACGCCATGCAGCAGGGCCGTTTCAGCGCCCAGCCGGCCCGCTTCGAGTCGATGCGGATCCGCGAGCTCGAGAACATCCGCCGGTCACTCTACGACTATCAGTTGCAGCTGCGCGAACTGCACGGCTCGCTCGAAGACCAGAATCGCGAGTTTCATTCGCAGGCGCGCCAGGACGCCCTTACGGGCTGCCACAACCGTCGCGCCTACGAGGAGGACTGGGAGACCTTCCGTCGCGACCTCAAGAACGCACCGCAGGGCGTCGCCTTCCTGCTCTTCGACTGCGACCGCTTCAAGGCCATCAACGATACCTACGGCCATGCCAAAGGCGACCGCGTGCTGACGATCATCGCCGACGCGCTGGTCATGGCCCTGCGCGCCAACGACCGCCTGTATCGCCTCGGCGGCGACGAGTTCGCGACCTTTCTTTCGCGCACGACGCCCGGCCAGGCGAAGCAGATCGCGCAGCGCTGCCAGAGCCTGCTCGACGCGTCGGCCTTCAGCGAGCTCGGCATCAGCGAGCCGGTCGGCATCAGCATCGGCATCGCGTTCTGCGGACCCGAGCACGCCGAGCAGATCGACGAGTTGCCCAAGCACGCCGACATCGCGATGTATACCGCCAAGCAGCCGGGGCGCAACCGCATCGCGCTTTATGGCGAAGACACCGAGCGCGCGGCGCAGGCGCTGGTCGCGAGCCGGGAAACCAACGCCCTGTTCCAGGCATTGTCGACCCCCGGCATGGTGGAGATGCATTACCAGTCGATCCACAGCCTGCCGGGACGCAAGATCGATTATTACGAGGCCCTCGCGCGCATCCGCTACAACGGCGAACTGATCATGCCGGACGCCTTTCTTCCGGTCATCAACAACCGCCGCCTCGAAACCGAGTTCGACCTTGCGGTGCTCGCCCAGGTCGACGCCGATCTCTCCTCGCAACGGCTGCCGGCCGGAATCGGCATCTCGTTCAATCTCTCGGCGCAAAGCCTGTCGCGTGCCGAGGTCGTCTCGCTCCTGCTCGAATTGTCGCGCCACATTCCGCGCCATCCGCTCATGCTCGAGATCACCGAAACCTCGCTGATCACGCAGATGGCCGAGGTCAGCACCTATCTCGACCTGCTGCGCACCGTGCACTACCGAATCGCGATGGACGATTTCGGCACCGGTTACTCGCCGCTGCGCTATCTGGTCGACCTGCCGGTCGACGTGGTGAAGTTCGACATTTCGCTGGTCAGCAAGCTCGCCCAGGACAATCGGGCGGGCCAGGTCGTCGCAGATTTCGCCCGCATGATGAGCGAAGCCGGCTATTCACTGGTCGCCGAGGGCGTCGAGACCGACGCCGTTCTGCGCAAGGTGGAAAGCCTCGGCGTCGAGCACGTGCAGGGCTATCTCCTGAGCCGGCCCCTGCCGCTCGACAAACTGGCGAACGCGGGCGCCGCGCAGGAGCGCGTCGCCGAATCCGCCGAGGTCGCGTCAGTGCTTCCCTGAACGCCAGATCGACAGCACGATCCACACGCTGTTGAAAAACGCGATCAGAAACCCGACCAGCCCGAAGAACGGCAGCCCGAACAGCTCCGGACCACCCTTGACCGTCATGATGATGCTCGACCCGACGACGAGCGAAGCGGTCAGAATGCCCATCGTCAGCCTGCTCGCGGCACTGTCGAGTTGGTGACCGAAATGGTCGAGGCGCTTGAGGTCGAAATCGACCTTGACGCGGCCGCGCCGCATGTCACGCAACAGGTGCCGCAGATCGCGCGGCAAATCGGCCGCCACTTCGAGCGCCTCGCGCACGCTCTTGCGTCCGCGCACGAACAGGGCCTGCGGCGTATAGCGCTCCTTGATCACGCTTTCGACGAACGGCGTCACGTTGTCGATCATGTGGAACTCGGGATCGAGCTGCTGTCCGAGGCCCTCGAGTGTGATCAGGGTCTTGAAGAGCAAGGTCAGGTCGGCCGGCAGCACGAGGTTGTTGTCGCGCATCAAGGCGGTGATGTCATTCAGCAGGGCGCCGATCTTGACGTCCTTGAGCTGCAGGTCGTCGTAGCTTTGCATGAGCTCGGCGACGTCGTAGGCGAGACGCTCGTCGTCGGGAACCGAGTCCCCGCTCCAGTCGAGCAGCACCTGCAGCAGCGCCTGTTCGTCGCGTCGGGTCAGCGCATGCAGCAGGTCGACGATCTGGTTGCGGCGCGGCTCGGTCAGCATCCCGACCATGCCGAAATCGATCATGCCGATCCGGTTGCCGGGCAGGAAGAGGACGTTGCCGGGGTGCGGGTCGGCGTGGAAATAGCCGTGCAGCAATACCATCGACAGCACGGCGTTGGCGCCGCGCGCGGCGAGGAGCTTGGGGTCGAGACCCGCCGCGCGCAGCTTGTCGGGGGAAACGCCGGCAAGGCCGACGATCTCCTCCTGGACGTTGACCTGGTCGTTGGTGAATTCCCAGTAGACCTTCGGAATCTTGACCAGCGGGTCGGTCGCGAAATGACGCGCGAACTGGTCGATGTTGCGCGCCTCCTTGGCGAGATCCAATTCGCGGCTGAGCGAGCGCCTGAACTGCGACACGATCTGCACCGGGTCGTAGCGGCGTGCGTCGGCGACCTCGCTCTCGAGCAGCCGCGCCGCATGGTCGAGGATGCGCAGATCGGCGCGGATCACCGTCTCGATGCCCGGGCGGCGCATTTTCACGACGACCGGCGTGCCGTCCTTGAGCGTCGCGCGGTACACCTGGGCGATCGACGCCGCGGCGAGTGGCACCGGGTCGAAGGCGGCGAACACCTCGCCGGGCTCGCCGCCGATCGCGGCGACCAGTTCGGGGTACATCACCTCGTAACTCTGCGCGGGCACCTGGCTGTGCAGTTTCTCGAATTCCGCGATCCAGTTCGGCGGGAACATGTCGACGCGCGTCGCCAGCACCTGTCCGAGCTTGACGAAAGTCGGCCCGAGTTCCTCGAGCGCGCGGCGTACGCGGACCGGCGCGTCGAGTTGACTGATCTCGCTCGTGCTGTGCCAGTGCAGCACGCGGCCGGCGCGTTCGAGCGCGCCGTTGATGCCGAGCACGCGTACCAGATCGCCCCAGCCGTAGCGAATCATCACCGAGGCAATTTCGTGCAGGCGCGGCAGGTCGCGAACGACCGAGAGGGTTTCCCAGAGCATCGTTGGTTTTGTGGCGTCAGTAATGCCGTTGCCGAGAGTGTAGCGGCAGGCGGTGCGGGCGTGTCCCCCGCTTGGGCTTAGTACGTATCAGGGGCGCAAGCGCTCGCTGCTTCGCTTGAGCGACTCGGAGAGCGCAGCGAGTACGCCGCTCGCGACCTGCGCGAGGTGGTCGGTGGCGACGCTCGCGGATTCGCTGAGGCCGGCGCGGCCGGCCTTGCCGCTGGCTTTGACGCCGCTCGCGAGCTGCTGCAGCGCTTCGCGCACCTGGGTGCCGGTGCGGGTGCCGCTGTGCTTGAGGTGATCGCTGAGGTAGCCAAGCTCTTCCTTCAGCTTGCCGCCCGACTCGCTGGCAGCGCGCTTCAGGGCATCGACCATCTGCCCCTCCAGGGCGCGCAGCTGTTCGAGGCTCGCCTTGAGTTCGTTGTCCTTGAACGCGCGACCTTGGGCGGCGGCCTCGCTCAGGGTATAGGAAGTCGCCTGCGCCGCGCTGCCGACGGCTTCGTCCAGACCGGCAACCGCCTGCTTAAGGCCCTCGCGGATTTCGCCGCCGCGCGCGCCGAGTCCGCTGCCGACGCCGGAGATGATCGCCGAGAGCACCGACGCGACCTCGCCCAGCGCCAGCCGGCGCTCATCCAGCGCCCGCGCCGTCAGCGCGCGTACGCGCTCGCGCAGATCGGGCTCGGACGCGCTTGCCGCGGCCTCGTCGTGCAGTTTCGCCAACTGCATGTTGTCGGGAATGGTGCTGCCGGCGGTGCCTGGCGCGGGCGCGTCGTTCATGATGCTGTCCTCGTGTATAAGATTCACGACCTGTGACCGTTTCCGTTTCAACTATAGAGCAGATTGTTTCGATGAACCGCGCCCTCCTGCCCCTGCTGGCCTTGCTGGCGCTTCCCGTCGCGGCGGCAGACGTGCCGGCGGATGTCCCGATCTACGCCCTGAGTCTGATCGGGCACCCTTACCGGCTCGGCGGCACCTCGCCCGAGACAGGGCTCGACTGCAGCGGCTTCGTCGCTCACGTCTACGGACAGGTGACCGGGGTCGTCCTGCCGCGCGACAGCCGTTCGATCAGCACGCAGACGATTCCGCTCGCGCCGGACGAACTCCTGCCCGGCGATCTTGTCTTCTTCAACACCCTCGAGCGCGCGTTTTCCCATGTCGGCATTTATCTGGGCGATGGCCGTTTCGTGCACGCGGCGAGCAGCCGCAGCGGCGCGGTCATGGTCTCCCGTATCGGCGACCCGTACTGGCGTGAACGCTACGACGGCGCGCGCCGCGTCGTCGTGCCGGACGCCGGGCAACCGGCCGCAGATGATCCGCGCTAAGCCCCGCCTCGGCCGCCGCGTACTCGCGGCGCTGGCACTGGTCGCAGCGGTACCGACCGCGGCCAGCGACGACTTCGACATGCGTAGCGCGGACGCCGTCAACGAAGGCGCGCTGCGTTTCCTCGAGGCGCCGCCTGCGAACGCCGTGCATCATCACGAGAACCGCGTCCGCGTCACCGCCGAGAGCCTGCGCTCGGGCTGGGTCGAACTCGAGCAATGCCACAGCCACATGGACGCGGTGCCGCGCAGCCAGATCACGTTTCGCGAGGGCTACGTGCGCGGGCTCGCGATCGACACCTTTTCCGGCATCGGCCGGGCGTGGGTCGAAGGCGCGAGCGTGCAGCTCGAGAACGTCGCACCGGGCGCGCGGCTGTGTCTTTCGGCCCGGACGCGTGCGCTGCGCAACACCGGCAACGGCTACTACAGCCTCTCGCACGGCCCCTACATGCGCAAGTTCCTCGACGGCTATTACCCGATGCACGTGACACTCGACGTCACCTACCCCGCGGCGCAACTGCGGCTGCTCGACGTCAGCCCGGAGCGGCAGCCCGGCTTCGCACACGACGAAGCGCCCGGCCGGGTGAAGCTCGACACGCATTTCGAAGGGGAACTGCGCCTTGTGTTCCAGTTCGAGCACCGCTGAACGGCATATTATTGATAACCGTTCTCATTAGTAGTAGGATGCCGCACAATCCCTTTCACCCCAAGGAAACGAAGATGAAATCGACGCTCACCCGGCTCCTCTCCGTCGTAGCCCTCGGCCTCGCCTCGCTGCCTGCCCTGGCAGAGGAAGTCGTCGTCTACTCGGCGCGCAACGAGCAGCTGATCAAGCCCCTGTTCGACGCTTACACGCGCGAGACCGGCGTACAAGTCAAGTTCGTGACCGACAAGGAAGGCCCCCTGATGGCGCGCCTCAAGGCGGAGGGCAAGAACACGCCGGCCGACGTGCTGCTGACGGTCGACGCCGGCAACCTGTGGCAGGCGTCGGAAGAAGGCCTGCTGCGCCCGATCAAGTCGAAGACCCTGCAGACCAACGTGCCGGCCCACCTGCGCGACCCCGACAACGAGTGGTTCGGCCTGTCGGTGCGCGCGCGCACGATGGTCTACAACACCGGCAAGGTGAAGCCCGGCGAATTGTCGACCTATGAAGACCTCGCCAACCCCAAATGGAAAGGCCGCCTCTGCCTGCGCACCTCGAAGAAGGTCTACAACCAGAGCCTGGTCGCGATGATGATCACCGAATACGGCGAGGACAAGACCGAAGACATGGTGCGCGGCTGGGTCGCCAACCTCGCGACCTCGCCCTTCCCCGACGACACCAAGGCAATGGAAGCCGTCGCCGCCGGGCAATGTGACGTCACGCTCGTCAACACCTATTACTTCGGTCGCCTGATGGACAAGAAGTCCGACCTGCCGCTCGCGATCTTCTGGCCGAACCAGAATCTCAAGAACAAGGCCGCCGGCGTGCACGTCAACGTCTCGGGTGCCGGCGTCACACGCCATGCGAGAAACCCGGCGGGGGCACAAAAGCTGATCGAGTGGCTGTCGTCGGAAAAGGCGCAGAACCAGTTCGCCGACGTCAACCTCGAATACCCGGTCAACCCGAAGGTCTCGCCCGACCAGAAGGTCGCCGCCTGGGGCAACTTCAAGCAGAACCTCATCAACGTGAAGGACGCTGGCAGCCTGCAGGCCAAGGCCGTAAAATTGATGGACCGCGCTGGCTACAAATAAACACACCTTGTCCGAAACCGCTGCAGCACCTGCAAAAACGCCCCCCGCGGGCGTTTTTGTTTTCCCTGCGTCCCGCCGGCGGGCAAGCGGCTGGATGCTGTTCGCGCTTACCGTCGCGGCGCTGGTGCTGATTCCGGTCGCCGTCACGTTCTCCTCGTTCGCCGAGGTCGAAGGCGACATCCTTGCCCACCTGACCGAGTTCGTGCTGCCCGATCTGGTCGGCAACACCGTGTGGCTGATGTTCGGCGTCGGCGTCGGCGTGAGCGTCCTCGGCGTGTCGCTCGCCTGGCTCACCGCAATGTGCGAATTCCCGGGCCGCCGCGTGTTCGACTGGGCCCTCCTGCTGCCGCTCGCCTTGCCGGCCTACGTCACGGCCTTCGTCGCGATCGGGCTGCTCGATTTCACCGGGCCGCTGCAGACCTGGCTGCGCGATACCTGGAACCTTACCGGCCTGCCGGAAATCCGCTCGCGCGGCGGCGTCATTCTCGTGATGTCGCTCGCGCTCTATCCCTACGTCTACCTGATCGCGCGGAATGCCTTCGCGACCCAAGGCGCGATCGCGCTCGAAGCGGCGCAGTCGCTCGGCTTGTCGCGCACGCGCGGTTTCTTTCGTGTCGCGCTGCCGATGGCGCGCCCGTGGATCGCGGCCGGCATGATGCTCGCGCTCATGGAAACGCTCGCCGACTTCGGCACCATGGCGATCTTCAACTACGACACCTTCACCACCGCGATCTACAAGGCGTGGTACAGCCTGTTTTCGCTCTCGGCCGCAGCGCAGCTGGCATCGATCCTGATTCTTTTCGTGCTGGTCGCCGTCGTGTTCGAACAGCGTTCACGCGCGCGCATGCGCTACGGCGCGGTCGGACGCGGCGCCGCGTCACGCCGCATCCGGCTCTCGCCGCTGCTCGCCACGCTCGCCTTCGCCTACGCGGGCATCGTGCTCGCGATCGCCTTCGTGATTCCGGTGACGCAGCTGGCGCTGTGGACGCGCGACGTCGTCGCCAGCGATCTCGACAACCGCTACTGGGGCTTCGCCTGGCATTCGGTGCTGCTGTCGGGAATCGGTGCGGCGATGGTCGTCACGATCGCGCTGCTGCTCGCCTACGCCGGGCGGCAGCGGCCGGGCTCGGGCATGGCCTGGCTGCAGCGCCTCGCGACCCTGGGCTACGCCTTCCCGGGCGCGGTCCTAGCGGTCGGCCTTTTCATCCCCGTCGCCTGGCTCGACAACCAGATCATCGAGGCCGGCCACGCCTGGTTCGGTTTCGAAGGCTCGGAGATCCTCAAGGGCACGCTCGTCGTCATGCTGCTCGCCTACCTCGTGCGCTTTCTCGCCGTCGGCTTCGGCCCCGTCGACAGCGGCCTGCATCGCATCACGCGCAACGTCGACGAGGCCGCGCGCAACCTCGGCACCGGCACGGCCGGCCTGCTCGCGCGCGTCCATCTGCCGATGCTGCGCGCAAGCCTGCTGACCGCGGCAGCGCTCGCCTTCGTCGACATCATGAAAGAAATGCCGATCACGCTCATGACGCGGCCCTTCGGCTGGGACACGCTTGCGGTACGCGTGTTCGAGATGACCTCGGAGGGCGAATGGGAGCGCGCGGCGCTGCCGTCGCTGGCGATCGTCATCGCCGGTATCATCCCGGTTATTCTCCTGACCTGGCGCGGAACGCGCGCGCACGGCTAAGCCCCATGGCTGAACTGATCCTCGACTCGGTCTCGCAGTCGTATGCCGCCCGGCAAATCATCGCGGACCTCACTTTCACCCTGCCCGAAGGTTCGATCGGCTGTCTGCTCGGCCCCTCGGGCTGCGGCAAGACGACCGCGCTTCGCTGCATTTCAGGCTTCGAGCCGATACAGAGCGGCGAGATCCGCATCGGCGGCGAGGTCGTCAGCCGACCGGGGTGGATGCTCCCCGCGGAAAAACGCCGCGTCGGCATGGTGTTCCAGGACTACGCGCTGTTTCCGCATCTGAGCGTCGCCGCCAACGTCGGCTTCGGGCTGCGCGACGAATCGAGGGACGCCCGCGCCGCTCGCGTCGCGGGATTGTTGCGGCTCGTCGGGCTCGCAGGCCACGCCGAGCAGTTCCCGCACCAGCTCTCGGGCGGGCAGCAGCAGCGCGTCGCGCTCGCGCGCGCGCTGGCGCCGCGCCCGCGCCTGATCCTCATGGACGAGCCCTTCTCCAACCTCGACGTCGAGCTGCGCGAGCGCCTGTCGCTCGAGGTGCGCGACATCCTCAAGCGCGAGGCGACGACGGCGCTGATCGTCACCCACGACCAGCACGAAGCCTTCGCGCTCGCCGACTGGGTCGGGGTCATGCACGAGGGGCGCATCCAGCAGTGGGACACCCCCTACAACCTGTATCACGAACCGGCCAACCGCTTCGTCGCCGACTTCGTCGGCCAGGGCGCCCTGGTGACCGGTGAGGTCATCAACGATCACCTCGTCGAGATCGAACTCGGGGTCCTGAAGGGCCAGATTCCGGTCGAGTGCGACGCCAGCGGCTGCGCGGAATGCGTGCGCAGCTGCAAGGTCGACGTGCTGCTACGGCCCGACGACATCGTGCACGACGACGACAGCCTGCTGCTCGCCGAAGTCGAGAACAAGGCTTTCCGCGGCGCCGAATTCCTCTATACGCTCAAGCTGCCGAGCGGCCAGCGGGCCCTGTCGCTCGTGCCCTCGCACCACAATCACGCCATCGGCGAGAAGATCGGCATCAAGCTCGCGGTCGATCACGTCGTGGCCTTCCGTCGCGAGTAGGTCTCCTGACGCCCATGCTGCCGTCCCCACTGCGCGGCCTGATCTTCAACGTCGGACTCGGATTCACCGCCGCCCTGCTGTTGATGCTCGCGGTGATCGGACTCGGCGTCACGCAGATGGCGCAGCTCAACGCCGAACTCGAACGCGTCGTGTCGGTGAACAACGTCAAGACGCGCCTCGCGTCGCAGATGCGCGACGCCCTGCGCGACCGCGCCGTCATCATGCACAACATCGTCGTGTCGATCGACCCGTGGGAGAAGGACGCCCTGTTCCTGCGCTTCCAGCGCTACGGCGAGCAGTACGCCAAGGACCGCGGCCAGCTCGCGGCGATGCTCGCGACGCCCGAGGAAAAGCGGCTGATGGCCGAGCTCGACGCGATCACCTTCGCCAACCAGCCGGTGATGTTCGCGGTGGTCGAAGCCGCGCTCGACGAGAACAACTACGGCGCACTGACCCAGCTGCAGCGCGAGGCGATCCCGTTGCAGAACCGCCTGGTCGAGGCGCTCGACAACATGACCAACCTGCAGCGCAAGGCCAACGAGGTCGCGCTCGGCAAGACCTTCGACGCCTATCAGGCGACGCGGACGCTGATGCTCGTGCTCGGCATCTTCGCGACGCTTTTGGCGACGCTCGTCGCGGTGCTCGTAAGCCGGCGCATGCTGACGCAGACGCGTCAGCTCGAGACCGAACGGCAGAAGTACCGGACGCTCTTCGAAACCAATTCCGACGCGGTCGTCATCCTCGACGACCACGGCTTCACCGACTGCAACCCGGCGACCTTGTCGATGTTCGGCATCGACTCCGTCGCCGACTTCGTCAACACCCCGATTCCCCGGCTTGGCACGCCGATGCAGGCCAACGGCGTGAGCGCCTCCGATCACGCGCGCCAGACCATCGCAACGGCGCGCAGCACGGGTCACGCGGTCATGGACTGGCAGGGACGCCGCGCCGACGGCACGACTTTTTTTGCCGAGATCGCTCTGCATGCCATGCAGCTCGAAGGCCGGCCGGTGATCCAGGCGATCATGCGCGACGTATCGGAACGCCGTGCCGCCGAGGCCGCCAAGGAAGCCGCGCGCGAAGCGGCCCTCCAGATGGCGCGCGCGAAGTCGGAATTCGTCGCCAACGTCAGCCACGAGATCCGCACGCCGATGCACGGCATTCTCGGCATGAGCAGCCTGCTGCTCAAAACCCCGCTCGACGGGCGGCAGCGCGAATACGTCTCGACGCTCAAGAGCTCGGCGGAAAGCCTGCTCAAGATCATCAACGACATTCTCGATTTCTCGAAGATCGAGGCGGGCAAGCTCGCGATCGAAGCGGTCGCGTTCTCGCCGGTCGCGCTGATGCAGGGAGTGGTCGCGCTCTTCCAGGCGCGGGCGCTCGAGAAGAACCTGCAACTGACCCTCGCGCTCCACGAGTCGCCTCCTCCGGCCCTGCTCGGCGATCCCACGCGCATCCGCCAGATCCTGCTCAACCTCGTCGACAACGCGATCAAGTTCACCGATCGCGACCATGTCGAACTCTCGGGCAGCTTCGAAACCCTGGGCGACGAGGTCGCATGCCGCTTCAGCGTGACCGACAGCGGCATCGGCATGAGCGCCGAGACCCAGGCCGGCCTGTTCCAGGCGTTCTCGCAGGCCGACTCGTCGACCACGCGGCGCTACGGCGGTACCGGCCTCGGACTCGCCATCAGCAGCCAGCTCGCCGCCTTGATGGGCGGCGAGCTGACGGTCGAGAGTGCGCCCGGCCGCGGCAGCCGCTTCACGCTTTCCGTCCGGCTCCCGACGACCGATCTCCCGCTGGCCGAACTGCCGGCGCCGAGCAGCGTCGAACTGCAGGGGCGCATCCTGGTCGTCGAAGACCACCCGGTCAACCAGAAGGTGCTCGCGCACCAACTACGTGCAATGGGCCTGCAGTACACACTCGCTGCCAGCGGACGCGAAGCGCTGGAGCGCCTCGGCAGCGCCGACTTCGATCTTGTGCTGATGGACTGGCAGATGCCCGAAATGGACGGCCTCGAAGCGACGCGGCGTATTCGCCAGCTCCCCGGGCGGGCGGGCCGTACCCCGGTCGTCGCGCTTACCGCGAACGCCAGTGTCGGCTTTCGCGAGGCTTGCCTCGCCGCGGGCGCCAACGATTACCTCAGCAAGCCCTACACCGAGGCCGCCCTGGTTGCGCTGCTCATGCAATGGCTGCCGGCGCCTGCGAGCGCGACGGCCGAGGTCAAGGGCAGCCTGCTCGACCGCGCGGCGCTCGATGCCCGCTACCCGGGAAATCCCGAACTCGTCGGCGAGCTGGAGCGGCTCTTCATCGCCACGACCAAGACGAGCCTCGCGACCCTGAAACAGGCGATTGCCGCGCGGAATCAAGCGGCCTGCCGCAAGGAAGCCCACGCACTGAAAGGCGCGGCGGCGAGCGTGATGGCCGTCGCCGTGCAAGATGCCGCGGCGCGCATCGAGGCGTGCGTGCAAAACGCGGATTTTGGCGGTGCGGCGGCCGAACTCGCCGTGCTCGAAGCGCTCGTCGCGGCCTACGCATTGACGCCCGCACTGTGATGCATAGGATGAAGTTGTTACCGTCCGGGAGACCGAACATGATGCGCCCTGCCCTGTTCACCCTCGCCGCGCTTTTCGCCAGCGTCGCGCTCGCCGCCCCGCCTGCCGAGGCGCCGGCCGAGGCGCACCCGCAGAGCACGCCTTGGATCGACGTGACGCCGACACCCTATGGCCCGCTGATGAGGCAGCAGGCCGCGCCGCCGCCGTATCGCGACTACCAGATGAACCGGGTGCTGACGCCGGAGGAAAAACAGCGCTGGCGCGAACTGACGATGCCGGTCATCGCGCACATGATGCAGATGGATGCGCGCGAGGCGATGAATTATTTCGCCGCGAAATACAAGGCCAAGCCCGGCGTTTCGTTCGACGAGGTCGTCGAGTCGATGATGCTGCGCGCGAATCAGGTCAACCTCAAGTTCGTCGGCAGCAATCTGATCTGGAAGGAGTTCCGCTCGGTGCTGAACGACGAGACCGCGCCGCGGATCGAGGTCTTCAGCTTCTGCGATATCGCCGTCGGCCGCGATCTGCTGCGGCTGATTCCGGAAATGGCGGTATTCCTGCCCTGCCGCATCGCGGTCATGGAGGACGCCGACAAGAACATCTGGGTCATGACGCTCGACTGGGATCTGATCTGGCTCGACCAGGCCGGCAAGCAAGCCGGGATCACGCCCGAACTGCGCGAAGGCGCGCGCGTCGTCCGCGAAAAACTCGACAGCGTCATGCGCGCGGGCGCCAACGGCGAGCTCTGACCGCACCGACGGGGCACGGGGCGACAAGCGGCCTGCGCAGCGCTTCACACCACGCAGCGCGCACGCAGTTCTTCGGTATTCTTCACGCGACCGCAAATCCCGCCACCCGCCATGACAGCTTCCTCCCCGTTCCGCTCGCTTCCCGCGCTTGAGCAAGACTTCGCCGACGGCCTGCTCGCGATGCTCGAAAAGCATCGCGGCCTTGGCGTCTTCGTCCTCGTTCTTGCGAACGCGGCTTACGATCCGCGACTGTGGGAACGCCTCTCGCCGCCACTTGCAGTTCGCCACGACGAACTCGCGACGGCGCTCCGGAACGCGCTGCGCGAGGGCCGACAGATCGACGAACCGGACGACGACGTTTTGGTCTTCCTCAAGCTCGATGCGATCGGCTTCGGCCGCGTCGGGCTGATGGAGAGCCGGCGCGCGGGGCCTTGGCAGGTCGCGTTCAACCCGGTCCGCGCCCTGCGCCCGCCGCGCATCAGCGGCACGGCATTCGGCGCGCTGCTGCGCCCGTTCGACGGAGGGGGCTTTCATTTCAACAAGCCCTTCCTGATGAAGGAAGTGCTGTGGGAAGGCGACCTCGCCGGCATGCACGTGCGCATGCTGTACAACAAGTTTCCGTTCGCCCGCCTCCACGGCCTGCTCGTGCCGGAGCCGCTGCGCGAAGCGCCGCAGTTCCTGACTTCGGAATCGCACGCCTGGGCCTGGGAGGTCTGCGCGACGGCGGCGGTGCCCGGGCTCTGCCTCGGCTACAACAGCAACGGCGCGGGTGCTTCGGTGAACCACCTGCATTTCCAGAGCTTCGTGCAGGCGACGCCGCTGCCGATACAGGACGCGCGCTTCGTCCACAATGGCGGCGCGGCGCCCTATCCGCTCGCCTGCCTGCGCTTTGCCGATCGCGCCGAGGCCTGGCACGCGCTCGAGCGGCTGCATCGCCGCGACACCCCCTACAACCTCGTCTACAGCCAGGGATGCATGCATCTCGTCGCCCGCGCCCCCCAGGATGCGCCGGCCTTGAATGCGCGCGTCCGCGGCTACGGATGGAGCGAAATGGCCGGCGCGGTCACGCGCTTCAGCCGTGAGGATTACGAAGGTTTCAGCGCGGCCGGCTTCGCCGACGAGTTGGCGCTTTTTGCGGTGTGAAGCGGCGCACGCGCGCCGAACGGATCAGATTTCGATCACCTGCCCCTGCATCAGGGCTTCGATTCGCCACGCGGGCGCGGCCTCGCGCAACTCGTTCATGATCGCCGACTCGTTGCCGGGCTTGAGATGGGTGATCCAGACCGCTGGCGCGATCTTGACCCCGTTCAATTCCGCTGCCAGCGAATCGGGCCAGTGATGCTTCGACACCTCGGCGATGGCGGCCAGTGCATTCTCGAACGAGGTCTCGATGATGAGGTGGCGCAGGTCGGGAATCGCGTTGAGCGCGGCGACGAATGCCTCGCTATGGGTCGTGTCGCCGCTGAAGACGATTCCGCCGGCTTCCGCAAAAACGTGCAGGCCGCAGGCGGGGACGACATGGTTCGCGGGCAGCGGCCGGAAGCTGCGCCCGTCGACGGTGCAGACCTCGCCGAATCCGAGCGGTTCGAAACGCAGCCACGGCGCGTCCTCGCTCGGAATTTTCCGGAAGTCCGGCCACAGCTGCCAGTTGAACAGATGATCCGACAGCACCTGCAGGACTTCGGGCAGCGCGTGCACGATGAGCGGGGCCTCGCGCAGGTCGCCGACGCTGTCGAGCAGGAGTGGCAGGCCGAGCACATGATCGAGGTGCGCGTGGGTCAGGAACACGTGGTCGATCGCCTGCAATTGCTCGAAGTCGAGCGTCGTGATGCCCGTGCCGGCGTCGATCAGGATGTCGTCGTCGACGAGCAGGCCGGTCGTGTGGCGGCCGCTGCCGATCCCGCCGCTGCAGCCCAATACGGTGAGTTTCATCGTTATTTCGTTGTGTAGACGTAGACGCCGTCCCAGCCTTGCGGCGGAGGCGCGGCGCGGAACTGCGCGATGCGCTCAAGATAGACATCGTACAACGCGCGCGGCGACTTCGCGTCAAGCGCGCGCAGGGCCGTCTCGGCAGCGTCCCAGTCCTGCTTCTGATACGCGGCGAAGGCGGCGTCGAAGGCGGCGGCGGCGCTGCGCACGTCGTCGGCGAGGCGGTCTTTTGCCCCGAGCGGCTCATAGATCGCGACCGGCGTCTCCTTGCCCTTGACGCGGACTTCGTCGACCTTCATGTAGGCGTGAACCGGGTCGGCGTCGACCGTCGACTGGGTGACGAGGATGCCGACGCCGTACTGCTTGGTGATGCCCTCGAGGCGCGATCCGAGGTTCACCGCGTCCCCCATCACGGTGTAGGCCATGCGGAATTCCGAGCCCATGTTGCCCACGCTCATGCGCCCGGTGTTGACGCCGACGCCGATCTTCACCGCCGGCCAGCCGCGCGCGGCGAACTCGTCGTTGAGCTGCGGCAGCGCCGCCTGCATCTCGAGCGCTGTGCGGACCGCGCGCGCGGCATGGTCCGCGAGATCGACCGGCGCATTCCAGAACGCCATGATGGCGTCGCCGATGTACTTGTCGATCGTGCCCTGATGCTGCTGCACGATGCGCGTCATCGTCGAAAGATAGGCGTTGAGCACCTCGGAAAGCTCGGTCGGGCTCAGCTTTTCGGAAAAATTGGTGAAGCCGCGAATGTCGGAGAACAGGACGCTCATGTCGCGCGACTGCCCTTCCATCGTGTAGTGCGCGGGATCGCGGCTCATCTCGGCGGCGAGTTCGGGTGGCACGTATTGGCCGAAGAGCCGCGTGATCTGGCGCTTGCTGCGCGTCGCGGCGAAAAGGCCGTACGCGGTGTTGAGCGCATACAGCCCCGCCACCGCGAGCATCGGCGCCGCCATCGGCACCACCTGGAAGCGCGCCCACGCGGCGCCGTAGGCGGCGAGCAGAAGGCCGAGCAACGCGAGCGTCGCGGCGAGGCCGAGCGCCGGGCCGAAGCGCAGCAGCACCACGATCAGCACGGCGCCCAGCAGCAATACCGCCGCCAGCCTCGCGTCGCGCGCCCACGGCGGCGTCACCCGCGTCGTGCCGTCGAGCATGCCCGCGATCAGGTGGGCGTGGATCTCCACGCCCGGAAAGGTGCTGGAGAACGGGGTGACGCGCAGATCGGCGAGCCCCGGCGCGGTCGAGCCGACGAGCACGATGCGATTCTCGAGTTGCCCGACCGGCGCTTTGCCAGCCAGCACGTCGGCCGCCGAGATGTAGGGAAACGGCGAGCCCGCCCGGTAGGGCACGTGCACGGTGCCGTCGGCGCCGAGCGGCACGCGAATGCCGCCGACCTCGAGCCACGGCGCGAGGTAGTTGCGCCCGAGCAGTTCGCTTTGCTCGACCCCGGCGCTCGCGGCGTCGCCCCCGAACGCGATGCGCAGGGTCGACGCCGAGAGCGCAAGGTAATAGCCCTCGCCGTAAGGGAGAACGAGCGACATCTGCCGGGCCGTGCCGTCGTCGTCGGCGAGCATGTTGAAGAAGCCCGCACCCTGTGCCGCGTCCTGGAAGGGCGCGAGATTGGCGCCATACCCGGCCGCCGGCCTGCCCGGCTTCAGCGCGCCGAACACCTCGGGCGGCAGGGACCACGGGGGCAACGTACCGGTGCGCGTCGCACGGTATCCCTCGGGGACGAAGTAATAGCCGAGCGACACCGGCCGCTCCGCGAGCGCCTCGGCAAACCGCGCGTCGTAGTCGAGGCGCGGCGCGATCTTCTGCAGCGCCGCAGCGAACGCGCGCTCGCCTGCGAGCTCGCCCTGCGAGAGCGCCTTCAAGGTATCGAGCCCGGAACTGCGGTCGGCTTCGGCGAAGACGACGTCGAAGCCGACCGCTGCGACGCCGTAATGGTCGAACAGGCGCTCGACCAGCGCGGTCATCGTGTCCCGGCTCCATGGCCAGCGGCCCACGCTCTTCAGGCTCGCCTCGTCGATGTCGAGAATCGCGATGCGATCGTCCGCCCCGGTCGGCGCGGTGCGCTTGAGCCACGCGTCGTAAAGCCAAGCCTCGACGCGCTCGATCGGATCGAAATGGAGCGCGCCGCCGACGTGCGCCGCGATCAGCAGCACGAACAGCGCCGACAGCCCCGCCTGAAGCAGCCTCGACGAGACCCGCGTCACTTGATGCGGTAGAAGCGGTCGGCGAGCGTCTTGCCCTGCACGGCGTCGAGGCGGCCATCGACCGCCTCGCCCAACGCCGCCAGCCGGTCGGCCGGGTGCGGGTGGGTCTTGAACAGCAGTCCGGTGCGCGCGTCCTTGGCCGGCAGGCCGGCGAGATCCTGCAAAACGTCGGGAAGCCCCCACGGCTCGTAGCCGGCGCGCGCCGCGAACACGATGCCGACGCGGTCCGCCTCGAACTCGGCGTTCTTGTCGAGCCCGCGCGCCATGATTTCGGCCCCGTTGCCGATCAGGTTCTGCACCACCTGATCGCTGTCCTTCGCCTTCTTGCTGGCGGCTTGGCCGAGTGCGCCGATCAGGCTCGACTGCTTGAGCACCTTGAGGTGATGTTTCTTGGTGACATGAGCGATTTCGTGGCCGAGGACACCGGCGAGCTGCGCTTCGTTGCCAAGCCGCCGATAAAGCCCCTTGGTGATGAACACGTAGCCACCCGGTGCCGCGAAAGCATTGATGTCCTCGGTGTCGAGTACGCCGAAACGCCACTTGACGTCGCTGCGCCCGCTCTGCGCGGCGACCCAGTTGCCGACGAGGTTGACGTAATTCTGCAGCTTGTCGTCAGGTACGAGCGGCACGGCACCGAGAAGGTTTCCGGAAATCTGGCGGCCGATGCGCGCCTCCTCTTCGGGCGAGTAGTCGCCGAACAGGGCAAAACCGAGCTGGCGCGCGTCGATTTTCTGGTTCTCGGGAGGCGGCGACGCGGCCGCGCTCTGCGCCGCGGGCGGAGCCGTCTGCTCGGCGGGCGGCTGCTTGTTCTTGTTCAATTCCTGGTTGAGGCGCTCTTCGAGCAGCTTGCCGAAATCGATCGCGCTCGCACCCCCGCTCAGGCCGAGGGCGACCGCGAGGACGAGGGCCTTGATTTGCATCGCACGGGTTTTCATCAGTTGGCCTCCCAGGTCGAAGGCTGCTGCGCGGGCCGCGGTTCAGGCAGCGCAGCGATGTTGGCGGCGGCAAGACCGCCGCGCGCCGCGAAGCTGCGCGCCTGCGCGGCGCTGGCGTCCCACGCGTCCATCCGCGCCAGCTCCGCGCCGTCGAACTTGGCCTGCTTGAGATCCTCGTCGTCGAGTCCGCGCAGGCCGGCCACCGCGACGACCCGGCTCGGGTCGGAGCGCGTCGTCGCGGCGCCGACCACATCACCGAGCCCCGCGCCGCCGAGACCTCCGGCGCCCGCGCGAACCGACAGCAGCCGGATCCAGCCGCTCGAGCTGCCCGACTTCACCTGCAACCAGCCGCCGCGTTTGGCGAGGATCGTGACGCTCGCCCCTTTCGCCGCAGTCGCCGTCACCTTCGACGTCGCGCTCGGCTGGCTGTAGAGCTTTTCGTTACGCAATACCGTGCCCTGCGCAGCGAGCGCAGGCATCGCGCCCATCGCCAGCAGCAGTGCGAGCCCCTTGATCAGAAATGTTTTTTTCATGCCGGTCTCCGTGTGACTGCAAAACTGTATGTCGTGACCGACGCGTGCGCAAGCACGCGCGGCCGTCCTTTCGAACAATGGCGCAAGCCTCGGCGATGACGTTAAGATGCCGCGATGAATTCCATTGCGGCCTCCCTCGAATCGCTCGGCGCCAAGGTCGTCGGCTGGTTCACGGTCGGCTACGCGATGTTCTCGTTCCTCGGCAAGGCAGGCCTGCTGCTGCTCGAGCGCGAGACCTGGAACCGCGCCACCTTCGACGTCGTCGTGAAGCAGGTCTACTTCACCGCCGTACAGATTCTGCACGTTTTTCTCGGCTACGCCCTGGTCATTTCGTGGCTGATCATAACGATCATTCTGTCGACCGCGCGTGACTTCGGCCTGACCGCCTTCGCGAGCGAAATGACGATCCGCGTGCTCGTTCTCGAACTGCTGCCCTTCCTCACGGCCCTGTTCGTCGCCCTGCGTTCGGGCAGCGCGATCAACACCGAAGTCGCGTTGATGCAGGTGAACAACGAATTGGATGCGCTCGCGCACTGCAAGGTTCCACCGATGCAATTCGAGTTCCTGCCGCGCCTGATCGGCGGCGTGGTGTCGGTCGTCACGCTCGCCGGGCTCGCCGGGCTGCTCGCGCTGCTGCTCGGCTATCTCGCGATCTACGGCGCCGGAACGGCCGGCTTCGAGCCCTACACGCAGACCATCGCCAAGATCTTCGACTTCGGCATCCTCGCCGGCCTGGTCGTGAAGTCCGCGCTCTTCGGCCTGGCGGTCACGCTAATCCCGGTGACCGCCGGTCTCGAGACGCCTAAGAAGCTCTTCATGGTGCCGGTGTCGGTGCTGCGCGGCATGATGCGCGTATTCTTCGCCATTGTGGCGATCGAGGTGGTGTCATTAGCGCTCAAATACATCTGACCACGTTCGCCGACCGCGACAGCCTGCGCGCCGCGGTCGCTGCATTGTCGGACCAGGTGGCGCGCGTCGCGCTCGAGCTGCCGCTGCGGGCCAATCTCTCGGCGCTCGACAACATCGCGCTGATCCCGATCTACCAGCGTCATCACGACGTCGCCGAGTCCACCCGGCAGGCGCGGCAGCTGCTCGAACGCCTCGGCCACGGCGAGATCGCGTCGCTGCGCGACCCGGACATGACGCCGGCGCAGCGCTTCATCACCCAGCTCGCGCGCGCGCTCATACTCAAGCGCCCGCGGCTCCTGATCGACCGCCCGGGGGCCATGCTTTACGATGTTCCCTACCCGGATTTCATCCGCCAGCTAGCGGCGACCGCCGAAACCGGCGGGACCTGGGATATCTACGACTTCGACTGGAACCGGGTGCTCTACGCGCCCGCCACGCATTCGGAATGAACAAACTGCATTTCAAGGTCGGGCTTTTTGCCGCGACGTCGCTCTTTCTCGCCGCGGTGTTCGTCGTCTATCTGCTGCACGCGCGCGGCTTTTTCGAAGACATCTTCGAGCTGCGACTCGCGGCGGCGAGCGCCGACGGCGTGGCGCCCGGCGTCCCGGTCGTGTTCTCCGGCATCGAAATCGGCCGCGTCAGCACGCTGGGCCTCAACGACGACGGCGGCATCGTGATCCGCGCCGAGTTTCTCGAGCGCAATGCCAAATGGCTGCGCGAAACCAGCACCTTCACGCTCGACAAGCCGCTGGTCGGCGGGGCGAAGATACGCGTCGATTCACCCGACCTCGACGCGCCCACGCTGGCCGACGGCTCGACGGTCCTGCTGCTCAGTTCCGACGTCAGCAAGGAAATCCCCGCGCTCGTCGAGCGCGTCAAGGCCATCCTCGCCAACGTCGAACATCTGACGCGCAAGGACGGCGAAGTCAACGCGACGCTCGCCAACGTCGAGAAGCTCACCGGGCGCATGACCGGCGAATACGGCATGCTCGAAGGCCTGCTCGGCAGCGCGGAGAAGGCGCGCGCAGTCACCGATTCGCTCGACAAGACCCGCGCCCTGATCACCAAACTCGACGGCATCGCGCTGAAAACCGACCGCTGGCTGTTCGCGCCCGACGGCGTCGCCGAGGAGACACGGGCCTCGCTCGCCCAGGTCAGGCTGATGCTGAACGACGCGCAGGCGAGCCTGAAGAAGGCCGATGCGGTGATGGCGAACGCCGTCGACATTTCGGCCGACGTCAAGCAGGGCACGCAGGACATCGCCGCCCTGCGCAGCGAAATCGACGACGCCGTGCGCAAGGCCAACGCGCTCGTCAACGAGATCAACAAGAAGTGGCCGTTTGCGCGCGACCCAGAGGTGAAGCTGCCATGAAGCGTCTGATCGTGCTTGCCTTCCCGCTTCTGCTCGCGGCCTGCGGCAGCGGAGGCCCGCCGCCGCCCGACTGGAAGACCGATTCGGCCGATCTGGTCGCGCGTTATCAGAAGCACGCGCTGCGCGGCGAAAACACGCTCGCCGAGCGCTACTTCCAGCAGGCCGTCGCCGCGACCGGAGGCGCCGGCCGAGTCCGCGAGACCGCGCGCCTGTGGCTTGTGCGTTGCGCCACCCGTCGCGCGATGCTGATCGACGATTCATGCGCCGAATATGCGGAACTCGCCGCGACCGAGGCCAAGCCCGATGCCGAGGACGCGGCCTACTTCCGCTTCGTCACCCTGCGCTGGCAGGATCTCGATCCGAGCCTGCTGCCCCGGCAGCATCGCGCGCTGCTCCGCGCCGAGGCCGCGCGCCGGCACGAGGCCCTCGCCGCGATCGACCATCCGCTCGCGCGTTTGCTCGACGCGAGCCTGCTGCTCATGCGCGGCGAAGCCGGACCCGCCACGCTGTCGCTCGCGACGGAAACCGCCTCGTCGAACGGCTGGCGCCACCCGCTGTTGACCTATCTCAAACTCGAGCAAGCGCAGGCCGCCAGCCGCGGCGATCACGCAACCGAGGCGCGCCTGGCACGACGCATTCGTCTCGTCGAGGAAAATATCGCGGCCTCACCCTGACCGGTTTAACGCCCTGCGGGCTGCTGCGCCGGCCGATGCTCGACGCCATGCGCGTGTCGGTGCACGCGCCGCGGAACCGGCGCCAAAGCCCGGCCCGCGCGGCATCCAGAAAAACCGTTCGCCGCATTGACAAGGCCGCGACCTATGATTACCGTGCAGCCTCGGAGAATGCGGTTCTTCAGCAGTAACAACAAGCTGTATCCGAGTCGGGCTGCAAGCCAAATATTCAATAAAAGGAGGAGGTACCCATGAAATACGCATCCGTCGCACTGGCCCTTGTGGCCGCATTCGCAAGCGCCGCGCAGGCCGCACCCGCAATGATGTCCGCGGAGTGGACCGCACAGGCTTGCGACGCCTGGAACAAGGACGCGGCACTCACCAACGGTCTGGCCGAAAAATGGGTCAAGAACGACAAGGGCCGCGGCTACAAGATCATCCACCTCTACCGCACCGACTGCGGCGAGCCGACGCAGACCGAAATGAAGATCTCGGCCAAGGACGGCAAGGCGATGTGCGTCTACGGCGGCGCCGTGCAGAACCCGAAAATGGATCACGCCGTCGACTACACGATGCATGCGACGACCGACCGCTGGGACGAAATGGGCGCTGGCGAATACGGCCCCATGAAGGCCATGATGTTCGGCCGCCTGAAGTTCGCCGGACCGAAGATGGAGGCGATGAGCGTGATGGGCCCGTTCGAAGCCTTCCTGCGTCTGCCCGGGAAAATCCCCGGCGACAAAGCCTGCCCGGCCAAGTAAAAACGCGCGGCTGAAACGGAAAGCCGGGAGAAATCCCGGCTTTCTTGCGTCAGGACCTGCCGAAAGGATCGGGCCTAATGGACGGTTCCGCCCGCGGCGTCGAGCGGGCGGCCGTTGCGGATTTCCTCGGGCGTCGCGTCGCGAACGTCGACGACGTTGATGAGGCAGGTCACGCTTTGTCCGGCCAGAGACGGGTTGCCATCGAGCGTGACCTTGCCGTTTTCGACCGAGGTGACGTAAAAAACCTTCGTCTCACCCGACTCGTTTTCGAACATGACTTCGGCGCCGGTGCGCCGGAACTCGGGCGGAACGTTCTCGATCTCGTCGACGAAGACCAGGCTCTCGTCACGCAGTCCGTACCCCTCCTCGGGCGACAACTGGATCTCGACGCGGTCGCCGATCTTGCGCCCCGCCACGGCCGTCTCGATTGCGGGAAGGATGCCGCTGTGCGCGCCCTGGACGTAGCCGACCGGCAGATCGTGCTGCTCGACGACCATTCCGCGCGCGTCGAGGATGGAATAGGTGATGTATACGAGTTTGTTCCGTGTCACGGTGACCATGCTGTCTCATCCTGAACCGTCGAAAGAAAGGCGCACGCCCCGGCGGCGACGCTGCCGCTGCTTATGATACCTTCGAAGCCCGGCCGACTGATCGCACGTCCATGAAACCACTCAAGACCCTCCCCGCCTGGAAAGCGCTCGAGCAGCACTTCAAGAGCATGCGCAACTTCGACATGCGCGCGGCCTTCCGCGAGGACGCCGCACGTTTCGAGACCCTGTCGCTGCGTTGCGGAAATCTGCTGCTCGACTACTCGAAGAATCGCGTGACGCAGGAGACGATGCGGCATCTCGCGCAACTGGCGCGCGAATCCGAGCTCGAGGAGATGCGCAACGCCATGTGCACGGGCGAGCGCATCAACTTCACCGAGAAGCGTGCCGTGCTGCACGTGGCCCTGCGTGCGCCGGTACGACCCGCCCTGATGGTCGAAGGCGTCGACGTCGAACGCGAGATCGCCAAGGTGCTGCACCGCATGCAGCGCTTCGTCGAATCGGTCCACAACGGCAGCTGGCGCGGCCACACCGGCAAGCCGATCCGCAATGTCGTCAACATCGGAATCGGCGGCTCGGACCTCGGTCCCGCGATGGTGTGCCACGCGCTCGACCACTACGCCGTCGAAAACGTGCGCGTGCATTTTGTTTCCAACCTCGATCCGTCGCATCTTGCCGGAACGCTCGCCCAGCTCGATCCCGAGACGACGCTGTTCATCGTCGCCTCGAAAACCTTCACCACCCTCGAGACGCTCGCCAACGCCAACTCGGCCAAGGCCTGGCTGCTTGCAGCGCTGCGGGCACCCGAAGCCGTGGCGCGCCACTTCGTCGCCTTGTCGACCAACGCGCAGGCGGTCGAAGCCTTCGGCATCGATCCGGAGAACATGTTCATCTTCTGGGACTGGGTCGGCGGCCGTTATTCACTGTGGTCGGCGATCGGGCTGTCGATCGCGCTGCAGATCGGCTGGGGCAACTTCCAGGCCCTGCTCGCCGGTGCGCACGCAATGGACGTCCACTTCAAGGAGGCACCGCTCGAGGCCAACATGCCGGTCATTCTGGGCATGCTCGGCATCTGGTACGCGAACTTCTGGGGCACCGACACCTACGGCGTCTTTCCCTACGACCAGCGTCTGCGCCTGCTCGTGCCGTTCCTGCAGCAGCTCGACATGGAGTCGAACGGCAAGAACGTCAACCGCGCCAACAAGCTCGTCAATTACAACACCGGGCCGATCGTGTGGGGCGCGCCCGGCACCAACGGCCAGCACGCCTTCTTCGAACTCGTGCATCAGGGGACGCGGCTGATTCCGACCGACTTCCTGGTCGCCGCCGTCAACCTCACGCCGCTGGCCGACCAGCACGAATGGCTGCTCGCCAACTGTCTCGCACAGACCGAGGCGCTGTTGAAAGGCAAGTCGCGCGCGGTCATCGAAGCCGAACTGATCGCACAGGGGATGACCCGCGACGACGCCCGCGCGCTCGCTCCGCACAAGGTTTTTCCGGGCAACCGTCCGAGCAACACGCTGCTCTACCAGAAGCTCGACCCGCACACGCTCGGCATGCTGATCGCGCTCTACGAGCACAAGGTCTTCGTGCAGGGCGTGATCTGGCAGATCAACAGTTTCGACCAGTGGGGCGTCGAGCTCGGCAAGCAGCTCGCACCGCCGATTCGCGCGGCGCTCAGTTCGGTACGCGTGATCGGCGAACACGACGGCTCGACCCAGGGCCTCATCGCCGACATCCGGCGGCGCCGCGGCCTCAGTACCTAACGCACGCCCCGACGCCGTCGCGCCGCCGCCATTCCACGCGGCGAGCCCTACTGCATCAGGCCCTTGACGCGCACGCGATAAACGAGCGTCGCTTTGCCGCCGCCCGGCACGCGCAGCTTCCACTCGGCGGTGCCGGCGTCGGGTCGCGCGTGCGGCCGCGACTCGGAAAGTATCTCCCAGTCGCCGGGGATCGGCTCGCGGACCGTGACGGTCGCCGTTTCCTTCCCTGCGTTCTTCAACACGATTTCATGCGCCGACTCGTAGACGGCGGCGTCACGCTGCGTGCCGGGCCGTTGCTCGAAAGCCGTCTGCCTGCGTTCGGCGGTGTGGTCGAAGGCTTCGCCGAGCGTCAGCCGGAGCGATTCGTTCCTCGGCGTGTGGCCGATCCGGTCCTCGCCGACGAACTGGCTGCTGCCACGGGCATCCTGCTCGTAGACGCGCACGACGCCCGCAGGCAAGGGCAGCCCGAGGCCGGCGCCCCGGTTTTCAAATTCGAGGAACATGCCGACGTGCGCCGGCTGCGACGGGGCCGGATAGCGGCCCGTATAGATGTGGCCGACGCCCTGCAGCACGAGTTCCTTCCTGACCGGCACGCGCGCCGCGCGCAGGAGTGCGACCTGCTTGGTCTGGTTTTCCGCGAGGCTCGTCGGCTGCGGCAGCGTATAGAGATGATGGCCGGCCAGCGGCTCGGGCTGCAGATACGCGCCACCCGCGGACTTCGCGCCGAGCGACATCGACTCGCGCGCCAGCGGCTGCGCCCCGTCGCGGACGCGGTTGAGCGTGCCGGCGACGAACTGCAGCCGGGCGTCGCGATAGGCGGCGCCACTCTGGTTGACCAGCGTCACCCAACCGTCGAGATCCAGATGCGCCCCATCGTCGCGGAGTTCCACGACGTAATCCGCGCGCCACGAGAGGCCCGTCGTCAGATACGAAAGCTCGAGCCGCTGCGCGCCCGCCCGCGCGTCGGCGAGCGAAAAGACGAGTGCGGGCGCCGTGTGGAGCGCGTCGGGCACGGCGGGAAATGCGAGCCGGGCCGGCATTCCTGTTTCGACGCGGTCGGGGAACTGCAGCACGACGCCGCCGCGGCTCGTCAGCAGCGTCGCCTTCTCGCGGCTTTCGGCGCCCGTGCCCGGATGTGTTCGGATGACACCGACTTCGCGCCCGACGTAGTGCTCGATCAGTCTTTCTGGCGTCAGCAGGTCGAAATCGAAGGCCTGCTCGCTGACCCGAAAGCCGGCGGGATCGGACAGATTGCGCAAGCGCACCGTCTCCGGGCGAAGCTGCGCGGCGACGTCGAGCCAACTCAGGCGGTTCATGTCGGGACCCAGGCGGACGCGGCGGACGTCCTTGATCAGGGCGAGATCGTCGGCGTAGAGCGTGAGTGCGACGCTCTCGCGGTCGGCGACCCGGCTGACGATATCGTTCGTGGCGGACGCGCCTGCGGACAGGCCCGCCACGGCCAGGCCGGCGATCGCCGTGCCGAGCAGCCTCGTGTTACGGAACATGGTTTTTCCTCCTTGCAGCGTAGCGCCCATGATGCACGATATCGGCGAAACTGCCGCGCGGCGCTAGAATGCCGGGCAAACCCGCAGCGAACGCCATGACCTCAGACGCATCCCCTCCGTCCCACATCGTCGGCGGAGGCATCAATACCGGCGACTCGGAGCAACCCGTCGCCGTGACCCAGATGCTCGGCGCCGCCAGCAGCGCGCCCGTGCGTGAAGAAGCGCTGCGCGAACGGTTCTTGTCCTTCGACCCTCTGTTCGACGCGACGTCCCGGCTGGTCGCCCACGAACTCGTCTTGCGCGGCCGCACCGCCGCCCCGGACGCTGCGCCGGAACTCCGGCAGATGGACGAGGACATGCTGTTGACGGGCCTGTATTCGTTGACGCAGGACGGCCTTTCCGAAGCGTTGCCGCTGCTGGTCCGAATCAGTACAGGCGTGCTGTTCAGCGAGATCCCGCGCGAGATCAACCAGCGCCAGCTGATCTGGTGCGTGCGTCTTTCCAGTTCCCGCGATCTCGCGCGGGCACTGGCCCTGCAGGACGCCGGCCTCAATTTCTGTCCGACGCTCGACCGCGGCGACGCCGTCGTGCAGGACAGCGCGTCGGCCTGGCCCTATCTCGCCTGCCATGCTGACGACGTGCGGCCGAGGACGAGTGCCCGCCTGATCGTCGAAGGGATTCGCAACGCGCCGGCCCTCGCGCGCTGGCCCGTCGACGCGTGGTTCCGCGGCAGCTTCTTTTCCGGCGACACCCAACCCGTAGCGAGCAGCCACGAGTTGGCCATGCAGCTCGACCTGCTGGCGATCGCGCTGCGCGAGCCCGTCGACACACTCGCGCAGTTCTTTCGCCTCAACCCGAACATGGCCCAGCGTTTCCTCGCGATCGCCAACTCGCCGGTGGGCGGGCTGAGCCGGCCCGCCGAGTCGGCGGCCCACGCACTCGTCATGCTCGGCGGGCCGCGCGCACGTCGCGTGGCCGCCTTGCTTGCGCTCGCCGGCGGGGCGCCGGGCGATGCGAGCCGCCACTATGCCGTGACCGCACTCACGCGTGCGCTGTTCATGGGCAAGATCACCCGGCTCGGCGCACCGGCCGAGAGCGCGGCGGCCGCGTTCGAGATCGGCCTGCTGTCGACCGCCACCTATGCCCTTTCCCTGCCGGTGGAGAGTCTGATACGCAGGCTCGGCCTGTCGGCGACGAGCGCGCGCGCCTTGAGCGCCCACCCTTCCGCCGAGGGCAGGCTGCTGCAGTTGACTTACGCCTGCGAGAGCAACGATGCCGAGACCCTGGCGCGCTTTGCCCAGCAGCTCGGCGTTCCGCTGCACCAGATATCGGTCGCCTATCTCGACGCGCTGATCGCCGCGTCGGCCCTCGATGTCGCGCTGCATTGACGGCGTAAAATGGCGGCTTTTGCGCATCGCCAGCCCATGCACCCGACCCTCGTATTCGACATTGAGACCATTCCCGACCTGGCCGGCTTCGCCGCGGTCCACGGGATAGACGAGTCGGCGCTGCCGCAAGCCGAACTCGCGGAAATGGCATTGCTCGCGCGCCGACAGAAGACCGGCAGCGACTTCATGCCGCATCACTTGCACCGCATCGTCGCGATTTCCTGCGTGCTGCGCAGCGGCGATCAGTTGCGTGTCTGGTCGCTCGGGGAGAACGACAGCGGCGAGGCCGAACTGATTCATCGCTTCTACGACGGAATCGAACGTTACACGCCGCAACTCGTCTCGTGGAACGGCGGCGGCTTCGACCTTCCCGTTCTCCACTACCGCAGCCTCAGCCATGGGGTGGCGGCGCCGCGCTACTGGGACTGGGGCGACGACGACAAGGAATTCAAGTGGAACAACTACCTCGGCCGCTACCACACGCGTCACCTCGACCTGATGGACGTGCTTGCGATGTACCAGCCGCGCGCGAGCGCGCCGCTCGACCAGATGGCGAAGCTGTGTGGCTTCCCCGGCAAGCTCGGGATGGATGGCTCCAAGGTGCTCGAAACGTTTCAAAACGGCGACATCGAGTCGATCCGCAACTACTGCGAGACCGACGTCATGAACACCTGGCTCGTCTATCTGCGTTTCCAGAAGATACGCGGCACGCTTTCCGAAGCCGCCTACCTCGCTGAAATCGCGCTTGCGCGCGCCACCGTCGAGGCGCATCCCGCGGCGCACTGGCGGGAGTTTCTCGCGGCCTGGGCATGAATCCGGTCGTCGACATCCTTTCCCTCGATCACGAGGGCCACGGCGTCGCACGCCTCGACGGCAAGGTCACCTTCGTCGACGGCGCGCTGGCCGGCGAGCGCGCGGAAATCGCGATCTTTCGCAAGCACGCCAAGTACAACTCGGCCAATGCGGTCGCGATTCTCGCGCCCAGCGCGCAGCGCGCAGAACCGCGTTGCCGCTATTTCGGCCGCTGCGGCGGCTGCTCGATGCAGCATCTCGAGCCGAGCGCCCAGGTCGCGGCCAAGCAACGCGTGCTCGAGGAAAACCTCGCCCGCATCGGCAAGGTCCGCCCCAGTGTCCTGCTGCCGGCGCTGCACGGCCCGAGCTGGGGCTACCGCGGCCGCGCGCGCCTCTCGGTGCGCCGCGTCGAGAAGAAAGGCGGCGTGCTGGTGGGCTTTCACGAGAAGCGCTCGAGCTTCATCGCCGACATGGCCAGCTGCGAGGTGCTCGCCCCCGGCGTGTCGGCCCTGATCCAGCCGCTGCGCGAGCTGATCGGCCGCCTGTCGAACGCCGACCGCATCCCGCAGATCGAAGTCGCCGCCGGCGAACACGTCATCGTGCTGGTGTTCCGCCTGCTCGAACCCTGGAACGACGACGATGCGGCGCACGTTCGCGCATTCGCCGACGCGCACCACGTGCAGGTCTGGGAGCAGCGCAAGGGTCCGGAGACCGCGCGCCCGTTCTGGCCCGACATCGCGCCGGAATTGAGCTACGGCCTGCCCGAATTCGGGCTGGTAATGCCTTTCCGGCCGACCGAGTTCACCCAAGTCAACAGTGCGATCAACCGCGCGCTCGTGAGCCGCGCGCTGCGCCTGCTCGACCCGCGGCCAGGCGAACGCATCGCCGACCTGTTCTGCGGCCTCGGCAACTTCACGCTGCCGATCGCGCACCGCGGCGCCGACGTCCTCGGCATCGAGGGCAGCACGGAGCTCGTCGCCCGGGCGCGCGAAAACGCCCTGCGCAACGCCCTGCCCCACGCGCGATTCGAGGTCGACAACCTGTTCGAGATGACGCCGGAAAAATTCGCCGCGCTCGGGCCCTTCGACAAGCTGTTGATCGACCCCCCGCGCTCGGGCGCGATCGAGGTCGTGAAGTCGCTGCCGGAGGCCGGCGCGCCCCGCCGCATCGTCTACGTTTCCTGCGATCCAGCGACGCTCGCACGCGATGCCGAGGTGCTCGTCCACGTCAAGGGCTACCGGCTGGAAGCGGCCGGCGTCGCCAACATGTTCCCTCACACCGCGCACGTCGAATCGATCGCGCTATTCGAGCGCTAATCCCTTAGAATCCGTTTTTTTCGCCCCCAGCCCCTAACTCCTGGATCCCAGCCCCCAGAAATGGCACTCATCGTACAAAAGTACGGCGGCACCTCGGTCGCCAACGTCGAACGCATCCGCGCCGTGGCCGAACGCGTCGCCAAGTTCAAAATGCTCGGCCACCAGGTCGTGGTCGTGCTCTCGGCGATGTCGGGCGAAACCAACCGCCTGATCGGCCTCGCCAAACAGATCCAGGCCGAACCCGACCCGCGCGAGCTCGACATGATGGTGTCGACTGGCGAGCAGGTCACGATCGCGCTGCTCGCGATGGCGCTCAAGGATCTCGGCCTCAAGGCGAAGAGCTACACCGGCGCCCAGGTGCGCATCCTCACAGACGACGCCTTCACCAAGGCCCGCATTCTCAGCATCGACGAGGCCAAGATGCGGCGCGACCTCGACTCGGGTCACGTCGTCGTCGTCGCGGGCTTCCAAGGCGTCGACGAGGGCGGCAACATCACGACCTTGGGACGGGGCGGCTCTGACACCACCGGCGTCGCGCTCGCGGCCGCGCTCAAGGCCGACGAATGCCAGATCTATACCGACGTCGACGGCGTCTATACGACCGACCCACGCATCGTCCCCGAAGCACGGCGGCTGAAGACCGTGACGTTCGAGGAAATGCTCGAAATGGCGAGCCTCGGCTCCAAGGTGCTGCAGATCCGCTCGGTCGAGTTCGCAGGCAAGTACAAGGTCAAACTGCGCGTGCTGTCGAGCTTTCAGGACGAAGGCGACGGCACGCTCATCACATTCGAGGAAAACGACAACATGGAACAGGCCATCATCTCGGGCATCGCCTTCAGCCGTGACGAAGCGAAGATCACTGTCGTCGGCGTGCCGGACCATCCGGGCATCGCCTATCAGATTCTTGGCCCCGTCGCCGACGCCAACGTCGACGTCGACATGATCGTGCAGAACGTCGGTCACGCCAACACCACCGACTTCACCTTCACCGTGCACCGCAACGACTTCGCCAAGGCGATGAGCCTCGTCAAGGCGACCGCCGCGACGGTCGGCGCACGCGAAGTCACCGGTGACGACAAGATCGCCAAGGTGTCGATCGTCGGTGTCGGCATGCGCTCGCACGTCGGCATCGCGAAAAAGATGTTCGAGACGCTGTCGAAGGAAAACATCAACCTGCAGATGATCTCGACCTCCGAGATCAAGATCTCGGTCGTGGTCGAGGACAAGTACCTCGAACTCGCCGTGCGCGCGCTGCACCAGGCCTTCGAACTGGACAAGGCGACGGCCTGAAGTGGCTTTCCGCCGCGCATTCCGCTACAATGCGCGGCGGTTCGGAGACGTGGCCGAGTGGTTGAAGGTACTCCCCTGCTAAGGGAGCATACGGGCTTAAACCTGTATCGAGGGTTCGAATCCCTCCGTCTCCGCCAATCCGAACAAGTTTGCGTCGCAGCGCGAAAACCGCGTATAATGCGCATCCTTCAAAGCGCCCGTAGCTCAGCTGGATAGAGTACTTGGCTACGAACCAAGGGGTCAGGAGTTCGAATCTCTTCGGGCGCGCCAAACATCGAAAGTCCGGTCATCCGACCGGACTTTTTTTTCTTATCGCAGATCGCCGGTCCGGCTTTTCGGCGTCGCATGCAAACGGCCTGCGTGACGGCAACCCCGCACCCTGCGATATCGTCATCCACGCCGTAGGGAAGCACGCGGAATCGCTTAAAATTGCGCCTGCCTCAGTATCAGAACACCCCGATGGAATCCGCTTCCCCCGCACCGGCCCAGGCCGGCGACCCGGCCCTTGCGCGCGACGTCAAGAAGCGCCGCACGTTCGCGATCATCTCCCACCCGGACGCCGGCAAGACGACGCTGACCGAAAAGCTGCTGCTGTTCGGCGGCGCGATCCAGATGGCCGGCACGGTCAAGGCGAAGAAGAGCGGCAAGTTCGCCACCTCG
Source organism: Thiobacillus denitrificans ATCC 25259 (assembly GCF_000012745.1). Taxonomy (NCBI): domain Bacteria; kingdom Pseudomonadati; phylum Pseudomonadota; class Betaproteobacteria; order Nitrosomonadales; family Thiobacillaceae; genus Thiobacillus; species Thiobacillus denitrificans. The sequence continues at coordinate 1,031,630 of NC_007404.1, read as the reverse complement.
GACTGGATGGCGGTCGAACAGGAGCGCGGCATCTCGGTCGCCTCGTCGGTCATGCAGTTCTCCTACGGCGACTGCGTGTTCAACCTGCTCGACACGCCGGGCCACAAGGACTTCTCGGAAGACACCTATCGCGTGCTGACCGCGGTCGACGCGGCGATCATGGTCGTCGACGCCGCGAAGGGCGTCGAAGAACAGACGATCAAGCTGCTCGAAGTCTGCCGACTGCGCGACACGCCGATCATCACCTTCATCAACAAGCTGGACCGCGAGGTGCGCGAGCCGCTCGAGCTGTTGGACGAGATCGAGTCGATCCTGAAGATCCACTGCGCGCCAGTGACCTGGCCGATCGGCATGGGCAAGCGCTTCCAGGGCGTGTATCACCTGATCCACGACGAGATCCTGCGGTTCAAGGCAGGCGAGGAAAACGCGGGCCAGCAGTTCGAGTCGCTGCAGGGCCTCGGCGACGCGAAGCTGCGCGAGCTCTTTCCGCTCGAGGCCGACGCGCTGCTGTCCGAGATCGAACTCGTTCGCGGGGCCGGCGCGGCCTTCGACCTGGCAGACTTTCTCGCTGGCCGCCAGACGCCCGTGTTCTTCGGCTCCGGCATCAACAACTTCGGCGTGCGCGAGGTGCTGCGCGCACTGTCGGACTGGGCGCCCTCGCCACTGCCGCGCGATGCGGTCGAGCGCACGGTCGAGCCGACCGAACCGAAGTTCACCGGTTTCGTCTTCAAGATTCAGGCCAACATGGACCCGCAGCACCGCGACCGCATCGCGTTTTTCCGCGTCTGCTCTGGCCGCTATTCGCCGGGTATGAAGGTGCGCCACCGGCGCACCGGCAAGGACATGAAGATCGCCAACGCGGTCGTGTTCATGGCCAACGAGCGGCAGCGCTCGGACGACGCCGTCGCGGGCGACATCATCGGCATCCACAACCACGGCCAGCTGCAGATCGGCGACACGCTGACCGAAGGCGAGGCGCTGCAGTTCAAGGGCATCCCCTACTTCGCGCCCGAATTGTTCTCCAAGCCGCGGCTCCGCGATCCCTTGCGCGCCAAGCAGCTCAACAAGGGCCTGCTCGAACTCGGCGAGGAAGGCGCGGTGCAGGTGTTCGAGCCCTTCGCCGACAACACGCTCTTGATCGGCGCAGTCGGCCCGCTGCAGTTCGAGATCGTCGCGCACCGATTGAAGACCGAATACGGCGTCGACGCGAGCTTCGAGAACGCGGGGATTCACACGGCGCGGTGGGTCACCTGCCCCGACGCCCAGCACCTCGCCGAATTCACCAAGGCCAATTCGCTGCGGCTCGCCAAGGACGTCGACGGCAATCTCGTGTATCTGGCCGACACGCGCGTGAACCTCACCCTCGCCCAGGAACGTTGGCCCAAGGTCGCGTTCCACGACACGCGCGAGCACGGACAGCTCCTGACTTGAGTCGCACGTTCCGTATGCGGCGCGGCCGTTGAAGAACACGCCTGAGGATCGCGCGGTCGCGGTGATCGCGCGGTAACGCAAGCGGCGCGCTTCGTGACACGCGTGCCGCGGCGCCTTTGCTATACCAAGAGCTCTCGCCGCGGGGGCCTCCCGGCGGCAACGAAGGAGCCGTGCAATGCTGAGTGTTCGCAGTCTGTTCGTCCTCGCCCGCAAGGTGGTGTCCGCCTACATCGCGGACTACGCACCGAGCATGGGCGCCGCCATCGCCTATTACAGCGCGTTCTCGCTCGCCCCGCTTCTGGTGATCGTGATCGCGGTCGCCGGCGCCGTGTTCGGCCGCGATGCCATCCAGGGTCAGATCGTCGCGCAGATCGGCGGACTGATCGGGCAGGAGGGCGCCATCCTCGTGGAACGTCTCGTGCGCAGCGCGAGCGACACGGAAAAAGGGCTGGTCGCCGGCCTCGTCAGCGGCGGCGTCCTGGCACTCGGTGCGACGACCGTCTTTGCCGAACTGCAGCGCGCGCTCGATCGCATCTGGAAGGTGCCGAAATCCGAGAGGCCATCGGGCATCTGGGCGCTGCTGCGCGCACGCCTGCTGTCCTTCGGCCTGATCCTGGGCCTCGCCTTCCTGCTCATGGTGTCGCTGATCGTAAGCACGGCGATCGCGGTGTTCGGCCGATGGACCGGCGCGCTCATGCCGGGATGGGAAGTCGTGCTGCAGTGCGTCAACATGGCGATATCGCTGTCGATCACGACCCTGCTTTTCGCGATGATCTTCAAGCTCATGCCGTCCGCCGACGTCGCATGGCGCGACGTGTGGATAGGCGCGGCGGTGACCGCGGTCCTCTTCGAGCTCGGAAAGCTGCTGATCGGGCTCTACCTCGGCAAAAGCGCGCTCTCCGAATCCTTCGCCGCGGCCGGCTCGCTGGTGGTGCTGCTGGCCTGGGTCTACTATGCCTCGCAGATCTTCCTGCTCGGTGCCGAGTTCACGAAGGTATACGCCGACGAACACGGTTCGCTGAAGCACGGGCAGAGCGCCTCAAGGGCCGCCGCGCCGGTCGTCGCCGCAAAAGGCTAAGCGGGCGGTCGCACGCCAAAAAAGGCCGGCTGATGGATGCCGGTCTTTCAGGAAAATCTTCCGGTGAAAAGCGCCGCGCGACCCGCGCTACTTCCCGCTTGCGTCGTCCGCCTGTTGGCGCTCGGCGTTTTCCCAGTCGCGCTGGAGCGCCTGATACGCTCGGACGAAGCCCTGCCGGGTTTCCTCCCAGGCGCTCGCCGTGCTGCTCTTGAGGCTGCCGTACCACTCGGCAACCTCAACGCGCTCGTCCTGCAAGGCACGCATGGCCTCGCGGGAACGCGCGCGCGCCGCGGCATCCATGCGCTCCCAGTTCCGGTCGATGTCGGTCTCGAGCGCGTCCATGCGGCGGTCGAGCAGGTCGAGCGCGACCTTGGCTTTCTGCGCGGCTTCGTCGCGCTTGTCCGCACTGTAGCGCTTGATCGCGTCGGCCGCGCTGCCGAGCTTCTGCCGGACTTCCGCCGCGGAAGGCGCGTCGCTGGGCGACTGGGCGGCGGGCGCCGTGTCGTCGGCCTGCTGCGCCTCGGCCGGATACGCCGGGAAAACGGTGCCGAGCAGAGCGGCCGTGACGAATACCTTTCCGCATCTCTTCATGACAGCCTCCGTACGCGTTTGATTCGCCTTCGAAGTATAGCCAGCGGCTGCGGGCCGAAACGCTCCGCGCAGGCATGACCGCTAGCCGCGGAACAGGCTGATCGCGTCGTCGAGACGCTGCACCGCGTGCACCGTCATGCCGGCGATTTTCTGCTTGGGCTGGTTCGCGGCCGGCACGATGGCCTGGGTGAAGCCGAGCTTGGCCGCTTCCTTCAGGCGCTCCTGTCCGCGCTGCACCGGACGGATCTCGCCGGCGAGCCCCACTTCGCCGAACATCACGAGCTTGTCGGGCAGCGGCTGGCTCCTAAGCGACGACACGATCGCGGCCAGGACGGCGAGGTCGGCCGCCGGCTCGCTGATCTTCACCCCGCCGACCGCGTTGACGAAGACGTCCTGATCGAAACAGGCGATGCCGGCGTGGCGATGCAAGACGGCGAGTAGCATCGCGAGACGGTTCTGCTCGAGGCCGACACTCAGACGGCGTGGATTGGGCGCGTGACTCGTGTCGACGAGCGCCTGGATCTCGACGAGGAGCGGGCGCGTTCCTTCCTGCGTCACGAGCACGCACGAACCCGGCACGGGCTCGCCGTGACGCGAGAGAAAGATTGCCGAGGGGTTCGAAACGCCCTTCAGGCCCTTTTCGGTCATCGCGAACACGCCGATCTCGTTGACCGCCCCGAAGCGGTTCTTGAACGCGCGCACGAGGCGGTAGCTCGAGCCCGTGTCCCCCTCGAAGTACAACACGGTGTCGACAATGTGCTCGAGCACGCGCGGCCCGGCGATCGCGCCTTCCTTGGTGACGTGCCCGACCAGGATGACCGCGGTGCCGCTCTGCTTGGCGTGGCGGGTGAGCTGCGCCGCGCACTCGCGCACCTGCGCGACCGATCCCGGCGCCGAGGTCAGGGCCTCCGAATAAACGGTCTGGATCGAGTCGACGACGGCGACCTCGGGCGAGGTCGCCGCGAGCTGCGCGAGGATCGCCTCGAGCCGAATCTCGGGCAAAACCGGCAGCCGCGTTTCGGGCAGGGCAAGACGCCGGGCGCGCAAGGCGACCTGACGTGCCGATTCCTCGCCGCTGACGTAGAGCGTCCCCATGCGCTCCGCCAGCCCGGCGAGCGCCTGCAGCAGCAGCGTCGATTTTCCGATGCCCGGGTCGCCGCCGATCAGCGTGACGCCGCCCGGGACGAGGCCGCCGCCCAGGACGCGGTCGAGTTCGCCGATCCCTGTCGCGATGCGGCTTTCCTCCGAGGCCTCGACCTCGTGCAGCAGCTGTACCTGACTCGTCGCCGCGAGCGCGGCGAAGCGGGGCTTTGCCGTCTCGGCGATCGTCTCGACCAGCGTGTTCCAGGCGTTGCACGCCGGGCACTGGCCCTGCCATTTGGGCGAGCTGCCGCCGCACTCGGTGCAGGTGTAAACCGTTTTGGCCTTCGCCATGACGCCGCTTACGCGGGGAACACGCCGGTCGACAGATAGCGGTCGCCGCGGTCGCAGACGATCGAGACGATGGTCGCGTTCTCGACTTCCTTCGACAGTTGCAGCGCGGCCCACAGCGCGCCGCCCGAAGAGATGCCGGCGAAGATGCCTTCCTCGCGCGCGAGGCGCCGGGTCGTCTCCTCGGCGTCCTGCTGGCCGACGTAGATCATGCGGTCGACGCGGCTCGGGTCGCAGATCTTCGGCACGTATTCGGCCGGCCACTTACGGATGCCGGGAATCTGCGCGCCTTCGGTCGGCTGCACGCCGACGATCTGGATCGCGGGGTTCTGCTCCTTGAGGTAGCGCGAGCAGCCCATGATCGTGCCGGTCGTGCCCATGCTCGAGACGAAATGGCTGATCCGGCCTTCGGTGTCGCGCCAGATCTCCGGGCCGGTGCTGCGGTAATGCGCGGCCGGATTGTCGGGGTTGGTGAACTGGTCGAGGACGCGGCCGACGCCCTGTTTCTCGAGTTCGATCGCCAGATCGCGCGCCCCCTCCATGCCCGCCTCCCGGCTGACGAGCCGCAACTCCGCGCCGAAGGCACGCATGGTCTGGCGCCGCTCGATCGACAGATGCTCGGGCATGATGAGCACCATCTTGTAGCCACGCATCGCCGCCGCCATCGCGAGCGCGATGCCCGTGTTGCCGCTGGTCGCCTCGATCAGCGTGTCACCGGGCCGGATCTCGCCGCGCGCCTCGGCCTGCTCGATCATCGACAGCGCGGGGCGGTCCTTCACCGAACCGGCCGGATTGTTGCCTTCGAGCTTGACCAGCACGATGTTCGACGTCTCGCCGGGCAGACGCTTGAGACGCACCAGCGGCGTATTGCCGACCGTATCCTCGATGGTCTTGTAAGTGCTCATGACTGCAGCAGACGCTCGATGTAGCGTGCAGTTCCCTCTTCGACACTGTAGAACGAGCCGTCGTAGCCGGCGCGACGCAGGGCCGCCGTATCCGCTTCGGTATAGCTCTGGTACTTGCCCTTGAGCGCCTCGGGGAAGGCTACGTAGCCGATGAGCCCCTGAGCCTGCATCTCGTCGAGCGTCAACGCATCCTGGCCCTCGGCCGCGCGGCAGGCGTTGACCGTGGCAACGGCGACGTCGTTGAAGCTCTGGCAGCGCCCGGTTCCGACGTTGAAGATGCCCGACACCTCGGGATGGTCGAGGAACCACATGTTGACCCGCACGACGTCCTCGACCGAGACGAAGTCGCGGCGCTGCTCGCCGTTCGGATAGCCGTCGCACCCCTCGAACAGCTTCACCCGGCCCTCGGCACGGTACTGGTTGAAGAAGTGGAAGGCGACCGAGGCCATGCGGCCCTTGTGCTGCTCGCGCGGCCCGTAGACGTTGAAGTAGCGGAAGCCCGCGATCTGCGCCGTGCGCTCTGCCCACAGCCGGCGCACGCTCTGGTCGAACAGGAACTTCGAGTAGCCGTAGACGTTGAGCGGCGACTCGCACTCGCGCGATTCGGAAAACACCCGCCCGCTGCCGTAGACGCTCGCCGACGAGGCGTACAGGAACTGCGCGCCTTCATCCTGGCAGAACTTCAGCAACGCGCCCGAATAGCGGTAGTTGTTGTCCATCATGTAGCGGCCGTCGGTCTCCATTGTGTCGGAGCAGGCGCCCTCGTGGAAGATCGCCGCGACGCTGCCGTCGAGCACACCCTCTTCGACCACGCTGAGAAATTCGGTCTTGTCGAGATAGTCGGCGATTTCACAGTCGGTCAGGTTCTTGAACTTGTCGGCCTTGGTGAGGTTGTCGACTGCGATGATGTTCGTCTCGCCGCGCTCGTTCAGCGCCTTGACGATGTTGGCGCCGATGAAACCGGCGGCGCCGGTGACCACGGTGTACTGGCTCATGGCTGTCCTCCGGTTGAGCTGTTTGCAAAAACCTCGTCCGCCGTCGCGACCGCGGTGCCGAACTTGCCGACGACGATGCCTGCGGCGCGGTTCGCCAGCCGCATCGCCTCGACGCTGCTCGCCCCCGCACCCAACGCAACCGCGAGGGCAGCGATGACGGTATCGCCGGCGCCCGAGACGTCGAACACCTCCTGCGCGCGCGTCGCTTCGTGGTGCGCGCCCTCGGCGTCGAAGAGACTCATGCCCTCCTCGCTGCGTGTCACGAGCAGGGCGTCGAAGCGGAATTTGCGACGTACCTCCGCTGCCTTGTCGGCGAGCTCGCGCTCCGATTTCCAGCCGCCCGCGATCTCGCGGAATTCGCTGCGGTTCGGCGTGATCAGCGTCGCACCGGCGTAACGCGCCCAGTCGTCACCCTTGGGATCGACCAGAATAGGCTTCTTCGCGTCGCGCGCCAATTCGATCATGCGGCCGACGTGCGTCAGCCCGCCCTTGCCGTAGTCGGAGAGAATCACCACGTCGCACTCCGCGAGAAGCCGAGCGAAGGCTTCGAGCTTGGCGGCGAGCACTTCATGGCCGGGCTGGGTTTCGAAATCGACGCGCAGGAGTTGCTGCTGCCGGCCGATGACACGCAGCTTGGTGATCGTCGAATACGCCGGGTCCTCGTGCAACTGCACGGCGAACGGCTCGGCGTCGAGCAGGCGGCGCAAGGCCAATCCGGCTTCGTCGCGCCCCGCCACCGACAGCAGGGTTACCTGCGCACCGAGCGCCGCGGCGTTGCGTGCGACGTTGCCTGCGCCGCCGATGCGATCCTCGTTGCGCGTGACATGCACGACCGGCACCGGCGCTTCGGGCGAAATGCGCGAAACCTCGCCGAACCAGTAGCGGTCGAGCATCACGTCACCCGCGACGAGGATGCGGGTGCGCGCGATCGCGTCACGCAACGGCGTCACGGGCGCCCGATCGGGAAATAGTCGAAGCCCATTTCGCGCATCGCGCGCGGCTCGTAGAGGTTGCGGCCGTCGAAGATCAACGGCGCCTTCAGCAGCGATTTAAGGGTGTCGAAGTTGGGGCTGCGAAACACCTTCCATTCGGTCACGATGAGCAGCGCGTCGGCGCCCTTCAAGGCGTCCATCGGGCTGTCGACGAGTTGCAGGTCAGCCCGCTCGCCGTAGATACGGCGGGTCTCGTCCATCGCCGCCGGGTCGTAGGCGGAAACGCTCGCACCCATCGCCCAGAGCGCGTCGAGCATCGTGCGGCTCGGCGCCTCGCGCATGTCGTCGGTATTCGGCTTGAACGCGAGCCCCCACATCGCGAAGCGCCTGCCTTCGAGGTCGTTGCCGAAGCGCGCGACGAGCTTGTTCACGAGAATCTGCTTCTGCGCGTCGTTGGCCTCCTCGACCGCGTCGAGCACGCGCAGGGGCACGCCGTTTTCCTGGCCGGTACGGCGCAGGGCCTGCACATCCTTGGGGAAGCACGACCCGCCATAGCCGCAGCCGGCATACAGGAAGTCGTAACCGATGCGCGGGTCGGAGCCGATGCCGTGGCGCACCTGCTCGATGTCGGCGCCGAGCTTTTCCGCGAGGACCGCGAGTTCGTTCATGAAGGAGATGCGCGTCGCCAGCATCGCGTTGGCGGCGTACTTGGTCAATTCGGCGCTCCTGACGTCCATCACGCGCAGGCGCTCGTGGTTGCGCTGGAAGGGCGCGTAGAGCTGGCGCAGAAGCTGTGTGGCGCGCTCGCTGTCGGTGCCGATCACGATGCGGTCGGGCTTCATGAAATCCTCGACCGCCGCACCTTCTTTCAGGAATTCGGGGTTGGAGGCGACGTTGAATTCGATCGCCGCGCCGCGCCTCGCCAGTTCCTCGGCAAGTGCCGCCCTGACCTTGTCGGCGGTGCCCACGGGCACGGTCGACTTGTCGACGACGAGCTTGTAGTCGTCCATGTGCCGCCCGATATTGCGCGCGGCCGCGACGACGTACTGCAGGTCGGCCGAGCCGTCCTCGTCAGGCGGCGTGCCGACGGCGATGAACTGGATCTGGCCGAAGGCCACCGATTCCTCGATGTCGGTCGTGAAGTGCAGGCGGCCCGCGGCGACATTGCGCTGCACCATGTCTTCGAGCCCGGGTTCGTAGATCGGGATGCCGCCGGCTTTCAACGTTTCGATCTTCTTCGGATCGAGATCGAGGCACAGCACGTCGTTGCCGACCTCGGCCAGGCAGGTTCCGGTCACCAGGCCGACGTAGCCCGTGCCGATCACAGTGATTTTCAAAACGCTCTCCCTAGATTTTCTTCAATGTCCGCTTGAATCGCCGCGAGCGCCGCGAGCGGATCGCCCGCGCCGGTGATGGGGCGGCCGATCACCAGATCGGTGGCTCCGGCGCGCAGCGCCTCGACCGGCGTCATCACGCGGCGCTGGTCCGCCGCTGCGGCGCCCGCCGGGCGAATCCCCGGGGTGACCAGACGGAAGTCCGCGCCGAGCGCGGCACGCAGACCTGCGGCCTCCTGCGCGGAGCAGACGACGCCGTCGAGCGCGCAGGCGTGTGCGAGGCGGGCGAGCCGCATCACCTGCTCGGCCGGCGTGTCGGCGACGCCGGTCTCGGCGAGGTCGCCGGCGCTCATGCTCGTCAACACAGTGACCGCGATCAGCAAAGGGCGTTGCGGCGTATCCGCGGCGCCATCCCCCGGGGGCAGGGATTCGAGCGCCTCGCGGGCGGCGTCCATCATGCGCCGACCGCCCGCGGCGTGGACGTTGAGCATCCACACGCCGAGTCCCGCGGCCGCGCGGCACGCGGCGGCGACGGTATTCGGGATATCGTGAAACTTGAGATCGAGAAAGACCTCGAAGCCGCGCGCGACCAGCGCGCGCACGAGATCGGGTCCGGCTGCCGTGAACAACTCCTTGCCGACCTTGAGCCGGCATCGTGCGGGATCGAGCCGATCCGCCAGTGCCAGCGCCGGGGCACCCGCCGGAAAATCCAGCGCGACGATAATCTTGTGCGTCATTCTTCTTCCCTGCCCCCTGGATCGTGCCTCTAGCTCTCGCCTTCGCCGCGCTCGGGATCGAAGCTGTCCCAGCGCCCGCACGCCGGACAACGCCAGAAGAATTGCTTGGCCTTGAAGCCGCAGCTGCCGCACTGGTAGCGCATCATGCGCTGGCTGTACGAGGCGACGAGGCTCTTTTCCACCTGCAACAGCTCACGCTGCTCGGGGTCTGCCGTGACGATTTCGGCCTCGAGCAGGCGATCGAGCGTGCGCAGGCTCGGGTTGCGGCGCAGTTCCTCTCGTGCGAGTTGGCGCGCGGCCGCCGCCCCTTCGGTCTCGGACACCGCCAGATACAAGGCGTTGAAAACATCGTGCGAAGGCTGCCGCGCATAGAAGGCGCGGAGCCACTGCACGCCCTCGCCGACGCGCCCAAGCTGGCGATAGCTCCCGAGCACGCGGTCGACGACGAGCGCCATGTGACCCGCGCTCTGGGTCTCGACCAGACGCCACGCCGCGATCGCCGCTTCGTGCCGCCCGGCCGCGGCGTGCAGGTCGCCCGTCATCAGGTTCGCGCGCACCGACTGGCGGTTCGCGGCGAGCGCCTGCTGCAGCTGCGCTGCTGCGGCGTCCGAATTGCCCTTGGCTGACTCGAGCAGGGCGAGCTCGCAATAAAAGTGCGCGATATCCGCGTTCAGCGGCTTGCTCGTGTCGCGCTCGAGCAGGCGCGCCGCGTCGATCGCTTTCTGCCAGTCCTTTTCCTGCACGTAGATTTCGAGCAGATGCGTGCGCGCCTGCCCGTGCTGGGAGGTCTCGAGCAGCTTGCCGAACACCTGCTCGGCGCGATCGAGCAGGCCGGCCTTGAGGTAGTCCTGGCCCAGCTCGCTCATCGCCCGCAGGCGCTGCTCCTCGGCGAGCCCTTTGTGACCCTGAGGATATTCGCGCTCGAGCAGGTGCTCGTGCATGCGGATGGCGCGGTCGAATTCGCCGCGGCGCCGGAACAGTCCGCCCAGCGCAAAATGCAAATCGATGGTCTCGGGCTCGAGCTTGACGACTTCCAGAAACGCCTCGATGGCCTTGTCCGGCTGCTCATTGAGCAGGAAATTGAGGCCGCGGAAATACGAGTTGGGCAGCGCCCGCGATTCGGTGACGACCTGCCGGATGTCGACCCGGGCCGCGATCCAGCCGAGGGCGAAAAAGAGCGGAAACGCGAGCAGCCACCAGAATTCGAATTCCATCCGCGGTCACACGCCCGGCAGATCGGTCGGAATCGTCGTCGTATCCGGCTCGGGCAGGCGCGGCTTGCGCGCAAGCTCGCGCCGCAGGCGGAAGAGCGTCGGCAGGAGCGCGACCACGCCGGTCAAGGCACCGAGCAGGAAAGCGAGACCGAGCAACACGATCAGCGGCACCTGCCACACGTAACCGAGATAGGAATAGAAGGTCGCGGTGTGGCTGTTCTTCAGCGCAAACCCCAGAACCAGCAGGAACAGCGCGACTTTCGCCGCCAGTCCCAGATAACGGGTGAGATTTTTCATGGTATGTCGCGTCGGGTTGGCGCCATTCTACCTTTGCGCACCGGCTTCAAAAAGCGCGCACCGGAAAAAGAAAACGGCGCTTGCGCGCCGTTTTCCAGTCCTTTCCAAGCGAGGCCGTGCCCGCCGACCCGCCCGCGAGGCGGGCGGAAGCGACTACAGCGGGAAATCGACGCGGTCGCGCAGTTCCTTGCCGGCCTTGAAGTGCGGCACATACTTCGCCGGCACCTGCACGCGCTCGCCCGACTTGGGGTTGCGACCGAGACGCGCGGGTCGAAAGCTCAGGCTGAAGCTGCCGAAACCGCGGATCTCGATGCGCTCCCCGCGCGACAGGTTCTTCGCCAGCGCGTCGAGGATCGTTTTCACCGCCATTTCGATATCCGCGATCGAAAACTGCGAATGCCGCCCCGCCAGTTGAGCAATCAGCTCGGACTTGGTCATGGTTACTCAGCGTTCTTGTTGTCGAGCTTGGCCTTCAGCAGCGCTCCCAGATTGGTCGAGCCGCTCGCGGCCGCAGCGGATTCGGCTGCGAATTTCTTCATCGCCGCGTCCTGCTCGGTCATGTCCTTGGCCTTGATCGACAAGTTGATCACGCGGTTCTTGCGATCGACGTTGATGATCATGGCTTCGATTTCGTCGCCTTCCTTGTAGTGGCTGCGCATGTCTTCGACGCGGTCACGCGAGACTTCGGAGGCACGCAGATAGCCTTCCATGTCGCTGTCGAGCTTGACGGTGGCGCCCTTGGCTTCAACGGTCTTGATCGTGCCCTTGACGATGCTGCCCTTCTCGTGGCCGGTCGCGTAGCTGGTCAGCGGATCGCCTTCGAGCTGCTTGATGCCGAGCGAGATGCGCTCGCGCTCGAGATCGATGCCGAGCACCACGGCTTCCACGTCCTGGCCCTTGCGGAAGTTGCGCACGGCTTCTTCGCCAGGCACGCTCCACGACAGGTCGGACAGGTGGACGAGGCCGTCGATGCCGCCAGGCAAGCCGATGAACACGCCGAAGTCGGTGATCGACTTGATCGCGCCGGAGACCTTGTCGCCCTTCTTGTGGTTCATCGCGAAGTCTTCCCACGGGTTCGACTTGCACTGCTTCATGCCGAGCGAGATGCGGCGCTTGTCCTCGTCGATGTCGAGCACCATGACTTCGACTTCGTCGCCGAGCTGCACGATCTTCGACGGGCTGACGTTCTTGTTGGTCCAGTCCATTTCGGAAACGTGGACCAGACCTTCGATGCCCTCTTCGATCTCGACGAACGCACCGTAGTCGGTCAGGTTCGCGACCTTGCCGAACATGCGGGTGCCCTGGGGGTAACGGCGTGCGATGCCGACCCACGGATCGTCGCCGAGCTGCTTCAGGCCGAGCGAAACGCGGTTCTTCTCGGTGTCGTAGCGCAGGATCTTGGCTTCGAGCTCCTGGCCGACGTGCACGACTTCGGTCGGATGCTTGACGCGGCGCCACGCCATGTCGGTGATGTGGAGCAGGCCGTCGATGCCGCCGAGGTCGACGAACGCGCCGTAGTCGGTGATGTTCTTGACGACGCCCTTGACGATCGAGCCTTCCTTCAGGCTTTCCATCAGCGCTTCCCGATCGGCGCCCATGGTCTCTTCGAGCACGGCACGGCGCGACACGACGACGTTGTTGCGCTTGCGGTCGAGCTTGATGACCTTGAACTCCATTTCCTTGTATTCGTAGGGCGTGGTGTCCTTGACCGGGCGCATGTCGACCAGCGAACCCGGGAGGAAAGCGCGCAGGCCGCCGACCAGCACCGTCAGGCCGCCCTTGACCTTGCCCTGCACCATGCCCGAAACGACGCGGCCTTCGTTCATGGCCGCTTCCAGGTCGAGCCACGCTGCCAGTTTCTTCGCACGCTCGCGCGACAGCTTGGTCGCCCCGAAGCCGTCTTCGATCGATTCGATGGCGACGGAAACGAAATCGCCGACCTTGGCTTCGACTTCGCCCTGGTCGTTCTTGAATTCTTCGAGCGGAATCAGGCTCTCGGATTTGAGGCCGGCGTTCACGGTCACGAAGTTGTGGTCGATGCCGACGATCTCGGCGGTGATGACCTCGCCCTGACGCATCTCCTGATGCGAGAGCGACTCCTCGAACAGCGCGGCGAAGCTTTCCATGGAGGCGGGAGCGGAAGAAGCGGTAGCAGTAGACATTAAAAACCTTCAGTCCGTCGGCGAGGACGGGGTTCGTTGCACATCGTCAGCCGGCAGGGCGCACGACCGACACGGAATAAAAACTTACTTGCCAGACTTGTCGCGGTAGTGGGCGAGCACCGCATCGACCGCTGCGACGACGTCCATGTCGGTGGTATCGAGAACCAGGGCGTCGGCGGCGGGTTTCAGCGGGGCGACGGCACGCGCGCTATCGCGTGCGTCGCGGGCCTGCATATCCGCAACAAGGGCCGGTAGACTAGCAGACATCCCCTTTTCGATCAACTGCTTATAGCGTCGTTCCGCCCGCGCTTCGGCGCTCGCAGTGAGGAAAACCTTGGCCACCGCGTCGGCGAACACGACCGTGCCCATGTCGCGCCCGTCGGCGACCAGCCCCGGCGCCTCGCGGTACGCGCGCTGACGGTCGAGCAAGGCCGCGCGCACGGCGGGCAAGGCGGCGACTTTCGACGCGCCCTCGCCGACCGCTTCGGCACGGATCGCGTCGCTGACGTCTTCGCCGTCGAGACGGACCGCGCCGCCGCCGAAACTCGCCGGCAGTTGCGCCGCGAGTTCGGCGACCCGCGCTTCGTCGTCGAGCGCGACGCCGCGCTTCATGGCCATGAGCGCGGTCAGCCGGTACAGGGCACCGCTGTCGAGGAAGTGGAAGCCAAGCGCGGCCGCGACGCGTTCGGCGACCGTGCCCTTGCCCGAGGCCGAGGGGCCGTCGACGGTCAGGACCGGGGCCAAGGAATCGGACGGTCTCATCGCGCGATCTCCGCAAAGGCGTTGAAGTAACCGGGGAAGGTCTTGGCGACGCAGCCCGGGTCGTTGATGCGGACGGCGACACCGCCGAGCGACACGAGCGACAGGCACATCGCCATGCGATGGTCGTCGTAGGTGTCGATAACGGCGCCCGCGCGCAGGGTTTCCGGCGGCGTGACGCGCAGGAAGTCGTCACCCTCCTCGACCGTCGCGCCGACCTTGCGCAGTTCGGTCGCCATCGCCGCGATGCGGTCGGTCTCCTTGACGCGCCAGCTTGCGATGTTTCGCAGCGTCGTCGTGCCGTCGGCGAACAAGGCCGCGACGGCGAGCGTCATCGCGGCGTCTGGGATCGCGTTGCAATCGAGGTCGATCGCCTTGAGACGCCCCTGCGCTGGCGCGCAGGCTTCGATCCAGTTCGGTCCCATCGCGATCCGCGCGCCCATCGCAGCCAGTGCGTCGGCGAAACCGACGTCACCCTGGACGCTGTCGCGCCCCACGCCCTCGACGCGGACCGGACCGCCGCCGATCGCGCCAGCGGCCAAAAAGTACGATGCCGACGAGGCGTCGCCCTCGACGTAGATTTCGCGCGGACTGCGATAGCAGGCGTCCGCGGCGACCGAAAAGGCCTGCCAGCCGTCGCGCGCCACCTCGACGCCGAAGCGGCGCAGCATCGCGAGCGTGATTTCGATGTAGGGCTTGGAGATCAGCTCGCCGACGACCTCGACGCGTGTGCGAAGCCGCCTGAGCGGCAAGGCCATGAGAAGGCCGGTCAGAAACTGGCTCGAGACGTTTCCGCGGATGTGGGCCACGTCCGCCCCGGCCTGCGGGGGATGGACATGCAGCGGTGGGAAGCCGAGCGTGCCGCGATAATCGATCCGCCCACCCAACTGGCGCAACGCGTCGACGAGGTCACCGATCGGGCGCTCGTGCATGCGTGCGACGCCGTCGAGGACGTAGTCGCCGCCCGACAGCGCGAGCACGGCCGTCAGCGGCCGGAACGCGGTGCCGGCGTTACCGAGGAAGAGCTCGGCCTGGCGCGCCGGAAACGCCCCGGCGACGCCGGTGACCCGCCAGTGGTTGTCGCCGCGATCCTCGACGCCGACACCGAGCGCCTGCAGCGCCGCCAGCATGTAGCGCGTGTCGTCCGAATCGAGCACGTCGTAAACGTCGGTCACGCCCTCGGCCAGCGCGGCGAGCAGCAGTACGCGGTTGGAAATGCTTTTCGAACCCGGCAAGCGCACGGTGCCGCTGGCCCGGCTGCGTCCGGGCAAATCGAGAAATTCCATTACAGGTCCTGAGTGTCGATCCAGCCCGCGCGGGCATCCCGCGCACGCGAAAAAATCTCGAGCAGCGCGGTGCCGTCTGCGGCCGCGACGGCGGTGCTCAGCGTTTGCAGGGCCGCGACGTAGGCGTTCAGTTCGCCGAGTAGCGCGTCGCGGTTCGCGAGCGCGATGTCGCGCCACATCTCGGGGCTGCTGCCGGCGATACGCGTGAAGTCGCGAAAGCCGCTCGCGGCGAAGCGGAAAAAGGTGTCGCGATCGGCACGCTGCGCCAATTCGTCGACCAAGGCATAGGCGGCGAGGTGCGGCAGGTGGCTGACCGCGGCGAAAACGCGGTCGTGCGTCGCCGCGTCGAGCAGCTCGGGCTCGGCGCCGACGGCCTGCCACAGCGCCTTGACGATCGCCAGCGCGTGCGGATCGGTATCCGCGTCGGGGGTCAGGACGACCTTCCTGCCGCGGTAGAGGTCGGCGCGCGCCGCATCGGGCCCGCTCTGCTCGGAGCCGGCGATCGGATGCCCGGGCACGAAGTTGCGCCATTTCGCCCCCAGCGCCGCGCGCGCCGTCGCGACGACCCCGGATTTGGTGCTGCCCGCGTCGGTGACGATCGTGCGCGCCGTCAGGTGCGGCTCGAGCGCGCGCAGCACCGTTTCGGTCTCGCCGACCGGCATCGCCAGAAGAACGCAGTCCGCCTGTCCCGCCTCGCTCCAGTCGCCGGCCCGGTCGATCAGGCCGCGCGCGCGCGCCTGTTCGACGCTGGCCGGCTTCCTGCCGACACCGACCACCTCGCCAACCGCGCCGGCCTGCTTCAGGGCGAGCGCAAACGATCCACCGATCAGGCCGACGCCAATGACTGCGAGGCGCTCGACGATCACGGCAGGGCTTTCCGGCTGTCGGGGTGCCGGCCGGGCGCCGCCGCGAGAACCTCGCCCAGGGCGTCGAGAAAGCGCGCATTCTGGCCGGCAAGACCGACAGACACGCGCAGGAATTCGGGCAGCCCGTAGGCTGCGACCGGTCGTACGATCACGCCGCGCTTGAGTAGCTCGGTGTTGATGCGCGCCGCATCGCCGACCCGCGCGAGGACGAAATTGCCCTTCGACGGGACGGTCTCGATGTCCAGGGCCGCGAGCCCGCCTAAGAGTTGCTGCATGCCCGCCGCGTTGAGCGCATAGCTTCGCGCGAGAAAGGCGTCGTCGTCGAGCGCGGCCTCCGCCGCGGCGAGCGCCGAGGCGTTGACGTTGAACGGATGGCGGACCCGGTTCAGCAGGTCGACGACGTCGGCGTGCCCGATCCCGTAGCCGACCCGTAGCCCGGCCAGACCGTAGGCCTTGGAAAAGGTGCGGCTGATCAAGAGATTGGGGAAACGCACCACCCAGGCCGCCGTGTCGCAGCGCGACGCGGGCGCGAGGTATTCGCCGTAGGCCTCGTCGAGGACGACCAGCACGCGGGGCGGCACGGTCTCGAGGAAGGCCTCGATCTCGTTCCACGGCAGGAAAGTGCCGGTCGGGTTGTTGGGATTCGCGATCCACACCACCCGGGTGTCGTCACGGATCGCGGCGCGCATGCGTTCGAGGTCGTGGCCGAAGTCCCGCGCCGCGACCGCGATCCCGTGGGCACCGACCGTATGCGTGGCGATCGGGTAGACCGCGAACGCGTACTGCGCATAGACGGCCGAGGTCCCCGGCGCGAGATAGGCGCGCGCGACCATGTCGAGCACGTCGTTGGAACCATTGCCGAGCACGATCTGCGCCGCGTCGACGCCGAGCCTGGCCGAGAGCTTCGCCTTCAGCGCGTAGCCCGCACCGTCCGGATACAAGGCCATGTCCAGGAGCGCGTCCTGGGCCGCGGCAAGCGCGAACGGGCTCGGACCGAGCGGATTTTCGTTCGAAGCGAGCTTGACGATATCGGCTTCGGCCAGGCCCAGTTCGCGTGCAAGCTCGGAAATCGGCTTGCCGGGCTGATACGGAGCGATCGCGCGCACGTGGGGCGGCGCGGTTGCAGCGCAGATCGAATCGCAGCCGCTCATGCCGACGCCGCAGGGTAGGAGCCGAGGATCTTGAGGAAGGCCGCCCGCGAATCGATTTCGGCGAGCGCCGCGGCGAGCCGTGCGTCCTTGCGGTGACCTTCGCAGACGACGAAGAACAGGTATTCCCAGGTGCCCGAGCGGGCCGGTCGCGACTCGAACTTGCTCATCGACACGCCCGCGTCGGCGAGCGGCTGCAGCAGCTTGACCACGGCGCCCGGCTGGTTCTTCGCGCCCATCACGAGCGAGGTCTTGTCGCGCCCCGACGGTGCCGCGTCGTGCGCGCCGAGAACCAGAAAGCGCGTCGTGTTGCTCGCCTCGTCCTCGACCCGCGCGGCGACCACGGAAAGTCCGTAAAGCGCAGCGGCCGCTTCGCTGCCGAGCGTCGCCGCTACCGGCTCTGCCGCGGCGCGGCGCGCGCCCTCGCTGTTGCTGACGACGCTGACGCGCTCGGCGTCGGGCAGGTGGCGGCTCAGCCAGTGCTGGCACTGGGCGAGCGATTGCGCGTGACCGTAGACGCGGCGGATGCCGTCGAGATCGCCGTGTTTGCGCATCAAGGTCTGATGGATCGGCAGCATGACTTCGCCGCAGATGCTGAGCGGGCTTGCCACGACGAGGTCGAGCGTGCGCCCGACCGCGCCGTCGGTCGAGTTCTCGACCGGCACCACGGCAAAATCGGCGCGGCCGGTCTCGACGGCATGGAAGCACGCGTCGATGTCGGCCTCGGCGAGCGCGTCGACTTCATGGCCGAACTGCTTGTGCACGGCCTGCTCGCTGAACGTTCCGGCCGGGCCGAGATAGGCAACCCGCGTCACTTCCTCGACCGCGCGGCAGGCCGACATGATTTCGCGGATCAGGCGCTCGACGGTCTCGCCCGACAGCGGGCCGGGATTCGACTCACGCAGCCTGCGTACGATCTGCGCTTCGCGCTCGGGCCGATAGATGCGCTCACCCTGCTTCGCGTGCCCGACCTGCTGCGCGAGCGCGGCGCGCTCCGAAATCAGCGCAAGGAGCGTGTCGTCGATGCTGTCAATACGCGCGCGCAGCGCACCGAGTTCCGCCGACACGTCGGGCCTAGTCCCTGCCTGGTCCTTCATGCGGGCAGATAGCGCACGCCGAGCACGCCGCCGATCGCGTTGAGCTGCGCGATGACCGATCCCGCCACCGCGCTGTCGACGTCGACGAGCGTGTAGGCCATGTCGCCCTTCGACTTGTTGACCATGTTGTGGATGTTGAGGCCGGCGGCGGCGAGCACCGACGAGATCTGCCCGACCATGTTCGGCACGTTGGCGTTGGCGATCGCGAGGCGGAAGGCCGACTCGCGAGGCATCGCGACACTGGGGAAATTGACCGAATTGAGGATGTTGCCGTTCTCGAGATAGTCGGTGAGCTGCTCGGCGACCATCACGGCGCAGTTCTCCTCGGCCTCCTCGGTGCTCGCGCCGAGATGCGGCAGGGCCACGACCTTCGGGTGGCCCTTGAGCGCGTTCGCCGGGAAATCGCAGATGTAGGCGTGCAGCTTGCCGGCGTCGAGCGCCTCGATCACGGCGGCGTTGTCGACGACACCCTCGCGCGCAAAGTTCAGCAGCACGGCGCCCGAACGCATCAGGCTCAGGCGCTGCGCGTTGATCAGGTTGCGGGTGGCGTCGAGCAGCGGTACATGCAGCGTGACGAAGTCCGCCGTGCGCAGCACGTCGTCGACGTTCTCGGCGCGCTTGACCTGCGAAGGCAGGCGCCAGGCCGCGTCGACGGTGATCGCCGGGTCGTAGCCGACGACGTTCATGCCGAGGCGGATCGCGGCTTCGGCGATGTGCGAGCCGATCGCGCCGAGCCCGATCACGCCGAGCGTGCGGCCCGGCAGCTCCATGCCGGCGAACTGCTTCTTGCCGGCTTCGGTCGCCTTGTGCATCGCCTCGTCCGTTCCGTCAAGACTCTCGACGAACTTGAGCGCCGGCACGAGGTTGCGCGCGCCCATGAGCATGCCGGCGATCACGAGCTCCTTGACCGCGTTCGCGTTCGCACCCGGCGCGTTGAAGACCGGCAGGCCGCGCTCGGACATCTTCTTGACCGGGATGTTGTTGGTCCCCGCACCGGCCCGCCCAATGGCGCAGACGGAAGTCGGAATCTCCATCTCGTGCATGTTCGCCGAGCGCACGAGGATCGCGTCGGGGTCGGCGAGGTCGCCGCCGACGACGTAGTGCTCGGGCAGACGCGCGAGACCGCGCGCCGAAATCGCGTTGAGCGTGAGGATCTTGCGGGCCTCAGCCATGATTCTTCTCGAACGCGTGGAGGTAGTCGACGAGCGCCTTCACCCCCTCGGTCGGCATCGCGTTGTAGATCGAGGCGCGCATGCCGCCGACCGAACGGTGGCCCTTCAGTTGCAGCAGGCCGCGCTCCTTGGCGCCCTTGAGGAAGGCCTCGTCGAGCGCGGCGTCCTTCAGGGTGAACGGCACGTTCATCAGCGAGCGGTTGTCCTTCGCCACGGGCGACGCGTAGAAGTCGGTCGCGTCGAGCGCTTCGTAGAGCAGCGCCGCCTTCTCGCGGTTGATCTTCTCCATGCCGGCCAGGCCGCCGCGCGCCTTCAGCCACTTGAAGACGAGCCCAGCGGTATACATGGCAAAGGTCGCCGGGGTGTTGTACATCGATTCGTTGTCGGCGTGGATCTTGTAGTCGAACATCGTCGGCGTGCCGGCGACGGTTTCGCCCATCAGGTCCTCGCGCACGATCACGATCGTGAGCCCGGCCGGGCCGATGTTCTTCTGCGCGCCGGCGTAGATCACGCCGTACTTCGAGACGTCGATCGGACGCGAGAGGATCGTCGACGACATGTCGGCGGCGATCGGGACATCGCCGGCCTCGGGCGTCCAGAAGATCTCGACCCCGCCGATCGTCTCGTTCGGCGTGTAGTGGACGTAGGCCGCGTTCGGGTCGAGCTTCCACCGGTCCTGCGTCGGCGCATAGCTGAAGTTCCGGTCTTCGCTCGACGCGACGACGTTGACGGCCGCGTACTTCTTCGCCTCCTTGATCGCCTTCTTCGACCACTCGCCGGTGTTGAGATAGTCGGCCGAGGCTTTTCCGCGCAGCAGGTTCATCGGCACCATCGCGAACTGCGACGACGCCCCGCCCTGCAGGAACAGGACCTTGTAATTCGCCGGAATCGCCATGAGCTCGCGCAGGTCGGCTTCGGCCTCGGCCGCGATGCCCATGAACTCCTTGCCGCGGTGACTCATTTCCATGACCGACATGCCGCTGCCGTGCCAGTCGACGAGCTCGGCTTGCACCTGCTGCAGCACATCCTTGGGAAGCACGGCCGGGCCGGCGCTGAAGTTGTAAATGGTCATGCGGTTACCCTCTCATTCCTCTTCGTTGTCGGTCTCGGCTACTTTTTCCAGGCTGATGAGCTTTTCGCCCTTGTCCAGATTGATCAGCGTGACGCCCTGGGTCGCCCGGCTCATCGCGCGGATCTCCTTGACGCGCGTGCGGATCAGCACGCCGCCGGTCGTGATCAGCATGATTTCGTCGTCCGCCTTGACGAGGTTGGCCGCGACGACCTTGCCGTTGCGCTCGCTGGTCTGGATCGCGATCATGCCTTGCGTGGCCCGCGCGTGACGCGTGTATTCCGCGATCGGCGTCCGCTTGCCGTAGCCGTTTTCGGTCGCCGTGAGCACGAAGTCGTTCTCGTCTTCAGCCACGAGCAACGAGATCAGCTTGGCGCCCTTGGCGAGCTTCATGCCGATCACGCCGCGCGCGGCACGGCCCATCGGGCGCACGTCGTTCTCGTCGAAGCGCACGGCCTTGCCGGAATCGGAGAACAGCATCACGTCGTGACGACCGTCGGTGATCGACGCACCGCACAGCACATCGCCGTCGTCGAGGCCGACCGCGATGATGCCGGCCGTGCGCGGGCGCGAGAATTCGGAAAGCGGCGTCTTCTTGACGATGCCGTTGGCGGTCGCCATGAACACGTAGTGCTCGTCGTCGAAGGTCTTGACCGGCAAGAGCGCGCTGATCTTCTCGCCGTCCTCGAGCGGTAGCAGGTTGACGATCGGCTTGCCGCGGGCGGCGCGTCCGCCCTGTGGCACGTTGTAGACCTTGAGCCAGTACAGCCGCCCGCGGTTGGAGAAGCAGAGGATGTAGTCGTGGGTGTTGGCGACGAACATCTTCTCGATGAAGTCCTCGTCCTTGGTCCCCGCCGCCTGCTTGCCGCGGCCGCCGCGCTTCTGTGCTCGGTAATCATCCAGCGGCTGCGACTTCATGTAGCCGCCGTGTGACAGCGTGACGACCATCTCCTCGGGCTTGATCAGGTCTTCCATCGACATGTCCTGCGCGTTCTCGACGATGGTCGAGCGCCGCCCATCGCCGAACTGGTCGCGGACCTGGGTCAGTTCCTCGCGGATGATCTGGGTGATGCGCGCCGGATTCGCCAGAATGTCGAGCAGGTCGGCGATCTTCGCCATGATTTCCTTGTACTCGGCGAGGATCTTGTCCGACTCGAGGTTGGTCAGGCGCTGCAACTGCATTTCGAGGATGCGCTGCGCCTGGATTTCCGAGAGGTGATAGCCATCGGCGTGCAGGCCGAATTCCGGCCCCATGTTCACCGGCCGCGAATATTCGGGGTCGATGCGCGCGAGCATCTCCTCGACCATCGCCGACTTCCACGCGCGGCCGAGCAGGCGTTCCTTCGCGATCGCAGGCGTTTCCGACGACTTGATCAACTCGACGATCTCGTCGACGTTGGCGAGCGCGACCGCCAGGCCCTCGAGGATGTGGCCGCGCTCGCGTGCCTTCCTGAGATCGAAGACGGTGCGCCGGGTGACGACTTCACGGCGGTGGCGCAGGAAGGCGTCGAGCATCTCCTTGAGGTTCAGGAGCCGCGGCTGCCCGTCGATCAGCGCGACCATGTTCATGCCGAAGGTGTCCTGCATCTGTGTCTGCTTGTACAGATTGTTCAGGACCACGTCGGCGTTCTCGCCGCGCTTGAGTTCGATGTAGACGCGCATGCCCGACTTGTCGGACTCGTCGCGCAGGTCGGCGATGCCGTCGATCTGCTTGTCGCGCACGAGTTCGCCGATCCGGATCAGCAGATTGGCCTTGTTCACCTGATAGGGCAGCTCGTCGATGATGATCGCCTGCTTGCCGCCGCTCTTGTCGAGGTCCTCGACGTGGCAGGTCGCACGCATGACGACGCGGCCGCGACCGGTACGGTAGCCGTCGCGCACGCCGGAAAGGCCGTAGATGATGCCGGCGGTCGGAAAGTCGGGCGCCTGGACGATGCTGATCAGCGACTCGATGTCGGTCGCGGGGGCGTCGAGCAGCGCGAACAGGGCGTTGCAGATGTCGGTGAGATTGTGCGGCGGGATGTTCGTCGCCATGCCGACCGCGATGCCCGACGAACCGTTGATCAGCAGATTCGGAATCTTGGTCGGCAGCACGAGCGGCTCCTGCTCGGAGCCGTCGTAGTTGGGGCCGAAGTCGACTGTTTCCTTGTCGAGGTCGGCCAGCAACTCGTGCGCGATCCGCGCCATGCGCACTTCGGTGTAACGCATCGCCGCGGCGTTGTCGCCGTCGACCGAGCCGAAGTTGCCCTGGCCGTCGATCAGCGGGTAGCGCAGCGAGAAGTCCTGCGCCATGCGGACCATGGTGTCGTAGACGGCCGTGTCGCCGTGCGGGTGGTATTTACCGATGACGTCGCCGACGACGCGCGCCGACTTCTTGTAAGCCTTGTTCCAGTCGTTGCCAAGCTCGTTCATCGCGTACAGCACACGACGGTGCACGGGCTTGAGCCCGTCGCGCACGTCGGGGAGTGCACGGCCGACGATCACGCTCATCGCATAATCGAGGTATGAACGCCGCATCTCCTCCTCGAGACTGACCGGGAGGGTTTCCTTGGCAAACTGTTCCATAACCGGCTTTATACCCAAGCTTCAAAGAGGGCGATTTTAGCATGGCCGCCTGCCCCGCCCGCCTTTGCCAAACGGCAGGCAAACAGTGAGAATGCGGCCACCATGAAAGCCTCCGCCGACCTTCTTCTCCTGCCGCAGTGGGTGGTCCCTGTCGACCCGGAAGGGGTGCTGACCGACCACGCCGTCGTCGTCGCGGACGGACGCATCGTCGACGTTCTGCCGGCCGAGGTGGCGCGCGCCCGCTACGCCGCTGCCAAGACGGTCGCGCTGCCGGGCGAGGCCCTGATCCCGGGCCTGGTCAACCTGCATGGCCACGCCGCGATGTCGCTGTTTCGCGGCTTCGCCGACGACCGCCCGCTGATGGCCTGGCTGACCGGGCACATCTGGCCGGCCGAGAAGAAGCACGTCTCCGAGACCTTCGTGCGCGATGGCACCCTGCTCGCGGCGGCCGAGATGCTCGCCGGCGGCATCACCACCTGCAACGACATGTACTTCTTCCCGCGGGCGGCGAGCGAAGCCTTCCTGCAGGCCGGCATGCGCGCGGTCGTCGGCATGATCGTGCTCGAATTCCCGACCGCCTACGCCGCGGACGCCGACGGCTATCTGTCCAAGGGGCTCGCGCTGCGCGACGAATTCAGGGGCGAGCCGCTGCTCGGCTTCGCCTTCGCGCCGCACGCGCCGTACACGGTCTCGGACACAAGCTTCAGCCGTATCCACACCTTGGCCGACCAGCTCGGCCTGCCGATCCACACCCACATCCACGAAACCCGGGACGAGATCGCCGACAGCCTCAAGGAGCATGGCGTGCGTCCGCTCGAGCGGCTCGCCCGGCTCGGCCTGCTCGGGCCGAACTTCATCGGCGTGCACGCCGTGCACATGACCGAGGCCGAAACGGAGTTGCTGGCCGAGCACGGCTGCCACATCGCCCATTGCCCGACTTCCAACCTCAAGCTCGCATCGGGCGTCGCGCCCGTGGCCGAGTTCGCGCGCGCCGGCGTCGGCGTCGGCCTCGGTACCGATGGCGCCGCGAGCAGCAACCGCCTCGACCTCTTCGCCGAAATGCGGCTGGCCGCGCTGCTCGCCAAGGGCATGAGCGGCGACGCCGCCGCGCTGCCCGCGGCCGCGGCGCTGAAAGCGGCCACGCTCGACGGCGCACGCGCGCTCAACCTCGATAGCGAGATCGGCAGCATCGCTGCCGGCAAGCGGGCCGACCTCGTCGCCGTGAACCTGCACGGCGTATCGCGGCAGCCCGTGTTTGACCCGGCTTCGCACCTGGTTTACGTTGCGGGGCGCGAAGACGTCACCCACGTCTGGGTCGACGGCAAGCCCAAACTCAGGGAACGCAGCCTGGTCGGGCTCGACGCCGACGACCTCGCCGCCCGCGCCGTCTACTGGCGCACCAAACTCACCGCAGAAGGACAGTCATGAGCAACGTCGACGCTGCCGAAATCGCCAAGTTTTCCGAGCTTGCCCACCGCTGGTGGGACCCGAACTCCGAATTCAAGCCGCTGCACGAAATCAACCCGCTGCGCCTGAGATGGGTCGACACGCGCGCGCCGCTCGCCGGCAAGAAAGTGCTCGACGTCGGCTGCGGCGGCGGCATCCTCGCCGAAGCGATGGCCGGTGTCGGCGCGACCGTGAGCGGAATCGACCTCTCCGAGAAGGCGCTCAAGGTTGCCCGCCTCCATCTCTACGAATCCGGCAAGAGCGTCGACTACGAACTCGTCTCGGCCGAAGACTACGCCGCCGCCCACCCCGGCGAATTCGACGTCGTGACCTGCATGGAAATGCTCGAACACGTTCCCGACCCCGCCTCGGTCGTCGCCGCCTGCGCGCGCCTCGTCAAACCGGGCGGCTGGGTGTTCTTCTCGACGCTCAACCGCAACGCCAAGAGCTACCTGCTCGCCGTGGTCGGCGCCGAATACATTCTCAAGCTGCTGCCGCGCGGCACCCACGACTACGCCAAGTTCATCAAGCCCGCCGAACTCGCGCGGATGGCGCGCGAAGCCGGGCTCGAAACCGAGGAGCTGACCGGCATGACCTACAACCCGCTGACCAAGGTTTACCGGCTCGAAGCCGACACCGACGTCAACTACCTGATGGCGACCCGCCGTGAAGCCTGAGCACGCGCGGCTCGACGGCATCCGCGCAGTCCTGTTCGACCTCGACGGCACGCTGGTCGACACGGCGCCCGACCTCGGCAACGCGCTCAACCTGCAGCGCGCGCGCCACGGCCTCGCCCCGCTTGCCGCCGACGTCATCCGCCCGCAAGCCTCGCACGGCGCGCGCGGGCTGCTCGCCCTCGGTTTCGACCTCAAGCCCGACGACCCGCGCTTCGCGGCCATGCGCGAAGAATTCCTGCAGCTCTACGCCGACAACATCTGTCAGGCCTCGCGCCCGTTTCCCGGCGTGCCCGAGCTGCTCGACGCCCTCGAAGCGCGCGGCTACAAATGGGGTGTCGTCACCAACAAGCCGGCGCGCTTCACTGAACCGCTGATGTCGGTGCTCGACCTCGCCGAGCGCGCGGCCTGCATCGTCTCCGGCGACAGCTGCCCGCAGCCCAAGCCCCATCCGGCGCCCATGCTCGTCGCCGCCCGGCGCTGCGACGCGCTACCCGCGCAATGCCTCTACCTCGGCGACGCCGAGCGTGACGTCCAGGCCGCGACCGCCGCGGGCATGCCCGCGCTCGTCGCCGCCTGGGGCTATCTGGGCGCCGAGGACGCGCCGCACGCCTGGGGCGCGCACGCGCAGATCCACCACCCGCTCGACACGCTCGACTATCTGCCTGCCTGACCGTGGCCTACACGCTGATCAAACAGATCCATCTCGCCACGATCGCGATCACGCTCGCGCTCTTCCTCTTGCGCGGCTTCTGGATGATGGCCGAGTCGAAGCGGCTGCAGGCGCGCTGGGTGCGCATCGCCCCCCACGTCAACGACTCGCTGCTGCTCGCGAGCGGAATCGCGCTCGCCGTCCTGCTGCAGCAATACCCGCTCGTGCACGGCTGGCTCACGGCCAAATTCTTCGCGCTGATCGCCTACATCCTGCTCGGCACCGTCGCCCTCAAGCGCGGCCGAACCCGCGGCCTGCGAATCGCCGCCTGGGTTCTGGCACTGCTCGTGTTCGGCTACCTGGTCACCGTCGCCCGCACCCACGATCCCTTGCCCTTCCTCCGCTGAAAGCGTACGGCGCCGCGGAACTTTCGCTGCGCCGGCCTCTCTATGCGGTACACTTGTTGCAGCAGCACACAGGGGCCGACCTGGCTTCGACGTGGGTCGCAAAGCAGCGTAGGGCATACCGAGGGTCAGAGCACCTCGTAAATCCAACTGAAAAACTTTAGTCGCAAACGACGAAAACTACGCCCTGGCCGCTTAAGGTCCAGGACTCACACTAGCCTGTTCATGGGCTAGGCCGGGTCAAACCGGCAGTGAGTTAATTCACATGAAATCGCGCTTGTCCGGGTCGCTTGGGCAGGTGCTAAATCCAAGGCGGCTCGGCGAAATCCAGCCTGTTCGGCGGGCGTGATGGAGCTTAAAGCTTAAAAACACCGGACTAAGTATGTAGAACTGCCTGTAGAGGGCTTGCGGACGCGGGTTCGATTCCCGCCGGCTCCACCACCTTCATGTTGTTTTTGGTCGAAAAACAACATAAAAATGATGATATTCAATACCTTATTCATCAGGATACGTAAAGAAACGTAAAGCAACATAACGCGGGATTGTTGGTAACACCGTTGGTAACTGCTAGACTCGTCCGGGCTGTTACCAACAACCCTGGGGTCGATTCCCGTGCTTACCGACATGAAAGTGCGCCAGGCGAAACCTGGTCCCAACGTCCAGAAACTCTCCGATTCTCAGGGCCTGTTTCTTCATATATCCCCGTCGGGTGGAAAGTGGTGGCGCCTAGCTTATCGTTACACGGGAAAGCAGAAGCTGCTGTCGCTTGGAACCTACCCGGCGGTCTCTCTTGCAGACGCCCGGCAGCGGCGTGATGAAGCCAAAAAGCTGCTCGCCCACGGCGTAGACCCGGCCGAAAATAGAAAGGCTACAAAGCAGGCTCGGCAGGACCGCGCGAGCAACAGTTTTGAAGCCGTCGCTCGCGAATGGCATGCGAAGTTTTCTTCGACATGGAGCGCAAACCATAGCGACCGCATCATCAGGCGCTTGGAAAATGACATTTTTCCGTGGTTAGGCGATAAGCCGATCGCCGACATTACACCCCCAACCCTTCTCGCAGCCCTACGGCGTATCGAGGAGCGCGGAGCGGTCGAAACCGCCCATCGCGCCATGCAGAACTGCGGCCAAGTTTTTCGCTACTCAGTAGCGACCGGCCGCGCGGAACGAGACCCTTCGCAAGACCTGAAAGGCGCCCTCCCGCCTGTTGCCAAGAGCCACTTCAAAAGCATCACCGACCCCGTCCAAATTGGAGTGCTGCTGCGCAATATAGATGGCTACAGCGGTGGCCCCGTCGTGCGAAGCGCACTTCGTTTGGCACCCTTAATTTTTGTTCGTCCAGGCGAATTAAGACATGCCGAATGGGCACACTTCGACCTCGGGGCTGCCGAATGGCGCTATACGGTATCCAAGACCAATACCGAGCACATAGTCCCTTTGAGCCGTCAAGCCATTTCGGTCTTGGAAGAACTGCAGCCCTTAACAGGGCACAAGCGCTATGTTTTTCCGGCGAACCGGGGGGAAGGCCGCCCCATGAGCGAGAACACTGTCAACGCTGCGCTGAGGTCGCTTGGCTACGATAAGGAAACACTAACAGGGCACGGCTTCCGCGCCATGGCGCGGACCCTTCTTGATGAGGTTCTAGGGTTCCGCCCAGACATCATCGAGCATCAGTTAGCGCACGCCGTCCGCGATCCGCTAGGGCGAGCCTATAACCGCACCACCCACCTTCCGGAGCGCCGAAAAATGATGCAGGGCTGGGCAGACTACTTAGATGAACTAAAAGCTGGAGCAACGGTTATTCGGCTTTATGGATAAATCAGCCTAAGGCCTGAACTGCGCGAGCCGCCCATCACTCTGCCCACCGGTCTCACGCTAACCATATGGTCACTGGCGTCGCACGTTCGAATATCCCGCCGATCCAAGTTCGTCATAAAAGTCGGTCCCATTTTCCACTTGGGCTTTCAGTATTTTTTCAAAGACCGTCGTCTCTACGTAGGATGCCTCCATTCCCGGATCGAAATGGACCAAACTCGGTGAAAGTATTATTTTTCGAAAAGCGGCATCTGAAACAAACACGGCGGTGTCGGTTGCAAACACGACGTCAACAGTTAGCAAATCTTTCTTAATTTCTTTCATTTAGTTCTTCTCTCGTGGATTGGGGAAGTCAGCCTCTTTTGGAGCGCGGGATATGCGAGGAATGGACAATGACCAGTTCTCCCGTTCGCTTGAGCCTCTCCAGGCAATTCCCCAAGTGTTGTTTTTCCCAAGGGGTGAATAGGGCCGCGACCAGTTCGCGCTCGCCTTCTTCGCGTTTCCCTTCAATGATTTTGAATTTATTGCTGGGCCCATTCCGATGGGTAGCTGAGTGCCCGGCCATATCTACAGCCGGTAGCCCGGTGGAACGTTTCATAATCGTGATTCCTCGACAGCCAGCAACCGGCCCATTCCCCGTTGCACGGTCAGATATTTGGTTAGGGTCTCGTACCTGGACGCCGTGAGCCGTGTCTTTCCCGCCAGTTCCATTTCGATACACCGCTTACCCTCAAGTACGATCCAGTAGAGGCGATCTCCAGTGGCAAGGTTGATCAAATCGCCTCTCAGCGTTTCCCTGAAGTGGGGCAGATCCCGCAGCTGGCACCATATTCCCCCTTGCCGTTCGTGAGTCTCGGGGTCGATCACCACCTTGAGCTCCTGTTTTTCCTGACCGCCGCCGAACGCGCGGTAGACTGCCCTGCCCGCTAGCCACATCGCGGCAATAGCGATCAGGGCGGACGGCATCATCATGAAGAGCCCGGCTGCAGCGTTTATAAAAGCGTAAAGCCACCATTCGGCAAAGAGTACGAGACCCGCACAAAATACGCCGGCTAGTGCGCCCCAACGTGAGGCTCGCCGTTCTGCCGCAGGATCCTCCGCCGTGACCATCCACAGCAAAAAGCCGAGGATGCCTAGCAGCGAAGTCAACGCTCCCCAGACCATCATCAAATTGTTCTCTTCATTCATATCGCCTTCCCTTTCTCAAACCATCGACCGATAAGGCGCAGGGTGCGCTTTATCAGCCACCAAGCTACCAAGGGAAACCGGCGAATCAAGAGGCTATCCCCGAAAAAACTACGACTGCGGGTCGGGTCGCGGGGGATTAGTTTTAGCCAAGGTGTTTTCCGGGTTCGGTGGTTGTCCCCGCCCCATGATTTCCCATAGCAAGGACACTGCATAAAATTTGTCACGCAAAGTTGACGCGGAAAAATGGGACTCTTCAAACCACTCATGGACGTGCCTCTTCCCGATTTGCTCGGGGGCGCGGATTCCCTTTGCGGAACAGAACCCGAGGAATTGATAAATTCTGTCTACCTGGCGACGCCGAGAGGTTTTCCCTCCTTTCCTGGTGTGGCGGCGCAAGGCGTCTTGCAGATCATCCCTAAGCCTCACCTGCGTCCCCCGACGTACTCCGCTACGACATCTATCCGGCCGTGCCCAAGTTCCCTCGCTATGGTCTCGCGCGCCAATCGGTCAACCCGGCGGTCTCGCACCTTGCCGGAAATAACCGGGGCAGGGCAGCCTGCGATCTGGCTATAGCGCTCGCAAGCATAGGCGGACCTCAGTTCATGCAATCCTCTAATTCCTCTGGCTTTGAGAGCGTCACGACCGGCCCTCAAACCACCTTCTCGCCACTGCTTCCAGCTTTGACCGGTGGGTACTAAGTTTCGGTTATTACCCTGCAATGCTGCGGCACACCTGAGTGACTGCAAGCCTACGGGCGAAATTGCCAGCACGCGTGGCCTGCCGCCCTTCGTCCCGGCAATGAACCGCACCATTCCGGTCGATTCCGCTTGTCGAAGCGCCTGATTTGCATTGAGCAGAGAGGCTTCCTTTGATCGAAGGCCAAGATTTCTTGCCAGGTCGGCGATAGCTGCCTGGCGCCCAAGTCCGTCGCGCTGCATTTCCTGTAGCACAAGACGAAATTGCTCCCTATCAAGCCCATCGGGCGCAGCCCCCCTGATCGCGGACCGCTTCTCGATTCCGCACTCTCTGGTCGGACTGACGGCGCGCCAAGCGCCTTTTGTAGCAAGGGACATGACCGAATTCACTGCAGAGACCAGGTTTTGGCCATAGGACTCGGATAAATCAGACTCGGCGAGCTCCTTGCCGTAGGCCATGACCAACTCCCTGCTCACATCTTCGAGCTTTTTCACACCTTGACCGCGGGCGAACTCAGTAAATTTCTGCCAACGCTCCCCGACCGACGCCGCTGTGCCGTATGAAATGGCACCGGAACGTGCGGCCGAATTGCAGGCAAACACTCCTGCCTTTCCCATATCCCTTGAACCCAATCCAAAATTATTGGCCATGTCCTATATGAAAAAAAATCCGAACGATTGTCTGATCTGACAGAAAGTAGCTCGGGTTGGGCTGCGGCGCGGGTAGAAGTGCCCACGTAAAACCGCAGCAAAAATGTTCCCATTCCCGGAGGGCCCGATTAACTTCGTGTTAAGTGTTACGCAGAGATTTAAAGCTCTCGCAAGCTTGCCCTTCGTGTGTTTTTTTGGAGGTGGCATCCTCAACTTTATGGGGGTGAGTTCTTGATCTGAGGGAGCTATGGAGTATCGGATCCTCACGCGCTTGCGCGCTCCGGCCTCGGCCGTTACTCGGCCTCCGGGTAATCCCATCCCGGCCCTATTGACTGTCTTGCAAGCGGTGCTTGCTCGATGGTTATTTGTTATGAGGAAAACGACGTTCGTCGTTTTTCGTCGTGGCAAGAAACACGTTGGAGCCGCGGCAGACTGGGCTTACGCGGCAGAGCGCTAGCCCGTCTCTGTGCTCCTTATCGTCGCACAGAGACGGGCGGCCCCTAGCTCGGAATCGCGGTTGCCGGCGATGTGTTGCTACTCCGATATTTTGATATCTATTAAAATATCGGCTTGTTTCGCTTTTTGAGCGTACTGACTTCAGTCAGGTTGCGCTCATTCTAGAGCCGTTGGGGACCTCGGGTGACTCGCAAAGACGGCGATTTTTTGCGTCTTTTCGAGGATCACCCTCCGGCAAGATATATATCCTCGAGTTCGTTAAGTGGATCACCCGGTGCGACGCGGCGAAAGACCTTGTTGTCTAAGGCAGTCGGAGGTGGTCGATGAAGTCAGTGGCCCCGTTTGGCCCGTATCGGCCCAGCCACCTCGGAAATCCCTAGCAGCGGGTAGAAGTGGCCCAATGTGGGCCACGCTGGGCCGGAGTGCGCCATCTCGTGAGCCCAACGTCGCCGCCGATGAGGATCGGCTGGATGTTTCCCCATCTCAGCAGAGTTAGCGTTCGCCTGCACTTGCCTATCCGACTCGCGCATTGGAACCCAATTGTTCGGGCAACGGCAGCCAAATCATGTTATGCCCTCAAAGCGCAGGTAATCCGTGAGCCGCTTCGACTCATTGATTTCGTCGTGGGGCACCAGCAAGTACTTCCACGGTTTGGCGCCTACCTTCGCGGCGTAATCGGAAGCGTGGCTGCACCAGCGCGTTGCAGCAGCGGTCTTGGCCTGAACCTCCGGGGAGTTGACCTCGGCACGTGCCTTGGTCTCAACCATGAAGACGGTCGCGTCCGTCTCGGCCACGAAGTCGGGGATGTACTCCGGCTGCTCGGTGCCAAGCTTGTAATAGATCTGGAACTGCCCCTTCGCGGGCTTGAACCACTTCAGGGCATCGCGCTCCAGAATGATGGCGAAGCGCCGCTCCGTGTCCGAATCGAACTTCTGCAGCGGATACAAGCAGCGCGCGAATCCGCCGAACAGCATCTGCTTGATGCGGCTGGTCTCGGTCACGGTCTCCCGGAAGTGGTGGGCCGTCTGACCTGCCGTGGCGGTGTAGTTGCACGGCTTGAGTTCGGTGAAGCCGCGACTGACCTGCACCTCGTAGTCGGTCGCCTCTTCCCAGAAGTGGGCCATCATCTGCGCGTGGATTTCCCGTGCGATCAGGCGGCGGTCACGATCGAGGACGCTGATGGCTTCGTCCTCGGACAGGTAGCCGCGCAGGTGTTGCACCATCTGGCCCGCGAGGTCGTAGAGCAGATCGGCGTGGGTGAAGTAGTCGATGTCGTCGAAGTCCACCAGCGCGTGGACGATGTAGTCCTCCGGGCGCTGCTCCTTGAGCCCAACTTCGGCGGCCAGGGTATCCTGCTCGTTGGTGCGCAGGTTATGGATGACGATCTCGCGCTCACCCGGCTGGAGATGGAGCTGGCTCACATCCAGCTTGAAGGCGTGGAAGCCCGTCGTGACCTCGCCAGTCGGCACCACTGCGATGCGCGGGATGTCGATGGTCTGCTGCACCACGATCTCGGTGGTCTTCGCCACCACGGCTGACAAGTCAAGTGCAGGGACTGATTCATCCACGCCCGCGAGCAATTCGCCTTGCAGCGGCTTCAACCGCTCCGCCACCTCCGCGAGGATTTCCTTCTGCACTTCTGGTTTCAGCAGCGCGCTGCTGGTGGGCACTAGATCGCGCTTGACCTCGTACTTGCCGATGACGTCCATGACCACACGCGCGGCCTGCTTCTCCGCCTCCGTGGTGAACACCGGCTTGGGCGCGGGGACTTCCGCTCCACTGTCAGTGGCTGAAGCCCCTGTGATCACGACCGGTGCGTCCGTCAAACCGAGACGCGCCGCCGCCCCGGACTCGACCTGCACGCTGACCTTCTTGTCGTCGGCGCTCGGCGCATCGAGGATGACCTGCTTCAGGCGAATCGGCGAGTCGCCGCGGTTGGCCTCGTCGATGATCTCCTGGAACTTGTCGTGCGCGACGATGTTCAAGCGATCCACCGACGCGACGCCCGTGCGTTTGCCGTAGGGCAATCGCAGGCCACGCCCGATGGACTGTTCGATCAACGTGCGGGCATTGGCGGCGCGCAGCGGCACGATGGTATAGAGGTTGGTTACGTCCCAGCCCTCCTTGAGCATGTTGACGTGAATCACGATCTCGGTCGGCTCGTCCACGCTCTCCACGGCTAGCAGGCGCGTGATCATCTCTTCTTCCTCCGCGCCGGTACGGCTGGAATCGACCTGGATCACCTTGCCCTGGTAACGCCCCTCGTAGAAGGCTTCCGACTCCAGAAGTGCCAAGAGTTGCCCCGCGTGCGTGGTATCGCGAGCGATGACGAGCATGAAGGGCTTGACCGGCTTGACGCCGTTCTCGCGGGCATAGGTGAGCAGCTCGACCTTGGTCGTCTCGTGCAGGCGCACACCGTCTTCAAGCTTGGTCTTCTCGATCTCCTCGGGCGTGTGCGCTTTGGCGTCGAAGTTGCGCTGGGTGACCACAGCAGGCTCCTTGACGAAGCCATCCTCCATCGCGCGCGCCAGCGGGTAGTCCATCACCACGTTCTTGAACGGGACTGGCCCACGGCTGGACTCGACGAACGGCGTCGCCGTCACTTCCAGACCGAATAGCGGCTTGAGTTCGTTGATGGCGCGCACGCCGGCGCTGGCCCGGTAGCGGTGCGACTCGTCCATCAGCAGCACCAGGTCAGAAAGACTAGCCAGGTGGTTGAAGTAGCTGTCGCCCAGCACTTCCTTCATCCGCTTGATGCGCGGCTCCTTGCCGCCGCGCACCTCGGAGTTGATCTTGGAGATGTTGAAGATGTTGATACGCACGTCGTGAGCGAAGCCCATTGACTGCTCGTCTACCGCCGCACCGGTCTGGTCGTAGTTGTCGCCGGTGATGATCAGCGGCGGTTGCTGCGCGAATTCGGCGATCCCCTTGAACACGTACTTTGGCGTGTTGCGCGTGAAGTCCGTGATGAGTTTGTTGTAGATCGTCAGGTTGGGAGCGAGCACGAAGAAGTTCTTGATGCCGTGCGCCAGATGCAGGTAGGCGATGAAGGCTCCCATCAGGCGGGTCTTGCCCACGCCCGTGGCCAGCGCGAAGCACAGCGACGGGAACTCGCGCTCGAAGTCCTCCAGCGTGCTGAACTCAGCCTTCAGCGTCGACAAAATGGCCGAGACATCCTGCTCGTGGCCCAATAGTTCGGGCGCGGCATCAAGCGCGCGAACCAGTTTGGTGAGCGACTCCGCCTGGGGCGGACGAAGAGACAGACGACCGGTGACGGCGTGCAGGACGCGGGCGTTCATTATTCGTTCTCCCCAAACAGGCCGCCCTGTCCCGCGTTAGCGAGGGCCGCTTTTCTGCTTTTAGTGTTCTTGAAGCTATTGCCAGGGGGCGCAGGCTCGGATTTTTCAATCTCCGCCATCGGCAGGTTGGTCACATTCAGGCTGTAGTCATCGCGGCCCCAATGGCAGCGGGCCAGCACCATCTTCGGAATCTTCTTCAGTGTCAGGTTCGGCCAGCGCTCCGCCGCCTTTGCCGCCGTGACTCCGTGGAAAGCGGCGCAGCACACCAACAGGCTCCGCTCTGGGCCGACTTCATCGGCCAGGGCTTGCAGTTGCTCAGCGGACAGGTTCTGCGTGGTGACGTAGATGAAGTCTCGCTCGCTGGAGTGGCCGTGCTGCCACCAATGCGTTTCCGACGGCGCGTAGTTGAAGCCTTCCAGCTTGGCCAGCGCCTCGGCCAGTTGCGCAGCGTTGTATTCGGGATTGATGACCGGGTTGCCCCAGCGGTCGTTGACGATCAGGCTAGGGGCAAGACGGTAATAGCGGAAGCCGCCGCCGCCGTGCCAACTTAGAGCCTCTGTGACGCCGCCCTTATCTTCGCCGTCAATTACCTTCCTGAGACGCGGAATGATGTGTGTATGGCAAGTTTCCTCAAGCTCCACCATTATCCAGCGCCGTCCCATTTTATGAGCGGCTGCTCCAGTGGTGCCAGATCCCGCAAATGAGTCAAGAACCCAGTCTCCTGGATTCGTTGAAATACTAAGAATACGGGAAACCAAGTCTTCTGGCTTCGGGGTTTCAAATGCTTGAACGCCCTCCAAAACAGATCTTTGATGAGCCTTAGTTTGTCGAGTCGTGTGCAAGTCTGACCAGATTGTTGGCCAAGGGCGCGTAGGAGCGTCGGGAGCATATTCTCTTGTGTAAGGAACCCACCGCAGTACTCCGCCGCTTTCCCTTTGCTTCCAAACAAGCTCTCCCTTCGCTATCAGCTCATCAACACCCTTTTTCCCCATTGCCCATCGGGCTTCTTGGCCGTCATCGTGAATGGGGTAAACATCCACGCCGTCTGGCCCCTTGATCGGGAAATACATCGACGGGCGGTCGATCCGAAGACTATTCTTCCCGTTTTTCTTTAGGAGACGGTCACGGTACGGCCTGTCCGATTCCGCGTCCGGCTGCCGGTATGCATTTAGGATTGACTCATCCTGCTTCGGTCGAAAATAAATCGAGTCAGGATTCTTTACATAGCAAAGAATGTATTCATGATCTGGGGAAAGGGCGCCCTTGTTGTCATTTGGGCTGTCGACCTTCTTCCAGATAAATGACGTAACGAAACACTTGCGACCAAAAATCTCGTCGCACAAGACCTTAAGATAGTGAGCCTCGTTGTCATCAATAGAAATCCATAGCGAGCCATCGTCCGAAAGCAGACGCCTGATGATTTCTAGCCGATCCCGTACTAAGCCAAGCCAAATCGAGTGCTCAAGACCATCATCATATTGTGCAAATGCGCTACCGGTGTTGTACGGTGGGTCAATGAACACGCACTTCACTTTGCCGGAGAACTCTTGCTCCAATGCTTTCAGCGCAAGCAGGTTGTCACCGAAGATCAGTCGGTTGTCGAAGATGTCGTTGTCCGACACGCGATGCTTGGCGTGATATGACTTCTCTGGATCTTCGAGCAAGATGCGCGGCTCCAATTTGGGCCGCTTCTCCTTCCCGATCCAGGTGAGTTCTAGTTTTTGCTTGCTCATGGTCGTGCCGCCTTAATTCTTGTGCAGGCCAAGCTTCTCAAATAGCACGCGGTTTCTGCGCGCGGCATCTTTGAGGAGCTTGTCGTAAGAGATGATTTCTACGTAGCCATTTCCGCCCGTGAGCGTTTTGAAATAGCCTTCGCCATCAATGGACTCGTGATAGTTCATTCGCATTTCCCGCTTGAGCGATGGCGTCAAGTCAGCTATCAAATAGCCAAAGAAGCGAATTCCGCGTGCATTAATCGGCCTGCCATCAACGTCGTCCAGCTTGCTCTCTTGAATTTCAACAAATCTCTTAATGACTTGCTGGGCAGGGTCCGCTTGGTAATCGTCACGCCCCGGTCGCTTGAACTCGATCACGACAATTGAGCCCGTGGAATCTTCCTGCTCCCGCACCCCGATCGGGGTGTCGTAGAAAAAGGAGCAAATATCCGGCTCCTTACCGGACGTATCTTCAAGGCCGTCTATGGAGTTCAACTTTTTATCGGACGTTAGCAGTGTGTGATAGCAAAGCCGTTCATCAATCACCCACAAATTCTGCTGCTCAAAGAAGATATCTTTGGAAGTGACGCCCATCGGGAAAAGCATCTTGTGAAGTACGCGTTCCAGCGGATACTTATCGTCTGACCGCCTCTTTTTTAAGCTAAGCGATACCAGATCAAGAATGGTGCGGCGATGGGTGACGTACTTTGCAAGCTCAGCTTTGCCAAGCTCATTTGCTTGTTCGGCCAGCTTCTGAAACATCTCTGCGTACTGCTCGAACGACTGACTTTCGAAGTTGGCCGCAACGTGCCGCAAATCCTTGCGTACTCCATCTTCAATTTCTCGTTTGACGTGCAATAGCGCTTCGTCCAGCTTGTCTTCAGACAGGCCTGGCTGAATCTTCTGCTCGATCATCTCCTTGTAGCGAGGGTGCGTGAGCGCCCTGTACTCGGGGGCTTGCTCCACGAACTTCTCGATCTGGGCGCGCTTTTCTTCGTTCGTTGACTTCAAATCGTCCAGGAGCAGCGGCCGCAACGCCCCTGCGACACCCTGGTTCAGGGCGCGTCGGGAGACGAGGGTCTGCTCAAGCTCGGGCTCCTCATCGCTTTGGAAGGCGATGCGCGTGCGCTCTTGGTTGGCATGGTCGTCCAGGTACTCCCCGGTGACCAGCACGATCAAGGTGTACGGCGCTTGGTCTTCGTCAATCAGCTTTTCGGGAAGCTCTGGAAGCAGGTCTCGCAGCTTGCTCGTGGTGACTTCGCGCCCGTTCGCACACAAGTTGAGTTCGTGGCGCGAGCGTCCGTCTCGGTGACGATATGCCTGCAAGGCAAATGTATGCCCCGAAACCTCGAAGAACTGTTCTTGGATGTGCGCCAGCACTGTTGACTGAAACAGGGCGTGCAAGTCAATCGAAGCGTGTCCCGGAGACTCCAGAGTCATAGGAGGGCAGGAGCGAGCCGCAAACCGGATCAGGAAGTGCGCAATGATGCGTTCAGCGATGGTTTCGGGCTGGGTAGGCCATCCAGCCCGAAACTTTTCATCCATGCCCCGCAAAGAGGTATGCGTGCCACATGCCTCTTTGACTTCAGACGTGGTGTCCGCACCTTTCAGTTCATCTTGGATGCTGAAGTCGAACTCTCGCAGCAAAGCCTTGCCGTCGCGTTTGAAGACACTGCGGATGTGTACGGATGAAAAGACTTTCAGGAAAGTGAAGCGCCCGACACCTCGGCCGCCGACCTTGACCTTTGAAAGCGTGTGCGCCTCTTGAAACGAAGCCAGGTTCTTGTCGTTGAAGCCAACGCCATCATCAATGACATCGAAGCCGTCCACGACCAGAGTCCCGTCCCCAGCTTGATGGGCGAGGTCGTTGGAGGCCACCAGCCGGATGCGAATCGAATGATTGCTGAAGCCGTCCTGATGCTCCTCGATTGCATCGACGGCATTCGAGATAGCCTCGTAAAGAGGCATCATTGCCTTGCCCTGGGAAAGCTCCAGCCGATCCACCAGACCTTTGATGTTCGCTTGCACTATTAATTTCCTCCCTGACCCTGCTGCGCCAAGGCCGCCATCAAACGGCCTTTCACGGTTCGACAGTCCGTTTTGTTCTCAAAGACGCTGCGCGCCTGCTTGTTCCACTGCACGCCCTGGACAGAACTCACAAGGCGCTCGCAAACAAGGTCGACCTCGCGCGAAATCGCTGTCAGTTCATCCTGGGTCAATGCCAGCGTCGGTCCGTTCTGCAACTGAAGGCGGATGAAGATGACGTGGAGAACCAACCAGGCGCCGTGAGTGAGAATCTCCCGAGCGGGGAGTGTCCCCGCTGGCAAACCGGCGGGATCACCCTCGGCGGTGGCACGGGCGCGGACCTTCTCTACGACCACTCGGCCGATTTGGACTATCCGCCACATTTGTCTTGCCGTGAGCGAGTCGGCGAAGAGCCGTTCGTAGGATTGGCGTAGGGGGTCGGTGGCTGATACCAGCCCCTCCCGCCCAAACAGCTTCTTCTTGTCGGCCTTGGCCGCGGTCACGTAGTCCTGCCAGTCGTTCGTGGTTACGGTGCAAGCCAGGAACGGTGCGAGTTCACGTGCGCTGAAGCAGGTTGGTGATAGCGGCGGATCGTCCTCCCCCTGCTTGACCAGATAGGTGACGCCGGCCATCTGCAAGGTCTGCTGCCACATGGTCTGACGTTCATCAAGCGCGGCAAAATCTTCCAGCTCAACGGCATTCTGGCGGTTGCGCGATTGGGTGACTCGATCGCCAAAACCATCAGGCGCGTTCTCAAGACAAACGAAAGTCGCCATGACTACGGTGGGATGAGCATCGTAGTGGGCCAGTGGCTCGCGGGCGATCGCCCCAACCGTTTGCGCGCCGTTGATGATGGACAACCCGCGAATGCGAAACGTCCCAGTTTGACGATGCGGGTCGCGGGGGTGCTGTTCCGTTATGGAATCGCAGAGGAAGGTGACGCCGTTATTGAAGTAGAAGAAGTGCTGTGCTTCTTGTCGGAGTGTCTCGGTCAGCCCTGCATTGACGGTGGTCGTGCCCTTGAACCGGCGAATGTTACGATCAACTAGATGTTCTTCGTGTGCCGCCCAAAGCTCGGCGAGCCGTTTGCCGTCCATGCGCCCGTAGAACGCCCGGTAGGGTTCCTGCGTGTGGCCGAAGTCCTTCAATTCGACTTCGGCTTCTATGGGCTGGGCCGAAACTCCGTCTAGATGTAGGTCGTGCAGGGTCGTGAGCCCATAAGCATGGCACCGAAGAAAGCCCGGATTCGCGCCATTGAACGCGCGCTCCAAGTCGGAAAACATGTCGCGCCGATCATCGGACACCGCCGTGCCGGAATAGGCCAGCACGACTTTGATCCTGCAGACACCACTGTTCAAGGCATTGGTGATTGCCGCTTGGCGGTTTTGCAGGGCGTTATTGAAGCGATTCCAGCGTCCTTGCAGAAGGTCGGTTACGCCATCCCGAAATTTGGATACATCACCGAGTTCGGGCTCGCCGGTGCCCGACTCCTTGTACTTGGACTGGACCAGCCAGATCGTTTGATCCGTTGAAACGAACACCGAATCGATACCATGATCCTGGCCACCATCGATGCTGGCGGCCACGGCCTCATCCAGATTGGCGCCAGCGTCTTCGTGCAGGACGAATGCCGCGATTGCCTTGGACAGGTAGTTGCTACGCCGAGACTCTGGAGTGTTTCCCGTCCCGGTGATTCGGTTCGCGTAGTCCGCATCAAGTTTTTGGCACAGCAGATCGAGTTCGAGGGGGCGAGCGATAACTGTTGCCATCAGACCAGCTCCCACTCGACAGTGAACAGCGTGCGCTCCTCGACCTGCTGTTGGAGTTGCGCTTCAAGCTGGCTGATCAAGTCGTTGCGCTGCGCTTCGACTTCATCCTGCCGGGCAAACAGCTCGCGGCGCAGCTTGCTGCGCTTGCCTTCCAGTTCGCGCTGCTTCTTCTGCCATGACAGCTTCTCTTCCAGCGTCGGCGAGGTCGCGGCGGTTCGGCGCACCTCCTTGATCTCGCGGTCGATCTCCTTGATCTCTTGCTCCAGACCCAGCTTCAGGTCGTCCGCCCAGGCATCCAGCTTCTGGACTTCCTGCTCGAAGTAGCCGAGGTTGCGCTCGTTGACGTCGCGCAGGAGCGCGGTCTTGCGGGCTTCCACGTCGGCCAGCAGGGTGGCGTCAGGGGCGTTGAACAGATTGGCCGCCTGCGTGGTCGCGGGCAGGCGCAGCAGTTTTTCCGGGTCTTCTTCCGCGAGCACGACGCCATCGGTCGTGCCCGCGGCAACCAGCAGATGTTGCTCCTGGTTGCCGAGTGTCTCGACCGAGATCAGCTTCACGGTGAGCCATCCGGCTTTGCCGCGCCAGGCTTCAAGCGTGCTGATCTTTGCACCGTGGGCGTTGTAGTCGAAGACGAGACGAGCCCCGTTGAGTGCGCGAGCCTTGGCCTGCTCGATGCCCCATCGCGCCAGCGGATGATTGATGCGGTATAGGTGCGCGTCGCCGGAGCGGCGGGGCAATTCGTAGCGCCCCAGCTCGATGCCCGTGAGGCCGCTGTGCTCGACTCCAGTCGGTATGTGGCGGAGATCGAAGCCGTCGTCATCGAACGCGGCGCAATGAACCAGTTCGGCGCGGGTCAAGTCCATCAGCATCCGCTCGAAGCGGTTGCGTGCGTTGCGGCTGTCGTCGGCCCGCATGCGCAGCTTCTCCTGCACCTCCTCATCAAAGTTCTCAAGCAATACCTGGCGCGTCTTGACCATCGCCTCGTTGATCTCGCCGGAGAGGTCGAGCTGGAGTTGCTCGAAGCTGGACTTGATTTCCTCGGGCTCTCGGCAGTTCTGGTAGATCTCGGCGATACGCCGCTCGAAATCGACGCCCGAACCGATGGCGCCCAACACTTCGTCGCTAGCCCCAAACACGCCCTCGAAGAGCTGGAACTTCTGCGACAACAGCTCATACACCCGTGCATCGGCCTCATTGCTGCGGTCGACGAAGTTGACCACCACCACGTCGTGCTTCTGACCGTAGCGGTGGCAGCGCCCGATGCGCTGCTCGATGCGCTGCGGGTTCCACGGCAGGTCGTAGTTGATGACGAGCGAGCAGAACTGGAGGTTGATGCCTTCGGCTCCAGCCTCGGTGGCAATCATGACCTTGCCACGCTCCTTGAAGTGCTCGACCAGTGCCGCACGGGTGTCGGCGGTCTTGGAGCCGGTGATGCGGTCGGTGCCTTCGTGGCGCTTCAGCCAGTCCTTGTAGATCGCCTGCGCACGCTGGTCGCTATTGGTGCCGTTGAAGAGCACGATGCCGTCGCCGTATGGCGTGTCGGCCAGCAAGTTGAGGAGGTATTCCTGCGTGCGCTTGGACTCGGTGAAGATGATGGCCTTCCGGGCCGCGCCCAACCGATCCAGTTCGGCGAAGGCGCGATCCAGCGCGGTGAGCAGCGCCTTGCCCTTGGCGTTGTCGCGGATGTTGGTTGCCAGCGTTCTGAAGTGGCGCAGCTCCTCGATCTCCTGCGCGATGGCATCACGCTCGGCGCGGCTCGCTGCCTTTGTTCCCTGCTCCTGGTCTTCCCATTCTTCGGCGGTCTCGTCGAGCGACTCGTAGTCCTCGTCCAGTTCTTCGGCGAGATCGGCAACCACGGGAGTTTCATTCAGCACACCCTGGAGACGCTTGGCCATCGTCTCCAACGCACCCGCAATCGCGTGCGTGCTGGAGGCGAGCAGCTTCCACAGCACGAGCGAAATCAGTTGGCGCTGCCCCTCGGGCAGGGCCTTGAGGTTGGGGCGGCGCAGGTAATCGGCGACGAGCCTGGAAAGTTCCTGCTCTTCGCTCGACGGCGTGAACTCCTCGACGATGGCCTTGCGCGCTGTGTACGACACGTAGGGCTGAACCTGTTTGCGCAGGGTGCGCTTGCAGATGGGGGCCAGCCGGTCACGCAGGCTGCTGAAGGATTGCTCTCTGCCAGTGAATTGCGAGCGGAAGCTATCAAGGTCTCCGAACACCCGGTCATCGATGAAGCTGACCAGCCCATAGAGTTCGAGCAGCGAGTTCTGCAACGGCGTCGCGGTCAGGAGCGCCTTGGAGTGAACGCGCGACAGCGCCTCCTTGAGGGTCTTGGCGATGACGTTGCTGGTCTTGTAGACGTTGCGCAGGCGATGCGCTTCGTCGAGGACGACCAAGTCCCAGTCGATGCCCTTGACATCGTCAGCCTTGGCCTTCGCGAACTGGTAGGAACAGATGATCGGACCGGAGGCGAACAGGAACGGGTTCCGCTGCTCCTGTTTGCGGATCGCGTTGTAGCTTTTGGCTTCG
This sequence comes from Thiobacillus denitrificans ATCC 25259, assembly GCF_000012745.1. Taxonomy (NCBI): domain Bacteria; kingdom Pseudomonadati; phylum Pseudomonadota; class Betaproteobacteria; order Nitrosomonadales; family Thiobacillaceae; genus Thiobacillus; species Thiobacillus denitrificans. The sequence goes on along the minus strand of NC_007404.1, from coordinate 989,249 downwards.
AGGATCAGCCCTTGCAGGCCGAACTTGTCCTGCAGCTCTTGGTGCCATTGCTTGCGCAGGTTCGCCGGAACGATGATGAGCACCTTCCGCCGCCGTTCCGCCCAGCGTTGGGAGATGACCAAGCCGGCTTCGATGGTCTTGCCCAGACCAACCTCGTCGGCGAGGATCACGCCGCGTGAGAGGGGGTTGCGGCAAGCGAAGAGCGCGGCCTCGACTTGATGAGGATTCAGATCGACCTGCGAATCGACCAAGGTCGAAGCCAGTGACTCCACGGAGTCGCCTGCTGCACGCCTGGTTAGCAGCCAAGCAAAGTACTGGCTCTGGTGCGGCGTAAGTAGCGGTTGTGTTGCCAACGGTGATTCCTCCCTTTTTTCCCCGACCACGTTCCGACGGGCTGTCTTGGCACAGTCTCACTCCCCCCATTGTCCGCGGTCCAGCGAGCGGGTTTGGAGCGGCGAAAGCGCCACGTTCCCCAACTTGAAAACCGGAATCTGTCTTTTGTAAGCGAAGCGGGGCCGTTTCCGGCGTTGTGGTGTGCGGCGAATTCGTCGAGCGTCAAGATTGCGCCTGACAGTGGTCGCCTCGCCTTGACCTTTGCCAACGTTGGATCGATTGCCAAATCTATCTGATTCTGCCATTTCGCTGCCTCATCCGCCATGATCACTCGCGCCTGGAGGCGCTAAGACGCGTCCAGGGTCGTCTCGCCAGCTTTCGTGGCTCCGTAGAAAGCTTTCGTGGCTCCGTAGAAAGTAAATGTGATGTCGCGCCTCTCGTTCCGAGAGCGAGGAATTTCGGAGGCTTGATATAGAGAATTGAATAGCTCGCGTGGATTTCTAATCGACACCAGGCGACCGCGGGTCACCACCACCCGCGTCAGCCGCGCATGCGTCAGCTGTAGCGGATTTTGTAGCGGGGGGTTTACACATTCGTTTCGCTGTGCACATCGTTGAAGCGCGGTATTGCGCCCAGCTTTTACTCTACGCTGCCGGCCCCGCGCTTGACTGGGCCCTTCTCGATAGGAACATAAGCTATGGCGCTTATACTCGCGGCCGCATGAAGAGAAAGGGAGATCGAAAATATGCTCGGGAAAACGAAGTGGATGGCGCTGACTGTAGCTGGTTTGATATTGTCCGGATGCGCCGGACCCCGTATTTCGCCTGGGACCAAGCTAGTCAACCTGGCCCCCACCTGTGACGTCGATCCCAAGCGTAATTACAGCAGCGCGCGCGAAGACCCCCGGTCCAAGTTCGCCCTCGAACAGGCCGGTGCAATGGGAACCATGGTCGGAGTTAGTGCAGTCGCGGGGGCGGCAGGTACAACTGCTGCTGCGGCGGCGATGCCTCTCGGGGTAATACCTGTCGCCCTGATGATCAACAAAAGCGTTAACAAGGAGCGCGCCCGATATGCCGGAGTCATTCTCAGGGCCCAAGTGGCAAGCATCAAACGTGGCGACTTTGACCTTTATGCAACTAAGCATCTTTGGGGCCTGGATAAGGAGACCATGCCCACGAACACTCAGCTAAGAGAGCACCTAGACGTGGTGTTGCTCGAGAGCGGCGGCGGTGCTTATGCGCCGAAGACCATGGGCGTGCAGGAAGGGGACATCGTGGACGTCAAAACTGTCTACGGCCGCTATGCCGAGCAACGTCCAATATTCTCCCGCTACACCTTTGGAAGCTCCGATTTCAACAAACACGTGGTAAGAATCTCACGCATTGTGTGTAAGCGTGACGATGCTGTCTGCAGGTCTGTTCACGACAACCGTACCGATGGGATTTTGTGCCGCCATCGGCAGACTGAATATCCGGTGGAGGAATACCTAATCCGCGATGCGGATGTTACACAGGCTATTGCCAAAGAGAAAAACGAAAAATCGGACAGCGCTTGGGAACTGTGAGGATAACCAACCGGAGCATGGGGTCGGGAGCTCCCGCGTTACACAGACTCTTCGCCTATCGGCGAGCATTCCGATAACGAGAGCGAATGAGTTAACCCGCGGTGGCTGATTAATAAGGATTAAAAACGGATTAGCGTGGTTTGGAAGGATGGCGTAAACCTGCGCCAGTAAAGGCTTCGAGGGCTGCCCGACCTGCGGGTAGGCTACCTGCCAGAACGGTACAGCCTACCGGCTAGAACGGCATCGCCTACCCGCCGGAACGGTAGCGCCTACCTGCTAGAACGGTATCGCCTAACTGCTGTAACGGCGTAGGCGCGCACGCCTTCCAGGATCCGGCTGCCTTCTTGGCCAAGTGACGCCGCTGTGTCCCCTTGGCTATCTTTTCGATATGTACGACGTCGCCCCGGACAGTGTAGTTGAACCTTTCGCCGTGGACTGCGCTGGCCTCGGTCACTGCGTTCAGCGCCTTGCGCAGTGTCTGGGCGAATTTCCAGAGGTCGGCGGTCTCGCTACCGCAGAGCCGGTGCAACGTCTCGATCTTCATCGGATATGGCTTGGCATGGCTCGCGTAGAACCCGTGCAGCCATTGGGCCAGCGGCTGGCCGTCCAACGCGTGGCGCACAGCCCATTCAATATGAGTAAACTCGTCCGCCGCGAACAGAACCCGCAGCTTGGGGGTCAGCACGATCACCCATTCCTGGGTCTTCTCGCACCTGAACGCCTCGTTGATCAAGCCGCCGATGTAGTTGTACCGGCCGTGTTTGATCTCCACAGCGTTCGCCCGTAATCGGGTAAGCCGGTTGTGCAGCGTCGCTCGGTTCTTACCGCTATCTGTCTTGCCCATCAGTTTCAGCAAGGCATAGGACGTTACCCGGCACTGCTCACCCATTGCTTGGTGGCGGGCGGCATGCAGCACGCTCTGGTAGGCGTCGAGGTCGCCTTGATCGAGCCGCTGTCCGGTGTAAAGGATCTGTATATCACCGAGGGCGGCGAGCTGCTCCCGTTCCACGTAACGTCGCTTGCCCTTCGCGATCGCGCCGAACAGGGCCGACCGAAGCGCGACGTTTGGTACACCTCGCGTCGGCTCCGGCCAGATGGGCAACTGCGCGACGTTGTTTCCCGGGGGAGCACCCGCTAGCCGTCCACGTTTTCTGGCTAGCTCCTCTAGCCTCTTTACTACGCTGACAAAATCGCACGGGGAATCGGCTGCGGGCAACCCAGGCATGCTCACCTTCCCCCCTGCCTAATTTTGTGGCTCGCGTGGCGATCCTCGATCCACCGTTCCAGCTCCGAAAACAGTAGACCTGATTTCCGCTTGCCGATCTTGAAAATGCGAGGAAAGCTCTCATCCGCCGCGTGGAGGCTATAGATCGTCTGTTTGGTTGTACTAAGCGCCGACGCAGCAGCGTCGACTGAAACAACAAGAGGTTTCGTTTCCATGTCGCCTCGATTCCAGGAATCGAGGCCGCAAGAAGTGAGCGCTTTGGCTCGTTTGCGGACGCGGCGATGGCGGTGCGGCCTCAGTGGCCGCCAGCGTCACGACCGCGCGCAGCGAGGTGACTGGAGGAGACGGGGGGTTAGGTTAAAGCCGCTTGCAGGAAGGCTCGGCGGGGGAGGATCTGGAGGATAGCTGCCGGTGGCGCCGTGCTCAAAATCTCCCGCCTGCAGGAAGAACTCAGTCATCTCCTGGTCGCCGAGATCGAAGAGTCCGGACAACCAGTCGTCCTGCGATTCTTTGCTCGCCAACCAAAAATCCGTTGCCATGACTAGACCGCGAGTTGCGTGGCGCTCGTCCTTGGCCAATTCACCCAGGTCCAGATCAAGCAACTCCAGATACTGTCGCGAACTGACAGCCACCGCGCTAATTTGGCTTCGTCTCGCCCTGATACCGGCACCGCGCAGATAGCCGAGCATAGCAACCCGAGCCTGGAAACCGGCTTGGCTCGATCTGAATGCAACGCTGCGTGCGCGAATGTAATCCCTCACAGCGGGAGATTCTTGCCGGAGCACCAAGCAACGTCAAGTTGTTCTTTAGTGACTATGGCCCCATGCATGTCGCAGTGTTGGTAAGTATGTTGGTAACTGACAAAACGATTTCACGAAAAGTCCTAATGCACCTGGCTCCATGCGAAGCATTCGATTCCCGCCGGCTCCACCACCGATACCCCAGTAGCATCCGACGCCGTCCATGTGACGGCGTTTTTCTTTGTGTCCCGATTCCAGCCCTCGACCTTAGGGTGTCGAAGGGTTATATGGACGGATCGAGGGAAAATCACAGCTGGATGGAGTTCCCAGGATTCTGTGGACACCGGGCGGTTAACGGGTTGCTGCGGCTTCAAATTGTTCGGGGCTCACGCCCGATAAATGTTTGTGTCTTCGCGTTCGATTGTAGAAGTCATCGATGTAATCCGCGATATCTTCCGTCGCTTGCTGGCGCGTGTTGTAGATGCGTTTCTTGATGCGCTCTTTCTTCAGGCTCGAGAAGAAGGACTCGGCTACCGCGTTGTCCCAGCAGTTACCTCGTCGACTCATGCTGGGCCATAGACCGTTCGACCGGCAGAAGCGGCGCCAGTCGTCGCTGCCGTATTGCGAGCCCTGATCGGAGTGCACGATCGTGCCGTCTGGAGCGCGCTGACGCACGGCGATCAAGAGGGCATCTAAGACGAGAGCTCGATGGATGGATTGGCGTGTGGCCCAGCCGATCACTTTGCGGGAGAACAAGTCCAATACGACGGCCAAGTAGAGCCAGCCCTGCCAGGTCCGGACATACGTGATGTCAGTGACCCAGACGCGGTTGGGCTGCGAAACGTCAAAATTGCGCTTGACGAGGTTCGGGATCAGCTCCGCTGTCTTGCCACCTGCGACGTAACGTCGGGTCCGGTAACCGCCTTTCGCTCGTATACCGTTCTCTTTCATCAGCCGTGCAACACGATGTTTGCTACACGTTTCACCGGCCTCTCGAAGATCGAGAAAGACGCGTGGCGCGCCGTATATACCTTGGCTCTCTTCGAACGACGCTCGGATCAGGCCGAGCAAGCGCCTGGGCCACCTGTTAGCGTGTGGCGTGAGCTTCGCCGCCTTAAGGGTGGCGGTCCTGAGGGTGTGGTTGCTGAGCTATCCGCCGCAGCCGATCAAGGGGATTGGCAGGCTTTCGTAAAAGGCATGGGCGGACCATTGGCACCCCGTAAAGACCATCCCCTTAAACTGGCCCGCGCGTGGAGCGATCAGCCCGGCGTGTATGGGGAGCCCTTAGGGTGGCAGATCGAAGGGGTGGAATACGCAAACCTGCTTATCCCAACACGCTTTGTGCAATGGCGCATAGAGCGCCGGCCCTTAGGTACCCCACCCCTAGGGCGTATTCCCGACGCAGATTTTGAAAATTCCGCGATGCCTGAGCCTTGCCCCCTTGGACTTGTGTCAATAACTGTACGCAGCCATTACAAAAGCACGATGAGATAGCCTTGTGTAAAGCCAGGTATCGGCCGATTTCGGAGATCCAAAGATTCCCCCAGGCAGGCATTTAATCCGCATTATCATTACGAAGCGCAACGGTACCCCTTAACTTCAATGTCGTGAAAACATTCCGGGCCATTACATGCAGGACGATGACGAAATAGTTCGCAGCCACTGCAATACCTGTGGGAGGGTCACGAAACATCTTGTTCTCCACGTTAAGGAGACCCGCGATAGCGAGGAGTTAGAAGACTATGGCCCTATATTTTGGGATAACACTTACGAGCTGTTGGAGTGCCGCGGCTGCGAGTCAATTAGCCTGAAGCACACGACCATCTTTGAGCCGACGGAAGAAGTTGACGTAACAATTTATCCGCCTCGCGTGACGAGACGAAAACCGCACTGGTTTTATCAAATCCCCACCTCAGCTCGCACACTCCTTCAGCAGATTTACCAAGCTCTGGACGCAAACAGCCGTGGGCTAGCATTGATGGGCGCTAGAGCCGTTCTCGACATGGTTCTGGTTGAGACTGTAGGGGATCAAGGTTCATTCAGCGCCAAACTGGATGCTCTGGAAAAACATGGGGCAATTGGCGCAAAGAGTAAGGAAATCCTTCACGCCGCGTTAGATGCAGGCAACGCTGCATCGCACCGAGGGTATCAACCAACTACAGACGACATCAATGCCGTGATGGACATTGTTGAGAACCTACTTCAAGCGGTTTATCACCTTAAGACCCTAGCTGAAAGCCTGAAAAAGGCTACACCGACACGTTCACAAAAAAAGAAATAGATACACGCTGCATGACCATCATGCGGTCACTCTGAAAAACTAATGCTAACGATAAAGAAGTATTCCAATGACCATAATCAGTGACTTTCTTTCCAGAGTTCAGTCCGTCTCCAAAACCGGCGCGGCGACCGAACACTCCTACCGCCCTGCCCTTGAGGCACTATTCAATAGCTTAGATGAGGCAGTGAATGCTCTGAACGAGCCCAAACGCGTTGAGTGCGGCGCGCCCGATTTCATTATTCAGCGCGGCGAAATTGCCATCGGCCACGTTGAGGCAAAAGACCTTAACGTCGGCTTGCGCGGCATGAAAAACGCGAACAAGGAGCAGCAAGACCGCTACCGGAAAGCTCTTCCAAACCTGATTTACACAAACTGTCTTGACTGGGATTTCTACCGGAATGGCGAGCTAATCGCGTCAGTCACAATTGCTGACTACCTGATGGGAATCCAGCCGAACCCAGACCGGTTCGACATGCTGGAAAATCTACTTCGGGACTTTATTGCGCAGCGCCCGCAAACCATCACCTCACCACGTGTGCTTGCCGAAATGATGGCGGGCAAGGCCGGGCTAATAAAAGACATATTGCGCAATGCCCTGACCGCTGACAAAGACTCGAAAACCGAGCTGGCAGGCCAATACAGCGCTTTCCGCGAACATCTTATCCATGACATCGAACCCGCGGAATTCGCTGACATTTACGCGGAAACCATCGCTTATGGCATGTTCGCTGGGCGCCTGCATGACAAGACACTTGAGACCTTCAGTCGCCAGGAAGCGCTGGAGTTGCTACCCAAATCCAACCCATTCCTCCGCAGTCTCTTTGGTTACATCGCGGGGCCAGACCTTGATGAGCGGATCAAGTGGATCATCGACGATCTTGCCAACGTCTTTCAGGCCGCAAACGTCAAGAAACTCATGGAAGGCTTCGGCAAGCTAACTGGCCGGAATGATCCATTCCTGCATTTCTACGAAACCTTCCTATCCGCTTACAACCCCGAAAAGCGCAAGGCGCGTGGCGTTTGGTACACCCCCGAGCCGGTAGTTAACTTCATCGTCCGCGCAGTCGACAACGTGCTGCAAACCGAATTCGGACTTGCGGATGGCCTCGCCGACACCTCCAAGGTCACTATTGATTGGGACACGGGGCAAGCCGACCGCAAGGGTAAGCCGGTCATGACTCGCAAAGAGGTGCACCGGGTTCAAATTCTCGACCCTGCTACCGGCACTGGCACCTTCCTGGCTGAGGTCATCAAGCAGGTTGCCCCCAAGGTAAAAGGCGTGGCTGAGGGAATGTGGTCGCAATACATCGAGCGTGACTTGATCCCCCGTCTGCATGGCTTCGAGCTGCTAATGGCCTCGTACGCCATGTGTCACATGAAGCTCGACATGATTCTGACTGAGTTGGGCTACAAGCCTACCGGCGCCCCGCCCCGCCTTGGCGTTTACTTAACCAATTCACTGGAGGAAGGCGAACGCGATGTGCGCGACCTTTTCATGGCGCAGTGGCTAACCCGTGAGGCACGCGAGGCGAGCACTATCAAACGCCAGGCACCCATCATGTGCGTGATTGGCAACCCGCCTTATTCCGGCGAAAGCGCCAACAAAGGTGAGTGGATCATGGACCTGATGGACGCCTACAAAAAGGAACCCGGCGGGCGAGACCGACTAAACGAACGCAACCCAAAATGGATCAATGATGACTATGTGAAATTCATCCGGTTCGCCGAGCACCTCATCCTGAAAAATGGCGAGGGCGTGCTGGGTTTCATCACCAACCATGGGTACCTCGACAACCCCACCTTCCGGGGGATGCGCTGGCACCTGCTGGATACATTCGACAAGATTTATGTGCTCGACCTTCACGGCAATGCCAAGAAGAAAGAGGTCACACCGGAAGGAAAGGCCGACAAGAACGTGTTCGACATCCAGCAGGGTGTTGCGATCATTATCGGGATCAAGAAGCGTGCGAACGTCAAAGGTAATAAGCCGCTTGCTGAGGTACACCACGCTGAGTTATGGGGCGACCGGGCGTCGAAATATGAAGCCCTCTGGGCCAAGGGCCTCACCGGGGAGCTATGGCAAAAACTGGAACATCGCGCGCCGCAGTATCCGTTGACCCGACGCGATTATGGTCTGCAAGAGGCTTACGATGATGGATTTGGTCTGCGCGAATTCATGCCGCTGCACGGAAACGGGGTTGTCACTAAGCGCGACAGACTAAACATACATGAAACCGAGTCTGGCGTAAGGGAAGTAATCGACGACTTTTTGACGCGAACCGAAGAAGTGGTGCGCGCAAAATATAAGCTTCCAAAAGACGTCCGGGATTGGCGCTATAGCTGGGCACTCGACGACATCAAGGCAAATCACATAAGCGCGCCCATTGTACGTATCCAGTATCGGCCGTTTGACCCTCAATATATTTTCTATTCAGGGAATGCGCGTGGATTGGTTGGATGGCCAGTCAAGCAAATAATGAGACATTATCTTGACGGTCAAAATATTGGTCTACTCGCCCCGAAAGCGATTAGGGATAGTCAATTCGCTCACGCGTTTGTGACCAGGGACATCACAGAGGCGATTTTTCTGTCTGGAACAACCGGCTCTAACGCCATGAACTTCCCCCTGTACCTGTACCCGACCGAACAGGACCTGGACCAAACGCGCCGAGTTAACTTCGACGCTAAGCTTTACAAGCGCCTTCAGGCCCTTGCCAAACACCCCGAACGGGGCGTGCCTGATGAACTGGCTGTTTTCGACTACATATACGGCATCCTGCACTGCCCCGCCTACCGCAAAACGTATGCGGAATTTCTGAAACTTGATTTTCCCCGCATCCCTTGGCCCGCCTCTCCTGCCGAGTTCTGGGATGTTTCCGACAAAGGCAATCAGCTTCGTTGCCTTCACCTGATGGACCCGGATGCAATTGGCCTAACGCCCTACCCATTTAGGGGCGAGGGCGACTCCACGGTGGACAAGCCTCGCTATGAGGATGGAAAGGTCTGGGTAAACGAAACACAATACTTCGACACCACGCCCGAAGCTGCGTGGGGCTTTTACATCGGCGGCTATCAGCCCGCACAGAAATGGCTTAAGGACCGCAAGGGGCGTGCGCTGAGCTTTGACGATGTGAAGCACTATCAGCGCATCCTGAAAATTCTGTCTGAAACTGATCGGATCATGCGGACTATAACGATGACAATTAAAGCTGGATAGGGCCGCGATACCCATCCCCTCGCATAGGTGGGGATTTTTTTGCCTCGCCGTCGCGTTAAGCTCATGCGCCTCCTGCGTTCCGGCGGGTGGGTCGCCGCTGAACTGGGAGTTCGCTTCCCACGTTGCGCTTCCGAGATTTTCGCTTATGCCTAAGGGATTCCTTCGGTAGGAGCTTGCCATGGACGAACACAGCCTCGCCGGCGCGATCGCCATCGTCACCGGGTCGGACTCGGGGATTGGCCAGGCGACGGCGTTCGAACTGGCCCGCGCCGGGGCCGACGTCGCCGTCACCTACTTCCACGACCGCGCGGGCGCCGAACGGACGAAGTTCGAGATCGAGGCGGCCGGCCGTCGCGTTTATCTCGCGCAGCTCGACGTGCGCGACCCTGCCCTCGTCGCGGGCTTTTTCGCCGAGGTCAAAACGGAACTCGGAACGCCGACGATACTCGTCAACAACGCCGGCATCGACGCATCGGGGCAACGCGTCGCCGACATGAGCCTCGCGCACTGGGACGACATCCAGCGCACCAATCTCTACGGGCCCTTCTTCACCTGCCAGCAGTTCATCCGCGGGCTCGACGGCAGCGGCAAGCACGGCACGATCATCAATATCACGAGCGTGCACCAGGAAATTCCGCGCGCGGGGGCGGCGGGCTACGACGTGTCGAAGGGCGGGCTGCGCAATCTGACGACGACGCTCGCGCTCGAACTCGCCGAGAAGAACATCAACGTCAACAACATCGCGCCGGGGATGGTGCTGACGCCGATGAACCAGGCCGCGCTCGACGACCCCGCGGTGCTGGAACAGCAGGTGCAGTCGATCCCGATGAAACGGGCCGCGCAGCCGGAGGAGATCGCGCACGTCGCCGTATTCCTCGCGTCCGAGCACGCGCGCTACATCCACGGCACGACGATATTCGTCGACGGCGGGCTGACGCTGTTCCAGGGCCAGGGCGCCTAGACGTTGCCGCCAGCGTCCGGCGAGTCCGGGCCCGCGACTCGGTAGCCCGCGCGAATCACTCGCTCTGCATGAACCGGAAACAGCCCGACATCCGCGATCTTGCCGTGATCGGAGACCGCCGCACGGCAGCGCTCGTCGCGACGGACGGCGCCATCGTCTGGTACTGCCCCGAGCGCTTCGACCGCGCTTCGCTGTTCGCGGCGCTGCTCGACCCCGAGCGCGGCGGCGAATGGACGCTCGACCTGCCGGCGGCGCGTCTGGCCACCCGCGCCTACATCGAAGACAGCGCCGTGCTCGAAACCCGCTTCGACCTTGCCCACGGCAGCTTCACGGTCACGGACTGGATGACGGCGGGTGACGTCGGCCCGCGCGGCATCTGCCGCCTGTTTTCTGCGCCGCCGCAAGACGTCGCCATGGCGCTGCGGCCCGCGCCGGGCTACGCGACGCGGACCGCGAGGCTGCGTGCGGTCGACGACGCGGTCTGCATCGACGCGCGCCATTGGCTTTACGGCTCGCATCCGCTCTCGATACGCGAAGGCGGCGTCGGCATGGAACTGCCCGCGGGACAAGCCGGCTGGGCGGTACTGAGCGACGCACCGCTCGCCGCGCCGAGCCACGCGCAACTAGAAGGATGGCGCGACACCACGCTCGCCGAGTGGCGCGAAATCGCGTCGCAGGTCGCCTACCATGGCCCTTTCGAACGCCAGATCGCACACTCGCTGCGCGCGCTGCGCCTGCTCACCTACGCGCCCAACGGCGGCATCATCGCGGCGGCGACGGCCTCGCTTCCCGAAATACCGGGCGGCACGCGCAACTACGACTACCGCTACGTCTGGCTGCGCGACGCCGGCATGATCGTCAGCGCACTCGTGCGGGCTGGCAGCCACGGCCCGGACGAGCGTCGCTTCCTCGACTTCATCTGCGGCTCGAAACGGGCCGAGCCCGACAAGCCGCTGCTGCCGCCCTTTCTCTCGCTCGACCTCGAGGCGGCGCCGGGCGTGACCGAGCTCGATCTCGGCGGCTACGCGCACAGCCGCCCGGTGCGCATCGGCAACGGCGCGAACCGCCAGTTGCAGCTCGACGGCTTCGGCAACGTGCTGCTCGCAGCGAAGCTGATCTACGGTCGCCATGACACCCGCGAGCACTGGGAAACCGTGCGCGAGATCGCCGATTTCCTCGCCGCGCACTGGCACGAGCCGGACCACGGAATCTGGGAGGAAAACGTCGCACGCCAGTACACGGTCGGCAAGGTCATCGCCTCGTGCGGCCTGCGCTACATCGCGGACTTTGCCGACGACGCCGCGCAGGCCGAGAAGTGGCGCGCCGCGGCACGCGAGGTCGAGGTCTACGTCGCGGCGCACTGCATCACTTCCGAGGGCGCCTACGCGGCGTTTGCCGGCTCGGAGGCGGTCGACGTCTCGGCCGTCCTGTTTCCGACCTGGGGCTATGGCGCGCCCGACTCGGCGGAGATGCTCGCGACGCTGCGCGTACTCGAGCGCGACTACGCCCGCGGCGACCTCTACTGGCGCCATCTCGAGGAAGCCGGCGGCCGCGAGGAAGGCGCATTCCTCGCGGGTACGCTGTGGGTCGCGCAATACTGGATTCTGCGCGGCGACCTGCCGCGCGCGCGGCGAATGCTCGAAACCGCGCTCGCTTACGCGACGGACCTGGGTTTCTTCGCCGAGGAGGCCGATCCGCGCTCGGGCGCGATGCTCGGAAACTTTCCCCAGACCTTCGTCCACGCCTCGTTCATCGGCGCGGTCATCGACTACCGGCACGCGCTGGCCGAAGCCGCGAACGCCAAACCCGCTTCCACCTGAAGCGCCGGCGACCCCCGCTGCACGGCGCTGCCTCGGCGCTCGCGGCCCCCACGCCGCTACTCGCTCATGTAGCCCCTGCTCAGTCCGTGAGCCGCATTCAGGGACGCGTCACGGCTATCGGTGGCATAGCGTCGCAACGCCAGCGCCGAACGGCTGCGGCCTGGCGAGCGCGCGGACCGGCCGCCCTCGATTTGTCATTCGATCGGATTGACTCACAATCGCCGCTTTCCCGACAATCGCCCGAGATGAACGAACTCCTCGCCTGGCTGCCCCCCGAGCTCGCCACCCTGCCGCGCTATGCCGTGGCGCTGATGCTCGGCCTGCTAATGGGTCTCGAACGCGAGCGCAGCCCGGCGGCCAAGGCGGGTCTGCGCACCTTCGCACTGACTGCGCTGTTCGGCGTGCTGGCCGCGCATCTGGCGACGACGCTCGGCACGCCGTGGCTGATCGCAGCCGGTCTGCTGACGGTCGGCGGCATCATCGTCGCGGCCTATCTGCGCGCGCCGCAGGAGCCCGACGGCGACCCGGGGACGACGACCATGGCCGCGCTCGTACTCTGCTACGGCCTCGGGGTTCTGGTCTGGCACGACGAACTCCAGCTCGCCGTCATGCTGGCCATCGCGGCGACGATGCTGCTCTATTTCAAGCCTGAGCTGCGCGGACTGAGCCAGAAACTGTCGCGCCGCGACCTGCTGTCGATGCTGCAGTTCGCGGTGCTCGCGCTGATCATTCTGCCGCTGTTGCCGAACGAGAACCACGGCCCCTACGGCGCGCTCAACCCCTACCAGATCTGGTGGATGGTCGTCCTCATCGCCGGCGTGAGCCTCGCCGGCTACGCGGCGCTGCGCCTGATCGGACAGGAGCGCGGCGCGGCGATGCTCGGCGTGCTCGGCGGCCTCGTCTCGTCGACCGCGACGACGCTGTCGTTCACCCGGCACGCGCGCGCGAGCGAGGCGATGGTCCCGGTCGCCGTCACCGTCATCGTGCTGGCGAATCTGGTCGTGCTGGTGCGGCTCGGCGTGCTTACCGCCATCGTCGCGCCCGAAGTGCTGACCGCACTGCTGCCGATACTGCTCGGCGGCCTGATCGCGGGTGGGCTCGCAGCGGCCTACGGCGTGCGCCGACTGCGCCCGCAGGGTGAATTGCCCGAGCTCGCGATGGGCAACCCGACCGAATTGCGCACGGCGCTCGGCTTCGGCCTCCTGTACGCGGTCGTGCTGCTCGCCGCAGCCTGGCTGACCGACCGCCTCGGCGCGCTTGGCACCTACGCGGTCGCGCTCGTCTCGGGGCTCACCGACGTCGACGCGATCACGCTGTCGAGCCTGCGCCTCTACAGGCTCGACAAGCTGCCGGCGGCGACGCTCGCCAACGTAATCACGCTCGCCATACTATCCAACCTCGTCTTCAAGTCCGTGCTCACGCTCGCGATCGGCGGCCACCGCACCGGACGCCATGTCCTCGCCGGGTTCGCCGCGACCGCGTTCGGGCTGCTTGCCGCGTGGGCTATAATGCGCGGTTTTTCCGCCTAGTTACGCGCACAATCATGGAAGCCGAAAGCCTCAATCAGATCGAAGCCAAACTCGCCGACTTGAGCGAGCGTGCAACCCAGCTCAGGGGGTTTCTTTGACTACCCTGTCAAGAAAGACCGCCTAGAAGAAGTCGTCCGCCTGTCCGAAGCGCCCGATTTCTGGAACGACGCCGCGCGCGCCCAGGAACTCGGGCGCGAACGCAAGTCGCTCGAGGACGTCGTCCTCGTGCTCGACCGCGTGACCTCGGGCCTCAAGGACGCCGGTGAACTGTTCGAGATGGCGCGCGAGGAGAACGACGACGACACGCTCGCGGCGGTGCAGGCCGACATCGACGGCCTCGAGAAGGACGTCGCGACGCTCGAGTTCCGCCGCATGTTCAGCAACCCGGCGGACCCGTCCAACTGCTTCCTCGACATCCAGGCCGGCGCGGGCGGCACCGAGGCCTGCGACTGGGCGTCGATGCTGTTGCGGCAATATCTCAAATATGCCGAGCGCAAGGGCTTCAAGGCCGAGCTGCTCGAGGAATCCGAAGGCGACGTCGCCGGCATCAAGTCGGCGTCGATCAAGATCGAGGGCGACTACGCCTACGGCTACCTGCGCACCGAGACCGGCGTGCACCGCCTCGTGCGCAAGTCGCCGTTCGACTCCTCGGGCGGGCGTCACACCTCGTTCGCGAGCGTGTTCGTCTATCCCGAGGTCGACGACTCGATCGAAGTCGAGATCAATCCGGCCGACCTCAGGGTCGACACCTACCGCGCGTCGGGCGCCGGCGGCCAGCACATCAACAAGACCGACTCGGCCGTGCGCATCACGCACATTCCGTCGGGCATCGTCGTCCAGTGCCAGAACGACCGCTCGCAGCACAAGAACCGCGCCGAGGCGATGTCGATGCTGAAGTCGAAGCTCTACGAAGCCGAGCTGCGCAAGCGCCAGGCCGAACAGGACAAGCTCGAAGCCGGCAAGGCCGACGTCGGCTGGGGCCACCAGATCCGCTCCTACGTGCTCGACAATTCGCGGATCAAGGACCTGCGCACCAACGTCGAAGTCTCCGCGACGCAGAAAGTGCTCGACGGCGACCTCGACGTGTTCATCGAAGCAAGCCTCAAACAAGGCGTCTAGGCGATCGCCCTACCCGCAGCCCGGCCTCAAAGCCGGGCCGCGGCCTGAATCAGGTCGACGAGAAACACCAGCAGGCCGAGCGTGATGAAGGCATAGAGCAGCGACATCAGCCCGATCAGGTGGCTCGCGCCGGGCCGCATCGCAAGCACGACGGAGCCCGTCGAGACCAGGGCGTAAGCCAGCATCAGGGCAAGCAGGGTGTTCATTTTCTACGGATACGCGATCAAAAAGCGGTTGGGCACGCGATCGAGTCGCGCGCTGCTTGGCGATATGGGGGGTGAGCGGTCCGGCGCGCCACGGCTCCGAGCCGGGCGCCGCCGTCGGACGGTCAGTCGACGCGGACGAGCGGATAGTCGCTCTGCGCCATGCCCAGAAAGGCCTGCTCGCTCGCGACCGTCGCGTGCGCGATGACCGCGCCGCTGTCGTTCTTCCGCGCCGCTTGCTGCGCCTGTTCCAGGGCACCGGCTGCGGTCGTCCACAGGGATTTCCGGCTCTTCGCCAGGTCGACGAGGTAGACCGCGTTCGCGAGCGCGCCGGACGCTTCGGCGCTCAGGACCGACGGCGCATCGGAGGCCTGGGCCAGTGGAACGCCGCCGACGCCGAGCAGCAATGCGGCGGCGAGCGCGGGGAGCGTGTCATGGATTCGCTTCATCGTTTTCTCCTCGATCAGGTCAAGGGCGCGTTGCGTCCGCGCGCGGGTCATTTGCGGAACACCGCCGCCTTGAGCGGCAGACCGTTGCTCAGATAGCTGTGGTAGTACTCGAGGTTGTTGTATTCCTCTCCGCCGATTTCCAGCGGCGCGAAGCGCACCATCTGGTTGCACGCGGCATAGCGGCGCTGCAGCGTGAACAGCGTGTAGTCGCCGCCGCGGAAGGCCGGCCAGTGCGTCGCCTGCCCGGGCGCCATCGAGAGGTATTCGGTGCGCAGGATCTTGCCAGCGTTGCCGAGATGGCAGCCCGCGCACGAGAAGTTGAGCTGGCCGCGGCGCTGGTGGAAAAAGCGCTCGCCCGCCTCGAACGCGGCCCGTGCGTCGGCGCCTTCGACCTTGATGTTCATTTTCATGCCGTCCGACAGCGTCCGCGCGTAGGCCGTGAGCACGCCCATCGTATTCATGTCGCCGTGCTTGTAGGGCGCTTCGCCGTTCGCCGTGCGGCACTGGTTGAGCGCCATTTCGAAGGTCACGACCTTCTTCGTCGCCCGGTCGAACTGCGGGTAGTTGCCGGCGACATTCTTGCCGCCGCGCGGAAAGCAGTCGGCGTAGCGCCGCCCGTTCTTGAATGGGGTTTCCCATAACTTTGCGCCCTTCTCGATTTCACCGTCGAAAGGCGGAAAAGCCATGATCGCCTCGTATTGCGCGAGCGCGTCGGGGCTGAAGGCCATCGCGCCGTGCACGTAATCCTCGAACTTGATCTCGGGATACGCCTTCTGCACCGCCTTCACGATCTTCGCGCGCCCTTCCTCGGGCGTGGTCGCCTGGGCGCCGGTCGCGAGCACGAGTGCGCCGAGGCAGAACAGGATTGATACCGTTTTCTTCATCATTGTCTCCGTATGGGGGCCGGCGGTCGTCAGAGGCCGTAGACGTAATCGACGACCTTGTCGATTTCTTCGTCGCTGAGGATCTTGTGCTTGCCGAAGGGCGGCATCAGGCTGTCGGGGTTGGCCTTCGAGGCATCCCACAACTGCGCGTAGAGTTTCGCGCGATCGGGGAATCGCGCCTTCATCTCGATGAGCGGCGGCGCGATGTTCGCCTGAGTCACGGCTTTCGCGTCACCGGGCACCATGTGGCACGCGAGGCAATTGCCCTTGCGGTTGTCGAAGGCAAGTTCCTGCCCGCTCGGGGATTTGGATTCCGCTGCATACAGGGGCTGCGCCAAGCCCGCGATCGCGATTAGGCACGCGAGCGCACGGGCGTTTCTGGTGATTCGATACATGACTGCTCCTTGTGTTCGGGTGTCGCCGCCCGGGTTAATCGAGCCTGCACGGCCCGGGCTTCAGGTCGACGCAGGTGGTGCGGCCGTCGGTCCGCATGCCGGACACCTCGGCGTCGCTGAAATCGGCCTCGTGCAGGTTTGCGCCGGAAAAATCCGTGTCCGCCATTTCCGCAAACAGGAAACGGGCTTCGTACAGATCGGCGTTGGTGAAGCGGGTCCCGTGCAGCCTCGCGCCCTCGAGATCGGCGTGCTCGAGCAGCGCATCGCTGAGGTCGGCGCCGCTGAGGTCCGCCTGCGTGAAGCGCGTCCGGTTGGCGTTGACGCCCGCCAGCTTGGCGCCGCGCAGGTCGGCGCCGCTCATGGCCGTCCCGCCGATCACCGCCCCGCGCAGGTCGACGTCGACGAGGCGGGCCTCCGCGAGATTGGCGCCCTGCAACGAGGTGCCGCGCAGATCGGCACGCGAGAGGTCCGCCTGCTGCAGGTCGGCGCCGAGAAGGTTCTGCTGCGCGAGTTCGACGCCGCGCAGGTCGCAGCCCGGACAGCTGTTGGTCGCGATCAGCCGTTCGCGATTTTCGGCCGGCACCCCGCTGGCATCGGCGAACGGGGGCGCGTGCAGCAGCGCCAGGACGCAGGCTGCGGCGAGAAACCGCAGCGGCCGCAAGTAAATGGCAGGAAAACGGGCAGGCAGTGTCATGACGCGGTGCGGCCGTCCGCTAATCCATCGCGTAACGCGTCTTGAGCGGGGCTTCGCCGTCCATGCTCACGGTCAACACCAGCTTCGTGCCCTTGCGCGATTTGAGGCGCGCATTCTTCGCGACGAGTTCGTTGCGCCCGCTCGGCTGCAGCGAAACCGAGAACGCCTCGCTGCCGTTGATGACGCGCAACGTCGCGACGGCGCCCTTGGTCGACTGCGGCACGTCGCCGTGATCGGTGACCCACACGTGCGCCTCGCCGTCCTTGACGACGAGTTCGAAGTGATACATCTCGGCCATCCGCAGCATGCCGCCGTGGGTGCCGCTCATCGTCGCGAGATGCTCGTTGCTGTGCGCCCAGGCCGGGCTCGCCATGCTCAACAGCACGGCCAGGACTGCGGCTGAAAAACCGCGCGGGTTCTGAACGCTCGTAGTCATCTGGAATCTCCTGGTTGTTACAACCCTTGCGGAAAAATCCTGCCGGCGGCAGAGCGCCGGCGGGACGCCGCTTACACCGAGGTGCTGCGCGAGTACTTCAGGCCTTCCCAGCTTTCGGGAACGACGACGTGGTCGTGCATGCCGCCCGGACACGGCAGACGCGCCTCGATCTTGTCGTTGGCGATGTTGATCACCACGAGGCCCGACTGACCGGCCTGGTGCCCGCTGTACACGGTGGTCATGTACTTGCCGTCGACGGTGCAGTCGCAGGTGTGCGGATCAGGACCGGTATCCCACTTGGCGACGACTTTCCAGGTCTTGGTGTCGACCTTGCAGATGTAGCCGTTGTTGGGTTTGCGCGCCCACATCGTGAAGAAGGCGAAGCGCGAATCCGGCACGTTGCCCATGTGCAGCGGCAGGTACTTGGTGCCGAAGCCTTCGACGAAGGTCTCCTTCTTCCACTTGTTGGGGTTTTCGTCGGTCGAGCGGTAGACCGCGATGTTGTTCTGCAGCACGTTGTTGCAGGCGACGAAATACTCCCCGCTGGTGACGAATCCCGCCTCGTGCAGCGGCGTCAGCACCGACGGCACCGCGAAGGTCCAGGTGAACCCCGTCTGCTTGACGAGCGGGAAGTTGTCGGGCGAGCCCTTGGCGGTCGACAGCAGCGAGACGACTTCCCAGGTCCGCGTGTCGACGATCGCGCAGCAGCCGAGACGGCGGATCAGGATCGCACCGAACGGCAGCGTCGGATGCCAAGTGAACGCGTCGACGAAGACCGCGGTCGGGTCGGCCGGCATCAGTTCCTCGCCGAGCATCGCCTCATGCGACGTCTTCATGCCCTTGCGCCCGACGTAGTCGAACTTGCCGGTCGTCGAATCGGGGAAGACGTGGCTGATGTTGAGCTGGCGCGCGACGGGATCGTAGTCGGCGCGGAAGGCCTTGACGATCTTCGGGTTGTCGCCGATGTCGGTGATCAGCACCATGTCCTTCTGGCCGTCGGCGAAGGCGACGTACTTGTTCGCGTTTTCACCGACACCGATCGACACGTGCACGCCGAGCGACATGCCGGTGGTTTCGCCGATGTCGTTGACGACCGTGATCGAGTTCTGCTTGCCGCTGCCGTCGTAGCGCATCTTGAACATCTTGAAGTCGCCGCGGTTGCGCCACTCGGGCGAGTTCTCGTTGACGTAGGGCGCCGCCGGCGGCTGCATCGTCTGGTAGAAGTCGAAGCCCTTGTAGGGGTCCTTCGACGGCATGGCAGCGATGTGGTGGGGAATCGGCATGTCGATGCCATGCAGGCCGTAGGAATACCAGGCCAGCGTTTCCGGCGTCGACAGGTCCATTGCCTGCACGTAGCCGCCGTACTTGCTCGGCAACAGCACGACGTTGCCCTTGAATTTCCTGAACAGGTCGGCCTGTGCCTCGCCAACCGGGTCGTGGACCGCCGAAAACGCGCTGCGCGATCCCAGCATCGTCGCGGTTCCCGCCATGCCGGCGGCGATCGCGTTCTTCATGAACTGCCTTCTGTTGATGCTCATTACTTTCTCCTAGATTCTGTCGGTACCAGCGAAGCTCAGATGGCGCCCTTCTTGTTCCAGTCCTGCGGGCCCACGAACACCTTCTCGATCACGCCGTTCTTGTCGACGACGAAGGACGTCGGCAGCCCGCGGAAACCGAGACGGTTCGAGACGCCGGTCGGGCTCAGCGCGTCGTTCGGCGCGACGAAGAGCTGCCGGGTCTGGAGCTTCTGCTCCTTCTTGATGAGGTGCATGGTCTTGACCGTGTTCGGCACGGCCATCTTCGGCCCGCCCTGCAGGGCGGAGCCGACCGTGTCGGCGTTGACGAAGACGAGGTTGATGCCCTTGCCGCGCGAGCGCGCGTAGTTCTCGATCTTCACCAGCTCCTCGACCGAAACCGGCACGGCGGAGATGAAGAACACCACCATCGACCGCTTGCCCGCGATCGCGTCCGCAAGGTCGACCTTTTTGCCGTCCATGTCGTACGCGTCGAAGTCGAGCGGCAGCTGCTTGCCAACGCCGACGGGATCGGTATAGACCTGCCCGCCCACCTGGTCCGCGGTCGGAAAGGTCCCGTCCTTGCTGTCCGCCAGCGCCGCACCGGCCGGCAGCGCGAGCAGGGCCGCCGCTGACATCGACACGCAGATGGACTTGATCCGCCCGCTCGCTCTGTTTTCACTTGCTCGAATTTTCATGTTCGCCTCCAATGGTTCGCCCCATCCCTCCGATGCCGCCTCGATCGGCGGATACAGCCCTCACAGACGGATTTGAGGTGCAACGGTATGTCGCATCGCTGTTTAAGCAGCGGCCGTGCCAGATGAAATAAACTTTTTAAACCAAAGACTTGCCACAGAAGTCGGCGGCTGTTGTTCCGTTTCTCGTTCCGCCCTGAAACGCCGACGCAGCGAAGCGCGGCGCGTGGGTTGCGAGCGGTCGGGAAGCAAGGGGAAATAAGCGGCGGCCGAGGCTGGGCGAGGTCGCGAAACAAAAAAAAGAACCGACGGATGCCGGTTCAAAAGAGCAGGAGGTACGTGCGCGCAGGAGACTCGCCGCGCACGCGTCGAAGCACTAGCACGACCGATGCCAGATCGGGAATGCCCGCCGGAAGGGCCTTACCGCGGTGCGGGAGCGCTGCGGCGCTGTCAAACGGGACAGACCTGTTCCGAATCCGCGCTGCCATGTTCCAAAGCGGACACGACGGAACACGAGGGCTGCGAGCGGAAAGCCGGTCGCCACGGGAAGCCGGCGCGCGCCGACGCCGCTTTCCGAAGGATCAGGGTTTGACCGGCTCGGTCACGAAACCGATGCGCACGAGACCGGCCTGGGCGGCCGCGGACATGACCTGGGCGACGCGCTCGTAGCGCGCCTGGCGATCGGCACGGATGTGCAGCTCGGGCTGCGGCTGTTTGCGCGCCTCCGTGGCGAAGCGTGCGGCCAGCTCCTGCGGCGCGACGCGTGCGCCGTTCCAGCGCAGCTCGCCGTTCGCGCGGATCGCGAATTCGACGTGCGCGGGCTGCGTGATGTTGGGCGCACTGCTCGCCTTGGGCAGGTCGACCTTGACCGAATGGGTCAGGAGCGGCGCGGTGATGATGAAGATCACCAGCAGTACCAGCATCACGTCGACCAGGGGCACCACGTTGATGTCGGCAATCGGGGTCTGCGGGCGGCGCGGATCGAAGCTTCCCATCGCCATGGCTCAGGCCTTCGCGCTTGTCGGCTGCAGCGGCCGCGCTGCGCTGCGCAGCGGACGAACCTCGCCGGCCGTGCCGGCCGCACCGGCGCCTTTCGCGCCGACCGTGAGCACCGTGTACAGGTCGTGCGCGAAGGCGTCGAGCCGCGCGAGCCAGACCCGGTTGCGCCGGTTGAACGCGTTGTACGCGAGCACCGCGGGGATGGCGACCGCGAGCCCGAGCGCGGTCATGATCAGCGCTTCGCCGACCGGCCCCGAGACCTTGTCGAGCGTGCCCTGCCCTGCAAGCCCGATGTTGACGAGCGCGTGATAAATCCCCCAGACCGTGCCGAACAGCCCGATGTACGGCGCGGCGGAGCCGGCCGAGGCCATCACGGTGAGGCCGCGTTCGGCGCGCATCGCTTCCTGGTCGATGCCGTTGCGCAGCAGACGCGTCAGGAACTCGCCGAGCCCGCCCGCCGCCGCGAGCTTCTGCACGCCGTGCTGATGGTCGTCCTCGGCGGCCTCGAGCGCGTCGTGGGCGAGTTCGGCGAAGGCGTTGTCGCGCGGCTGCGTGCGCAGCGCCGCCCGCACCTCCTGCAGCGAGTCCGACGCCCAGAACTGCTTGAGGAAGGCATCGGCGCGGCGTCCCGCCAGATAGTTGGCGAGCGCCTTGGTCACGATCAGATACCAGCTCGCGACCGAGAGCGCGAGCAGCAGGAGCAGGACGACGCGCCCGAGCGCATCGGTCTGCGCGAGAAAATGGGCAAAGCCCAGGCTGTTTTCCATGGTCAGGGTCCTTCCAGAGTGAAATTGAATGGTTGGGTCGCGATGGCGCGCACGCCGCGTCCGTCGCGCTGGGCCGGCCGGCATCGCCAGGTGCGGACCGCGGCGAGCGCGGCGGCGTCGAGTCGCGGCGAACCGCTGCTGCTCGCGACCTGTGCGCCGGCGACGCGGCCCGTTTCGTCGAGTTCCACGCGCAGCACGACCTTTCCGCTTTCACCGAGCCGGCGCGAGAGCCGCGGGTAGGCGGGCGCCGTACGCTCGGGACAGCCGAGCGCGAGTTCCGAGGGCAGCGTCAGCGGTCCTGCCGGGGCGGGCGCCGGCGGCGGTGCGGGCGGCGCCTCCGGTGCGCGCGGCGCGGGGTCGGGTACGGCCGGCGCCGGAGCGATGACCGGTTCGACGACCGGCTCGGGTGTCGGCTCGACGATTTCCCGCGGCGACAGCACCGGCGCCTGCGCGGCGAGATGGCGATGCGGCTCGGGCTTCGGCGCCGGTTTTGGCGGCGGCGTACGCGGCTTGGCCGGCTTGGGCGGCGGGGCCGTGGCCTGCACGGGCTCGGGCGGCGGCGCGACGAAGCTGACGAACAGCGTCAACGCCTCCGACGGCGGCGGAATCACGCGCACGCTCCATAGGCCATAGAGCAGGCCGCCGTGCAGCCCCACCACGACCAGCAGCCCGATCGCCCGATTCCAGTCCATGCGCAAAGCCTTCATGCCGCGCCGTCGCCCGCCTCCGTCACCACTTCGCCTGCACGCCGACGACCGCCGAGCGCGGCAGCCCGGCCGTATAGGTCGGCGCGGTGCCGGTGCCGTCGGCGGTCTCGGCATAGCGCTTGTCGAACAGGTTGGTGATGCTGCCGAACACTTCCATGCCCTTGCCGAACGGGTAGTTGGCGCGCAGGTTGAAAAGGTCGTGGCCGTCGTATTTGCCGGTGTTCGCGGCGTCGAGCCAGTAGCTGCCGAGGCGGAACCATTCGAGCTGCACGCGCCCGCCGTTCATGAAGCCGGGGGCGTAGCTCAGACGCGTGTTGGCGATCAGGCGCGGCGCGGCTTCCATTTCGTTGCCGCTGTAGTCGGCGGTTCCCGACACGGTCCACGACTCGTAGGTGTGCTTGGCATAAGAGAGGCTCGCATCGAGCTGCCAGGCCGGCGCGAGCGGCAGGCCGAGTCCGAGCTCGACGCCGCGGTGCAGCGTTTCACCGGCGTTGACGACGGTTCTCTGCGTCGTGGCCGGGTCGGTATAGCTCACGATGTCGTCCTTCTTGACCATGTGATAGACCGAGGCCTCGTAGCGCACGGTGCCGGCCTTGCCACGCAGGCCGAGTTCGTAGTTGTCGACGATCACGGGCTTGAGATCCAGCAGCGACTCGGCGGCGGCCTGCGCCTTCGCCGCGGTGGACTCGCGGCTGCCGCGGAAGACCTGGCTCTCGGACGGCGCGCGGAAGGAATTGCTGTAGGCCGCGAAGCCGCTCAGCGCCTCGCTGAACGCATAGGTCGCGCCGAGCTTCGGCCCCCAGTGTGTATAGCCGACCTCGGTGCTGGCGACGTGGCCGTACCAGCCCCCGGCCGGGAACGGCCCGGCGACGCCTTGCGTGGCACCGGCGACGCCGCCGTTGAAGTTATTCTCGTAGTCGTAGCGCATGTCGTCGTAGCGCAGGCCGGCGTTGACGCGCAGGCGTTCGGTCAGCGAGGCCTCGCCGTGCACGTAGGGCGAAATGCCACGGTAGCTGACGTCGTAGTCGTAGATCTGCACGGGTGCCGCGGGATTGAGACTATAGGTCACGCCGCCGTAGGCATTGGTGGTCTTGTCGAGACGAATCGAATCCTCGTCGCGCGACCCCGGGCTGTAGTCGAAATCCAGGCCGACGATGAGCCGAGCGCGCAGCGGCTCGAAGTCGCGGCGGTATTTGCCGAGCAAGCCGAAGGACTTGTTCTTCGTGAGGTAGCGGCTCGGGTCGTAACTGACGCTCCAGTTGGGAAGGATGTCCATGCTGTTGTCGCGGAAGTAGGGCGTGATCGACAGCAGGCTGTTGGCGGTTTCCTTTTCGTAGGCGGTCGACAGCCGGAAGGCGTCGACCTCGCGGTACGAGAACGGTACGTTGTTGGCACGCGGCGTCGCCTCGAGTTCGCCCGCGCTCAGCTTGCCGACGTGCTGCTGGTCGACCTTGGAGAACGACAGCACCGTTTTCAGCAGCGCGTCGTCGCCGAGCAGACGGTCCCAGCGCGCGGTGCCGGTCTGGCGGTCGTAGCCGGCGTTGTCCTGCCAGCCGTCGGTGCGCGTGAGGTTGAGGCTCGCGCGCCAGGCGTCGTCGCCGTGCGCATTGCCGCCGCCGACGAGCACGCGCCCCCAGCCGTGCGAGCCGGCTTCGGCGCTGGCCTCGAATTCGGCCTTGGTGGGCGGCGTGCGGGTCAGCACGTTGATCGTGCCGCCGATCGCGTCCGAGCCGTAGAGCGCGCTGCCCGGGCCTTTCATGATTTCCATGCCGCCAGCCTGCGGGACGTTGATCTCGTACAGCGCGTTGTGGTTGAAGAAGCCGGTCGAGCGCGTCGGAATGCCGTCCTCAAGGTAGAGGTAGACCGCGCTCGTCGTCAGCGGCTGGCGGATCGCGGTCGAGTGCCCCTCGCCGGAAAGATTGCTGACCCAGACGCCCGGCACCTGATTGAGGACCTCCTTGGGGTGGGTCGGCCGCGTTTCGCGCAGCGTCGTGTCCTTGACGATGCCGACGGTCGCCGGCGTCTCGCTCAGGAGTTCGCCCTCGCGCGTCCCGGTCACGGTCATTTCCGGAAGCGCCGCGTCGGCGGGCGCGGCGGCGGACGCGGCCGGCGCCGCGATGACGCCCGCGAGCGCGAGCGCGATGGATGTGAGTTTCATGCGGTCTCCCCTGTTCTTCGAATCACTCGGGCACGTTCCGTTCGAGCCAGGCGCGCAGGCGCGCTTCGCTCAGCACGCCGACGACGGTTTCGCGCTGGTGCCGCGCGTCGTACAGATAGGTGCGCGGCACTTCGCCGTACCACGACGGGTCGACGGCGTGGCGCAGCCGCTCGGGCATCGCGTCGTCGAACACCCAGCTGTCGGCTGCGTCGAGGCCGAGCTCGGCGAGCAAGCGGTCGATCGCGGGTGCGTGCTGCGGCGAATCGCTGGCGACCAATACCAGCGGCAGGCGCTTGCGCTTCTGCGCGAGCTTGCCGAACTGCTTCAGCTCGGCGATGCAGTAGGCGCATTCCTCGAACGACCACAGGCTCAGAACGAAGGGGCGGCCGGCGTATTGCGCCTTGATTTTGGCCAGGCTGTCGGCCGTGAACGGGACGGTGCCGGCGGTAGCGGAAGCGGCGAAAGCCAGTGCGGCGGCGATTCCAGCGAGCACGCGCCGCATCATTTCGTGTTCTCCAGCGCGAGCGGCAGCACGCGCAGGCCCTCGGCGGCGCTGTTCCACACGACGAGCACGCGCTTGCCGTCGACCAGCGGCAGCGGATAGTCGGCGGCGCCCCGCGCCTCGGCGAGTCGCCGCGGCGCGCTCCACGACAGCCCGCCGTCGGTCGAGTGCATGACGCGCGCGACGTAACCCTGGCCGTCGAATTCGCGCCAGGCGATCAGCACGCTGTCGCCCGCTGCCGCCACGCTCGCATGCCCGGCCTGCGCAGCGGGGTCGCCGAGCGACATCGGAGGCGAGGCGCGGCCGGCGGAGACACGCCGGTAGAAGAGGCCCTGGCGCGCCTTGCCCTGGGTGAACCAGACCAGATGCCGGGTGCCGCGCGCGTCGACCGCGAGCCCGCCGCCGTGGTGCGGGCAGGCGTCGATCTGCCATTCGTCGTCGGTCGCGCGTGACACCTCGCCGCGATCGAGATTGGCGAGCGCGAAATCGCGGGTGTTGCGGCCGTAGAGGTTGCGCCACATGCCGACCGGGCCCTCGGCGGTCCACGTCAGCGCGGTGCGGCAGCATTCGCAGGTGTGGGCCGTGAGCTGGCGATTGGCGCCGAACGTCGCGCCGTTATCGGTCGAGCGCGCGAAGTAGACTGACACGCCGCCGAAGTCGCCGCCCTTCTCGCGCGCCGCGTCGCGGTCGCGGGCGTCGAGCCACATCAGCGCGACGCCGCCGGCGCCGTCGATCGCGAGCGAGTCGAAGCGATGGCTCGTAACGCGGCCGTCGTCGTTCACCGTGATCGGCCTGGAGAAACGCCTGCCGCCGTCGGTCGAGCGGGAAAAGCGGATGTTGCCGCTGTACTTCTGCGGCAGCGACTGGGTCCAGCTCAGCAGGACCGTGCCGTCGCGTGCGACGGCAATCTTGGGCCGGCTCTCGGCGTCCGCGGCGATCGCTTCGGGCTCGGACGACACTGCGACCGGTTGTGAAAAATGCTGGCCGCCGTCGTCTGACCGCGAGACCCAGAGCTGCTGGTTCTCGACGCGGGCGACCCACAGCCGGCCCTCGGGGTCGAGCGTTGCGCCGACCGCGAGTGCCGGTTTGGCGGGCTGCGGCATGGTCTCGTGCCGGTGTTCGGCGGCGACGACGGGTTGATGGACCAGCGCTGCCAGCAGCACCCCCGCAAAAGTGATATGACCCATCCGCTCCCCACTCGATCTGTCTCGTGCCGCGCAGGCACGAGGTTAGTGCCGCTCGCGCGATGCCGGAATGTGACAAATTGACGCACCCTGGCCTCGCTGACGGGGCGGCGCGCTTGCCATGCCCCCCGGGACGCTTCCCTACATCCGCATCATGTCCGACTCGATCACGCCGCAGGCCACGCGCGCCCCCGAGTTGCCGGCCGGATCGGAGAAATCGTCCTCGGCGGCGTGAATCACGATGCTGCGGTCGCCGACCGAGGCCGTCCCCATCAGCGCGATCGTGATGCCCTGCACCGTCACGTCGACCTCGGCACGGCCGCTCGCGTCGGCGACGATGTTGCCGAGGTCGCCCATGTGCCGCTCTTTCGCGTCGGGCGCGCCGTGGCGGCCGCCGGCGGGTGCGTAGTGGCCGCCCGCGCTCATGCCGTCGGGCGAATCGCAGTTGCCGTTCACGTGGATGTGGAAGCCGTGCT
Source organism: Thiobacillus denitrificans ATCC 25259 (assembly GCF_000012745.1). Taxonomy (NCBI): domain Bacteria; kingdom Pseudomonadati; phylum Pseudomonadota; class Betaproteobacteria; order Nitrosomonadales; family Thiobacillaceae; genus Thiobacillus; species Thiobacillus denitrificans. The sequence continues at coordinate 962,397 of NC_007404.1, read as the reverse complement.
TGCCCGGCGCCAGGCCCTCGACCGTGCCGCGGATATGCACGACGCGGTCCTGCGCTTCATGAAACTTGAGTGTCCCGCTGACCGAGCTGCCCGAGGTGGCGACCAGCACCGCGGTCGACGTCATCATGTTGCCGTGACCGTGGGCGACGAGCGACGCCACGGCGGTGCCGCCCAGCAGCGCGGCGGCGACGAGACGGCCCCGGCGCGCGGCGACGGGGGTGGCGGATTGGGTGCGGAAAGACATGGTGGCTCCTTGCCGGGATCGAGGGGATGTTTCGTCGTGTTTCAAAGTGGAAAGCGCGGTTCAGAACCCGCCTTGCGCGAGCTCGGCCAGGAGCGCCTTGAGGTCGGCGTCGAAGCGCTCGAGATTTCCCCGGCCTTCGTCCGACAGCTTGGGCTCTTTTGCAAGCAGCGACAGCACGTGGGCCGGTCGGTGCACCATCACCGTGGTCTTGCCATCCTTCTCGAACAGCGCGACGCGGCACGGCGCGAACAACTCGAACTCGGGAACGTGACGCGTGATCGTGTATGCGCGCGTCAGGTTGCAGAACTCGACGAGTTGCAGCGGATGCGCGTCGATGCCACGGCTGGCGAGGCCTTGCTGCACGTCGAGCACGTTGATGATCGCGTAGTTGCGTGCCTCGAGCGCCGATACGAGCATCTCGCGCACGGCCGACAAGGCGTCGGTGACGGTGACCTCGTACTTGACGTCGGTCTCGACGACCGCCGGCGCATCGGCCCACAGCGCGGCCGGGTGCAAGGCGAACAGCAAGGCGCCGAGGGCGCGTTTCCAGTTCGAGTGTGTAACGGACATGCTTGCGTCTCCTGCTGTTTCAAAACGGTGGGACAAGGCCCTCACCGCTCTGAAAAGCAAGCCCCGTACCAGAGCGGTACGGGACGGAAACGTCAGCGATTGCGCCCGTGCGGCGGGAAATGCAGGTTGTACTCGCGCATCTTGCGCCACAGCGTCGTGCGGCCGATGCCGAGGACGCGCGCCGCCTCGCCGATGTTGGACGCACGCTGCAGCGTCGCTTCGATCATCCGCCGCTGGGAGTCGGCGATGCTGCCGCCGCCCTCGCCGAGTTCGGCCGGTTCGTGCCGCGGCATCGCCGCGGGCGCCTGCTGCAACAGGTCCTCGGGCAGCGCGTCGACGTCGATGTAGCCGGCGTCGTCGGCGAACACCGCCATCTGCTCGACGAAGCTTTCGAGCTGGCGGATGTTTCCCGGATACGCATAGCCCAGCACATAGGCCTCGGCGCGCGGCGACAGCCGTAGCCGGCCGCGCCCGTACTTGCGGCCATAGACGGCCAGAAAGCGCTGCAGCAGGTTGTGCAGGTCCTGCCCGCGCTCGCGCAGCGGCGGCAGATGCAGGCGGATGCCGTTGAGGCGGAAGTACAGGTCGGAGCGGAAATGGCCCTTGTCGATGAGCAGGGCGAGGTCCTGGTTGCTCGCCGACATGATGCGGATGTCGACCTTCTTGCCCTTGTTCGAGCCGACGCGGCGGATGACTTTTTCCTGCAGCACCGACAGCAGCTTGGCCTGCATCGCCGGCGACAGCGTGTCCACCTCGTCGAGGAACAGCGTGCCGCCGTCGGCCTCCTCGAAAAGGCCGGCGCGCGATTCGGTGGCCCCGGTGAAGGCGCCCTTCACGTGGCCGAAGAGTTCGCTCTCGAGCAGGTTCTCGGGCAGGCTCGCGCAGTTGATGCTGACGAAAGGCGCCTCGCGGCGCGCGCTGTTCTCGTGGATGAAGCGCGCGACCCGGGTCTTGCCGGTGCCCGTTTCACCGGTGATGAGGACGCTGATGTCGGTCCGCGCGATGCGCTCGGCCTTGATCAGCGTGGCCCGCATCTGCGGCGTGTCGGCGACGATGTCTTCGGCGTCGCGCGAGGCTTCGGCCGCAAGGGCGAAACCGGGCGGCGCCGACTGGCTCGCGCGGATCTTTTCCAGGATGTCCTGCTCGCGGAAGGGCTTGGTCAGATAGTCGAAGGCGCCCAGGCGCATCGCGTCGACCGCCGAGTCGATGCTGCCGTAGGCGGTGATCAGGATCACCGGCAGCAGCGGATTCAGCCGCTTGATTTCGCGCAGCAGGTCGACGCCCGACATGCCCTCCATGCGCAGGTCGGTGATCACCAGATCGAAACGCTCGGCGCCCAGGCACGACAGCGCCTCCTCGCCGCTTTCGGCTTCGCCGGTTTCGAAACCCGCGCCCTGCAGCATTAGCGACAGGCTGCGCCGCAGGCTTTTCTGATCGTCGACCAACAAAATGCGCATCAGGCGACCTCGCGTCCGAAAAAGCTTTCCCCGACCCGTACGGGCACCCGCAGGAAGAATCGGGTCCCCTCCCCCACCCGGCTACGCACCCGGATGCATCCGTGCCACTCGCGCACCTGGCGTTGCACGATGGCGAGCCCGAGCCCGGCGCCGAGCGGGCGCTGCGAATAGAAGGGCTCGAAAATCCGCGCCTGATCTTCGGGCGCGATGCCCTTGCCGGTGTCGCTCACCGCGAGCAGGAAATGCCTGGAATAGCGGCGCAGCCCGACCTCGATGCGGCCCGCGCCGTGGATCGCCTGGGAGGCGTTGAGCAGCAGATTCCACAGCACCGACTCGAGCGCGTCGGCGTCGAAGAGCAGCAGCGACGAGGCCGGCTCGATCTCGAGACTCAACCTGATCGGCAGCTCCTCCTCGCTGATATGCCGCTCGAGCAGGGCGCATGTCTTCTTCACGACCTGCTCGAGCACCACCGGTTTGCTGACCGGCGCACGCGGCTTGCCGAACGAGAGGAAATTGCTCGTGAGGTTGGTCAGCCGTTCGACTTCGTCCTGGATGATTTCGAGTGCCGCCTGGCTGCGCGGCTGGGTCGCCGCCTCGGGGCGCAGCACGGCGAGGCAGTTGTTGATCGCCGACAGGGGATTGCGCACCTCGTGCGCGACCGAAGCCGCCATCTGCCCCATGACCGCCATGCGTTCGCTGCGTAGCTTGTCTTCCTCCGCGAGCTTGAGTTGACGGTTGAATTCGGCAAGCCGCGTATAGCTGCGCGCATTGTTGACCGCGATGCGCACCTGGTCCGCGAGCAGCACGCCCTTGCCGAGCGTCGCCGCGCTGAAGCGCACGGCCTCGCTGCGCGCCAGCACCATCGCGCCCATGAGCTGCTCGCCGTCGAGCAGCGGGAACACGGCGAGCGCCTCCCAGGGGCAACCCGCCGGCTTGCAGAACGGGGTCGCCTGCGCGCCGTCCCGCCACAGCACGCTTATCGGCTGGAACTGGCCGCGCACGCCCTGCAGCAGCGTCGCGCATTGTTCGCCGTCGCTGCACCAGGCTTCGAGTTCGGCCGAGACCGCCCGGTCGCCCTGTGCGAACCATCTCGCCGCGAGGTAAAAGCTTCTCGCCTCGGCCTCGGGCAGCCAGACGAGCGCGCCGTCGCACTCGAACAGCGCAGCGCTTTCCTTGCACACGGCTTCGAGCACGCGGTCGAGATCGAGCGTCGCGGTGATCATGGTCGAGACGCGCAGCAGCGCCATCCTGAAGTCGTTCGCCTCCTGCCGCTGCTGGTAGAGCAAGGCGTTGTGCACGATCGCGCCGGCCTCGACCGCGAGCGCACGCAAGGCATCGGGCTTGCACTTTTCGACGGCGGCGGGGCTCCCGAGCAGACGCAGGCGGCCGACCTCCTGCCCTTCGGCGGTCAGCGCGAGGCATACCGAATGCGCACCGGACGCGTCGTGGTAGCCGCATTCGAACACGTCGCGCGTCGCGAGCGGCCGGCAATCGTCGCCGTGACAGGGCGAGGCATCGCGCAGCGCGCGCACCGGCCAGCGGCTGCTCAGGCGCCGCGTCAGGCGGTCGAATTCGTCGACCTCGTCCGGCGGGATGCGCAGCATGAGCTCGCAGCTCGTCAGTCCGAGGAGTTCGCGGATGGCGTCGGAAACCACGTCGAGGGCGTGGTCGAGATCGCGCGTGAGCATCGCGCCCTGGGCCATGCGATTGCGGATTTCGAGTTCGCGATTGAAGCCGAGTATCGCCTGCTGGGAGCGCTGGAGGCGCCGGTTGACGCGGAACAGCGAACGGCGCGACTTCTCGATCGTGCGCAAGGCCAGAAGGAAGCCGACGAACACGATCAGCATGGCGCCGACGTAGAACAGGAGCTTGACCCCGTGCCATATCCACCAGGCGAGGTCCCACATGCTCGAAAGGCTGAACAGGTAGGCACTCTGCGCGAACACGACCAGCAGGCTGAACGCGAGCAAGGCCAGCTTCTGGTGGTGCTCGCGGAAGTAGCGATAGAACGCGATGCCCGCGAGCACATAGGCGAGCGCGGCGAAATAATGCGCGGCGTGGTTGAGCGAGGAAAAGCCGACCGTCTCCACCCGGGGTGCGAACAGGTTGGGAATCCAAATCTGGTAGAGCACGGCGACGGCGACGGCCAGGGCCAGGCCGATTGCAAACGTCGCGTGGTCGGCGTTGGAAAATCCGTGGCTGCGCTCGGCCGCGATACGGACGATGACACCGGCCAGGATGAAGACGCTGCCGAGCAGCGTCGAAAGCGTGTGATAGACGACGAACGCGGTCTGCTCGCGCGCGGGGTCAGTCCACGCATGCAGCAGATCGAACACGCCCATGGCGAAAAAACCGAGGCCGAACAGGATGAGGCTCGGCTCGCGCCGCTTGATGCAGACGGAGAGCATCATCCCGGCGAGCGTCAGCGCGGTCAGGCCGCAGAAGGCTTCGATCAGCAGATGGCTTTCCGGCTCGACGTGTACCGCCTGCTGCGCGGGCAGCGACCACTGCGAAAAGACGAAGACGGGCATCGCCACGAGCAGCAGCAGCCACAGCAGCACGCCGATCTCGGGAGGGCTGACCGGGCTCGGCCGCTGCCCGAGGGCGCGCCTCGCTTCGGTCAGACGCGCGGCAAGCGAAGGAGCGGGCGATTTAGCGAACATGAACTTCACCATCGTCGAAACCGGCAGGTACATTCATATTACGCGGCGCCACGGCCGGCGGACCATAGCGCTTCCGGACCATCGCACTCAGGCCGCCCCCGGGGAAAGCCAGCCCGGCCGGCGCGCCGCCAGCCAGTGGAACAGCGTGGGAATCACCACGAGATTCAGCAGCGTCGAGCTCAGCATGCCGCCGAGCAGGACGATCGCGAGCGGGCGTTCCATTTCCTTTCCGGTCGGGTCGCCGAAAATCAGCGGCGTCACGGCCAGCGCGGCCGTGAAGGCGGTCAGCAGGATGGGAACGAGGCGGTCGCGCGCGCCGCGCACCGCGAGCTCGGCGGCGCCGAGCTGCGGCTCGGCCTCCATCAGATGCAGGTAGCGCGACACGAGCAGCAGGCTGTTGCGCGTCGCCACGCCGAACAGCGCGACCATGCCGATCATGGACGAGACGTTGAGCGTCTCGCCGGCCAGCAGTAGCGCAAAGACGCCGCCGATCAGCGCAAGCGGCAGGTTGAGCATGATCAGCATCACGAGCGACCAGTTGCGGAAGGCATGGAACATGATCAGCGTGATCAGCACCAGCGCGGCCGTGCCCGAGAGCAGCAGGCTGCGTGTCGCGCGCTGCTGGCCCTCGAAATCGCCGCCGATCTCGATCGCATAGCCTGGCGGCAGTTCGACCGTGTCGCGGATGCGCGCCTGCGCCTCGCGCACGACGCCGTCGAGGTCGCGGCCTTCGGTGTTCCACTGCACGACGGCGCGGCGCGCGCCGCTATCGCGATTGATCATGTAGGGCTCCTGCACGACCGTGAAGCGCGCGAGGTCGCGTAGCGGCACGACGACGCCTTCGGGCGAGATCAGGGGAATCTCGCCGAGCGTGCGGACGTCGGCGCGCGAGGCTTCGTTGACGCGCAGGAAGAGGTCGAAGGTCCGGTCCTGCTCGAGCACTTTCGACGCGACGACGCCGTTGAAGGCCTGTTCGACCTGGGCCACGATGGCGCCCGGCGTGAAGCCGTAGGCTGCCGCCGCAGCGCGGTCGACCTGCACATCCACACCCGGCACCAGAATCATCGGCTCCATCTGCAGATCGACGACCCCGGCGACGCCCTGCACGGCCTGATGGATCGCCTGCTGTTTCTGCTGCAGCACCGCGAGGTCGGGGCCGTAGATCTTGACCGCGACCTGGGAGCGCACGCCGGACAGGATTTCCGACATGCGGTGGGTGATGAATTGCGAGACGTTGGTCGACATGCCCGGTATCTGCCCGAGCTGCTCGCGGATGCGCTGCATGACCTCGGGCACGTTGCGCGTGCCGGGCTTCAGCGCGATGTCGAATTCGCTGAAGTTGACCGGCTGCGCGTCCTCGTCGAGCCGGGAGCGGCCCGCACGCTGGGCGAGGCTCGCGACCTCGGGCATCTCTCCGACCCGCCTTTCGACCTCACGGCCCATGCGCAGGTTTTCCTCGAGCGAGGTGCCGGGCATCATCGTCGTCGCGATCACGAGATTGCCCTCGTGAAAAGGCGGGATGAACGAACGCCCGAGCCCGGCAAAGGCGATCGCGGCCGCTGCGACGAGCAGCAGCGTCGCCACGGCAACCGTCAGGGGCCACGCGAGCAGGCACTGCAGCAGGCGCTCGTAGCGCCCGAGCAGGAACTCGGAAACCGGCCCCAGCCCGTATTCGCGCGCCCGCTGTTCGCGACCCATCAGGTAATAGCTGAGCACCGGCACGAGCGTGATCGCGACGATCAGCGAACTGGCGATGGCGGCCAGGTAGGCGATCGCCATCGGCTGGAAGATGCGCCCCTCGATGCCCTGGAGGAAGAAGATCGGCGTGAACGCGACGAGGATGATGAGCGTCGCGAAAACGACCGAGTTGCGGATTTCGCGCGAACCTTCGTAGACGATGTCGAGGGCGGGCAGCGGTGCGACCGCGCGCGCATTTTCGCGCAGGCGCCGCAGGATGTTCTCGACGTCGATGATCGCGTCGTCGACGACCTCGCCGATCGCGAACACGAGCCCGCCGAGCGTCAGCGCGTTGATGCTGATGTCGAACGCCCACAGCACGAGCACGCCGGCCATCAGCGAAGTCGGGATCGCGATCAGGCTGATCGCGGTCGGGCGCCAGCGGAACAGGAACAGCAGCAGCACGAGCGCAACGATGATCGAAGAATGCAGCAAGGCGTCGCGCAGGTTGTCGATCGAGGCGTCGATGAAGCTCGCCTGGCGGAACACGTGGGGAATCAGCTCGACGTCCTCGGGCAGGTTCTGCGCCATGCTCGCCAGCACCTTTTCCACGTTGCGCGTGGTTTCCATGGTGTCGGCGCCCCACAGCTTGGACACCGTGCCGATCACCGCCGGGCCGCCGTGGATCTGGCCCTCGCCGCGCTTGATCTCGCTGCCGAAGCGCACCTCGGCGATGTCGCCGATGTGGATCGGCTGCCCGTCGCGCATCACCACCAGCGTCTCGGCCACGTCGCGCAGGCTCGCGACCTTGCCGTTGGCGCGGATGAAATATTCCTCTTCCGCGCTCGGGTAGACGAAGCCGCCCGGCGCGACCAGATTGGCGCTGCGCAGCGCGTCGGCCACCATCGCGACCGACACGCCGTATTTGCGCATGCGCAGCGGGTCGAGCAGCACCTGGTACTGCTTGACCCCGCCGCCCACGGCGACGACCGAGGCGACGCCGGGCTGGGCGAGCAGCCGGTTGCGGATGTCCCAGTCGACCAACGTGCGCAGTTCGTGCTCGCGGTCGGCGCCCGACCAGTCGACGAGCGCGAACTTGAGCAGCCAGCTCACGGCCGAGGTCACCGGCATGAGCTGCGGCGTCTGCGCGCCGGACGGCAACTGGCCCTGCACCGCCTGCATGCGCTCCTGGATGATCTGCCGCGCGCGGTAGATGTCGACGCCCCACTCGAAGACGATGGTGATGCGCGACAGGCCGACCGAGGAATTCGAGCGGATCTGGTCAACGTAGGGCGCGCCCTGCAGCACCACTTCGATCGGGCGCGTGACCAGCGTTTCGACGTCGCCGGCCGAATAGCCGGGCACCTCGGTCTGGATCTGCACCTGCGGCGGCGCGTATTCGGGGAAGACGTCGACGGCCATGTTGCGCGCGGCGACGATGGCCGCGCCGGCCAGAATGAGATACAGCAGAACCACCGTGACGCGGTTCCGCAAGGACCATCCGATTACCCAATCAAACATGTGTCGATCCGCTGCGTCAGTGATGATGATGGTCGGCGGCCGCGGCGGGGCGCGCCGAAATGCGATAGAGGCCTTCGAGCATCATTTTTCCGGCGACCACCAGCTTTTCCCCTGCGGCCACGCCGTTCACGCGCAGCAGCGTGGCGGTTTCGTCGACGACCTGCACCGTCCGCCGCAGGTACCGTCCGGGCGCGCGCTGGACGAACACGACCGGGGCGAGCCCCTGCCCGAGCACGGCGCCACGCGGCACCCAGACCCCGGTCGGCTTGTCGAGCAGCAGGCTCAGGTCGACAGTCTGGCCGACGGTCAGCGCCGCCCCCGCCTTGCCAAGGTCGACGAGAAAGCGCGCACGCTGCGTCGCCGGGTCGACGACCGGCATGACCTGGGTCACCCGCCGCTCGAGCTCGCGGCCGTCGGGCAAGCTGACGCGCACCGGCACGCCGGGCTGCACGAGCGCCCTCTGGTCGGGGTAGACGTAGCCTTCGAGCCAGTGCGGCGCATCGGCCGACACCATGCGCGCGACGGCCCGGCCGACGACGACGAACTGCTTCATCGTGCGGTCGCCGGCGTTGACCAGCGAACCCGGCTGCACCAGCAGTTCGGTGATGAAACCGTCGGTCGGCGCGTCGAGCCGGATGTGCTCGACGACCCTGCCGTGCTCGATGAGGGCGGCGATCTCCTTGTCCGTCATGCCCCACCAGCGCAGGTTTTCCTTGGCGTCCTTGAGATAGTTCGGCAGCCGGCCCTCTTCACGCAGCACCTGCAGCTTCTCCTCGTTCTTGAGGAATTCGAGATAGCCGCGTTGCGTCGTGATGAATTCGGGATTGAAGATGGCGACGATCGGCTCGCCTTTGCGCACACTGTCGCCGACGCGCACGAACACGTCGACGACCTGGCCGCTGACGGCGATGTTCACGTCGACCATCGCCTGGCTGTTCGGCACGACCAGACCGTAGGTCTTGATCCCGCCCGCCTGCGCGCCGCCACGCGCCGTCGCGAGCGTGAAGAGGCCCCGCGTGGCCTTGGCGTCGGCAGGCAGATTCACTGCCTCCCCGGCCTGAACCGTGGGTTCCGTGCCGGGTTTCGCCGCCGCCCCGGCGTTCGCAGCCTTCCCGGCTTTCGGCGCCGTACCGGCCTTGTCCGGCGCGGCGGGTGCGGGGGCCGATTTACCCGGCGCAGCTTTAGCCGGCGCCGACTGGCCGAACACGTGCGGGTCGCTGTGCGCGAGCACGGACGGGGCGAACACGCTGCCCGCGGCGAAGCTCAGCAGCGCGGCACCCCGCCGCCAGGCCGACGCCGCTTGGCGAAGACGGAATCGCTCAATGCGCATGGTCGGGTTCCTCGAGGCTGACGCTCGCCTGCAGACCAGCGGGCAGCGCGACCCCTTTAGGCGGGTTGCCGGCGAGCTTGAGCCGCACGCGCTGGCGCTGGTTGACCGGGTTGGCGAACGCGAAGATCTGCTGCACCACCGCCGGGAGCGCCACCTCGCCGCGGCGCGCGTCGGCGACGTGGACCGTCATCCGCTGCCCCGGCTTGAGGCCACGCGCCACGTCGATCGGCAGGCTCGTCTCGATCTGGATCGCCGCAGGCCGCGCGAGCGTGAGGATGGTCGTGCCGGTCGCCGTGTACTGCCCGACCGGGGCGCCGGTGTTGAGGATCTGGTTGTTGACCACGTTCACGGCGTAGATGAAGCCGGATTCGGGCGCCGTGATCTTGATGCGTTTGAGCGGCTCGCGCGCGCGCTCCATCTGCTTGATGTCGTTCTCAGACATGCCGCGCCAGCGCAGATTCATGCGCGCGTCGATGAGCTTCTCGTTGCCAGTCATCGAGAACGACTGCACGGCGTCCATGTTGCGGAACAGGCCGAGATAGGTCGCCTGCACGGTCTCGAGCTCGGCGCTCTCCATTTCGCCGAGCACCTCGTTGCGCGCGACGCGCTTGCCGACATAGAGGTTGTTCAGGCGCGTGATGCGCGCGTTGATCTTGATCACCACGTTGACGAGATGGCGCGGGTCGAAGCTCAGCGTCGCCGGATGGCGCGGCGCGGCGCGGTCGTCGTGATCGTGCTGCGCCGCCGCCGACGGCGCGCCGAACATCGAGGCATCGGAATGCGCATGCGCTGCGGTCGGCAGGCCGACGAACAAGGGCAGCAGCAGAAGCAGGCGAGGGAGCATTTTTCCGGACAGAGAAGCGACACGGAGGTCCGAAGCAAGCGCTGTACCAGACGCCGCAGACGTCGGCACGCCTGGCTTCGCGCCCTCGCCTCGCAACGACGAGACGCCCGCCTGCCCGCCGTTGGCGCCGCGCGGACAACCGAGTCCACGGCAACGCGCGGCGGCCGCTTCACCCCACGCGCCTTTGCGGCCTGTTCCACGCGTTCCGAAATGAAACGCGGGACGACCGCGGCGAACGGCGCGTCCGGAGGTGCCGGCCCGTGCACACGGCGCCGCGGCGGCTTATGCTTCTGCCCTCACGACACGAGCGGTTTTCCGGAGCCCTGTTCCGAAAACCGCGTTCAGACTCGGCGCCCGCCGCGCCGCCCGGAGATCTCATGCGCACCGAAACCCCCGTCACGCTTTACCTGAAGGATTACGCCCCGCCCGCCTGGCGGATCGAGTCGGCCGACCTGCACGTCGCCATCCACGACGACCATGCCGAGGTGCGTGCGCGCCTCGACTGCGTGCGCAACACCGCGGGCGGCGACGACGCGCTGGTTCTGAACGGCGAAGCGCTGGAACTCGTCGGCCTCAGCCTCGACGGCGCGCCGCTCGACCCCGCGCGCTACGTGTACGGCGACGATCTGCTGCGCATCGCGGGGCCCCTGCCCGATCGCTGCGTGCTCGAAAGCGTCGTGCGCATCCGCCCCGATCTGAACACCCAGCTCTCGGGCCTCTACCGCTCGCAGGACGGCTATTTCACGCAATGCGAGCCCGAAGGCTTCCGCCGCATCACCTTCTTCCCGGACCGGCCCGACGTGATGACGAAATTCAGCTGCACGGTCGAAGCCGACCGCGCGCGGTTTCCGCATCTGCTGTCGAACGGCAATCCCGTGGCGGCGGGGGTCTGCGACGACGACGCAGCGCGGCACTGGGCGCGCTGGGACGACCCCTACGCCAAGCCGTGCTACCTGTTCGCGCTCGTCGCCGCCAGGCTCGACGTGCTGGAGGACGAATACGTCACCGCCTCGGGACGCAAGGTCAGGCTCGCGGTCTACGTCGAGCCGGGCAAGCTCGACCAGTGCGGCCACGCGATGGCCGCGCTGAAAAAAGCCATGCGCTGGGACGAAGAGCGCTTCGGCCTCGAATACGACCTCGACCAGTACATGATCGTCGCCGTCGGCGACTTCAACATGGGGGCGATGGAGAACAAGGGCCTCAACATCTTCAATACCAAATACGTGCTCGCCCGCCCCGACACCGCGACCGACGCCGACTACCAGGGCATCGACCGCGTGGTGGCGCACGAGTATTTCCACAACTGGACCGGCAACCGCGTCACCTGCCGCGACTGGTTCCAGCTGTCGTTGAAGGAAGGCCTCACGGTGTTCCGCGACCAGGAATTCGGCGCCGACACGCACTCGCGCGCGGTCACCCGCATCCAGGAAGTGCGCGCACTGCGCGTCGGCCAGTTCCCCGAAGACGTCGGGCCGATGGCGCACCCGATCCGGCCGGCCTCCTACGCCGAGATCAACAACTTCTACACCGCCACCGTCTACAACAAGGGCGCGGAAGTCATCCGCATGATGCACACCCTGCTCGGGCGCGAGGCGTTCCGCCGCGGCACGGATTTGTACTTCGCGCGCCACGACGGCCAGGCCGTCACCTGCGAGGATTTCGTCGCAGCGATGCAGGATGCTTCCGGGATCGACCTCGCGCAGTTCCGCCGCTGGTACGCGCGCGCCGGCACGCCGCGCCTGAACGCATCAAGCAGCTACGACGCCACGACCCGACGCTACACGCTGACGCTCACGCAAACCCTCGCGCCGACCGCCTACGAAAAGCGGCTGACCGAATCGGGACAGGCCATCGTCGACGGCACGCTGCACATCCCCGTCGCGCTCGGGCTGGTATTGCCAAATGGTAATGACGCGCCGCTGAAACTCGCCGGTGAGGCCGAGGCGAGCGGCACCACGCGCGTCCTCTCGCTGACCGAGCCCACGCAGACCTTCGTCTTCGAGGACATTCCCGCCGCCCCCGTCGCCTCGCTGCTGCGCGATTTTTCGGCGCCGGTGCAGTTGGAGTTCGAACAGACCGACGCCGAGCTCGCGCACCTGATGGCACACGATGACGACGCCTTCAACCGCTGGGAAGCCGGGCAGCGGCTGGCGACGCGGGTGCTGCTCGCCGGTATTGCCGCGCAGCAACGCGCAGCGTTGATGCGCCATACTCTCCCGCATGCGGGAGAGGACGACTCGTGGCGTGGCGCCGGCAGCGACTGGATTCCCGACGCCTTCGTCGCCGCCTGCGGCCGCGTGCTCGACGCCGGCCTCGCCGGCGACCCGGCGCTGGCTGCCGAAGCGCTCAACCTGCCCGCCGAAGCCGTGCTCGCCGAAGCGGTGGTATCGCTTGGCCAGCCCATCGACCCCGAAGCCATCCACGCCGCGCGCGTGGCCCTGCGCCGCCACCTCGCCGCCCGTCTGCGCGACGCCTTCGAAGCCGCTTGGGCCGCCCTCACCCCAACTGCGGCCTATGCGCCCGACGGCGCCCAGGTCGGCCAGCGCGCCCTGCGCAACGCCTGCCTCGGCTACCTCGCCGAAAGCGACGTCGAGTATTTGCAGAGCGCGGTCGTCCCGCGCCTCACCGCCCAGCTCGCGGCGGGCGGCAACATGACCGACGGCAACATGACCAGTCAAATGGCCGCGCTGGCCACGCTCGCCAACCTCGACCTGCCGGAAAGGGAAGCGACGCTCGCCGATTTCTACACGCGCTGGCAAAACGAAGCCCTGGTCGTCGACAAGTGGTTTGCCGTGCAAGCCACCTCGCGCCTGCCAGGCACCGCCGCGCGCGTGCGCGCGCTGATGCAGCATCCGGCGTTTGACCTCAAGAACCCCAACCGCGTCTATGCCCTGATCCGCGGCTTCTGCGGCGCCAACCCGCGCCACTTCCACGCCTTTGATGGCAGCGGCTACGCGCTGGCGGCCGACGTCATCAGCGAATTGCAGGCCATCAACCCCCAGGTCGCGTCACGCATCGCGCGCAGCTTCGATCGCTGGCGGCAGTTCGACGCCGGTCGGCAGGCACACGCGCGCGTGGCGCTGGAACGTATCGCGGAGATCGAGGATCTAGCGAAGGACGTGGCGGAAGTTGTGGGGAATGCGCTAAAGGGTTGATCGCAGTGCAAGAATCAGGTGGGCGGATTCTCGGACCAAGCGGTCAGCGGGAGGTTTTTGCCGGACGCGCCCCGACTTTGCCGCTTGGTGGATGCCTTTTGCGCTGCCTTGAGTGCGGCTTTCCGGTCGGCATTGGTATCGATGACGGCGGTTTTCATTCAACTCTCCTTTCAGCCTCTGCCAGAAAACCGTACAGCCGCCGGTCGATGTTCAGAGACCAGAGTTTCTTATAACGGTACCGTCACGCGGCTTTCTTAAACACAAGTACATCCTGGCCGAATTCCGGATAGCTGCCCCGACCATCGTCTCGCCAACTGCCCAATTTGACCTCGTGAAGCACGAGCCCGGCCCTGCCGAAGCTATCCTCAAAAAAACGCTGTGGATATGCGACCGCTATTTCTGGCATACGTACGTCGTAGTAGCTGAAGCCATTTCCGTCATGGGCAAAGTTGAGCCCGCGCCCACCTCGCCCATGGTCGATGAGGAACGTTGAGAATAGGCACATCCCGCCTCGATCAAGCATGCGACCGATCTCGGTTACATAATTGGACACGTCTTCCGGAAGCATGTGCGTGAATACCGAGATGAGAAAAACACAGTCCATGCTTCCATCGAGGTAAGAAAAACGGTATTCGTCCGCGCGGAACCGGCCCTTCGGGTTGTATTCATTATTCTGGATGTCGATCAAATCGAATTTGAAACCCCGCCTTTTCAAATGAGGGTTATCACGACATGCCTCAAGTGAAACCATCTCTATATCCATGCCCACGTATTTTTCAGCTTCCAAAAAGCTCGCCAACTGCACTGCCGTACGTCCACATCCGCAACCGATTTCCAGAACCCGGCTCTTAGGAGACAAGGCGCAGTGCCGTTGAAGCATGTGGAGAATGACTCTCCCCTGACGGGCAAATTTGCCCCCACCGAACTGGTTCGATAAACCGTTGGATCTGACCCGGGTCGAGTACCGAGGAAGACTGCGTAACCCCGTCGCGCTGCGAATGATGGCGTCGACAGGATCAAGTGCGGTCAGTCCGAGCCGGATGACAGGGTGCTGCCACGAGGCACCCCGCATAAACAGCATTTTCCTTGCCAGTAAACGCATGCTCATCGTCGTCTCCTTACGGTCAACACTGAACAAAAAATTTTCCCACAATGGAGGCCAGGCGGCCTCTTGCGCCCCCCTGCCTGAGTGAGTGCTCCATAAGCGCAGAGAGCCCAGGACCGTAGTGGTCGCTCTTCCACGCCGCCCCTCGCCCGAGGCCCTTTTTTTTTCGAAGCTCAGGACACTCCGGCCTTGCGCCGGCGCGCGCCGGCGGTCATCGCTCCGAGCCCGCCGAGAATCAGCAACACCATCGAAGATTCCTGCACGGAGGCGACCTCTTCCACGGCAACCAGGTGATAACCGAACCGGCCGGCTACAGCATCGTAGTTGACTAGCGCATCAGGATCCGGCTCGACGCCGACGGGCAATTGGATAAAGGCGGTCGGCCACAACCACATGCCCGCAGCGAGCCCGTCTACGGAAGGTACTCCGTCTTTGAGCGTGCCGCTGGCCGACGTCAATAAGCCCATGGACAAACCCGAGCACGACGAAGTCATCGCCAGATCGAGGTAGAAGCCGAACTCGAAGCAGGGCGTCCGAATAACTGAGTGCGTCGTCCCGCTTCGCGAAGAAGCTCGGCAAGATGACGCCGGCATAGCTTGGCGCATCGCTGGCCACCGCGTGCTCTCGGAGATAGAAATGGCTACGCGTGGGATCCCATTCCGAGAGCACGGTCTCGAGGCTGAACGAACCGGATACCCCGTAATTTGCGAGTTTCCAGCCACGGTTCCAGTAGGCGGTGCCATCGCCGTCAACGCAAGCGAGGGCTTCGGGGTACGCGAAAGCAGACATTGCGGCCGTGATGAGGCTCGAGGCACAAAGGGTGGTGCGGGCAGTCAAGGGGGCTCGTTCCATCTGTCGTGGATTGCAGTCAATGGACGCTCCGCATGCTGCCGAAGGCGGATCCCTTCGACATTATTGTGCTGGGGAGGAAAAAGCAGGATTCGCGCCACCGCCGAGGCGACCCCGGCAAACGCAGGATTCGTCGGGCTTTCAGGCAAATCGAAGGCAGGCGCCCCCACCGGGGTGTAAAACCTGTCGACAGGAACATGCGGGGCGGCGCCCCCGCCTCACCCCTCCGCCACCACCGCCAACACGTCCTCGCCGTATGCTTCCAGCTTCTTCGTCCCCAGCCCGGATATCTCGCCCAGCTCGGCCAGCGTGGCGGGGCGGCGCGCGGCGATCTCGCGCAGCGTGGCGTCGTGCAGGATGACGTAGGCGGGCACGCCCTTTTCGTTGGCGGTTTCGCGGCGCCAGGCGCGCAGGGAGAGGAACAGCGGGTCTTCGTCGTCGTGGACGCCGGCGCCGGAACTGGGGGCGAGGCGCGATTTCTTGCGCGCCGGGCGCGCTTCGATGGCGCGCAGCATCACGGTTTCCTCGCCTTTGAGCACGGGCTTCGCGGCTTGGGTGAGCTTGAGCGCGCCGTAGGCACTGTGGTCCACCTCCAGCAGGCCGCGCACCACCAGCTGCCGCAGCACGGCGCGCCACACCTTGTCGGTCTGGCTGGCGCCGATGCCGAACACGCTCAGCTGGCTGTGGCCGAAGCGGTCGATCTTCTCGGTCGTCTTGCCGAGCAGCACGTCGATCACGTGCCCGGCGCCGAAGCGCTGGCCGGTGCGGTAGACGGTGCTTAACAATTTCTGTGCGGCCTCGGTGCCGTCCCACAGCGTGGGCGGATTGAGGCAGACGTCGCAGTTGCCGCAGGGCTGGCTGGCTTCGCCGAAGTAGCTCAATAGCGCGACGCGGCGGCAGCTGGCCGCTTCGCACAGGCCGACCAGGGCGTCGAGCTTGGCGTGGCCGATGCGCTTGTGCGCGTCTCCGGCCTCGCCTTCATCGATGAAGCGGCGCTGGGTGACGACGTCCTGCAGGCCCCAGGCCATCCACGCCTCGGCCGGCTCGCCGTCGCGGCCGGCGCGGCCGGTTTCCTGGTAGTAGCCCTCGACCGAGCGCGGCAGGTCGAGGTGGGCGACGAAGCGCACGTCGGGCTTGTCGATGCCCATGCCGAACGCGAGCGTCGCGACCATGACGACGCCCTCCTCGCGCAGGAATTTTTCCTGATGGCGGCGACGCGTGTCGTTGTCCATGCCGCCGTGATACGGCAGCGCCGTGAGGCCGGCCTGCTTCAGCGCGTCGGCGGTTTCTTCGACTTTCTTGCGCGTGCTGCAATAGACGATGCCGGCCTCGCCTGTGTGTTCGGCGAGGAAGTCGAGCAGTTGCCGGCGCGGCTCGGTTTTCTCGGCGATACGGTAGCGGATGTTGGGGCGGTCGAAACTCGCGACGAAGACGCGCGCGGCGCCTAGATCAAGGCGTTGCAGGATTTCGGCGCGCGTCGCGGCGTCGGCCGTCGCGGTCAGCGCGATGCGCGGCACCTCGGGGAAGCGTTCGTGCAGCGCCGACAGGCCGAGGTATTCCGGGCGGAAGTCGTGGCCCCATTGCGACACGCAGTGCGCCTCGTCGATCGCGAACAACGCGATGCGTGCCTCGGCGAGCAGGCTCTGAAAACGCGGCGTCAACAGGCGCTCGGGGGCGACGTAGAGCAGCTTCAACTGCCCCGAAACGAAATCGCGCTCGACCCGCGCGGCGGTGGCGCCGTCGAGGCTCGAATTCAGGAAGGCGGCGGCGATGCCCAACTCCTGCAGCGCCGCGACCTGGTCCTGCATAAGCGCGATCAGCGGCGAGACGACGACCGCGCAGCCTTCGCGCAACAGCGCGGGGATCTGGTAGCACAGCGACTTGCCGCCGCCCGTCGGCATCAGCACCAGCGCATCGTCGCCGGCGACGACCGTATCGACGATCGCGGCCTGCTCACCACGGAACGCGGGATAGCCGAAGACGCGGTTGAGGAGGCTTAAAGGGGTTTCGGGCATGAAGCTGGATTAAAGGTAAGGCGAACTGGCGGGCGATGTGTCACATTCGCTATAATTGTGTCACGTTTTGCGCTGTTTTTTCCCCCGGGAGGCTGCCATGAAAACCCTGACCATCCGCGAAGCCCGGGAGGGCTTGTCGCACCCCGACCAGATGTTCGCCGACAGCGACGAAGTTCTGGTGGTAAAGCATGGCGAGCCGGTCGCGCGGATTCTGCCGGTTGAACCCAAGCGCCGGGTACGCTCGTTGCGGGCGTTTCTGGAAAGCCAGCCCATGCAAACGGTCCCCAGCGAGGACATTCTGGCGGAAGAGCGAGAGGATCGCATTTGAGCGCCTATATCGACACCAGTGCGCTGGCCAAGTGCTATATCCGTGAACCGCGCTCACTGGATGTACTCGACTGGGTCGATGCACAGGATGAAGTCGCGACCAGCCCACTCACGCTAGTGGAATTCCGCTGCGTGCTGGCACGCCGTCGGCGCGCTCAACAAATCGATCTGCAGCTTGAACGCGTTGCCCTCGCCGAATTTGACCGTGACGTGCAAGCGACCGCCTGGCGCATCCAGCAGGATGCCTCCAGCCTGTTCGTCGAGGCGAGACAACTCATCGACCTGATTCCGGAACTGCCCCTGCGCGCATTGGACGCGCTGCATCTGGCCTATGCCCGCCATTACGGTGCAGTCAGTTTCGCCACCGCCGACAAGCATCAAGCCGACGCGGCCAGAGCGCTCGGTATCCCCGTTTTCACCTTTTATTGAATGGCATCATGACCGACCCCACCAACGCCCCCGCCCTCGACGAAAACCAGATCATCGCCGAGCGCCGCGCCAAGCTCGCCGCGATCCGCGAGGCGGGCGTCGCCTTCCCCAACGACTTCGAGCGCCGCGACTACGCCGGCAGGCTCGCGCACGAACACGGCGACAAATCCAAGGAAGCGCTCGAAGCCGAGGCCGTCGACGTGCAGCTGGCGGGCCGCATGATGCTCAAGCGCGTGATGGGCAAGGCGAGCTTCGCGACGCTGCAGGACATGAGCGGCCGCATCCAGGTCTACGTCTCGAACGACCTGACCGGGCTCGACGCGCACGAGGCGTTCAAGCGCTGGGACCTCGGCGACTTCGTCGGCGTGAGCGGCACGCTGTTCAAGACCAACAAGGGCGAACTGACGATCCAGGCAAAATCGGTCCGCTTGCTGTCGAAGGCGCTGCGTCCGCTGCCGGAAAAATTCCACGGGCTCGCGGACCAGGAACAGAAGTACCGCCAGCGCTATCTCGACCTCATCACCAACGACGACGCGCGGTCGACCTTCGTGCGCCGCTCGAAGATCATCCAGGCGATCCGCGAATTCATGACCGGCCACGGCTTTCTCGAAGTCGAGACGCCGATGATGCACCCGATCCCCGGCGGCGCCGCGGCCAAGCCCTTCGTCACCCACCACAACGCGCTCGACATGGAGCTCTTCCTGCGCATCGCGCCCGAGCTCTATCTCAAGCGGCTCGTCGTCGGCGGCTTCGAGAAGGTGTTCGAGATCAACCGCAACTTCCGCAACGAGGGCTTGAGCACGCGCCACAACCCCGAGTTCACGATGATGGAGTTCTACGAGGCCTACCGCGAATATCGCTACCTCATGGACTTCACCGAGGCGCTGATCCGCCACACCGCGGTCGCCGCGACCGGCTCGACGACGATTTCCTACCAGGGAAGCACGATCGAACTCGGCACGCCCTTCGACCGCCTGACCATCGTCGAGGCGGTGCGCAAATACCACCCCGAGTACACCGTCGAGCAACTCAACGATCGCGACTGGCTGACCGCGCAATTCACGGCGATGAAGGCCAAGTACCGCGAGCACGACGGGCTCGGCGGCCTGCAGCTGACCTTCTTCGAGGAGACGACCGAGGCGCTGCTCGTGCAGCCGACCTTCATTGTCGACTACCCGGCCGAAGTCTCGCCGCTGGCGCGTCGCTCCGACACGCAGCCCGAGATCACCGAGCGCTTCGAACTCTTCATCACCGGCCGTGAAATGGCGAACGGCTTTTCCGAATTGAACGACGCCGAGGACCAGGCCGAACGCTTCATGGAGCAGGTGCGCGCCAAGGAAGCCGGCGACGAGGAGGCGATGCACTACGACGCCGACTTCATCCGCGCGCTCGAACACGGCCTGCCGCCGACCGGCGGCTGCGGCATCGGCATCGACCGCCTCGTGATGCTGCTCACCGATTCGCCGTCGATCCGCGACGTCATCCTCTTCCCGCAGATGCGGCGCGAGGCCTGAGCCGGGCTCGCCGGCGGCGCGGCTGAAGCAGACATGGGCCAATATCTGCTCAAGATCGCCCTCTCGGCGTTCGTCGTCGTCGCGGTCGCCGAGATCGCCAAGCGCAGCACCTTCTGGGCGGCCGCGCTGGCGTCGCTGCCGCTGACCTCGCTCTTGGCCTTCGTCTGGCTCTACCTCGACACGCACGACGTCGAGCGCGTCGCCGCGCTGTCGACGAGCATCTTCTGGCTCGTGCTGCCCTCGCTGCTGCTGCTCGTGCTGCTGCCGGTCCTGCTGCGCGGCGGCTGGGGATTCTGGGCGAGCCTCGCCGCCGCGAGCGCCGCGACCGCGCTCGCCTACCTCGGCGCGCTCAGGCTGTTCGCGGCTTTCGGCATTCGTCTCTGAGCGCAGGCTTCGCGCAGCGCTGTCGGCGCGGCGCGCGCTTCCGGTAAAATCCCGCCGTTTACCCGTTTTCCGTCCTTCCTTGCAGAGCCACCCCATCATGACCGACTTCAATACCCGCGATTCCTTTTCAACCGGTAGCGGCAGCCTCGGCTTCGCCTCGCTCAAGAAGCTCGAAGCCGCGCTGGGGACGTCGCTGGCACGGCTGCCGGTTTCGATCCGCGTCGTGCTCGAATCGGTGCTGCGCAATTGCGACGGGGTAAAAGTCACCGAGGCGCACGTCAGGCAGCTCGCGAACTGGAAGCCGAACGCCGCGCGCACCGAGGAAATCCCGTTCACGGTGGCGCGCGTGATCCTGCAGGACTTCACCGGCGTGCCGCTCCTGGCCGACCTCGCGGCGATGCGCTCGGCCGCTGCGAAAGCCGGCAAGGATCCGAAGAAGATCGAACCGCTGGTGCCGGTCGACATGGTCGTCGACCACTCGGTCCAGGTCGACGCCTACGGCAGCCGCGAGGCGCTCGACCTCAACATGAAGATCGAATTCGAGCGCAACCTCGAGCGCTACCAGTTCCTCAAGTGGGGCATGCAGGCCTTCGAGACCTTCAAGGTCGTGCCGCCCGGCGTCGGCATCGTGCACCAGGTCAACATGGAATATCTCGCGCGCGGCGTGATGGAGAAGGACGGCGTCGCCTACCCCGACACGCTGGTCGGCACCGACTCGCACACGACGATGATCAACGGCCTCGGCGTCGTCGCCTGGGGCGTCGGCGGCATCGAGGCCGAAGCCGCGATGCTCGGCCAGCCGGTCTACTTCCTGACGCCCGACGTCGTCGGCGTGCACCTCAAGGGCGTCGCGGCGCCCGGCGTCACCGCGACCGACGTCGTGCTGACGATCACCGAAACGCTGCGCCGCGCCAAGGTCGTCGGTAAGTTCGTCGAGTTCTTCGGCGAAGGTGCGGCCGCCATGTCGGTCACCGACCGCGCGACCGTCGCCAACATGGCGCCCGAGTATGGTGCGACGATGGGCTTCTTCCCCGTCGACGAAGCGACCTGCCAGTACTTCGCCGCGACCGGCCGCCCCGCTGCTCAGGTCGACATGCTGCGCGCCTACTACCAGGCGCAGGGTCTCTTCGGCATACCCGAGGCAGGGGCCATCGACTACTCGCAGGTGATCGAAGTCGATCTCGCGAGCGTCGCGCCCTCGGTCGCCGGACCCCGTCGCCCGCAGGACCGCATCGAGTTGAAGGGCCTCAAGTCGGCCTTCGCCGGGCTGATGGAAAAGCCGGCCGGAGAAGGCGGCTACGGCAAGCCCGGGCAGCTCGGCGCACGCCACGTCCTGCCGCCGACGGCGCACACGCCGGTCGACCTCGCCGGCGGCGGCAGCCAGGACGAACCCGTGCCCGCGCCCGCCGCGGAAGCGGAAATGATCGACAACCACCCGAGCCCGGACCACGTCGTGGCCGACCCGGCGCGCGTGTTCGGCCAGGGCAACGGCAGCCTCGGCCACGGCGACGTCGTCATCGCCGCGATCACCTCGTGCACCAACACCTCGAACCCGGGCGTCATGCTCGCCGCGGGCCTCCTGGCGAAGAAAGCCGCCGCGCTCGGCCTGAAGCCGCCTGCCCACGTCAAGACCTCGCTCGGCCCCGGTTCGCGCGCGGTCAGCGAATACCTCAAGAACGCCGGCCTGATGGATGCGCTCGAAGCAGTCGGCTTCTCGGTCGTCGGCTACGGCTGCACGACCTGCATCGGCAACTCCGGCCCGCTCAAGCCCGAGATCGAGAAGACGGTCGCCGAGCAGGATCTCGTCGTCGCCTCGGTGCTCTCGGGCAACCGCAACTTCGAGGCCCGCGTGCACCAGGCCGTGAAGGCCAACTTCCTGATGAGCCCGCCGCTCGTCGTCGCCTTCGCACTGGCCGGCCGCGTCGACATCGACTTCGAGAATGAGCCGCTCGGCACGTCGAGCGCCGGCAAGCCCGTCTATCTGCGCGACCTGTGGCCGAGCAACGACGAAATCGCGGCGGTGATGGCCGCGGCGACCGACGCCGGCATCTACCGCGCGATCTACGCCGACGTCGGCGCGAACAACCCGCTATGGGACGCGGTGCCCGCGCCCGCCGGCGCCGTCTACCAGTGGGACGCGAAATCGACCTACATCCAGGAACCGCCCTTCTTCGCCGCCTCCGCGGAAACGGCAAGCGTACGGGCCACGGGGCCGGCGATTAGCGGCGCGCGCGCGCTCGCGCTATTCGGCGACTCGGTCACGACCGACCACATCAGTCCGGCCGGCGGCATCAAGCCGACTTCGCCCGCCGGCCTCTACCTCGACGAGAACGGCGTGCAGAAGGCCGACTTCAACAGCTATGGCGCGCGCCGCGGCAACCACGAAGTCATGATGCGCGGCACCTTCGCCAACGTGCGCATCAAGAACCTGATGATTCCGGGCTCGGAAGGCGGCGTGACGCTGAAGGACGGCGCGCAGCAGCCGATCTACGACGCTGCAATGGCCTACCAGCGCGAGGGAACGCCGCTCATGATCTTCGCAGGTGAGGAGTACGGCACCGGCTCTTCGCGCGACTGGGCCGCCAAGGGAACGACGCTCCTGGGCGTGAAGGCCGTCGTCGCCAAGAGCTTCGAGCGCATCCACCGCGCCAACCTCGCGGGCATGGGCGTGCTGCCCTGCCAGTTCAAGGACGGCGCCGACACCGCGACGCTCAAGCTCGACGGCAGCGAAACCTTCGCCCTCGAAGGCCTCGAGTCCGGCATCACGCCGCAACAGGACGTCACGCTCGCGATCACGCGGGCAAACGGCGCGGTCGATCGCGTCGGGCTGACGCTGCGCATCGACACGCCGATCGAAGTCGAGTACTACAACAAGGGCGGCATCCTGCCCTTCGTGCTCGGTCAGCTGCTCGGCTGAGCTGCGCACGCGGCCGGGTTTTTACCCGGCCAGCTTGCGGCGCCGCCTCTGTGCGATCGAGCACCTGCTCTTTTCGGCCGAGGTGGGCGTGCAACACGGCGCCGGTGAGATCGAAACGGGACCGCCGGTTCGGCCTTTCTCTATATGCAAGCAGACCGGCAACGCAAAACACGGCGCCGGAAATCGAATTGATGTCGCCGGGCAATCGTGCGGCCGCGAGGGGAAAGTAGTTCAGTCGGCGCTGCCATCACCCGATGCTCGGCAGGGCCGCGTGGCACGGCCGCGCGGCCGTGCTTCCGGGGGGACGCTGGTGCCGACCCCCTGGCCAGCCAGAGTCCGTGCGACCCTGTCGGTGATATGGGTGGAGAGCTTCAGGCTTGGGCTGCCAGTGCTCGCCAGCGCCCTCACGCTTGCGGGGACACCAAAAACGCCCGTTTTTCTCAGGCTTCGGCAGCGGGGCTCGGGGATGAAGCCTATTGCACCGGATCGACCTGGGCGCGCACCGACTCCAACGCGTCCTTGAGCGTTTCCTCGGACAAGCCGTTCAACTGCTCGGCGAGCATCTCGGCCGCGTCGATCGTGTCGGCCTCGTCGGGGAGGCTGTCGGTATCCAGGTTGGCGACGAATACGGCGGCGGCTCCGGTCACCTGCAACAGTTGGCGGCGTTCGGACATCAGCAGTTCGATTTCGTCGCGCAGCAGTCGGACTTCGTCTTCCTTCATCGCGTGCAGGGTCATGCGTGTCTCCCTTTCAACGGGTCAGCCAAACAGGGTCAGCACTCCTGTGTAGCCGTATAAACGGTTATGCGAGATCTCGCCGTTGGCGAAAAAGCCGACCAGCGGGAAATCCCCCAGGGTCTCGCGAATGAGCTCCAGCTCCCGGTTGGGCGCGCCGAACATGTGGCGGCCGCGACCGAGGCAGGAATAATACACGCCGCCCCGGATCGCCGTGCCGAGTTGCGCACGGATCGCGGCGAGCATGCGCAGCAGGTCTTGTTCGGCCGTCTGCTCGTCGCGTCGGCAGAACAGCAGGTCGTCGCCGGGCGCGAGTTGTTCGCCGACGGCGACCAGATTGTTCTGCGGGTCGACGCCGAGGATGTTGCGCACCAGGTAGTCGCCCGTATCGGAGCCGCGGACCGGCAGGCCGACGAAAATGTAGCCGGCCGCGCGGCGCAGATCGCGCGCGAGCACTTCGCCGATTTCCTCTTTCATCACTTCGAGCGCCGGCCGGTGGTCGAGGCTGCCGACGACGTTCTTGTTGGCAGCCGTGATCTCGTGGCGCGGACCGAGCGGCGAAACGCCCTGCGTCAGACGCGTCGCGAGCTTCACGCGCTCGCTGAACACGACGCCCGACAGCCCGCCGCTGACGACCTCGTCGCTGATCTGCCGCGCCGTGCCGCGTGAACTCGACAGGCCGCCGACGACGAAGCCGCTCGATACCTGCGCCGAAACGCCCTCGATCAATTCCTGGATATGGCCGTTCGCAGGGTCGCCGTGAACGACGGCGAAGTAGCCGCTCGCGGGCTCGGCGCCGATTTCGGCCGTCGAGCGCAGCAGCGGCAGCATCGTGAAATCGGCGGGCGCGAATTCGCCGAGCATGACGGCGATCGCCGGCTCGTCGAGGTATTCGTGCCCGGTGGCGCAGACGCCGACGCCGACGCTGCCCGTCCAGTGGACGACGCCGGTGGCCCCCTTGAAAAAGGCGAGGATGGCCTCGAGTTCGTCGGCGAAGGCGTCGGAGACGTAAAGAAAACCGAGGGTCGCGTTCGCCGGCACCGCCCCGATCCGCTCGACGCAGGCCTCCGCGGCCTCCCGCCAGGCCGCCGCCGCGGCGTGGGCATATTTGAAGGGGGCGCTCATGGATTCCGTCTCAGCCTGTCTCACCAAAAACCCTCATCTCATCGGCGCGCCACGGGTCCGGGGCGGCCGGGGCCGCCCGGCCGGCGTCAGTAGCCGGTGCGGTTGCTGCGCGGCAGCTCGCCCTCGCCGAAGAAGTTCCACAACAGATGCGCCACCACTTCGGGCGCGATCACGGTGTGCTGGTTGTGCGATTCCTGCAGCGCGATCCGCAGTTTGCGCCGCACCTCGGGGTCGCCGGTCAGATCGAAGATGATGTCCACCTTCGCGCCGAGCGTGACGACCTCCATCGCGTCCTTGAATACCGGGACCTTGCTGTGAACGAACCCGAGCGCGACCGGCGACTCGAGGTCCCGGTGGGCGACCGCCACGATCTCGACGTTCGCGCGATCCTCCTGGATTTTTTCCAGGAAATGCTCGGCAAACTTCTCTCCGACTTCGCCCAATCCCAGCAGCGCGACTTTCACCACATGCCCCATGGAACCCCTCCTGATCATTGATATTGAGAGAACACTTCACTCGCGCGAGGTCGCGCGTTCCGAAAGCATACGTACCCGCCCGGCGCCTGTCGATACGGGCGCGGCCGGCGACCCTTCTGCCAGGGCGGCGAGACGCTATCATGCGAGTTCTCCGTCGTAACCCAAGCTCATGTCAGGCCCCGCGTCGCTCTATCCGCCGATCACCCCCTACGCCAGCGGCCTGCTCGAGACCGACGGCGTCCACCGCATCTACTGGGAAACCTCGGGCAACCCCGCAGGCATCCCCGTGCTCTTCGTCCACGGTGGCCCGGGGGCCGGCACGTCGGCCAACCAGAGACGCTTCTTCGATCCCGCGCGCTACCGCATCGTGCTGTTCGATCAGCGCGGCTGCGGCCGCTCGACGCCGCACGGCGAACTCGCCGACAATACGACGCCGCACCTCATCGCCGACATGGAAGCGCTGCGCGACGAACTCGACGTCGCCTCATGGCTCGTGTTCGGCGGCTCCTGGGGATCGACGCTCGCGCTGGCCTATGCCCAGGCTCATCCCGAGCGCTGCCGCGGCCTCGTGCTGCGTGGCATCTTCCTCTGCCGCCCGCAGGAGATCGACTGGTTTCTCTACGGGATCCGCAGCTTTTTCCCCGAAGCGCAGCGCCAGCTCGCGGAATTCATCCCCGAAGACGAGCGTGACGATCTGCTCGTCGCCTACCATCGCCGCCTGGTCGATCCCGATCCGGCCGTGCATCGCCCGGCCGCTTGGCAGTGGGCGACCTTCGAGGCCTCGTGCTCGACGCTGCTGCCGAGTGCCGAACTCGTCGCCGCGTTCGGCAGCGAACGGACCGCGCTCTCGTTGTCGCGCATCGAGGCGCACTACTTCGTCAATGGCATCTTCCTTCCCGACGACAGCCTGCTCGCCAACGTCGCGCGCATCCGCCACATCCCCGCGCTGATCGTGCAGGGTCGCTACGACGCCGTCTGCCCGATCACCTCGGCCGACGACCTCGCGCGGGCCTGGCCCGAAGCGCACTACCAGGTCGTGCCGGACGCGGGCCACTCGGCGTTCGAGCCCGGCATCGCCCGTGCACTGGTCGCCGCCTGCGACCGCTTCGCTGCCACCGGAGCCCTGATCTGATGACGCTCTCGCCCCACGTCTTCGACGCCACCGCCGACAATTTCAATCGCCTGGTTCTGGAGAATTCGCACAAGGGACCCGTGCTGGTCCACTTCTGGACCCCGAAGGCCGGGCCCTGCTTCGTGCTGATGCCGCGGCTCGTGCGGCTCGCGGCCGAGTACGGCGGCAAGTTCCTGCTGGTGATGCTGAACGCCGAGGAGCTTCCGCAACTCGCACAGCGCTTCGCCGTGAACTCGGTTCCGACCGTGAAATTCTTCTGGCGCGGCGAAGTCGCGCACACGATCCACGGCGCCGAGCCCGACAGCACTTTTCGCGAAGCTCTCGACCGCTTCATCGCCGGCGACGCCAACCGCGCGCATGCTCTCGGCGTCGCCGCGTGGCAGGCCGGCAAACTGTCGGAGGCGCGCATGCTGCTCGCCAACGCCGCCATGGCCGAGCCGGACAATCTCGACATTCCGCGCGACCTCGCCAAGCTGCTATGGGCCGAAGGCGACGGCGATCAGGCGCTGAAACTGCTCGAGAGCCTGCCGCCCGAGGCACGCAAGGACGCGCGCATCGCACCGCTCCACGCCCACCTGCGCCTGGCCGAGACCGCGCGCCAGGCGCCTGCACTCGCCACACTCGACGAGCACATAGCAAGCCAGCCTGACGACATCGAGACGCACTATCAGCGCGCCGCCGTGCTGCTGGCGGGCGACGACTACGCGGGCGCGATGGACGAACTGCTGTTCATCGCACGCACCGATCGCGACTTCGGCCAGGATATCGGCCGCATCAGCCTGCTCGCGTTGTTCGACCTGCTCGGCAGCGCCGATCCGCTGACGCTCAAATACCGGCGCCTGCTGTCCGAGTCGCTGCATTGAACTTCGCGCATCCGGCCTTCACGCCCTACCGCGAACTCGTCGCCGAACTCGCACTGCCGCACGGCCTGCCGACGCTCGACGCGCTGAACGCCTCGGCCGCTGCACGCAACATAAGGAATGCCGCCGGCCGGCCGCTGCGTTTCGTCGAATCGAGCGGCCGGCTTTCCGCCCGCGCCTACGAAACGGCGATCCTGCAGACCGGCGCCGTTCCCACGCGTTCGACGACCTGGCACGACGTGTTGAACGCGCTGGTCTGGCTGCGCTTCCCGCAGTTCAAGGGCACGCTGAACGCGGCCCACGGCGCCGCGATCGCGACCGAGGATGGGGCCGTGCGCGGGCCGGCGCGCGATGCGCTGACGGTGCTCGACGAGTCGGGCGTCTGGGTGGCGAGCCGCTCGCCGGCCTTGCCGCGATTGCTGCGCGAGCGTGCGTGGCACGCTCTTTTCTGGGAAGCGCGCGCGGAGGTCGAGCGCGACATGGCTTTCATCGTGGTCGGCCACGCGCTGCTCGAGAAGGCGCTCACGCCTTATCCGGCGATGACGGGGAAATGTCTGGTCCTGCACGCCGAGACGCTCGACGCCGCCGCGCTCGACGCAACCGCGGCGCGTGAACTCGTGCAGATCGCGCGTCCGCGTGCGCTCCCGCCCCTGCCGGTGCAAGGCATCCCGGGCTGGGACCCGGCCAACGCGGCGGCCGGCTATTACGCGAACGTGGAGATCTTTCGCCCCTTGCGCGATCCACCGTGCTGCGCGCGCGACGAAACGCTTGCCGGCGCGGGACGCTGACCCGCAGCCGCGCCTTCGGTGCGATTCAACTGTTCAGATGACCGGGGCCGGCAGCTCGCCGCCGGTGACCCAGGCCTGCGCGGCTTCGAGTTCGTCGAACAGCCGGATGTCGGCTGACATGAACATGCGGTTGACCCACATGCTCCACGCGACCCATTCGTCGCCGGTGAGGATCGCGATGCGCCCGAAGTCGTTCTTGTGCTCGCGCGAAAACTTCAGTTCCTCCCACGCGACGTCGACGCTGTACGACAGCATGTCGCGCAGATCGAACAACAGGTTGACCTTGCCCTCGAATGCGATGCCGTGGGCGACCGCCTCCTCGAACTCGCGATAGTCGGCGAGCGTGAACTGGCCCATCACGGTGACGGCAATCAGGTTTTGGTCCACATCCAGGCTGATCATGACGGTCTCCTCAACAGTCTTTCCACTATAGCGACTCGGGTCGCGCCGGCGCCGACGCGCGCACGGCCCAGATGCCGGCGCCGGCGATGACGGCCATGCCGGCCCAGGTCAGCGGCGGCAGACGCTCGCCGAACAGTACCACGCCGTAGAGAGCGGAAAAGCCGACGGTGCTGTAGGCGAGCGCGCCGACCGTGAGCGTGTGCCCGCGGTGGTAGGCGCGGGTCAGGGCGAGTTGCGCAAGCGTCGCCGTGACGCCGATGCCGACAAGCCACGGCCAATCGCTCGGGTGCGGGAAATGAAATCCGGCGAGCGCCATCCATAGCGCCCCGCCCACGGTCGACAGCAGCGTGAAGTAGAACACGACGCGCCACTCGGGCTCGCCGAGCTTGCCGAGGCGTTTGACGTTGACGTAGGCGACCGCGGCGAGCATGCCGGAGGCAAGCCCGGCGAGCGCGGGCTGCCAGGCCTGGTTGTCCATCTGCGGGCGCAGCAGCAACACGACGCCGACGAAGCCGAGCAGCACCGCGCCGGTCACCCCGCGGCCGTGGCGTTCGCGCAGCCACCACGCCGACAGGGCCGCGAGAAACAGCGGCGCGGTGTAGTTGAGGGTGACGGCCGTGGCGAGCGGCAGCCGGCTCAACGCGTAAAAAAACAGCACCAGCGCGAGAAATCCGGAGAGCCCGCGCCAGACGTGCGTTCCGGCGTGTACTGTCGCGAAGGGCGCGAGCAGCCGGCGTTGGCCGACCGCGATCATCGCCCAGATCGCGAGCAGGCCGAAGGCCGAGCGGTAGAACACGAGCTCGGGCGCCGAGAAATTTTGCGACGCGTGCTTCACCAGCACGCCCATCAACGCGAACAGCGCCGCCGCGACGAGCATCCAGCCCGACGTCATGTCGCCTGGACGAAAAAAACGGGCGGCAACGGCCGCCCGTCCGGGTTCGTGCGTGCGCTCATCCGAGGTGAGGTTCGATCTCGCGCCGCAGGAAGGCATGGAAATGCATCATGCCGTCCTCGAGCGGCGACTGGTAGGGGCCGGTCTCCGAGATTCCCTGCTTGTACAGCGCGCGCCGCCCGGCGTGCATACGCGCGCAGATGTCCTCGTCCTCGACTGCCGTTTCCTCGTACGCGGCCTGCTCGGCCTCGACGAAGGCACGCTCGAACAGCACGATGTCCTCCGGGTAGTAGAACTCGACGACGTTGCTGCACGACTCGACGCCGGTCGGCACGATCGACGACACGACGAGCACGTGCGGGTACCACTCGACCATGAGGCCGGGATAGTAGGTCAGCCAGATCGAGCCGTGCGCCGGGATCGCGCCGCGATCATAGGCCAGCACCTGCTCGTGCCATTTCCGGTAGGCCGGCGAGCCCGGCTTGGCGAGGCCGCGGTTCACGCCCACGGTCTGCACCGACCACCAGTCTCCGTATTCCCACTTGAGGTCGTCGCAGGTGACGAAGTGACCGAGGCCCGGGTGATAGGGGGCGACGTGGTAGTCCTCGAGGTAAACCTCGATGAAGGTCTTCCAGTTGCATGCGTAATGCGTCACCTGCACGCGGTCGAGCATGAATCCGGAAAAGTCCAGTTCGCGCGCGACCTGCATGCCGGCGAGATCGGCCTTGACGTCGCGCTCGCCGGCGAACAGCAGTCCCTGCCAGTTCTGCAGGCCGGTCCGGCCGAGGTTCAGACAGGGGTTGCCGGGAAACTCCGGCGCACCCAGCAGTTGGCCCTGCCGATCGTAGGTCCAGCGATGCACCGGGCAGACGATGTTGTCGGAGGGCAGCTTGCCGCGGCCCGTGAGCATCAGCGCCTGGCGATGGCGGCAGACGTTAGAGAGGAGTTCGACACCCGATCCGCTGTTGACGAGCATCTTGCCGCCGTCGAACATTTCGAGCGCATGATAGTCGCCCGGCTCGGGCACCATGAGCTGGTGCCCGGCGTAGCCCGGCCCGCGCTTGAATAGATGGGTCAATTCCAGGTCGTAGATGACCGGATCGAAGTACCAGGAAACTGGCAGTTGAGGCGAAGTTAGCGACAAGGCGCTGGATTCGGCGAGATCGCTCACGGCGTACCCTACTCAGAACCGAGCCCCCTCCAGGAATTCCCGGAGCGGCAAGTGTGACCCACCGGATTTACCGGGTGAACCCCCGGCTTCCGAGCCAGGGCAAGCGCGAAATTCTAGCATAGGCGTCTCGCCCGAAGCGCTGTCTGCGCGCGCCTTGCGGCAGGTCTGTCGCGCTTTGCCGGCGCGCGGGCGCGGCGCTTGCTACGGATTCGTGCGCCCCGGCCGGCCTCCCCCTTCGGCAGGCGGAAGTAAGTGCCGATCGCGCCGCCCCGCGGATCAAACCCGCGCGCCCTGCGAGCCGAATTTGTTAAAGTAGCGTTCTTTGCCCCAGCCGGATGAATTGAATGGCCAAGCCACGGGCTGCCGCCGCACCCAAAGACTACGAGTCCGCGCTCGCCGAACTCGAAGCGATCGTGGCCGAGATGGAAGCGGGCCAACTCCCGCTCGAGGCCTCGCTCGTCGCCTACCGACGCGGCGCCGAACTGTTGCAGTACTGCCGCCAGCAGCTGGCCGACGCCGAGCAGCAGGTCCGGATTCTCGAAAACGGAACGCTTCAGCCTTTCAATCCCCAAGACAGTGATGAGTGATTTTTCCGCCTGGACACAGGCATGCCAGGCGCGTATCGAACACGTGCTGGCCGAGCGGCTGCCGCCGTCCGACATTGCACCGAAGCGGCTGCACGAGGCCATGCGCTACGCGGTGCTGGGCGGCGGAAAACGCGTGCGTCCGCTGCTGGCGTTCGCCGCCGGCGACGTCACGGGCGCCGCCGTCGAACAGGTGCAGCACGCGGCGGCCGCGGTCGAATTGATTCACGCCTATTCGCTCGTTCACGACGACATGCCGGCGATGGACGACGACGCGCTGCGCCGCGGCAAGCCCACCGTCCATGTCGAGTTCGACGAGCCGACCGCGCTGCTCGTGGGCGACGCGCTGCAGAGCCTCGCCTTCGACATCCTGGCGAGCCCCGGACTGGCGCAGGCCGCTTCGACGCAACTCGCGATGGTGCAGCTGCTGGCCCGGGCGTCCGGCTCGCGCGGCATGGCCGGCGGCCAGGCGATCGACCTCGCGAACGTCGGCAAGTCTCTCGACCTCACCGAACTCGAATTCATGCACATCCACAAGACGGGCGCCCTGATCCGCGCGTCGGTCCTGCTCGGCGCCGAGTGCGGCACGCTGTCGGAGCCTGCGCGCACGGCGCTCGACCATTACGCGAAATGCATCGGCCTCGCCTTCCAGGTCGTCGACGATGTGCTCGACGCCGAGGCGTCGACCGCGACGCTCGGCAAAACCGCGGGCAAGGACGCGGCGAACAACAAGCCGACCTACGTCAGTCTGCTCGGCGTCCAACGCGCCCGCGAACGGGCCCTGGAATTGCGCGCCGACGCCTGCGCCGCGCTCGATCCGCTCGGTCCGTCCGCGCGACGCCTGCGCGAGCTGGCGGATTTCGTCGTCGAGCGGACGTTCTGACATGCCGGCGTCGCTGCTCGACACGATAGAAAGCCCGGCCGATCTGCGCGCCCTGCCCGCCGCCGAGCTGCCCGGGCTCGCCGCGGAAGTGCGCGCCTTCCTCATCGATTCGGTCGCCGGCACCGGCGGCCATCTCGCCTCCAACCTCGGCGCCGTGGAACTCACGCTCGCGCTGCATTACGTATTCGACACGCCGCGTGACCGCATCGTCTGGGACGTCGGGCACCAGAGCTACACCCACAAGATACTCACCGGCCGGCGCGACGCGATGCAGGGGCTCCGGCAACGCGGCGGGATCGCCGGTTTCCCGCGCCGGGCCGAGAGCGAGTTCGACGCCTTCGGCACCGGACATTCGAGCACGTCAATCTCGGCGGCCCTCGGGATGGCCGAAGCCTTCCATCAACTCGGCTCCGACCAGCGCGCGGTTGCGGTGATCGGCGACGGCGCGATGACCGCGGGCATGGCCTTCGAGGCGCTCAACAACGCCGGTGCGACCGAACTGCCGCTGCTCGTGGTCCTGAACGACAACGACATGTCGATTTCGCCAAACGTCGGCGCGCTGAACAACTACCTCGCGCGCCTGATGTCGGGCCGCTTCTACGCCGCCGCGCGGCGCGCCGGCGACAAGGTCTTGTCGGTCGCGCCGCCGATCCGCGAGCTCGCCAAGCGTGCCGAGGAACATATGAAGGGCATGGTGACGCCCGGCACCTTGTTCGAGGAATTCGGCTTCAACTACATCGGACCGATCGACGGCCACGACCTCGACGTGCTGGTCAACACGCTGCGCAATATTCGCCACCTGCGCGGGCCGCAGTTCCTGCACGTCGTCACCCGCAAGGGCAAGGGTTACACGCCCGCCGAAACGAATCCCTGCCTCTACCACGGCGTCGCGCGCTTCGACCCCGCCGCTGGCGTCGCCGAAAAACGCGCGGGCAAGCCGAGCTACACCGAGGTATTCGGCGACTGGCTGTGCGACATGGCGGCGTCCGACCCGCGTCTCGTCGGCATCACGCCGGCGATGCGCGAAGGCTCCGGCCTGGTGCGCTTTTCGCAGGAATTCCCCGAGCGCTATTTCGACGTCGGCATCGCCGAACAGCACGCGCTGACCTTCGCCGCAGGCCTCGCCTGCGAGGGCGTCAAGCCCGTCGTCGCGATCTATTCGACCTTCCTGCAGCGCGCCTACGATCAACTGATCCACGACATCGCGCTGCAGAATCTGCCTGTGACGCTCGCGATCGACCGCGCCGGCCTCGTCGGCGCGGACGGGCCGACGCACGCCGGCAGCTTCGATCTGTCGTTTTTGCGCTGCGTGCCCGATCTCGTGATCGCCGCACCTTCCGACGAGAACGAATGCCGTCGCCTGCTCAGCACGGCCTTCCTGCACGACGGGCCGGCGGCCGTTCGTTATCCGCGTGGCTGCGGCACCGGTGCGGCGATCGAACCCGGGCTCGAACCGGTCGAGATCGGCAAGGGCGTGTGCCGCCGCCGGGGTCGCGACGTCGCCCTGCTCGCTTTCGGCAGCCTCGTCGCCCCCGCCCTGACTGCCGCGGAGCGGCTCGATGCGACGGTCGCCGACATGCGCTTCGTCAAGCCGCTCGACGTCGACCTCGTGGGCGAGCTCGCAGCGGGCCACCGCCTGCTCGTGACGCTCGAGGAAAACGCGGTGGCCGGCGGTGCCGGTGCGGCCGTGGCGGAACTCCTGGCACAGCTCGGAATCGTCGTCCCCGTCCTGCAGTTGGGACTGTCGGACGTGTTCATCGAGCACGGCGACGCTGCCGCGATGCTCGCCGCCTGCGGCCTCGACGCCCCCGGGATCGAGCGCGCCGTGAGTGAGCGCCTCGCCGCGCTACCGGAGTAAAGCAGCCCCGCGCGCGGGGCTCGGCTAAGTCCGAGTAGTTTACTCAACTATTATGGCAGTTTATACTTGGTCTAAATTGCCATCGAGGAGCCTTCCATGAACGAGATTTGCGACACCGCCGTTTGCATGCCAGACGTGCAAAGCTCGGCCGATACCCGGCAAATCGCCATCGACAAGGTCGGCATCAAGAGCATTCGCCATCCCGTCCGCGTCGCCGACAAGGCCGACGGCGTGCAGCACACGATCGCGAATTTCAACATGTACGTATTCCTGCCCCATAACTTCAAGGGCACGCACATGTCGCGTTTCATCGAAATCCTCAACACGCGCGAGCGCGAAATCTCGGTCGAGAATTTCGAGGGCATGCTGCGGCAGATGGTCGAGCGCCTGGAAGCCGAATCGGGCTACATCGAGATGACGTTCCCCTACTTCATCAACAAGTCGGCGCCCGTGTCCGGCGTGCAGAGCATGCTCGACTACGAAGTCACCTTCGTCGGCGCGATCGAGAACGGCCAGTACACGCACACCACGAAGGTCGTCGTGCCGGTGACCAGCCTGTGCCCCTGCTCGAAGAAAATTTCCGAATACGGTGCGCACAACCAGCGCTCGCACGTCACCGTCACGGCGAAAACCCGCGGCTTCCTGTGGATCGAGGATCTCGTGCGCAAGGTCGAGGATCAGGCGTCGTGCGAACTGTTCGGCCTGCTCAAGCGCCCGGACGAGAAATACGTCACCGAGCGCGCCTACGACAATCCGAAGTTCGTCGAGGACATCGTGCGCGACGTCGCGGCGGCGATGAATGCCGAGCCGCTGATCGACGCCTACGTGGTCGAGGCGGAGAACTTCGAGTCGATCCATAACCACAGCGCCTACGCGCTGATCGAGCACGACAAGCGCAAAAAATAGGCGCCTGCGACCTGGCCGCTACAGCGGTCGTCGTCAGTAGCGACGCGTCAGCGTCATCGTCTGGCCGTCGCGCGTCATGTCCATCCGGTTGAGAAAGCTCATGCCGAGCAGGGGTACGTCGAGTCCGCTTTCGACGACCAGCCCCTCGACCTGATTGACGCTGATACCGCCCACCTTCACCGTGTGGAACGTCACCCGCCAAGCCGGCACGGCGCCCGCGGCCGTGTTGACGCGCGCGGCCGTGCCGCTGCGGTAGTCGAGCCCGAGCCGGCGGGCTTCCGCCGCACCGATCGCGACCGCGGTAGCGCCGGTGTCGACCAGAAACGTGATCGGGTACCCGTTCAGCGCGCCATTCGCCGCGAAGTGACCGCGCGCATCGGCCGTCAGCGAAACCGACTGGCGCGCGGCCGTCTGAGCGCCCCCGGCAAACGACTGTCCCATGCCAAGGCTGCGGCGCTCTCCGTCGACATCCACCGCGACGCGGTCCGAGTCGGCGGCGATCAAGGTCACGCCGCTTACCGTCTGGCCGCGGCTCAGCGTGAGCGGCTTGCCGCCGTCAATGCTGACGATGGCCTTGTCCCTGAAGAGGCCGACCACGGCCACGCTGGTCGCTGACACCGCGGTGCACGCAAACACGCCGGCGGTTAAGATGAACGCCCGGATTCCCTGCTTGAAGACCATCATGCATCCTGTTCTGATTTTTCAGCACTCCCCGATCGAGGGGCCCGGCTACTTCGCGAGCTTTCTCGACCGCCACGACATTCCCTGGCACCTGGTCCGTATCGACGCCGGCGAACCCGTGCCCTCCGCACTTAACGGCGTTTCCGGCGTCTGCTTGATGGGCGGACCAATGAGCGTGAACGACGATCTGCCCTGGATATCGCCTTTGCTCGCGTTGATCCGGCAGGCAGTGGCAGCGGACATACCCGTGATCGGCCATTGCCTGGGCGGCCAACTGATGGCCAAGGCACTTGGCGCGGGCGTCGGCGCAAATCCGGTCAAGGAAATCGGCTGGGGCGAGGTACGGGTCACCGACCCCGCCGCGGGCCCCTGGCTCGGGGACGACGCCGAGCCGCTACAGGTCTTCCACTGGCACGGCGAAACCTTCGCGCTGCCGGCGGGTGCGACGCGCATCCTCGAAAGCGCGTGGTGCGCGAACCAGGCTTACGTGCT
Source organism: Thiobacillus denitrificans ATCC 25259 (assembly GCF_000012745.1). Taxonomy (NCBI): domain Bacteria; kingdom Pseudomonadati; phylum Pseudomonadota; class Betaproteobacteria; order Nitrosomonadales; family Thiobacillaceae; genus Thiobacillus; species Thiobacillus denitrificans. The sequence goes on along the minus strand of NC_007404.1, from coordinate 926,412 downwards.
GAACGGCATCCACCTCGGCATGCAGTGCCACATCGAGATGACGCCTGAACTCATCGCCACCTGGTGCGAACACGGGGCGGACGAAATCGCCGGGGCGCGCGAAAGCCCGGCCGTGCAGGCCCCCGAAACCATCGCAGCCGAGACGGTCGAACGCATCGCGCCGCTTCACAGGCTCGCCGACAAAATTTATTCCCGCTGGATTCAAGGGCTTAGCCGCTGACCGTGCGGCCGGCTCGAGGAGACGCTGGACAGCGGCACGGCGCGGCGTAGGATAGGCATCGGAAGCACATCCAGTCTGAGCACCATCTGAAACGGAGGAGTTATGCAAAACGTCGACTACGCCAATTTCGATTTCGGTGAACGCCTCAACGGCTTCGTCCGCGAGTTGATGAACTACGGCGGCGCGCCGCGTACCGAAGCCGACCTGACCGAAGGTCAGAAAGTCTTCGTCCGCGCCGTCAAGCGCGAGATGGTCAAATACGCGGATCCGAACCGCCAGGGCTACCCGCATAACCTGCTCGAGCAGATGGAATCCTTCACCCGCACCGTCGGCGACCTGCACAATTCCTACTTCGATTCGGGGATGCGCAAGGTAAGCGATTGCCTCTACAACCGCTGGAAAACGCTGTACGAGGACACGAAAAAACTGGCCGCTGCGGGCGCCGCGAACAGGCCCGCCTGGGTCGACGTCATCAAGACCGAGCCGACGGACATGCCCGCGTTCTTCGACGCATAAGCCATTGTTTCAGAATAAAAAAGCCCGGACTATCCGGGCTTTTTTATCGCCTCGACTAAATCAAACCCGCTTATCCTCAAATAAAAATAAAGCATTATTCACGCGTTCTGGCCGGTGCTATTCTGCCCCAACTCTGAAATACCCCCATCCAGTCTGAGGAGACCCGCACCATGTCCAAACTCGTACGCCCCCACGGTGGCGGTGAACTCAAACCCCTGCTGCTGACGGGCGACGCACTCTCCGCCGAAAAGGCGCGCGCGGCCTCGCTGCCCCAACTCAAGATGAGCTCCCGCGAAACCGGCGACCTGATCATGATGGGCATCGGCGGCTTCACCCCGCTCGATGGCTTCATGACCAAGTCCGACTGGCAGGGCGTATGCGACGGCTACAAGATGACCAACGGCCTGTTCTGGCCCATTCCGATCACGCTTTCGACCGACGACGAGTCGATCAAGGACGGCGACGAGCTCGCCCTGGTCGACGCCGAGACCGGCGAAATCATGGGCACGATGAAGGTGACCGACAAGTACACCATCGACAAGGCCCACGAGTGCATGCAGGTGTACAAGACGACCGACATGGAGCACCCCGGCGTCAAGATGGTCATGGCGCAGGGCAAATACAACCTGGCCGGCCCGGTCAAGGTGCTGTCGACGGGCAACTTCAAGGAAGAGTACGGCGAGCAGTTCATGACCCCCGCGGAGACCCGCGCCAAGTTCGAACAGATGGGATGGAGCCGCGTCGCCGCCTTCCAGACCCGCAACCCGATGCACCGCAGCCATGAATATCTGGCGAAGATCGCGATCGAGACGATGGATGGCGTGCTGGTCCACTCGCTGCTCGGCGCGCTCAAGCCCGGCGACATCCCGGCCGAGGTGCGCTCGGAAGCGATCGCGACCCTGATCGACAACTACTTCGCCCCCAACACCGTGATCCAGGCCGGCTACCCGCTCGACATGCGCTACGCCGGTCCGCGCGAGGCCCTGCTGCACGCCCTGTTCCGCCAGAATTACGGCTGCTCGCACCTGATCGTTGGCCGCGACCACGCCGGTGTCGGCGATTACTACGGCCCCTTCGACGCGCAGAAGATCTTCGACGAGATCCCCAAGGGTTCGCTCGAGACCGTGAACATGAACATCGACTGGACCTTCTGGTGCAAGAAGTGCGGCGGCATGGCCAGCCAGCGCACCTGCCCGCACACCAAGGACGACCGCATCCTGCTGTCCGGCACCAAGGTCCGCGCGATGCTCTCCGAAGGGCAGGATCTGCCGGTCGAATTCAGCCGCCCCGAAGTCGCGAAGGTCTTGCAGAAATACTACGCGGGGCTCTCTGCAGAGCAGAACGTCAAGGTCGAATTGAAGGGACATTCGGCGGCGTGAATTTTCGGGCGGCTGCGGCCACCCGTTGCCTGTCCGGGATCGGGGACAGGGAGAGTTTTAGGACACGAGCCTACCGGAAGCGGATTCGCGACACGCCCCGGCCAAGGACGGGTTCAGTTCTAAATGGACCGCGACGTACGCGGATTGTTAGCTAACTTTAGGAGACTGTAATGCCAACCTACGTTCGTACCGACAAGTGCGACGGCTGCAAAGGTCAGGACAAGACCGCTTGCATGTACATCTGCCCGCACGATCTGATGAAGCTGGACAAGGACGGTTCGGAAACTGGCCACGCCATGCGCGCCTTCAACCAGGAGCCCGAGCAGTGCTGGGAGTGCTATTCCTGCGTCAAGATCTGCCCGCAGCAAGCGATCGAAGCCCGTCACTACGCCGACGTCGTGCCTCTGGGTGGCATGGTGCAGCCCCTGCGCGGCTCCGACTCGATCATGTGGACCATCAAGTTCCGCAACGGCACGCTCAAGCGCTTCAAGTTCCCGATCCGCACGACGCCCGAAGGCTCGATCGATCCCTTCGGCGGCAAGCCCACGGCCAAGCTCGCCGACCTCACGGCAACCGGCTTCTTCACCGGCTCGGCCGACGGCGGCATCACCAAGGGCTACCGTCCGGGCAATCCCGCTGAACTGATTCGCAAGTAATTTAGAGAGGTAAACGAAATGGCTGGAGAATTTGGTAATCCCGAAGTTGTCCAAGAGGACGTCGACGTCCTTCTGATCGGTGGTGGCATGGCATGCTGCGGCGCCGGTTACGAAATCATGCGCTGGGCCGACGCCGCCAAGGCGGAGCTGGGCATGGACCTCAAGATCAAGCTGGTCGACAAGGCCGCGATGGACCGTTCCGGCGCCGTGGCGCAGGGCCTGTCCGCGATCAACACCTACATCGGTTCCGAGCAGGATCCCGCCGACTATGCCCGCATGGTCTCCAACGACCTGATGGGCATCACCCGCGACGACCTGGCCTACGACCTGGGCCGCAACGTCGACGATTCGGTGCACCTGTTCGAAGAATGGGGCCTGCCGATCTGGAAAACCGACGAAAACGGCGAGCGCCACGACGGCGCCCAGGGCCTGCCCGCGCTGAAGGACGGCGGCAAGCCCGTACGTTCCGGCAAATGGCAGATCATGATCAACGGCGAGTCCTACAAATGGATCGTTGCAGAAGCCACCAAAAAAGCGCTCGGCATGGATCGCATCGAAGAGCGCATCTTCATCGTCAAGCTGGTCAACGACAAGAACGACCCGAGCCGCATCGCCGGTGCCGTCGGTTTCTCGACCCGCGACCACAAGGTCGTCGTCTACAAGGCCAAGGCCATCCTGCTGGCTGCCGGTGGCTGCGTGAACATCTTCCGCCCGCGCTCCGTCGGCGAAGGTACCGGCCGTGCCTGGTACCCGGTGTGGAACGCCGGCTCGACCTACGCCATGGCTGCCGAAGCCGGCGCCGAGCTGACGATGATGGAAAACCGTTTCGTTCCCGCCCGCTTCAAGGACGGTTACGGCCCGGTCGGCGCCTGGTTCCTGCTGTTCAAGGCCCAGGCCGTCAACGCCTACGGCGAAGTCTACATGCAGAAGAACAAGGAACTGCTGAACGACTACCCCCCCTACGGCCAGGCTGCGGTGCCGGCCTCCTGTCTGCGCAACCACCTGATGCTGAAGGAAATGCAGGAAGGCCGCGGCCCCATCTACATGGACACCGTGACCGCGTTGGCGAAGCTGCGTGAAACCCTGACCCCGCGCGAAGTGAAGCACCTCGAGGCCGAAGCCTGGGAAGACTTCCTCGACATGTGCGTCGGCCAGTGCGGCATCTGGGTGGGCGAGAACATCGAGCCGGAGAAGAAGAACTCCGAATTGATGCCGACCGAGCCCTACCTGCTGGGTTCCCACTCCGGCTGCTGCGGCATCTGGGTGTCGGGCCCCGAGGACGTCGGCGCTCCCACCGACGAAGCCCACGCCGATGCGGCCAAGATCCCGGCTCACTTGCCCAAGGGCTGGAACTGGGGCTATCGCTCGATGACCACGGTCAAGGGTCTGTTCACCGCCGGCGACGGCGTGGGCGCATCCGGCCACAAGTTCTCCTCCGGCTCGCACGCCGAAGGTCGCATGTGCGCCAAGTCCATGGTCAAGTACTGCATCGACAACAAGGACTGGAAGCCGGAACTCGACACCCCCGTCGAGCAACTGGTGGAAGAGATCTACAAGCCGGTGCGCACCTTCCTCGAGCACAAGGACTACACCACGGCGATCGACGTCAACCCCAACTACATCACCCCCAAGATGCTGCAGTTCCGTCTGCAGAAAATCATGGACGAGTATGTTGCCGGCGTCGCGACCTACTACAAGACCAACGCCAACATGCTGGCCGTGGCCGAAGACAAGCTCGGCATGCTGAAGGAAGACGCCGAGAAGATGCGTGCGAAGGACCTGCACGAGCTGCTGCGCGCGTGGGAAAACTACCACCGCATCCTGACGGCCGAAGCCCACATGAAGCACATCCAGTTCCGCGAAGAAAGCCGTTACCCCGGCTTCTACTACCGCATGGACAAGAACTTCGTCGATGAGGAAAACTGGCACTGCTTCGTGAACTCGGTCTACGACAAGAACTCCAAGCAGTGGAACTGCTTCAAGCGTGCCCACGTGGATCTGGTCGACAAGTCCAAGCTGTTCAAGCCCGCTGCCCACTAATCGCTTAGTATTGCAGTGAACTCCGGGCGCCTCCATGGCGCCCGGTTTTTTTCCGGCTTCAATAGCTGCAATGCGAGCAAGGTTGTTCAGCATCCAGCCGAAAGCGCGTACCCTACGCACTCCCGACTGTGTGTTATTTGATTTTTGAAGTGAGGGGCCGTGCCCCATGAGGTTGAACCATGAATGAAGCCGAATTCAAAGACCTGATCGAAGACTCCCCGTTCGCGGGCAGCCCGGTCAAACCCACCATGCTGGCCGAAGACGCCAAGCTGCAGTTCCGCTGCCATCGCGACGTCAAGTGCTGGAATGCCTGCTGCAGCAACATCGACATTCCTTTGACCCCCTACGACGTCCTGCGTCTGAAAAAGCGCCTGGACATGTCGTCCGGCGAATTCCTCAAGCAGTACTCGGTGCCGTTCGAGATGGACAAGGACGGCATGCCCGGCATCAAACTGAACCCGGTCGAAGGCGGTACTGCCTGCCAGTTCATGACGCCGGAAGGCTGCGGCGTCTACGAAGACCGCCCCACCGCCTGCCGCTATTACCCGGTGGCGCTGTTGACCATGCGCCGTTCGGACGAGTACGTCGACCGCAGCGCCTACGCGCTGGTGAGGGAACCCCACTGCCTTGGCCACTTCGAGGATAAGATCCAGACCATCGAGGAATACCGCCACGAACAGGGCGTTGACGAGTACGACCGGAAAGGGCATGCATGGCGCCAGCTGGTGGTCAAGCGCAAATCGGCCGGCCCTGCCATCGGCAAGCCGACTCCGGTTTCCAACCAGTTGTTCTTCATGGCGAGCTACGACGTCGACCGCTTCCGTGCCTTCGTCATGAGCCCGAGTTTCAACGACACCTACGACATTCCGGTCGAAATCATGGCGACGCTCATCGCCGACGACGAAGCCCTGCTCGATTTCGGCCTGAACTTCCTGCGCCACGCGCTGTTCGGCGAAAAATTCGTCGAGGAGCGGCCGGACGCCTACGAGAAGCGTCTCGCCCGTCGCCGGGCTCTGGCCGAGCAGGAGAAGGAAGCCGCATTCCAGCAGAAGATGGCGCTGGAGGACGACAAATATTCAGCCGATCACTGAGACCATGCGCCGCCTGCTCGCCTCTGCCGTCCTCGCCGCTCTGCTGCTGCCGCCTGTAGCCGGCGCCGAGAGCCTCAACAAGTGCGTCGGCGCGGCGGGCGAGGTGACCTATTCGAATCTCCCATGCCGCGGCGCCCGGCACGTCGAGGCACTGCCGATCGACCCGCCACCCGAGCCGCCCGCCGGGGCCAAGGCGGCGCCCGTCGTCACGGCCACACCGACGCTCGATCGTGAGACCGGCCAGCCGGCGGCGGCAGGCATCCGCATGCGCCGGGTCGCGACGAGCGACGCACGACGCTGCGACGCGATCACTGAGAAACTCGGCCGCGTGACGGACACGATGGACCAGGCGCGACGCAAGGGCTACACCCTCGACGAGGCGGACAAATGGGGGCGCGAAATCAAGGATCTCCAACGCAAAAAGCAGCAGGCTGGCTGTTTCTGAGTCCATGAATGCGCGCACTCTCGACCCGACCGAGCGCCTGATCGAGAAGGAGCCCTATTACGAGCCTGTCGGCGAGGAAATCGCGCTCTTCGAGGCCGCCTATCGACAGCGGATTCCCGTACTGCTGAAAGGCCCGACCGGCTGCGGCAAGACCCGTTTCATGGAACACATGGCGTGGCGCCTGCAGCGGCCGCTGATCACCGTTTCCTGCCATGACGATCTCACCGCGTCGGACCTCGTCGGGCGTTATCTGGTCAAGGGCGGCGAAACGGTCTGGGTCGACGGGCCGCTGACGCGCGCCGTGCGTTGCGGCGGCATCTGCTATCTCGACGAAATCGTCGAGGCGCGTAAGGACACGATGGTCGTGATCCATCCGCTCGCCGACGACCGCCGCACCCTGGCGATGGAGAAGCTCGGCCAGATGCTCGAGGCGCCCGCAGAATTCTGCCTGGCGATTTCCTACAACCCGGGCTACCAGAGCGTGTTGAAGGACCTCAAGCAGTCGACGCGGCAGCGTTTCGTCGCGCTCGAATTCGACTATCCCTCCGCCGCATTGGAGCAGCGTATCGTCGCCACCGAGTCCGGCGTGTCCGACGCCGTCGCCGACAAGCTCGTGCGGTTTGCGCAGATGACGCGCAACCTCAAAGGCAGCGGGCTCGAGGAAGGCGCGTCGACGCGCCTGCTCGTGCACGCCGGGAAACTGATCAGCGACGGGATCAGCCCGGTTACGGCGTGCAAATCGGCCGTCGCACAAGCGGTGACGGACGACGCGGACATGCTCAAGGCGATTCAGGAACTCTCCTCGTCCGTCTTCTGATGGCGCGGCCGCCGCTTTCCGCCGCCGACATGGAAGCCAGCCTCCATACCTGGCTGGAAACCGAGTTCACCTACTTCAAGGTCGAGGAGCTGGCCGGCGAACTCGCGGCGCTTGCGCGCGACGACCAGGACTTCATCCTCGGCTGGATCCGGCGGATCGCGTCGACGCACATCACGCTCGCCTGGCAATTCGGACGCCGCGCGCCGGCCCTGTTGCCGCGCATGGAACGGCGCCTGCTCGAGGCATGGGCCGTGCACACCTGCGACGTCTTCGACCGCACCGGCCTGCAGACCGCGCTCCGGGTCATGGAGCAGGTCGACAGCTTCGACCCGGCGCAGCACAAACACGACGCCGCCGGCGCACTGTTCGAGGATTTTGCGCCGGTCCTCGGCAATTTCGTCTGCGGCCTGTCGGGACGCCGGTTGCGCATCGAGGAAGGCGACAAGGCATGGACCGACGGCGAACGGATCGTGCTGCCGCCGCTCGTCGCCGAATTTTCCGACCGCGACGACAACTTTCAGCTCGCCAAGGTCATGGTCGCGCTCGCCTGGGCGCAGACCCGCTTCGGCACCTTGCGCGTCGACCATGCGCAGATCGCGGCGGGCTATGCCGACCCCGAGCGCGCGTTGAGCCGGCTCAACGCGCTCGAGACGCTTCGCTTGAGCGCCCGCATCGCGCGCGACCTGCCGGGACTCCACCGCGAGATGCAGCGTCTGGCGCGCGTCGCCGAGCCTCTGACTCCCGCGTGGCAGGCCTTCGCGGCGCGGCTCACGCGGGACGATGCGAGCATCGACGACAGCCTCGCGCTTCTCGCTGCGGCTTACGCCGAACCTGAGTCTCCGCGCTGGACTGGTCAGCTCGACCTGCGCCCCGACGCCGTCGCCGCGGCCCGCGCGGCACGCCTGGACAAGGAAAAGGCGCGGCTGCGCGTGCGGCTCGCCGAACTCCTCGAGGAGCAGGCCGAAAACCGCGCGTCGGCCGCTTCCCAAGATACGCATCCGCCAGCGGCCGAGGTCGAGCCGCGCGACGAAGGCGGCCAGCTCGACTTCGACATCACGCTCGACGGCGTTCCGCTCGCGCCGCCCGACGACGTCCGCCAACTGCTCACCTCGGTCTACCTCGATTTCGGCGAGATCCCACCCGAATACCTCACGCCGGCCGGCGAGGGCGAATACGATCCCAACCTGGTCTTCGACCGGCCCGAGGACCCCGACGCGGTGTGGCACGGCACCTATCACGAGAAAGGCGCGGAACTGTATCCGGAATGGGATCACGGCCGTCAGCATTACCGCAAGAACTGGTGCGTGATGCGGGAAAAGACCGTGCCGCCGATCCAGGACGATTTCTACCGCCAGACGCTGGTCAAGCATCAAGGCGCGGTCAAGCAGCTGCGCCGGAAATTCGAAGCCCTGCGCGACGAGAACCGGCTCGACCGGCGACAGACGCAGGGCGACGAGATCGACCTCGACGCGCTGGTCGAGGCCCTCGCCGACGCGAAGGACGGACGCGAAATGAGCGACCGGCTGTTCGTCCGGCTGCACCGCGCCGAACGCAACATCGCCGTCGCGTTCCTGGTCGACATGAGCGGCTCGACCAAAGGCTGGATCAACGAGGCCGAACGCGAGGCGCTGATCCTGCTGTGCGAAGCCCTCGAACTGCTCGGCGACCGCTACGCGATCTACGGTTTCTCGGGCACCACGCGCAAACGCTGCGAACTCTTCCGGATCAAGACCTTCGACGAGCCCTATGACGACGAGGTGAAGGCGCGCATCTCTGGGATACGCCCGCAGGAATACACGCGCATGGGCTTCGCGCTGCGTCACCTCAGCAAACTGCTCAACCAGGTCGACGCTCGGACCCGGGTGCTCGTGACGCTTTCGGACGGCCGTCCGGACGATTACTTCGACGTCTACCGCGGCGAGTACGGTGTCGAGGACACGCGCATGGCGCTGCTCGAGGCGAGCCGGACCGGCATCCACCCCTTCTGCATCACGCTCGACCGCGAGGCGCGCGATTACCTTCCGCACATGTACGGCGCCGCGCGCTACGTCCTTCTCGACGACGTGCGACAATTGCCGCTCAAGGTCACCGACATCTATCGACGCATCACGACATGAGCCTGGACGAACTCAAGGTAGGCTGTTTCTACAGCAACGGCGCCTACGGCAGGACCTGGGGCGTGCGTCAGCTCCTCGAAATCCTGACCGACGATGGCAGCGGCGCGCCCCGCGCCCGCTTCCGCGGCGTGGCGGGCGTATGTCGCCGCAAGAAAGGCCACTGCAGTCCGGCAGAATTCGCACAGTGGGCGAAGCACCGGGTCGAACTGCTGGAAAACGACTGGAAGCGCGCACCCGACGAACCCGCGACGTCCTGAAGGCGGTGCACCCGCCGCCAGCCGGAGTCAGCTGGCGGGCGGGGCCGGGTCTTCGGCCTCGTGCCGCGGCGCAAGCATCCCGAGGTAGTCCATCACGGCGTAGGTCAGCGCGCTGCAACCGCTGCCGTCGAGCGCCGAGATCGCAAAAACCGGCCCATTCCAGCCATAATCCTCGACGAATTTCGCGACGACCGCTTCGCGCTCGCCTTCATCGACCATGTCGAGTTTATTGAGGACGAGCCAGCGCGGCTTCTCGTAGAGCGCCTGGTCGTACTTGCGCAGTTCCTCGACGATCGCGCGCGCCTCGTGCACGGGATCGCCGGCTTCCCAGCGCGGCGAAATGTCGACCAGATGCAGCAGCAGGCGCGTGCGCTGCAAATGGCGGAGGAACTGGTGGCCAAGGCCCGCGCCCTCCGCCGCCCCCTCGATCAGCCCGGGGATGTCGGCGATGACGAAGCTGCGTTCACTGTCGACGCGCACGACGCCCAGATTCGGCGCCAGCGTCGTGAACGGATAGTCCGCCACCTTGGGCCGGGCCGCCGAGACGGCGCGTATGAACGTCGACTTGCCCGCGTTCGGCATGCCGAGCAGACCCACGTCGGCCAGCACCTTCAACTCGAGCGCGAGCTCCCATTCCTCTCCCGGTTCGCCGAGTGTGTGCTGGCGCGGTGCGCGATTGGTGCTCGATTTGAAATGGATATTGCCCAATCCGCCCTTGCCACCTTTCGCCAGACACACGGTCTCGCCGTCCTCGGCGAGATCGGCGACGACTTCGCCGCTGTTGACGTCGCTGAACACCGTGCCGACCGGAACGCGGATCGTGAGGTCGTCGCCGGCCTTGCCGTAGCATTGCGCACCGCGGCCGTTCTCGCCCTTCTGCGCCTTGAAGATGCGCGTATAGCGAAATTCCACGAGCGTGTTGACATTGCGGTCGGCGACTGCGTAGACGCTGCCGCCGCGGCCGCCGTCGCCGCCGTCGGGTCCCCCCTTCGGGATGTACTTCTCGCGCCGAAACGAAGCGCTGCCGTCCCCGCCCTTGCCGGCCAGAACCGTAATCTTTGCTTCGTCGATGAATTTCATGGGAGTGTGTCCATAAACAAAAAAGCCCTATCCGGCGGACAGGGCTTTTTTCGCGGGAGGCGCTTCAGTTCAAGCGCGATCAGGCCGCGAGCGGCTCGATACGAACCACTTTCCGACGCGCCGCACCCTTGATCTCGAACTTGACCGTGCCGTCGGTCTTCGCGAACAAGGTGTGATCCTTGCCGATGCCGACGTTGTCGCCGGGGTGGAATTGGGTGCCGCGCTGACGCACGAGGATGTTTCCGGCCAGAACCACTTGACCGCCGAAACGCTTCACGCCCAGACGCTTCGACTCGGAATCGCGGCCGTTACGCGAGCTGCCGCCTGCTTTCTTGTGTGCCATGTCGTGTGCTCCTTATGCAGTGATGCCGCCGATTTGCACTTCGGTGAAGTACTGGCGATGGCCCTGGCTCTTGCGGTAGTGCTTGCGGCGGCGCATCTTGAAAATCTTGATCTTGTCGCCGCGGGCCTGGTTCAGCACGGTGGCGCTGACGGTTGCGCCGCGCAGCAGGGGCGCGCCCATCTTGATGTCGGCCCCGTCGCCAACCATCAACACTTGGTCGAAGGTGATCTCGCTGCCGACTTCGGCTTCGAGCTTCTCAATTTTAAGTTTGTCGCCGGCGCTCACGCGGTATTGCTTGCCGCCGGTTTTGATGACTGCGTACATGGGGGGTCTCCAACCAATACGAACCCAGGAAAACGCGAGATTCTAGCGGCTCCCCTCCGCCGAGTCAAACGCTTTCGGGCGCTCGGCACGATGCGTCAATCGGTCGCTCGCGCAAATGAAAAACGGCGCCCACACTGCTACCATTGCTGATTTCGCAACCGCTCCCCCATCCCCTATCGTGTCCCTGGAAAGCCTGCAATCGTTTCTGGCCGATGATATGCGCGCCGTCGATCATGTCATCCGCGAGCGCCTGTATTCCGACGTGGTGCTGATCCGCCAGGTCTCGGAATACATCATCAACAGCGGGGGCAAACGCCTGCGTCCGGCGCTCGTGCTGCTGTCGGCCGGTTGCTTCGGCTACCGCGGACAGGCGCATCACGAACTCGCCGCGGTCGTCGAGTTCATCCACACGGCCACCTTGCTGCACGACGACGTCGTCGACGAATCTGAACTCCGTCGCGGCCGCGAAACCGCCAACGCGCTGTTCGGCAACGCGGCGAGCGTGCTGGTGGGCGACTTCCTCTATTCGCGCGCGTTCCAGATGATGGTCGGCGTCGACAACATGGAAGTCATGCGCATCCTGTCCGATGCGACCAATACCATCGCCGAAGGCGAGGTCCTGCAGCTGCTCAACTGCCACGACCCCGACATCGACGAAGAAAACTATCTGCGCGTGATCCGCTACAAGACCGCGAAGCTGTTCGAGGCCGCGGGACGCCTCGGCGCTGTCATCGGCGGCGGCAGCGAAGCCGACAAGGACGCACTGGCGCGCTACGGCATGCACCTCGGCACTGCCTTCCAGTTGATCGACGACGTGCTCGACTACTCGGGCGACTTCCTCAAGACCGGAAAGAACATCGGCGACGACCTCGCCGAAGGCAAGCCCACGCTGCCGCTCCTCTATGCCATGAAGCACGGCAGCGCGGCGCAGGCCGCGAGCATTCGTCACGCGATCGAACACGGCGGCCTGACCGAATTCCAGAGCGTGCTCGCCGCGATCAAGGATACCAACGCGCTGCAATACACGCGTGAAGTCGCACAGCGCGAAGTGCAGACGGCCAATGCAGCAATTTCTCGTCTGCCGGATTCAAATTCCAAAACAGCTTTGCTACAATTGGCGGCTTTCGCGGTCGAGCGAAGTTTTTGACCACGAAATCTGGTGTTTCCCGGTAGTTACAAAATCGGTTCAGTACCCACTATTGACCGTCCATCTGCCTCGGGGTGTAGCTCAGCCTGGTAGAGTACTGCGTTCGGGACGCAGGAGTCGGAGGTTCGAATCCTCTCACCCCGACCACGAATTCCCCTCTCTCGGGGCGTGGATCTCAATCTCCCTGCCAAGGGACATTCTCCCCGTACGAAGCGAATTGGCCTACACCCGACGCGGATTTGCGCGCGACGGTCACGGCTAGAATGAGGTTTTTCGCCCTGGAGCCAGCATGTCCGAACCCGTCGTCTACGATCGCAATCCTGCCGAACTCGAACTCGAGCCCGGCGAATACTGGTGGTGTTCCTGCGGGCGTTCGATGACCCAGCCGTTCTGCGACGGCTCGCACGAAGGTACAGGACTCGAGCCGGTTTCCTTCGTCATCAACGAAAAAACTACGGTCTGGCTCTGCAATTGCAAGCATACGAAGGACAAGCCGTTCTGCGACGGCACGCACGAGCAATTGCCCGACGACATTTTCTGAGCCCCGTGGGGTCGACTCCGGAAAGCGTGCTCGCGTTCTGGTTCGGCCCGCCGGGCAGCGCGGCCGAGACCGCGGCGCGCCAGCGCAAGCTGTGGTTCGGTAAAACCCCTGAGAACGATGTCGCGGTAAGCGAGCGGTTCGGCCAGACGCTCGAACAAGCCGCGCACGGGGCGCTTGACGCCTGGGCAAAGACGCCGCGCGGAAGGCTCGCGCTGGTGATCGTCCTCGACCAGTTCCCGCATCACGTCTACCGCGGCCGGCGCGAGGCCTTCGCCTGCGACGCGCAGGCGCTGACGCTGAGCCTCGCGGCGATCGCTACGGGGGAAGACCGGGAACTTGCGCCCCTCGAACGCGTATTCCTGTACCTGCCGCTCGAGCATGCCGAGTCGCTCGCGGTGCAGGAGCAGGCGGTGTCGCTATTCGAAACGCTGGCCGGCGAGGCGGCGCCGCCCGAGCGCGCCGTGTTCGATGATTTTCTCAATTACGCGCGGCGACATCGCGACGTCGTCGCGCGCTTCGGTCGCTTTCCGCACCGCAACGCGATCCTCGGCCGCGCGTCGTCACCGGCCGAAATCGAATTCCTCAAGCAGCCGGGCTCGGGTTTTTAGGCGAAGCTCATCCAGCGCCGGCGGCCGCTCGCGCTAAAATTGCGGCTTCCTGAGCGACCCGTCCGCTGTTCATGTCCCGTCAAATCCTCGTCACCTCTGCGCTGCCCTACGCCAACGGCAGCATTCATCTGGGTCATCTGGTCGAGTACATCCAGACCGACATTTGGGTGCGTTTCCAGAAAATGCGGGGCACCAACTGCCGCTACATGTGCGCCGACGACACGCACGGCACCGCGATCATGCTGCGCGCCGAGAAGGAAGCCATCACACCCGAGGCGCTGATCCAGCGCGTGTGGGCCGAACACACGCGCGATTTCGCGGGCTTCCACATCGGCTTCGATCACTATTACTCGACGCACTCGGACGAGAACCGCGAACACGCATCGAAGATCTACCTGGCCTTGAAGGACGCCGGGCTGATCGAGGTGAAGACGATCGCGCAGCTGTACGACCCGGTGAAGAACCTCTTCCTGCCCGACCGCTTCATCAAGGGCGAATGCCCGAAGTGCGGCGCGGCGGACCAGTACGGCGACAACTGCGAGGTCTGCGGCGCGACCTACAGCCCGACCGAGCTCAAGAACCCCGTCTCGGCGGTGTCGGGCGCGACGCCGGTGCACAAGGATTCCGAGCACTACTTCTTCAAGCTCGGCGACTGCGAGGCCTTTCTGCGCGAGTGGACCACCTCAGGGACGCTGCAGGCCGAGGCCGCTAACAAGATGCAGGAGTGGTTCGCGGCGGGACTCAACAACTGGGACATCAGCCGCGACGCGCCCTACTTCGGCTTCGAGATCCCCGACGCGCCGGGCAAGTATTTCTACGTCTGGCTCGACGCGCCGGTCGGCTACATGGCGAGCTTCGCCAGATATGCGAAGGACCACGGCCTCGACTTCGACGCCTGGTGGGGCAAGGATTCGAAGACCGAACTCGTGCACTTCATCGGCAAAGACATCCTGTATTTCCACGCCTTGTTCTGGCCGGCGATGCTCAAGTTCTCCGGCCACCGCCTGCCGACCGCCGTCTACGCGCACGGCTTCCTGACCGTCAACGGCCAGAAGATGTCGAAGTCGCGCGGCACCTTCATCACCGCGTCGAGCTATCTCGACCAAGGCCTCAACCCCGAGTGGCTGCGCTACTACTACGCTGCGAAGCTCAACGGCACGATGGAGGACATCGATCTCAACCTCGACGACTTCGTCGCGCGCGTGAACTCGGACCTCGTCGGCAAGTTCATCAATATCGCGAGCCGCACGGCCGGCTTCATCCACAAGAAGTTCGACGGCAAGCTCGCCGACGGCGTCGGCAACATTGAACTAATCGGCGAATTCCAGGCCGCGGCCGACACGATCGCCGCGCACTACGAGGCGCGCGACTACGCCAAGGCGCTCAGGGAGATCATGGCGCTCGCCGACCGCGCGAACCAGTATGTTGCCGACGAAAAGCCGTGGGAACTGGCCAAGGACGACGCAGCGGTCTACCGCCTGCACGAGGTCTGCACGGTCGCGCTCAACCTGTTCCGCCTGCTCACGCTTTACCTCAAGCCCGTGTTGCCCAAGCTCGCCGGCGAAGTCGAGCGCTTCCTCGACATCCCCGCCCTCACGTGGAAAGACGCGCGAAGTCTTTTCATCCGCCAGGCCATCAACGCATACAGCCATCTCATGACCCGCATCGATCCCAAATCCATCGAAGCCATGGTAGACGCCAACAAGCAGAACCTCGAACCCACTCCCGCCCCGGCCCCCGCCCGCCACGCCGAGGCGCAGGCGCATGCCGCGCAGGCCGTCGAAGCACCGAAGACCGAGACGATCTCGATCGACGACTTCGCGAAGGTCGACCTGCGCATCGCGCGCATCGCCAACGCGGAGCACGTCGAAGGCGCCGACAAGCTGCTGCGCTTGACGCTCGACGTCGGTGAACTCGGCCCCCGCCAGGTATTCGCCGGCATCAAGTCGGCCTACGCGCCCGAAGCGCTGGTCGGCCGGCTGACCGTCATGGTCGCCAACCTCGCGCCGCGCAAGATGAAGTTCGGCATGAGCGAGGGCATGGTGCTCGCCGCCTCCAACCCCGACGGGCATAAAGACGACGTGCCCGGCCTCTTCATCCTCTCGCCCGACAGCGGCGCCGAGCCGGGCATGAAGGTCAAGTAAGCCGGTGAAGACGCTGCACCTGCAGATCGAGGGCCGCGTCCAGGGGGTATGGTTCCGCGAATCGATGCGGCGCGAGGCCGAGCGCCTCGGCGTCGACGGCTGGGTAAGGAACCGGCCGGACGGCTCAGTGGAAGCAGTCGTCCAGGGGACCGACGAAGCCGTCGCGGCGCTTGTCGCCTGGGCGAAAATGGGGCCGCCGCTCGCGCACGTCGAACGCGTCGACCTCAGCGAGACGGAAGGCGAATACAGCGGCTTCGAGAAGCGCAGCGACTAGCCACCGCCACCAAAAAAGGACAAAAAAATGCCCAGCTCGCGAGAGCCGGGCAGAGTATCCACCAAAGGAGGAGGATTGGAGGAGACAACACTCAGTGACCGTTGCAGTCGCTTCGTGTTATTAGAATTCTCTAATATAACGAAATGCATGTCAAGCCTTATTCACGGGCAATTCACGAATTGGTAGTTTTATGCCAGAGGCCGCGTCGATAGACGGCGGGGTGTCAGTAGATGACGCTGACGGCCTCGGGCTTGAGCCAGCCGCCGAGCGACTCGATCAGGCGGTCGTCGAGACGGACGCGCCAGCGCTCGCCCAGGCGCACGCGGCAACGCGCGTTGTGGTTGTGGTATTCGATCCAGACGGGGCAGCCGCCCTCCTCCATCGCATAGGGCGCGAGCAGCTCGCTCAGTGCTCTCCCGCTGGACTGGCCGTTGCAGACCAGCCGGAGCCCCTGGGCGAAGCGCGTGCGCGCGCCGGCGAGATCGTAGATGCGCTCGGCCGTCACCCGCACGCCGCCTGAATAGTCGTCGCGGCTGACCTTGCCTTCGATGACGAGCAGCGCGTCGTCCTTGAGGAGATGGCGGCTCTGCTCGTAGAGCTCATTGAAGATCACGACTTCGACCTGGGCTGTCGCGTCGTCGAGCAGCAGGATCAGCATCTTGCCGCGCCGCGTCATCTGCGTGCGCAAAGACACCGCGACGCCGGCGAGCATCACGGGTTCGCGCGCGGGTTCGAGGCTGTCGAGCCGCCGCTTGGCGAAACCGGACACTTCGGCAAGGTAGGCGGTGAACGGGTGCCCGCTGAAAAAATAGCCGAGCGCGGACTTTTCCTGCAGCAGCTTTTCCTGCTCGGGCCAGTACGGCACGTCGACCAGATCCTCACCGCCGCCTTCGAGCACTTCGCCGAACAGCCCGACTTGCCCGCCGCTGCGGGCCGCGCGGTCAGCGGTCTCGAGGGCGACGCCGATCGACGCCATGAGGCTCGCGCGGTGGTCGCTGAGGCTGTCGAACGCGCCCGCCTTGACCAGCGCCTCGAGCACGCGGCGGTTCAGATAGCGCTTGTCGACCCGCCGCGCAAGGTCGAAAAGACCCTTGTACGGGCCGTTCGCCCCACGCTCGGCGACGATCGCGCCGATCGCGGCTTCGCCGCTGCCCTTGATCGCGCCGAGGCCGTAGCGGATCTCGGTTCGGCTGACCGGATCGAAGCGATAGCCGGAGAGGTTGATGTCGGGCGGCAACATCGTCAGCCCGTTGGCCCGGCAGTCTTCGTAGAAGATCCGCACCTTGTCGGTGTCCGACATTTCCGACGACATCGTCGCCGCCATGAACTCGGCCGGGTAATAGGCCTTGAGCCAGGCCGTGTGATAGGCGACCAGCGCGTAGGCCGCGGAGTGCGACTTGTTGAAGCCATATTCCGCGAACTTCTCCATCAGGTCGAACAGGCGCTCGGCGATCTTGACGTCGACCCCGCGCTTGTCGGCCCCTTCGAGAAAGATCGCCCGCTGCTTGGCCATCTCCTCGGGCTTCTTCTTGCCCATCGCGCGCCGCAGCATGTCGGCGCCACCCAGGCTGTAGCCGGCGAGGATCTGCGCCACGAGCATGACCTGCTCCTGGTAGACGATGATGCCGTAGGTCGACTTCAGCACCGGCTCGAGATCGGGATGGAAATACTCGGGTTTCTGCTTGCCCTGCTTGCGCGCGATGAAGTCGTCGACCATGCCCGAACCGAGCGGCCCCGGCCGGTTCAACGCCATCAGCGCGATGATGTCCTCGAAGCAGTCGCCCTTGAGTCGCTTTTCGAGGTCCTTCGCCGAGCGCGATTCGGACTGGAAGACCGCGGTCGTGTTGCCGTCGGCAAACAGGCGGTACACCGCCGGGTCGTCGAGCGGCAGATCCTCCAGCCTGAAGTCCTTGCGGTCTTCGTGGCGCTGCACGAAGCGGACCGCCTCGGCCAGGATCGTCAGCGTGCGCAAGCCGAGGAAGTCGAACTTGACGAGACCGATCGCCTCGACGTCGTCCTTGTCGAACTGCGACACCGCGGCGTCCGAGCCTTCGGCCTGGTAGAGCGGACAGAAATCGGTGAGCTTGCCCGGCGCGATCAGCACGCCGCCCGCGTGCATGCCGACGTTGCGCGTGATGCCCTCGAGCTTTTCCGCGAGCGGCAGCAATTCCGCGAGTTCTTCCTCGTTCCTCGCCCGCTCGTCGATCTGCGGTTCCTTTTCGCGCGCCTCGGCGAGCGAGATGCCGAGTTCGTTCGGCACGAGCTTGACGAACTTGTCGACGAAAAGATAAGGCAGGTCGAGCACGCGGCCGACGTCGCGCAATACGGCCTTGGCCGCCATCGTGCCGAAGGTCGCGATCTGCGACACTGCCGCATGGCCGTATTTGTCCTTGACGTACTGGATGACGCGGTCGCGGCCGTCCTGGCAGAAGTCGATATCGAAGTCGGGCATCGACACCCGCTCGGGGTTGAGAAAGCGCTCGAACAGCAGGTCGTAGGCGAGCGGATCGAGGTCGGTGATGCGCAGACAGTAGGCGACCAGCGAACCCGCGCCCGAGCCGCGCCCCGGCCCGACCGGCACGCCATTGTTCTTGGCCCAGTTGATGAAGTCGGCGACGATCAGGAAATAGCCTGGAAACCCCATCTGGATGATCGTCCCGAGCTCGAATTCGAGCCGCTCGGTATATTCGGGCCGCTTCGCCGCGCGCTCGGCTTCGTCCGGATAGAGGTGGGCCATGCGCTCGGCGAGCCCTTCGTACGCGCGCTGCCGCATGTAGTCGTCGAGGCCCATGCCATCCGGCGTCGGGAAGTCGGGCAACTTGCTCTTGCCGAGTTCGAGCGTGAGATTGCAGCGCTTGGCGATTTCGACGCTGTTGGCGAGCGCCTCGGGCAGGTCGGCGAAAAGCGCCGCCATCTCGTCGGGGGTCTTGAAGTACTGTTCCGCCGTGAAGGGCCGCGGCCGGCGCGGATCGCCGAGCATCATGCCTTCGGCAATGCACACGCGCGCCTCGTGCGCCTTGAAATCGTCGGCCGCGAGGAACTGGATCGGATGCGTCGCGACCGCCGGCAGGCCGAGCTCGGCGCCGATGTCGAGCAGCCCGTCGATCAGCCGTTCGGTGTGCGCCTGGCCGAAGCGCTGCAGTTCGAGGTAGTAACGGCCCGGGAAGAGCGCGGCCCAGGCCTCGGCCGCCGCGCGTGCCACAGCGGGCTTGTCGTCGATGATCGCCTGCGCGACGTTGCCGCCGTCGCCGCCCGACAGCGCCAGAAGTCCTCCGTTGTTCTCGGCGAGCCAGGACGGGTCGATCTCGGCGCGACCGCGGTGGAGATTCTCCTGGTAGGCGCGCGTCAGCAGCTCGCACAGTCGGCGGTAGCCTTCGCGGTGCTGCACCAGGAGCAGCAGGCGCGAGGGCCGGTTGCGGTCGGTCGCATTGCTCACCCAGACGTCGCAGCCGAAGATCGGCTTGACGCCCGCGCCGCGCGCCGCGCGGTAGAACTTGACCCAGCCGAAGGTGTTGGACAGGTCGGAGACGCCGAGCGCCGGCATCGCGATCTCGCGGGCCCGTTTGACCGCCTCGTCGACCCGCACCAGGCCGTCGACGATCGAATACTCGGTGTGCAGACGAAGATGGATGAAGCGGGGGTCGGTCATGGCAACGCGGCGAAATTGCAGAGCGGTATTTTACGCCCGCACCGGGGCGTGCAAAAAAACAAAAAGGCAGCCGAGGCTGCCTTCGTGTACGGGGCGTGGGCCGCTCAGTTGGCGCGGCGCTTGAATTCGTTCGTGCGGGTGTCGATTTCGATCATGTCGCCGATTTCGACGAAAGCCGCGACCGGCAGTTCGAAGCCGGTCGGCTTGATGCGCGCAGGCTTCATGACCTTGCCCGAGGTGTCGCCACGCACCGCCGGCTCGGTGTATTCGACTTCGCGAATGACCGTCGTCGGCATCTCGACCGAGATTGCCTTGCCCTCGTAGAACACCACTTCGACCGGCATGCCGTCGTCGAGATAGTTCAGCGCGTCGCCGAGGTTGTCGCCTTCGACTTCGTACTGGTTGTAGTCGCTGTCCATGAACACGTAGAGCGGATCGGCGAAGTACGAATAGGTGCACTCCTTGCGGTCGAGCGTCACGGTGTCGAACTTGTCGTCGGCGCGGTAGACCGACTCCATGCCGGCGCCGGTGAGCAGGTTCTTGAGCTTCATCTTGACCACCGAGGCGTTGCGGCCCGATTTCGAGAATTCGGCCTTCTGCACGACCATCGGGTCCTTCCCGATCATCACGACGTTGCCGGCCCGGAGTTCCTGTGCGATTTTCATGGCTGTATATCCGCTGCGAGAGCTGGTGGGGATTTTAGAAAACCCGCTATTTTATCCTTTTTTCCACAAACTCCAACAGCTTTCCAGTCAGCCGCCCCTGCCCGCTCAGGCGCGCAGCCCACGCGTCGGCGTGCCGCGTCATCGTCTCGTGGCGCACCCTGAAGGTACGCCAGCAGGAAGCGAGCTCCGGCGCTGCGGGGGTGCCGTTCCAGTGCCGCCAAAGTCCGCCGATTGCGGCGGCCGACGCTGCGTCCAGACCTTCGCTGTAGCGCGCGAGCAGGGCCTCGACCTTTTGCGCGTGCGCGCCTTCTGTCTGCGGATAGGCCTGCCACACGAGCGGCCTCGCCGCGAGTTGCGCGTGCACGCACGAATCCTCGCCGCGCACGAAGTTGACGGCACACGCCCACAACAAGCGGTCGTAATCGTCCTGGCTCAGGAAGGGCAGGACGTACACCTGGAGCGCGCCGCGCCGGTGCGTCTCGCCGGCGCGCAAGCCCGCGACGCCGAGCCACGCCGCGAGTTGCGGAATGACGCGGCCTTCGGGCACGATGCAGCTCACGGGCGCGGGGTCGCCTGCCCAGGCGTCGAGCAGCGCCGGCAGCGCCGCGTTTTGGTAGGCGAAGAGCGACACGCGCAGTTCGTCCGGCCGCGGCGACACGACGTCGAGCCGACGCCAGAAATCGGCGACGCCGTCGTCGAGAAAGGCACGCCTCCTCTCGGCAAGATCAGGCTCGATCAGCAAGCCCCCGGTCGCCTCGGTGTAACCCGGAAAGAAGAAGTGCTTGGTCAGCGGCAGGCTCGGATGCGGCGACGGCAAGCCGTGATGCGCGTCCGCCCAGGATTCCGCGGTCAGGTATTCGAGATTGATCCAGACCGGCGCGGACGCGCGCGCGCTCATCGCGTGCAGGTAGCTCTCGGGCAGCGCACAGCCGAAGGCCTCGATCACGACGTCGGCGGCCGCCGTGTCGTCGAACGGCGTACGCCAGGCGCGGACGGTCACCCCCGCGTCGAGTTGCTCGCTCCGATCCGCGTCGATGCTGGGCCAGATCCGTCGAAATGCTTCGAGGTCGTCGACCCACAGCCGCACGTCGAGATCGGGTTGGCGCGCAAGCTCGCGGGCAAGCCGCCACGCGATGCCGATATCGCCGTAATTGTCGATGACGTTGCAGAAGACGTCCCAGGTCGCACGCATCGCCGGAATCCTACCCCAGCCCCTCGCCGACGACGGGACCCGGGGCGATCCGAAGCCGCAAAAAACGCCCAGATAGCATATAAATCACGGAAGTCAACGACGCGCCGATTTTCGCGGTTTCCCCCTTGAAAAAACTCATTTACGGTAGTACAAAGCCAGAAGTTTGGTTTCAAGAACCGTGCAGGTTTGGCATTACCACAGGGCAATACCGGGTAGCGCGCTTGAATTCAGACCGACGGCTAAAAAAATCAGGCCGCCTTGTCAATCCGCCAATGCATTCTGCTACCGCGGTTTTGTTTTAGTGTTATGCCCAGAGGAGGGAGTTTGAATGGCAACAGGTACAGTCAAATGGTTCAGCGACGCCAAAGGCTTTGGTTTCATCACGCCCGATGACGGCGGCGAGGATGTCTTCGCGCATTTCTCGGCGATCCAGACCAACGGCTTCAAGACCTTGAAGGAAGGCCAGAAAGTCAGCTTCGAAGTCAGCCAAGGCCCCAAAGGCAAGCAGGCTTCCAACATCCAGCCGCAAGGTTGAGTTGAGCAGGCAACAACAAAAACCCCGCCTCGGCGGGGTTTTCTTTTGATACGGCCCCGCCACAGCGGAGTTTTCTTTTGCTACCGCCCCCGCCTCGACGGGGGTTTTTTTCGTCCGCAGGACAGCGTCACTCACATCTTCGCGACCATCGCCTCGGCGAACTGCGAGCACTTGACTTCGGTCGCGCCTTCCATGAGTCGCGCGAAGTCGTAGGTGACGGCCTTCGCCGCGATCGCCTTTTCCATGCTCGCGACGATGAGGTCGGCGGCTTCGATCCAGCCGAGGTGGCGCAGCATCATCTCGGCCGACAGGATCAGCGAACCGGGGTTGACGTAGTCCTTGCCGGCGTACTTCGGCGCGGTGCCGTGCGTGGCTTCGAACATCGCGACGGTGTCCGAGAGGTTCGCGCCCGGCGCGATGCCGATGCCGCCGACTTCCGCCGCCAGCGCGTCGGAGATGTAGTCGCCGTTGAGGTTCAGCGTCGCGATCACGTCGTACTCGTCGGGGCGCAGCAGGATCTGTTGCAGGAAGGCGTCGGCAATCACGTCCTTGATCACGATTCCGTTCGGCAATTCCATCCACGGGCCTTCGCCGATCAGCTTGGCGCCGAACTCACGCGCGGCGAGTTCGTAGCCCCACTTCTTGAAACCGCCTTCGGTGAACTTCATGATGTTGCCCTTGTGCACGAGGGTCACCGAGCGGCGCTTGTTGTCGATCGCGTACTGGATCGCTTTTCTGATCAGCCGTTCCGAACCCTCGATCGAGACGGGCTTGATGCCGATCGCCGAGGTGGCGGGGAAGCGGATCTTCTTCACGCCCATCTGCCGCTGCAGGTACTTGATGACGCGCTTCGCCTCGTCGGAGTTGGCTTCCCATTCGACGCCGGCGTAAATGTCTTCGGTGTTCTCGCGGAAGATAACCATGTCGACCTTCTCGGGCGCCTTCACCGGGCTGGGCACGCCCGCGAAGTAGCGCACTGGGCGCAGGCAGACGTAGAGATCGAGGATCTGGCGCAACGCGACGTTGAGCGAACGGATGCCGCCCGACGTCGGCGTCGTCAGCGGGCCCTTGATCGAAATCACGTAGTCCCTGACGGCGGAAACGGTTTCTTCGGGCAACCACTGGTCGCCGCCGTAGACCTTGACGGCTTTCTCGCCGGCAAAGACCTCCATCCAGGCGATCTGGCGCCGGCCGCCGTAGGCCTTGGCGACCGCCGCGTCGACGACCTTCTTCATCGCAGGCGTGATGTCGACGCCCGTGCCGTCGCCTTCGATGAAGGGAATGATCGGCGTGTCGGGCACGTTGAGGGTGTTGTCGGCGTTGACCGTGATCTTCTGGCCGGCAGCGGGGATCTGGATGTGCTGATAAGTCATGGCGAGTAAATGCTGGGTGAATTAGAGGCGGGGCGGCGCGTGGCTAACGTTAAAATGGCGTCTTTTCCGACGTTCGTTTTTCCAGCGTGGCGCGATTGATTTTGTTCAACAAACCCTATGGCGTGCTGAGCCAGTTCACGCCCGAGGGGCGCTGGCAGGGTTTGCGCGATCATCTCGCGCTGCCGGGCGTCTACGCGGCAGGACGTCTGGACGCCGACAGCGAAGGCCTGCTGATTTTAACCGATGACGGCCCGACCCAAGCCCGCATCGCCGACCCCCGGCACAAGTTGCCGAAGACCTACTGGGCGCAGGTGGAAGGCGCGCCGGCCGACGCCGACCTCGAGCCGTTGCGCCGCGGTGTCGACCTCGGCGACTTCGTCACCCGTCCGGCAGGGGCGCGCATCATCGCCGAACCGCCCAGCCTCTGGCCGCGTAACCCGCCGATCCGCTTTCGCGCGAACATTCCGACGGCCTGGATCGAACTTGTGATCGCCGAGGGCAAGAACCGCCAGGTGCGGCGCATGACGGCGAAGGTCGGCTTTCCGACGCTGCGCCTGATCCGCGCGGCGGTCGGCGAATGGAATCTGAACGGGCTACAGCCCGGCCAATGGAAGGAACTGCATGTCTGAACCGCTTCGATGGCTGCCCCACGTCGTCGTCGCCGCGATCGTCGAGCGCGACGGCCGCTACCTCTTCGTCGAGGAACACACGGCCGAGGGCCTGCGGCTCAACCAGCCCGCCGGCCACTGGGAACGCGGCGAGACGCTGATCGACGCGGTACGCCGCGAAGCGCTCGAGGAGACCGCGCACCGCGTCGAGCCGCGCGCCCTGCTCGGCTGCTATTCGACCTATTACCCGGGAAAAGACATCACCTACCTGCGCTTCGCCTATGTCTGCGAGGTCACCGGCCACGAGGCGGATAACGCGCTCGACACCGGCATCGTGCGCGCAGTGTGGCTCACGCCCGAAGAACTCGCCGCAAGCGCCGTGCCGCATCGCAGCCCGCTCGTCATGCGCTGCGTCGACGACCACCGCGCCGGGCGGCGCTTCCCGCTCGACTTCGTGAGCCACGCATGAGCACGCGCGTCGTCGTGGGCCTCTCCGGCGGTGTCGATTCGGCCGTCGCCGCGTATCTGTTGAAACAGCAGGGCTACGACGTGCTCGGCGTCTTCATGAAGAACTGGGACGACGACGACAATACCGAGCACTGCACCGCGCGCCAGGATTTTCTCGATGTGCTCGCTGTCGCCGACGTACTCGGCATCGAGGTCGAGGCGGTCAACTTCGCGGCCGAGTACAAGGAACGCGTGTTCAGCTACTTCCTCGCCGAGTACCAGGCCGGCCGCACGCCCAACCCCGACGTACTCTGCAACGCCGAGATCAAGTTCAAGGCCTTCCTCGACGACGCGATCGCGCGCGGCGCGGACTACATCGCGACCGGCCACTACGTCGGCAAGGGCCACGACACCTTCGGCCGCGCCGCCCTGCTGCGGGCGCGCGACGCCAACAAGGACCAGAGCTATTTCCTCTATCGGCTGAACCAGGCGCAGCTCTCCCCCGCCCTCTTCCCGCTCGCGCGGCTGCCCAAGCCCGAGGTGCGGGAGATCGCGCGCAGGATCGGCCTGCCCAACGCGGCGAAGAAGGACTCGACCGGCATCTGCTTCATCGGCGAGCGCAACTTCCGCGAATTCCTCGAGCGCTACCTGCCGCGCGACCCGGGCGACATGACGACACCCGAGGGCCGCGTCGTCGGCCAGCATCAGGGGCTGATGTATTACACGCTCGGGCAGCGTCAGGGGCTTGGCATCGGCGGACAGAAAGGCGGCAGCGATGCGCCGTGGTTCGTCGCCGCCAAGGACATGGCGACGAACACGCTCGTCGTCGTGCAGGGTCACGACCACCCGCTGCTGCAGCGGTTCGGTGTCGGCGCCGGCCAGCTCTCGTGGATCGCCGGCGTCGCCCCCGACCCCGAGCGCCCGTACACGGCGAAGACCCGCTACCGCCAGACCGACGCCGCCTGCCACATCACCACGCTTTACGACGACACGCTCGAACTCGTGTTCGACGCCCCGCAATGGGCCGTCACGCCCGGCCAGTCGGTCGTTCTCTACGACGGCGACGTCTGTCTGGGCGGCGGCATCATCTGCTGAACCCGCTACAATCCACGCATTCCAGACCTGCATTCCGCCATGTCGCACGACAACGCTCCCGCGCCCGCCGCCAACTTCATCCGCAACATCATCGACGAGCAGAACGCCGAAGGAAAATGGGGCGGCCGCGTCGAGACGCGCTTCCCGCCCGAGCCGAACGGCTACCTGCACCTCGGCCACGCGAAGTCCATCTTCCTCAACTTCGGGCTTGCGCGCGACTACGGCGGCGTCTGCCACCTGCGCTTCGACGACACCAACCCCGAGAAGGAAGAGCAGGAATATGTCGACGCGATCACTGAATCGGTAAAGTGGCTCGGCTTCGACTGGGGCGAGCATCTTTACTATGCGTCGAACTACTTCGACACCATGTATGCCTGCGCCGAGCACCTGATCACGGCCGGCCACGCGTACGTCGATTCGCTCACGGCCGAGGAGATGCGCGAATACCGCGGCACGCTCACGGAAAAGGGCAAGGACAGCCCCTATCGGAGTCGTTCAATCGAGGAGAACCTGGACCTCTTCCGCAAAATGCGCGCCGGCGAATTCCCCGATGGCGCGCATGTGCTGCGGGCCAAGATCGACATGGCCTCGCCCAACATCAACCTGCGCGATCCGGCGATCTATCGCATCAAGCGCGCCCACCACCACAACACCGGCGACAAATGGTGCATCTACCCGATGTACACCTACGCGCATCCAATTGAAGATGCGATCGAGCACATCACCCACTCGATCTGCACCCTCGAATTCGAGGACCAGCGCCCGTTCTACGACTGGCTGCTGGACAAGCTCGCCATCGGCGGCTTCTTCAGCCGCCCGCTGCCGCAGCAGATCGAGTTCGCGCGGCTCAACCTCACCTACGTCATGCTTTCGAAGCGCAAGCTGATCCAATTGGTCGAAGAGAAGCACGTCTCCGGCTGGGACGACCCGCGCATGCCGACCCTCGTCGGCGCGCGGCGGCGCGGCTACACGCCCGAAGGCCTCCGCCGCTTCACCGACCAGATCGGCGTGTCGAAGTCCGACGGCTGGATCGACTACAGCGTGTTCGAAGCCTGCCAGCGCGATGTCTTGAACGATTCCGCGCCGCGTCGCGTCGCCGTCCTCGACCCGGTCAAGCTCGTCATCGACAACTACCCCGAAGGCCAGAGCGAAGACTGCTTCGCCCCCAACCACCCGCAGCAGCCGGAGCTCGGCAAGCGCGCGATTCCGTTCTCGAAAGAACTGTGGATCGAGCGCGAGGACTTCGAGGAGACGCCGCCCAAGGGCTACTTCCGCCTCTTCCCAGGCAACTCGGTGCGTCTACGCTACGGCTACGTCGTCAAGTGCACCGGCTTTGACCGCGACGCCGACGGCAACATCGCAGCCGTGCACTGCGAATACCTGCCCGACACCAAGTCCGGCACCCCCGGCGCCGACTCGGTCAAGGTCAAGGGAAATATCCATTGGGTGAGCGCGGCCCACGCCCACGACGCAGAAGTCCGTCTCTACGACCGCCTGTTCAAGACCGCGCAGCCCGGCGCCGAAACCGGCAACTTCCTCGACGACCTCAACGCCGACTCGGTGAAGGTCATCCGCGCGCAACTGGAACCGGCGCTCAAGGACGCCGCGCCCGAAGCTTCGTTTCAGTTCGAGCGGCACGGCTACTTCGTCGCGGATCGGGTCGATACGCAGCCGGGCGCGCCGGTGTTCAACCGGACCGTGACGTTGAAGGATTCGTGGGTGAAGGTTGGCAGTTAGCCTGTCGGTTGCAGCCTGACCGCTCGCGTCGAACCGCACTTCTCGGCCAAAGCAGACGAAATGACCTACCGCTCATCAGTGAGCCATTTGCCAAGAATGGAAGTCCCGCCTTACAGCGACGACACCGTAATGTGACCGCCGCATTCACAGATAGACGAGCCCCGCCCGAGCAGGGCTTGTCTTGAAGTGGTTCAGGTTACTCCTCGCGTCGACGCGCGGCCCAGAAGCCGGCGAGGCCAAGCCCCATGAGCGCTAACGTGGCGGGTTCGGGGACCGCCGCAAGGTTGCCGCGGATCTCGCCGCCACCTGCGAACGACGTGTGAATATTGAAGTATGCCTCTCCGTCCACTAGGCCAGCCGCCAACCTGGCTTCCGCGCCTGCGGCGGTACCACCGTTTGCCGTGATGAACGCGGGATTCCACGACGAGGCCGCTGTCAGGTCAAGCAGGATGTTGAACGTGCCGGCGGTCACCCCGAGCGGGAAGCTCAAGAAACTCGGCGTTGTCGTCGCGACCCCGGCGTTGTCCTGCGGCGTGGGGGCGCAACAATGGATATGGGCGGCGGTGGTATCGCCGACCAAACCAGAGAACACGGCTTCGATCCAGAGCGTTCGGGCCAGATCGTCGTACTTGACGGTCACCTCACCGGTCCCGGGCGACGCCACCGGCGGATTCTCGTTCAGGCCCGACAGATTCGCCTCATAGGTCAGAATGGTCGCATTGGCCACGGGAACGGTGAGCAGAACCACGACGGGCGTCAAAATCGCAAGCATCGGCTTCATCCCGCTCTCCTCGTCCGGACAGGTCCTCCTGCCAGAGGCACCGCACGCAAAGTGCATGCCGGCGATCTAATTCATTGATTTGCTTGAGTGGCGCTGCTTCAATAGGAGTCCAGCGTAAGAAATCCCGACAAGCGAGGTATCTCGTCGAGAGAATGATGAGGCGGGCCCTGGGAAGCACACGATCGCCAAATGCCGGCACCGCCTTCCTTGTAGCCCGGTATCGTGGTAACCATCTCCGGAGCAAACCGGCACCCGTCCTTGCCATCTGCTTCCTCCGGGTAGATCAGGGCCATTGCTTAACCCGGCGATCTCATGCAGACAAAATGGCCTGTTCGGGCCCGGGCTTTTAGACCTGAGCGAAGTGACAGCAACGGGTCGAGAGCGTCCGGTCACCGATGATTCCAGGCCGGCCAAGATAAAACGCGGCGGGGAAGGCAGTAAGAAGAGCCCATTAGCGCCTGCGAGTCCTTCAGCGACAATTCAGGCCCCTGGATTCCGCGCTCCCGTCCCTGGCACGCCGGGATGGACTTCCCCTCCACTCATGCCCCCCGTCAGCTACCGGTTGCTGTTGGCCCTCGCGCTCTCGCTGGGGGCTCATACCAGCCTGCTGGTGCTGGGCAAGGTGCAGGCGGTTCCTCCTCCGCCCGCGGCAACAGAGGAACCATTACGGGTCGATCTCACCCTGGTGCCCGCGCAGCCGGTAAAGCCCGCCCGGCCCGCCCCTGCGACGCCCCGTCTAGAAACAAAACCCACAAAGCCCGTTCACGCGCCCGAGATGCCCTCGCCTCCCGCGGACGAGAAGACGCCTGCGGAGCTGGCCGCGCCGCCCGCCCCGACAGCCGAGGAATGGGCGCTCGCCTCGACCTACACGCCCAAGAACAGCAAGCGCTACCGTTACGCCTGGGGCCAGCAGGTGCGCAGCATGATGGGGACGGCGATCGAGGGCGAGCGGCAGGGGATGGTGCGCTTGCGGATCGAGATCGCGCCCGACGGCAAGCTGGTGAAGGCGGACGTGCTGTGGTCGACGTCGGAGATCGCGGAGACGCTCGCGCTGCAGGCGATCCGCTCGATGCCATCATTGCCGCGGACGCCAACGGGGAAACCTCTGGTGTTCGAGAAGACGATTTCGCTCATGCCCTTCGAGACCGGCTGGCCGCCGATCTACAAGTACGACTGTCTGCCCGATCCGCCGTCTTTCAGCAACCGGTTCGCGTGGGACGGCTCGTCGCCGCAGCCTGCTTCTCGGGCGCCTCGAGAAAATACGGCCGCATCACGCGAGGCCGCGCCGACCGAATGTCCCGACGCCGGACCGGACTCGATCGAGGCCGAGGAAAAGGATATGGAACGCCAGTTCAAGGAGTGGGGCTCGCTCGGCGAGTGAGCTATTTGAGCCGGTCCGCGAATTTCTGCTCGGCCTTCGCGACCTTGGGTGCGACGACATACTGGCAATACGGCTGCCGCGGGTTGGCCTCGTAGTAGCGCTGGTGATAGGTCTCGGCGGGGTAGAACGTCGTCGCCTCGGCGACTTCGGTGACGACGGGCGAGCCGTATTGTTTCGATGCGTCGAGGGCCGCGATTGCAGCTTCGGCTTCGGCCTTCTGCGCGGGCGTATGCCAGAAGATCGCCGAGCGGTATTGCGTGCCGACGTCGTTGCCTTGCCGGTTGAGCTGGGTCGGGTCGTGGATCGTGAAGAAGACATCGAGCAGGTCGCGATAGGAAATCACGTCGGGGTCGAACGTGATCTGTACGACTTCAGCGTGGCCGGTGTCGCCGTTGCAGACGGCTTCGTAGCTGGGCGTTTCGGTATGCCCGCCCATGTAGCCCGAGACGGCGGATTCGACGCCTTGCAGGCGATTGAAGACGGTCTCGATGCACCAGAAGCAGCCGCCCGCCAGCGTTGCGATTTCATGCGCCATGATCGACTCCCGCGAAGTGGAATTCGCGCCGTCCGCGAACGGCGCGGCCATGCGACTCAGGCGACGGGCACCGAATCCTTGAACGAGGCGCGCGTCATCAGCTTGTCGTACAGCTTTTCCAGATTAGGGTGGGCGGCGCGCCAGTCAAGCTCGGGAAAGCGCAGGTCGAGATAACCGAGGGCGCAGCCGCAGGCGACGTCGGCGAGCGTCATGCCGTTGCCGAGATACCAGGGCTTTTCGCCGAGCGCCTCGGAGAGCGCGTCGAATCCGCTGACCAGGGTCTTCTCCTGCAGGGCGATCCAGTCGGCGCTCTGTTGCTCGGGTGCGCGTTTTCTTTCGAGATAAAGGGCGACTGCGGCCTCGGTCACGCCGTCGGCGAGTGCCTCGACGCCACGCACGACCATGCGCGACTTCTGCTCGCTCGGGATCAGGTGGGCGACGGGGCTCGCGTTGTCGAGGTATTCGACGATGACGCGCGAGTCGAACATGCTGACGCCGTCTTCGAGCACGAGGACGGGCACCTTGCCGAGCGGGTTGTATTCCCGCACGACGCTGTCTGCGCTCCAGGGATTTTCGACCTGGAGATGGCAGGGGATTTTCTTTTCGGCGAGGACGACGCGAACCTTGCGGCCGTAGGGGCTCGTGAGCGAAGTGATGAGTTTCATGCAGTTTCCCTGGAGGCGCTCCGACGGCGCCGATTATTGGTCCGGCTCATTATCGCCTGTGCCCAGCAGCGCTCCAACCCGCGCGCGCAGGGCCGGGACGACCTCGGCGTCGAACCACGGGTGTTGCTTGAACCAGCGACGATTGCGCGGGCTCGGATGCGGCAGCGGAAAAAGCGCGGGATCGAGGTCGCGCCAGGCTTCGACGGTTTCGGTGAGCGTCGTGCGGCGTTGCCGGCCGAGGTAGTAGGCCTGCGCGTAGGCGCCGATCAGGAGCGTGAGGCCGATCTTCGGCATCGCGGCGCGCAGCGGCGGCTGCCAGCGCGACGCGCACTCGGCGCGCGGCGGCAGGTCGCTGCCGCCGACGGTGCCGGGAT
The DNA here is from genome assembly GCF_000012745.1 of Thiobacillus denitrificans ATCC 25259. Classification (NCBI taxonomy): domain Bacteria; kingdom Pseudomonadati; phylum Pseudomonadota; class Betaproteobacteria; order Nitrosomonadales; family Thiobacillaceae; genus Thiobacillus; species Thiobacillus denitrificans. The sequence continues at coordinate 895,376 of NC_007404.1, read as the reverse complement.
AGCACAGGCCCGCAGGGACGATCGCGATGCGCGACGCATCGTAGAACGCGTCGCGCGTCAGGCCCAGCCAGTCGCGCAGGCGGTCGCCCGACGGATCGTTCCAGGGAATGCCGGTGGCGTGCACGCGCCGGCCCGGCGCCTGCCCGACGATCAGCAGCCGGGCGCTCGGCGAGGCGCGCAGAACGGGGCGCGGTGGATGCGGGAGATGTTCGGCGCAGGCGGTGCAGGCGGCGACGCGCGCGAGCAGGTCGGCGAAGGCGCCGCCGGCGGCAGACTGCCCGCGCGGCACCGTGCCCGTGCCGTGCGGCTCAGCCGGCGTGTTCGACGAGGAAGCGCTTGACCGCATCGACGTCGGCGTCCATGACGTGCTTCTTCTGCGGCTGGGTTTCGAGGTCGGCGAGCTCGGCCGGACGGACCGGGTCGATGCCGAGCGCTTCGCGAATCGCGTCCTCGAACTTGGCGGGCTGCGCCGTTTCCATGCACACGAGCGGCACGCCCGGCTCGCGGTGCTCGAGCCCGACCTTGAGGCCGTCGGCCGTGTGTGGATCGATCATCGTGCCGTAGACCTCGTAGACCGTACGGATCGTGTCGATGCGGTTGGCATGGTTGCTCGAACCCGAGACCATGCCGAAATCGGCGATGCGCTCGAACAAGCTGCCGCCGCCCGGCGCGGCGTGGGTCTTGAGATCGAAGCTGCCGCCCGACTCGACCGCGCGCCAGAGGTCGCGCACCTTCGCGACGTCGCGGCCGCTCAGGTCGAAGACGAAGCGTTCGAAATTCGATGCCTTGGAAATATCCATCGAGGGGCTCGACGTGTGTTTTGTCTCCGGGCGCGGACGGTAGACGCCGGTCTTGAAGAATTCGTCGAGCACGTCGTTCTCGTTGGTCGCGACGATCAGCTTGTTGATCGGCAGGCCCATCTGGCGCGCGACGTGCCCGGCATAGACGTTGCCGAAATTGCCCGACGGCACCGAGAACGAAACGCTTTGCGTGTTGCTGTGGGTCGCCGCGAAATACGCCTTGAAGTAGTAGACGCTCTGCGCCGCGACGCGCGCCCAGTTGATCGAGTTGACCGCGCCGATATGGTATTTCGCCTTGAACGGCAGGTCGTTCGCCACGGCCTTGACCATGTCCTGGCATTGGTCGAAGACGCCGCGAATCACGAGGTTGTGGATGTTGTCGTCGCGCAGCGCGTACATCTGCGCCTGCTGGAAGCGCGTCATGCCATGCTCCGGCGACAGCATGAAGACGCGCACGCCCTTCTTGCCGCGCATGGCGTATTCGGCCGCCGAACCCGTGTCGCCCGAGGTCGCGCCGACGATGTTGAGTTCGCCCCCGGTCTTGCCGAGCACGTACTCGAACAGGTTGCCGAGGAGCTGCATCGCCATGTCCTTGAACGCGAGCGTCGGGCCGTTCGACAGCGCGAGCACGTGCAGACCGGGCTCCAGCGTCTTGAGCGGCGTGATGTCGGCAGCATTCTCGCCGCGGCCGACATAGCGGTAGACGTCGGCGGTATAGGTCTTGTCGATCAGCGCGCGCAGGTCGTCCGCCGGAATGTCGTCGACGAGTCGCGACAGCACCGCGAACGCGAGTTCGCGGTAGTTCATCGCCCGCATCGCCTCGAGCTCGGCCGCCGTGAAACGCGGGTACGCCTCGGGCACGTAGAGGCCGCCGTCGTCGGCCAGCCCGCCGAGCAGGATGTCGGAAAAGCGGAGTTGCGGCGCGAGGCCCCGCGTGCTGAGGTAGTTCATTTGGCGCCCAGGTCCTCGAGTCGGATGCGCATGACCTTGCCCGCCACGGCGTCGAGCGCTTCGATCTTCGCGATCGCGGCGTTGACGTTCTTCTCGAGCGTGACGTGGGTCAGCAGGATGATGTCGACCTGCTCCTCGCCCTCGGCGGGCTCTTTCTGCACCATCGCGTCGATCGAAATACTGCTGTCGGCGAGGATGCGCGTGATGTCGGCGAGCACGCCGGGCCGGTCGAAAGCACGCAGCCGCAGGTAATACGCGGTGCGCACCGCTTCCATCGGCAGGATCGGCGTGTCGGCCAGCTGGTCCGGCTGGAACGCCAGATGCGGCACGCGGTGATGCGGATCGGCCGTGTGCAGACGCGTCACGTCGACGAGATCGGCGACGACGGCCGACGCCGTCGGCTCGCTGCCGGCACCTGCGCCGTAGTAGAGCGTCGGCCCGACCGCGTCGCCCTTGACGAGCACCGCGTTCATCGCGCCGTCGACGTTGGCGATCAGGCGGCGCTCGGGAATCAGCGTCGGGTGCACGCGCAGTTCGATGCCGTTTTCGGCGCGACGCGCGATGCCGAGAAGCTTGATGCGGTAGCCGAGTTCCTCGGCGTAGCGCACGTCCTCGCGCGTCAGCTGCGAAATCCCCTCGGTATAGGCACGTTCGAACTGCATCGGGATGCCGAACGCGATCGCGGAGAGGATCGTGAGCTTGTGCGCCGCATCGATGCCCTCGATGTCGAAGGTCGGGTCGGCTTCCGCGTAGCCGAGGCGCTGCGCTTCCTTCAACACGTCGTCGAAGGCCGCGCCCTTGTCGCGCATTTCGCTCAGGATGAAATTACTGGTGCCGTTGATGATGCCGGCGAGCCACTCGATGCGGTTGGCCGTGAGACCTTCGCGCAAGGCCTTGATGATCGGGATGCCGCCTGCGACGGCGGCCTCGAAGGTGACCATCACGCCCTTGGCCTGCGCCGCCGCGAAGATCTCGTTGCCGTACTTGGCGACGAGGTGCTTGTTGGCGGTGACGACGTGCTTGCCGTTGGCGATCGCCTGCATGACGAGTTCGCGCGCCGGCTCGAGCCCGCCGATCAGTTCGACGACGATGTCTATCTCGGGATCGTCGACGACGTCGAAGGGATTGGTCGTCAGCGGCAGGCCGCCTGCGAGCGCCTCGGCTTTGTCGAGGTTGCGGACGGCCGCGCGCACGACGCGAATCTCGCGGCCGGCGCGGCGGGTAATTTCTTCGGCGTTGCGGCGCAGCACGGTGAGCGTGCCGCCGCCGACGGTTCCAAGGCCTAGGAGGCCGACATGGATGGGCTTCATTGTTCTCGTCTGGTTCCGGTAAAAGTCAGCGATGCGCGCGCTGGCGATCGAGGAAACGGCTCATGCGTCCGATCGCCTCGGTCAAATCCTCTTCGTGCGGCAGGAACACGACGCGCAGATGATCGGGCCGCGGCCAGTTGAAGCCCGTGCCCTGCACGACGAGCACGCGCTCTTCCTCGAGCAGATTGAGGATGAACTTCTGGTCGTCGTGGATCGGGTAGAGCTTGGGGTCGAGCCGCGGGAACAGGTACATCGCGGCCTTGGGCTTGACGCAGCTCACGCCCGGAATCAGCGTCAGGAGTTCGTGCGCGAGGTCGCGCTGCCGCGTCAGCCGCCCGCTCGGCGCGACGAGGTCGTTGATGCTCTGGTAGCCGCCGAGCGCGGTCTGGATCGCATGCTGGCCGGGCACGTTCGAGCACAGCCGCATCGACGCGAGCATGTTGAGGCCTTCGAGATAATCCTTGGCGTGGCGCTTGTCGCCGGAGACGACGAGCCAGCCCGAGCGGTAGCCGCAGGCACGGTAGTTCTTCGACAGGCCGTTAAACGTGACGATCAGGAGATCGTCGGCGAGCGAGGCGATCGAGGTGTGGACGACGCCGTCGAACAACACCTTGTCGTAGATTTCGTCGGCGTAGACGATGAGTTGGTGCTGGCGCGCGATTTCGAGGATTTCGCGCAGCAATTCGGTCGGGTAGAGCGCGCCGGTCGGATTGTTGGGGTTGATGATGACGATGGCGCGCGTGCTGGGCGTGATCTTGGCGCGGATGTCGTCGAGGTCGGGTAGCCAGCCGGCGCCCTCGTCGCACAGGTAGTGGCGCGGCTTACCGCCGCCGAGGCTGACGGCCGCCGTCCACAGCGGGTAGTCAGGCGCCGGCACGAGCACCTCGTCGCCGTTGTTGAGCAGCGCCTGCATCGCCATCACGATCAGTTCGGACACGCCGTTGCCGACGATGATGTCGTCGATCGTCACGCCGGCGATGCCCTTGCGCTGGGTTTCGTGCATGATCGCCTTGCGCGCGGCGAACAGGCCCTTCGAATCGCTGTAGCCGGAGGCATTGGGCAGGTTGAGGATCACGTCCTGCACGATCTCCTCGGGCGCCTCGAAGCCGAACGGCGCAGGATTGCCGATGTTCAGCTTGATGATGCGCTGCCCCTCCTCCTCCATCTGGCGCGCGCGCGCCATGACCGGCCCGCGGATGTCGTAGCAGACGTTGTCGAGCTTGGTCGATTTCTGGATGGTGCGTAAGCGGGGCTTCTTGTCGGCCGTCACGGCGATTTCCCAGTGGGTAAATTCAAGGCAAAACAAAGCCTTGTAAAACGCGCGATTTTACCGGACGGGCCCTGCGCGGGCAAACGAAACCGCGTCCGGCGGGGCGCTTCGCAACGCTCGGGCGGAAGCCGAATCTGCTAAGGTTGCGGCATGAAGCTCCATCTTCACAGCGACGCCGGCCAGCCGCTCTTCACCGGCTATGGCGCCGACCACGTCCTCATCAACGACCGGCGCTACGAGTCGGGCCTGCTGCTGACCCCGGCGGGCGTCGAGCCTGCGCCCTGGGCCGACGCGCGCTTCGAGACGCTCGTGGCGGCGCACTTCGAATGGATCGCCGGCCACGACCTCGACATTCTGCTGTTCGGCACCGGCACGCGGCTGCGCTTTCCCCATCCCGCGCTGACGCGCGCGCTGGTCGAGGCGAGGATAGGGCTCGAGGTCATGGATATCGGCGCGCTTTGCCGGACCTACAACATCCTCGCCGGCGAAGGCCGGCAAGTCGGCGCGGCCGTCCTGATCGAAGCGGGCTGACGCCGGAGGGCGTCAGTCGTCATCGTGTTCCTTCTTCTCCAGTTCCTCGCGGCGGTCTTCCGCCTCCTCGTGGATCGCGTGCAGCATCGCCGCGTCCGGGTCCTGCCAGTCGGCGCCCGCGCTGCGTGCCATCCAGACGACCGCGCGGGCAAATTCTTCCTGGGTGAGATCGGGCCGGCCGCCGCGCGGCGGCATCGCGCGCACGCCGACCCAGCCGTGCGCGGTCACGATCGCCTGACCCTCGGCGATCAGTTTTTCCCAGTCGCCGCGATTGCCGAACTTCGGCGCCCCGGCGATCCCCGTGGCGTGGCAGGCCATGCATACCTCGCGGTAGACCTGCTCGCCGCTATTGAGCGCCGCCTTGCCGGCGGCCGGGGCGGCGACGTCAGGAGCAGGGGTAGCCTGCCCGGCCCGCTGAGGCGGCGCGCTGCACCCGCCGATCGCGAGGCCGAGCATTGCGGCCAGCAAGACGTCTCGTTCTTTCATTCGTGCTCCCCTTTCACTTTTTTTGTCTTTCCGGGCGGCCGGACCGAGTCCGGCGACGGCGCTCAGCCGGCTGGCGGCATCACGGCTTCGAAACTCGTGATCGCGTCGAACGGCCCGCAGTCCTTGTGCGCCTGTCGCGAGTCCGGGTTGGCGATCGCCAGCAACTGCGCGATGCCGTAGGCTCGCGCACTCTCGAGCACCGGCAGACTGTCGTCGACGAAGAGCGTGCGCAGCCTGTCGAACGGCTCGATCGCCTGCAGGCCCTGCCAGAAATCGGGATGTTCCTTCGGCAAGCCGACCTGATGCGAAGAAATCAGCGCGTCGAAATAGGGGTCGAGCCGGGTCTCGCGCATCTTGAGGTCGAGGCTCTTGGGGTGGGCGTTGGTCACCATCACCACGCGCCGGCCCGAGTCGCGCAGCGCGCGCAGAAACGCGGGGACGTCGGGGCGTACGGCGATCAGGTGGGCGACCTCCTGTTTCAGCTGCACGATGTCGAGCGCAAGCTCGCTGGTCCAGAAATCCAGGCAATACCAGTTGAGGGTGCCGGCGTGGCGTTCGTAATGGGCATCGAGATGCGCGCGCGCGACGGCCTCGTCGAGCCCGTGGTATTCGGCATAGCGGCGCGGCATGTGCTCGCGCCAGAAGTGATTGTCGAAATAAAGATCGAGCAGCGTGCCGTCCATGTCGAGAAACACGGTGCCGATGCGGGACCAGTCGATCATGGCGGATTCCTCGACGCCGCGCGGGACGCAGGCGCCCGCCCTAGAACAGCTCGTCCTTGGTCACGCCGCGGCGCCGCAGCAGCTGCCGCAGCACACGCAGCGATTCCATCTGGATCTGGCGCACGCGTTCGCGCGTCACTTCGAGTTCGAGGGCCAGGTCTTCGAGCGTGCAGGCCTCGCAGCCGTTGAGCCCGAAACGGCGCTCGATCACCCAGCGCTGCTTGTCGTTGAGCTGGGTCAGCCATTCCTGGACGTGGTTCTCGATCTCCTCGAGTTGCAGCATCTCGTCGGGGAGATGCGCGTTGTCGTCCGCGATCGCCTCGCCGAGGGAGAGCGTGGGGTCGACGTCGAGCGGCGCGTCGAGCGAGGCGATCCGCTCGTTCAGCTGCATGATGCGGCGCACGTCGGCGACCGGGTGTCCGGTCAGCGCGGCGATGTCGTCGGACGTCGCGTCGGTGACGCCGTGGGTCTCGAGATGGCGCTGGGCGCGCAGATAGATGTTGAGTTCCTTGATGATGTGAACCGGCAGCCGGATCGTGCGCGACTGGTTCATGATCGCGCGCTCGATGTTCTGGCGGATCCACCAGGTCGCGTAGGTCGAGAAGCGGAAGCCGCGCTCGGGATCGAATTTCTCGAGTGCGTGGATCAGCCCGAGGTTGCCCTCCTCGACCAGGTCGAGCAGGGTGAGGCCGCGGTTGGCGTAGTGCTTGGCGATGTTGACGACCAGGCGCAGGTTGCGCTCGATCATGGTCTGGCGCGCTTCGAAGTCGCCAAGCACGGTGCGGCGGGCCAGCGCGACTTCCTCCGCCGCGGTCAAGAGCGGCGCCTGACCGATTTCGTTGAGATACAGTTGGGTGACGTCGACCTGCGGTTCGTCGAGGATGGCCGAGGCCAATTCCTCGTTGCTGTCCGAGGCGGCGTGACGTTCCTCGTCGGCCTCGGTTTCGTCAGGCGTCAAGTCATCCGATTCATCGCTGTGTTCGCGGCTCATGAACGCTCCGGCAGATAATTCAGTGGGTCAAGCGGTTTGCCATAACGGCGGATCTCGAAATGCAGTTTCACGCGGTCGGCGTCGCTGTCGCCCATGAGGGCGATCTTCTGACCTGCCGCGACCGCGTCGCCTTCCTTCACCAGGATCGTCTCGTTGTGAGCGTACGCCGAAAGGTATTCGCCCGCATGTTTGACGATCAGCAGCCGTCCGTATCCACGGAGGCCGCTGCCACTGTAAACCACTTTACCCGGCGCGACCGCTATTACGGGCGCATTCCGTTGTCCGACAATGTCTATTCCTTTGCCTCCTGCTGCGCCGAAGCGTCCGGCGAGCCTGCCCTCGACCGGCCAGAGCCAGGCTTCGACCGGTGCGGTGGGCACCGGGTTCTGCGACGCCGGCCCGGCGGGGGCGGTCGCCGCGGGAGCGGTCGCCGCGGGAGCGGTCGCCGGGGGGGCGGACGGCGGAGGTTCGGGCGCGGCCGCGACCGCGGGTTTCGATACCTGCGCCCAGTTGGCTTCGGAGTACGGCATCAGCACGGCCTGCGGTTCGCGCAGCACGCGCGCCTCGGTGAGCGGTTGCGCGGCCGGGGCGGGCTCGTCGTCGAGCGGCGCGATTTCGACCTCGCCCGGGGGCGGCGTCAGCCGCAGCACCTGCCCGACCAGGATGCGGTCGGCCGACTCGAGCTTGTTCCAGATCGCGATCTCGCGGTAATCGAGCCCGTTCGCGAAGGCGATCGCGTACAAGGTGTGGCCGCTTTGCACGGTGTGCAAGCCGTTCCTGGACGGCGCGATCTGGGGCGTCGGCCGCGGGGCCTCGACCCGCGCCGCCCCGCGGCCGGAGGTCCGGTCGCTGACCGGCGCGTAGCCGGGCGCCGCACAACCGGCCAGCCCGAGCAGCAGCGCCAAGGCGACGGCCAGGCCCTTCACGCGACCCCCGGCAGCAGCGGCACGAATTTCACCCCTTCGAGGCGCTGTTCGACGAAGGCTTCGCCTTGACGCTCGATCAGGCACAGCGTCTGGGTGGCGTTGCCGAGCGGCATCACCAGGCGGCCGCCATCGGCCAGCTGCGCAAGCAAGGCCTGCGGGACCTCGGCGAAGGCCGCCGCGAGCACGATGGCATCGAAGGGCGCGAAATCCCGGGCGCCGTTCATGCCGTCGCCGTGCTTCGGCTTGACGTTGTTGACGCGCAGTTCGCGCAGGCGGGCGCGCGTCTTGCCGACGAGCGCAGCGATGCGCTCGATCGACACCACCTCGCGCGCAAGCTTGCCGAGCACCGCGGCCTGGTAGCCGCAGCCGAGGCCGATCTCGAGCACGCGGCCGAGCGTCTGCCCCTTGCCGTTTTCGCCGTGGCGGGCGAGCTCGGCCATGCGCGCGACGATGTAGGGATTGGATATGGTCTGGCCGAAGCCGATCGGCAGGGCCGTGTCCTCGTAGGCGCGCGACTCGAGCGCCTGGTCGACGTAGAGGTGACGCGGGACCATGCCCATCGCCGCCAGCACCATTTCGTCCTTGATGCCCTGCTCGCGCAGACGCTCGACCATGCGGCCGCGGGTCCGCGCCGAGGTCATGCCGATGCCGGCGCGCGGGTTCAGGGTTTCAGCCACGCCGTCACGCTTTCCATCTGGCTGAAACGGGTGAGGTCCATTTGCAGCGGGGTGATCGAAACATAGCCGTTGGCGACGGCATGGAAGTCCGTGCCCTCGCCGGCGTCCTGCGCGGCGCCGGCCGCGCCGACCCAGTAGACGGTCTGCCCGCGGGGATTGGACGTCTTGACGACGGACTCGGCCTTGTGCCGCTTGCCGAGCCGCGTCACGCTGATCCCCCTGACCGCATCCCAGGCGCGATCGGGAACGTTGACATTGAGCAGCGTCGGCTCGGTCGGCGGATTGTTCTGCAGACGCCGCACGAGGTCGCTGACGACGCGCGCGGCCGTGTCGAAATACAGGGCGTTGTGGTTCGCGAGCGAGACGGCGATCGACGGGATGCCGAGCAGATAGCCCTCGGTCGCCGCGGCGACCGTGCCCGAATAAATCGTGTCGTCGCCCATGTTCGCGCCGTGATTGATGCCCGAGATCACCATGTCGGGCAGATGGTCGAGCATGCCGGTGACGGCGAGGTGGACGCAATCGGTCGGCGTACCGTTGACGTAATAGAAACCGCTCGGGGCCTGCCGCAGCATGAGCGGACGATCGAGCGTGAGCGAATTGGACGCGCCGCTGCGGTCGCGCTCGGGCGCGACGACCGTGACCTCGGCGAGTGGCGCCAGCGCCTCGGCCAGCGCCGCCAGGCCCGGGGCGAAATAACCGTCGTCGTTGGAAAGCAGGATGCGCATCAGCGGCAGCCTCCCCGCGAAACGGACGATCGGGACGGGGATGGCGTAAAGCGGGCGTCGAACATGCGCCCGATTCTACAACGGGTCTTGCGCGATCCAGGGCCTGTTGACGCTATTTTCGCGTCTGCGTTGCCGCGAGAAAGCGGTGAGTGCAGGGCACGTCGCGCTGGCAAGGGAAATCTCTTGCCAGGCGGCGTAACGCCGCACGCACGCTTTCTCGCAGCAACCCGGAGGGGCGGGCCGATTCGGGCGCATCCTTTTGTCGCAGTCCGCTTGCTGTGCTCGCACAGCGGCGCGGCGTGCTTCGCGGGCCGCATCCCGAATCGACCTCGCCGCAGGCGTGAAAATAGCGTCAACAGGCCCTAATCGTATTCGAGCGTGTAAAACGCGTCGAAACTGCTTTGCTGTCCTGCCTGCGCCTCGAGCCTCACGTGCGGCGTCAGCTGGTACAGCACCTTGACGAACTGGTGCAGGCCGTCGAGGCTTTGCTCGTAGCTGAGGGTTGCGCGCGACGACAGCCGCTTGCCGAGGCTGACCACGGTGCTGGTGAGGTCTTCGCCCCCGCCCGAGCGCACGTCGAAGGTGTCGATGCCGAGCGTCTCGGCGAGCTTCGCCTGCACGTTGACCGACTCGGCCTGCGACAGCAGCGCGCCGGCGGCGACCTGCATCAGCACGAACTCTTCCTGCCCGCTGCCTTCGAGGCCGTGACCGAGCACGAGCCAGGCGAGCTTCTCGGTGTCGGGCAGCGGCGGATCCGAATACAGCTTGACGAGCGGGCGCTGTACGGTTCCGCCGACCTGCACGCCGACCTTGACCGCCGGCGTCACGCGGACCGCGAGCACGTCAAGCCCCGGGTTGTCGATCGGTCCGACGAAGCGCAGCACGCCGCGCTCGATCGCAAGCGTCTGGCCGTAGGCCGAATACCGCCCCTCCTCGACCCGGATCGTGCCCTCGCCGCGCACGACCTTGTCGACCGTGAAGACGCGCAGTTCGCCGCCGAGGCGGGCGTCGAGCCCCCCGCCGTCGAACAGGAAATCGCTGCCGAGCCGCAGCCGCAGGTCGAGCGCGAGCGGAAACCGTTGCGCGGCGGGCTTTTCGCGCGGCGGCCGGCCGACCACGACGACGTCGTCCGACAACATCGGCCGGCTCGCCCCGGGCATTTCGAGCCGGGCGCGGTCGGCCGTCAGTTCGCCGCGGAGTTCCAGGTGACGCGGATCGATCACCAGCCGCGTGGTGCCCGACACGATCACCTGCCTGTCGCTGCGCTGAATCGCGGCGAATTTCTCGAATTCGAGCGTAAGCCCCGCCTGTGGATTTCTGAGCTGCGCCTCGCCGCTCACGCGGATGCGCCCGCCCCCGCCGGCGCCTTTCAATTCGCCCTGCTGCACGCGCACGCGATCCCCCGCAAGCGCGAGCCTGAGCGTGCCATCGCTGATCGCGACGCCTTGCTCTGGCATCGCGAAACGGATCTGCTGCGCGTCGACGACGCCGTCGATGCGCGGTGCGGCGATGCTGCCGCTGCCGTCGAGTCGACCGACGAGGTGCGCGTCGAGCCGGATGCCGACCGGAAGAAATGCCTTGGCCAGGCGCAGATCGGGAACGTCGAAGCGGGCATTCCACGCCAGCGGCGCGGCGCGGTTCAGCGTGAACGCCGCACCCTCGCGCACGAGTGCCGCACGCGCCGTGGCGTGCAACTGGCCGGCGCGCGTACTTTCGACCGCCAGGCGCGCGTCGACGCGATTCGCGGCGGCGACGAGATCGAGCTGCAGCGCCTCCAGACCCAGCTGCAGCGCAGGCTCGGCGAGCCGCAGATCGCCCGACTGGCGGCGCAGGCTCAGCGTGCCGTCGAGCGTTTCGTCGGCGCGCAGCTTCCAGTTGCCGGCAAAGCGCAGGTCGGTCGTGAAGCGCGGCCCCTCCTCGAGCAGATCGCGCAGCGGCGCGAGCGGAAATCGATCGACGCTGCCGCGGCTCGCGAGCTGCGTGCCGCGGCGGCTGAAGTGCTCGATGGCCACCCGGCCCCCTGCCACCGACAGCACGAGCCCGTCGACCTGTTGCTGCGCGCGGCCGAGCACGAGCGTCGCCGGCGCCGTGAGCACGATCGGCCATTCGCCCTGCAGCGCGGCCTTCTGCAACTGACCGCGCCAGACCGAGTCGGCGCCGAGGCCGCCGGCGAGCGTCGCGTTGAGCCGCCCCTGCGGCAAGGACGCGTCGAGCGCCAGCGTATGCGCCGCGCGCTGCCCGTCGAGCGTGGCGCTGAGCGTGGCGATGCGCTGCCCGGCGACGCGCACGCCGCGCGCGTCGACCCGGCCCTCGAAGGCGCCGCGCGCGGTCGCCTGCAATGTGAGTGCGAGATCGGCGTGCTCGACCGCGACGCCGCCGGGCAGCCGCAAGGCGCGGGCGGCGAGTTGCATCTCGACCTGCGGCGCGGCCGGATCGCCGGCGACGCTGCCGCGGCTCGTCAGCTGCCCGTCCAGGCCGAACTTGAGCCGCCCGAGGTCGGGTGCATCGACGTTCCAGTCGAGCCGGTCCCCGGCGCGGCCATAAGCGCCGGTAAACGTTGCGCGGTTACCGGCGAGATCGAGATCGATGTCGGCGTCCGCGAGATGCCCCTCGGCGTAACGCAGGCGCCCATGGCCGCGTATCGGGCTGCCTTCGAGCTCCCCCGTGGGCAGGGTGAACTCGGCGAGAAGCCGCGGCTGCGGGGCCAGCGCACCGCTGAGCGCGCCGCGCAGATTCAGCCGCGCGCGCGGCAGCTTGCCGAATTGCGCGGGGTCGATCCGCGTGGCGTCGAAGCGGGCGGCGAACGCGCGCGTGGCGTCGGACTGCATTTCGCCCGACGCGGTCAGCTGTCCGGCCCGCCCGCGAAACTGCAGGGTCTCGAGACGCAGGCGCGCCGCGTCGCGGCTGAGCGCGAAGCGGCCTTCGCCCCAGCGCTCGGAGAATGTCCCGTCGAGCGTCTGCCGGGCCAGGTCGCCGGCGAACTGCAAGCGTGTCGCCATGCGCGTCGGATAGAGCTTGCCGTGCAGCGCGGCGAGATCGACGCGCGGACTGACGAGGTCGAGCACGGCGCGGCCGTTGCGCCACTGCCCCGCGCCGCTGAACCGTCCGGCGGCGCCGAGATCGACAGTCAGCGCCCTGAAGTCGGCCGCCGCGACGTCGCCGAAGACGGCACCGCTGAGATTGGCCAAGGGCAGCCGCTCCTGATCGAGGCGCCCGGCGAGCGCGTTGCTGAGGCTGAACGTTCCGATCAGCCGTTCGCCCGCGCGGCCCTCGAACACGCCGGAAAAGGCAAGGTCGGCCGTCGGCGCGCCGGGGGCAAGGCGGCGCGGGTCGATGCCCTGCCCGGCGAGCAGCACCCGCCGCAGCCGCACCTCGGCGAACGGCGCCGCCTCGCCGCTGGCGACCACGCTCATGCCTTCGGCCGTCGCGTCGCCCTCGAAGCGCAGCGCAGCGAGCGAGCCGGCCAGGCGCAGCCGCGCATGCAGCGGCAGCGGCTCGCGGCGGGTCGCGTCGAAGCTGCCCTGCAGGGCGAATGGCGCGTCCTTGCCGAGCTCAAAACGCCCCGTTACGTCGGCCCAGGGCGTGAGCACGCGCGCGCCGGACACGCGATAGCGGTCGCCGCGACCGTCGAGGCGCGCGTGGAGGCGACGGAAGATCTGCATCGACGCCGCGTTCGTCATCTCGAGCCGGCCGAGATCGAAGGCGTGCACGCGCACGTCGAGCGGCAGGCGCAGGCTTGCCGGAAGCTGGGGCGGCCTCGGGTCCTCGCGCAGGACGTCGACGCGCACGACCCGCGCGGCGAGCAGCTCGACTTCGAGACGGCGCTCCCATAGGGCACGCGGCTGCCAGCGCAGGCGAAGGTCTTCGGCTTCGATACGCCTCAACTGCGTGACCAGTGTGAGACGCTTGACCGCGATCGGTGCGCCGAGATGGCCGCTGACGCCTTCCAATTTCAGCCGCTCGCCGGAGAGCGCGCTCGCCGCGTCGGCGAGCCAGCGAAAACCCGTTGCCGTCGTCGCCAGCGTGGCGGCAGCCCCAAGCAGCAGCGCCAGGAGTCCGAGCAAACCCGCGAGCACCCAGCCAGCGCGCTTCAAAACGACACCCCGAGCGAGAAATGCAGGCGGACCTCGTCGGTCGCCTCGCCGTAGGCGACGTCGACGTTGACCGGACCCACCGGTGAACGATAGCGGGCGCCGACGCCGTAGCCGAATACCGGCGACAGCGCCGCTGTGCTGTCGGCAGCGTCACCGGCGTCGACGAAGACCGCCGCGCCCCAGTTGCGCGTGAAGAAATAGTTGTATTCGACGCTGCCGGTCGCGAGATAGCGCACCGAGGCGACGCCGCCGTCGACCGGTTCGCCGAGACTCTGGTAGGCGTAGCCGCGCACCGAGTTGTCGCCGCCGGCGCGGAACAGGAAATCGGTCGGAATGCCGTCGCGCGTATCGGCGAGCACGCTGCCGAATTCGCCGCGCAGCACGAGGCGGCCGCGGTCACCGGCCGGCAGGTAATGGATATGGCGGCCGTAGAGGCGAACGAAGCTGGTGTCGGACAACAGCGCTTCCGAGGCCCCGCCGCCCTGCAGGCTGAGGACGTAGCCGCGCCGCGGATAGAAGGCGCGCCCGATCGCGCGCTTGGTCCACGCGTAGTTCGCGGTCAGGGCCTGGTTGCGGACCTCCGGGGCATCGCCGACCGACTGCTCCTCGGTCTGGTATTGCAGCGTCAGGTTGGTCTCGATCTTGCCGCGCAGCAGATTGCGCCGCGCCGCGAGCACGGTCGCATGCGTCTCCTGGCCTTCGATTTCCTCCTGCCTGAGCTGCAGGCCGAGGCTGTGTTCGTAACGCTTGGTGTTGCGCGGCCAGGTCAGCTCGGCGAGCCCGCTTTGCCGCGTCGTCTCGAGCCGCGACTCGAGCCGCAGGCGCATGCCGCGGTCGAGGATGTCGCGATGCAGCCACGCGGCCTGCACGCGCGCGCCGGTGTCGGTACTCACCCCCGCGCCGACGCTGAAGCGCTTGAGCGGACGCTCGACGACCGTGACCTCGATCGGGATCGCCGCCGCGCGTGCCGGGTCGGGCTCGACGCGCACCGTCGCCTGCGCGAAATAGCCGCTCGCCTCGAGGGCCATCTGGTAGTCGAGCAGGTCCTGCTGGCGCACGGGCTTGCCGGGTGCCGCCGGATTGAGGTTGCGCACGATCGATTCGGGATAGCGCGCGGTTCCGCTGACGACGGGGGCGCCGTAGTGGAACGCGGGTCCGCTGTCGATCGTGACGCTGAGATCGGCGGCGCGCGCCGCGGGGTCGACGCGCGCCTCGCTCGTCGCGATGCGGGCGGCGAGGTAGGCGTTCGCGAGCAGGAGGCGCAGCACCGCGAGCTTCGCGGCTTCCCATTCGGCCTGGCGGAACGGCTTGCCTGCGTTCTCGGCAAACGCGCGCGCGAGCCGGGCGCGCAGGCCGCGGGCCTCATCGCGCGCGACCGCGCCTTCGAAGCGGAGCACGGCGCGGCGCACCGTCGTGCGGGGCCCCGGCTCGACCCGGTAGGACACGCGCCAGTCGTCGCCCACGGGCGTCACGACGCTGTCGATGCGCGGAGAAAAATACCCCTCGGTCGCGAGCAGGTCGCGCGCCGTCTCTTCGCTCTTGCGCTGCAGGCGCGCGATTTCGTCAGCATCGGGCTTCTCGCCGAGGCGCGCCGCGCGGGCGGTCTCCAGATGCTCGCGCAGCAGCGCCGCGATCTCCTCGGGCGCCTGCACCTCGACGCTGAGCGCGCGCGCCGCCGACGCGTGCAGCGCCGCCAGCAACAGCAGCGTCTTGAGCAGGCGGGGCACGACGGCAGGCGCGGTGGAGGTGGGCACTTTTCAATTCTAGGGGCACGCGGGCTCGCGCCCAAGACCGGGGAGGCTCGGGCGCCGGCGCGCGAAGGAGCCCGCGGGGCTAGGGTTCAGGGCACGGTGCGCCGTCGAGTACGCGTTCCACCTCGTCCCGTATGACGTCCTCCTCGCCGGCCGCGATCTTCAGCACCGGCTTCGACCCCGGCGCACGAAGCGCCTCGCGCCCGGCTTCGTTCGCAGCGGCGTCGAGCGCGAAACCGAGGAAGCCGAGCGGCGCGCAGACGCGGGCGCGCACCTCGGGCGCGTGCTCGCCGATGCCGCCGGTGAACACCAACGCGTCGATGCCCCCGCTCTTCGCGGCGAAGGCGCCGATCGCGGCACGCACCTGGCGGCAGAAGTAGTCGACCGCGAACGCCGCCGCCGCGCTTTCGCTTGCGAGCAGGGCCGACATTTCGGCGCTTTCGCCATCCGACAGGGCGAGAAGTCCCATCCGCCGGTAGACGAGTTCGCGCAAGGCCTCGCCGTCGAAGCGCCCGGCGAGTTCGAGCATGACGCCGGGGTCGAGGTCGCCGCTGCGCGTCGCCATCGGGATGCCGCCTGCCGGCGACCAGCCCATGGTCGTGTCGGCCGAGCGCAGATTTTCGAGCAGGCACAGGCTCGCGCCGGAACCGAGATGGGCGACGACGACGCGCCCGTGCGCCGCCGCGCCGAGCAGCGCGGGCAGGCGCGCGGCGACGTAGCTGTAGTTGAGGCCGTGGAAACCGTAGCGTCGCAGCCCGAGTTCGCGCGGGATCGGCAACCGGCGCGCGAGTTCGGGCAGCGTGTGGTGGAAGGCGGTATCGAAGCACGCGACCTGCGGCAGATCGAAGTGCGCGCGGCACCATTCGACGCCGTGCAGGTTGCCGGGCAGGTGCAGCGGCGCGAGCGGGACGAGTTGACCCAATCGCGCGAGCTCGGCGTCGTCGAGCAGGCGGGCGGCCTCGGCAATCTCGCCGCCGTGGACGAAGCGGTGCCCGACCGCGTCCGGCGCCTCGCCGTCGAGGTCGCGCAGCAGGCCGGCGAAGGCCTCGTCGTCGGCGCCGCTGCGCGCGCGGTAATGCCAGTTGCTGCGCGTGCCGTCGGCGCGGAACAGACTCACCTTGAGGCTCGACGAGCCGCTGTTGAGCGTCAGTACGCTGCGGGTTAGCGCGCCCATTTCCAGTCCCGGATCTCGGGCATGTCCTCGCCGTGGGCGTGGATGTATTGCGTGTGCGCGCCGAGCTTGTCGAGCATCTGCTGCTGCAGGTGCGCCGCCTGGGCCTGCAGCTTCGGCACGCGGCGCGCGACGTCGATGACGAGATGGAAGCGATCCAGCTCGTTCAGCACGACCATGTCGAAGGGCGTCGTCGTCGTGCCCTCCTCCTTGTAGCCGCGCACGTGCAGGTTGTCGTGGTTGGTGCGGCGGTAGGTGAGGCGATGGATCAGCCACGGATAGCCGTGATAGCCGAAGAGGATGGGCTTGTCGGTCGTGAACAGAAGGTCGAATTCCTCGTCCGGCAGGCCGTGCGGGTGCTCCTCTGCAGGCTGCAGCGTCATCAGGTCGACGACGTTGATGAAGCGAATTTTGAGGTCGGGGACGAGCGTGCGCAGGAGGTCGATCGCGGCGAGCATTTCCATGGTCGGCACGTCGCCCGCGGCCGCGAGCACGATGTCGGGCTCGCCGCCCTGGTCGTTGCACGCCCAGTCCCAGATGCCGACGCCGACGCCAGCGTGAGTGACCGCGGCGTCCATGTCGAGCCACTGCTGCTCGGGCTGCTTGCCGGCGACGATGACGTTGACGAGATTGCGGCTCCTCAGGCACTTGTCGGCGACGACGAGCAGCGTGTTGGCGTCGGGCGGCAGATAGACGCGGATGACGTCGGCCTTCTTGTTGACGACGTGGTCGATGAAGCCCGGGTCCTGGTGCGAGAAGCCGTTGTGGTCCTGGCGCCAGACGTGCGAGGTGAGCAGGATGTTGAGCGAGGCAACCGGCACGCGCCACGGAATCTCGTTACAGACCTTGAGCCATTTGGCGTGCTGGTTGAACATCGACCCGATGATGTGGATGAAGGCCTCGTAGCACGAGAAGAGGCCGTGGCGCCCGCTCAGCAGATAGCCCTCGAGCCAGCCTTCGCAGGCGTGTTCCGAGAGGATCTCCATGACCCGGCCGTCGGCCGCGAGATGGTCGTCGTAGGGGTAGCGTTCGGCGACCCAGGTGCGGTCGGTGACCTCGAAGACCGCCGAAAGCCGGTTCGAATGCGTCTCGTCGGGACCGAAGAGACGGAAATTGTCGGGATTGTCGCGCACGACGTCGCGCAGATAGGCGCCGAGCGTGCGCGTCGTCTCGCTGACGACGCTGCCGGGCGCGTCCAGCTCGACCCGGTAGTCGCGGAAATCCGGCAGCCGCAGGTCGCGCAGGAGCTTGCCGCCGTTGGCGTGCGGGTTGGCGCCCATGCGCCGCTCGCCCGTCGGTGCGAGCGCGGCGAGCTCGGGCTTTAACGCGCCGCCGGCGTCGAACAGTTCTTCGGGACGGTAGCTGCGCATCCAGTCATCGAGCAGGCGCACGTGCGCGGGATTGTCGAGGTCGCCGAACGGCACCTGGTGCGAACGCCAGTAGTCCTCGGTCTTCTTGCCGTCGACTTCCTTCGGTCCGGTCCAGCCCTTGGGCGAGTCGAGCACGATCATCGGCCATGTCGGACGCGTGGTCTCCCCGCCGTCGCGCGCCCGGCGCTGGATACCGCGAATCTCGGCAAGCGCCTGGTCGACCGCAGCGGCCATCTTCTGATGCATGTCGCTTGGCTCGTCGCCCTCGACGAAAATCGGCCGGTAGCCGTAGCCCGTCAGCAGGCTTTCGAGTTCGTGGCGCGGGATGCGCGCGAGGAACGCGGGATTCGCGATCTTGTAGCCGTTCAGATGCAGGACCGGCAGCACCGCGCCGTCGCCGCGCGGGTCGAGAAACTTGTTGGAATGCCACGACGTCGCGAGCGCGCCGGTTTCGGCCTCCCCATCGCCGATCACGCAGCAGGCGATCAGGTCGGGATTGTCAAACACGGCGCCGTAGGCGTGCAGCAGCGAATAGCCGAGCTCGCCGCCTTCGTTGATCGAGCCCGGCGTCTCGGGCGCCGCGTGGCTCGGGATGCCGCCGGGGAAGGAAAACTGGCGGAACAGCTGGCGCAGGCCGGCCTCGTCGCGGGTGATGTTGGGATAGAGCTCGCTGTAGCTGCCTTCGAGATAGGTGTTCGCGACGACAGCCGGGCCGCCGTGTCCGGGGCCCGTGATGAAGATCATGTCGAGATCGTGGGCGCGGATCGCGCGGTTCATGTGGGCATAGATGAAGTTCAGGCCCGGCGTCGTTCCCCAGTGGCCGAGCAGGCGCGGCTTGATGTGGGCGCGGTCAAGCGGCTGTTTGAGCAGCGGATTGTCGAACAGATAAATCTGCCCGACCGAGAGGTAATTGGCCGCGCGCCAGTAGGCGTCCAGCTGTTCGAGTTCCACCGATGTCAGGGCCGTGGCGGGTGTCGGCGCGTCCATGCTGGTCTCCCCTTTGTGCACGAGCAGATCAAGTCTGATTGGACGCCCGGTATATGGTTCAAAGGAATACATGGCGGCGCCCCGCCGTGGACGCGGCGCGAGCGAGTTCGCGCCGTCGCGCAGGATTTTTTGCGGCTTGGAATCGCGCCCAGAATACTGTATAAATCAACAGTAGTTTTGCAGGAGCCCGCATGTCCCCTCTCACCCCCCGTCCGCAGGAAATCCGGCACCGGACCCGCGACCGCGAAGCCCGCGGCCCGCGTGCCCGGATCGGGCCGCGCTGCGGGCTTGGCTCGCCCGACGCCGGGCTCGGTTTCAAGCGGGGCGCGACCCGCCCCGCCCCGCGATGAGCGCCGCCCTCGAAAGCGTGCTGCAGCACCCGGGCATCTGGCGCGGCAAGCAGCTCGCGCAGGCGAGCGAGGAGACGCTGTCGACCGGGTTCGCAGAGCTCGACGCCGAGCTGCCGGGCGGCGGCTGGCCACGCGGCACGTTGACCGAAATCCTGCTCGAACGCGAAGGCATCGGCGAATTGCGCCTGCTGCTTCCCGCCCTTGCGCGCGTATCCGGGCAAAGCGCCTGGCTCGCCTGGGTCGCGCCGCCACACGTGCCCTATGCCCCGGCGCTGGCCGCGTCCGGCATCCGCCTCGAACGGCTCCTGATCGCGCGCCCGCAATCGCCGGCCGACGCCTGGTGGACGGCCGAACAGGCGCTGCGCTCCGGCGCCTGCGGCGCGGTGCTGAACTGGCTCGAAATGCCCGACGAAAAACGCATGCGCCGCCTGCAGCTCGGCGCCGAATCGGGGCGCAGCTGGGGCGTGCTGTTCCGCAGCGCGGCGGCCGCTCAGGAACGCTCCCCCGCCGGCCTGCGGCTGCGCCTCGAACCCCGCCCCGACGGGCTCGCCGTACACATCCTCAAGCGCCGCGGCAATCCGCTGGGGCGGCCGCTCCATCTCGACCTGCGGCCTGCGGGCAGTGGCCCGGCCTCCACGCTGTCGACAGGCCCTGCACGGAAAACCGCTTCGCACGCTTCCTGAAGCAGGGTGTGAGTAAGTCTCATGTTGTGGCTCGCCCTCCATTTCCCGGCGCTTTCCCTCGAAGTCTTCACCCGGGGCAGCGCGTCCGCCCTGCCGCTCGCCGTCGTCGAGAAGCAGGGCAACCGCACCTGGGTGATCGCCCGCAACGACCCGGCCGCCGAGCGCGGCGTGCGCCCCGGGATGGCCGCTTCCGCCGCGCAGGCGCTGGCGGACGAACTCGTCGTGCGCCAGCGCGACCCCGGGGACGAACAGGCGGCCCTGACGGGACTTGCAGCCTGGGCGGGGCGATTCACTCCTTCAGTGAGCCTGCAGGCGCCCGACGGCTTGCTGCTCGAAGTCGGCACTTGCCTGACCCTGCACCGCGGCCTCGACAACCTGCGGGCCCGGGTTCGCGAAGGCGTCGACGCCATGGCCTATAGCGCCACTTCCGCCTGCGCGCCGACCGCGCTCGGCGCCTGGCTGCTCGCGCAGGCCGGCGAGGAAACCGCCGTCGACGCAAACGCACTCGAAGCCAGGCTCGCCCGCCTGCCGGTCGGCCTGCTCGATCTTTCCCCCGACACGCGCGAAAGCCTCGACCTCGTCGGCGCGCACACCCTCGGCGATTGCCTGAAGCTGCCACGGGCCGGTCTCGCGCGCCGCTACGGCCAGGGCCTGCTCGACCAGCTCGACCGGGCGCTCGGCCGCCTGCCCGAACCACGCGCCTTTTTCGCGCCGCCGCCGCGTTTCGAGCGCCGCCTCGAACTGCCGGCGCCGGTCGAGCACGCCGAAGCCCTGCTCTTCGTCGCGCGCCGCCTGCTGCCGGAGCTCGAAGGCTATCTCGCGCTGCGCCAGGCCGGCGTGCAGGCACTCGAATACGTCTGCCGCCACGAAGGCCGGCCGGATACCGTCCTCAAGCTCGGCTTCGTCAAGCCGGTGCGCGCGGCGAGCCGCATGCTGCTCCTGCTGCGCGAAACGCTCGAACGCACCGTCCTGCCGGCGCCGGTATATGCGGTGCGGCTCAGGGCGCGTCGGCTCCAGCCTTTGCACGGGTCGAGCCCGGACCTGTTCCAGCGCGGCGAGGAAGCCGGCGACGGCGACCTTCTGCTCGAACGCCTGCGCGTCCGCCTCGGCCGCGACGCGGTCTACGGCGTCGAAGCCGTGGCCGACCACCGCCCCGAGCGCGCCTGGCGCCGCTGCGAAGCCGGCACCCGGACGAAGCCTGCCGCGGCCCCCAAGCGTCCGCTGTGGCTGCTGCCGCGTCCCCTCCCCTGCCGCAACGGCGACCTCGTCCTCAAAGGCGCTGTCGAACGCATCGAGAGCGGCTGGTGGGACGGCCGCGACGCAACGCGCGACTACTACGTCGCCCAGGACCGCGCCGGCGCCCGGCTCTGGGTCTACTGCGAACGCGCGACCGGCGAATGGTTCGTGCACGGGTTGTTCGCCTGAGAGGAGGGGTCAGGGGTCGGGATTCAGGGGTCAGGGGAAGTGCGGGCGATGCCCGCGCCTCCCTGATCCCTGATCCCTGATCCCTGATCCCTGACCCCTGACCCCTGACCCCTGACCCCTGACCCTAGCCCCTAGCCCCTAGCCCCTAGCCCCCAACATGCCCTACGCCGAGCTGCACTGCCTGAGCAACTTCACCTTCCTGCGCGGCGCGTCGCATCCGGAAGAACTCGTCGCGCGCGCGGCCGAGCTCGGCTACGCGGCGCTGGCATTGACCGACGAATGCTCGCTCGCCGGCGTCGTGCGCGCGCACACGGCGGCCAAGGCCTGCGGCATGAAGCTGATCGTCGGCAGCGAATTCACGCTCGTCGAAGGCCTGCGCCTCGTCGTGCTCGCGACCGACCGCGCGGGCTACGGCGCGCTTTCCGCCTTCATCACCCATGGCCGTCGCAATGCCCTCAAGGGCCGTTATCGACTGGGCCTCGACGACCTCCTCGCGAGCGGCCTGCCCGGCTGCCTCGTCGTGCTGCTGCCCGAGCCGCTGCCGACGCTCGCGCAGGCGCGCCAGATCGTGGCGCGCTTCCCGCGGCGCGCCTGGCTCGCCGCCGAGCGCTTTCGCGCGTCCGACGACGCCGCGCGCCTCGCCGCGCTCGATGAACTGGGCGAAGCCGCCGGCCTGCCGCGCGTCGCCGCGGGCGACGTGCACATGCACGTCGCGGGTCGCCGCGCGCTGCAGGACACGCTCACCGCGATTCGACTGGGCGTGCCGCTCGCGGAGGCCGGCGCCGCGCTTCACCCCAACGGCGAACGCCATCTGCGCGCGCCGTCCGACCTCGCCACGCTCTATCCCGCCGCCTGGCTCGCCGAGACGCTCGTGGTCGCCGCGCGCTGCAGTTTCTCGCTCGACGAGCTGCGCTATGAATATCCCGAGGAGCTCGTACCCGAAGGCGAAACGCCGATTTCGCACCTGCGCCGGCTGACCGAAGACGGTCTCGTCCGGCGCTTTCCCGACGGCCCGCCCGCCAAGGTGCGTACGCTCGTCGAGCACGAACTCGCGCTCATCGAGGAACTGCGCTACGAGCCGTATTTCCTGACCGTGCACGACATCGTGCGCTTTGCGCGCAGCCGCGGCATCCTCTGCCAGGGGCGCGGCTCGGCGGCCAATTCGGCGGTGTGCTACGCGCTCTTCATCACCGAAGTGAACCCGGCCTGCATGGACATGCTGTTCGAGCGCTTCATCTCCAAGGAGCGCAACGAACCGCCCGACATCGACGTCGACTTCGAGCACGAGCGGCGCGAGGAAGTGATCCAGTATCTGTACACGAAATATGGCCGCGACCGCGCCGCACTCGCCGCGACCGTCATCACCTACCGGCCCAAGAGCGCACTCCGGGACGTCGGCAAGGCGCTCGGCTTCGACCTCGATCAGGTCGACCGGCTGGCGCGGTCGACCTCGTGGTGGGACGGCCGCAAGGTCGCGCCGCAGCGGCTCGTCGAGGCCGGCTTCGATCCCGCCCACCCCAAGGTCCGCCTGCTGCTCGACCGCGTCGAGGAATTGCTCGGCTTTCCGCGCCATCTCTCGCAGCACGTCGGCGGCTTCGTGATCGCGCGCGGCCAGCTTTCGCAACTGGTGCCGATCGAGAACGCGGCGATGCCCGAGCGCACGATCATCCAGTGGGACAAAGACGACCTCGACGCGCTCGGTCTGTTGAAAGTCGACGTGCTCGCGCTCGGCATGCTCTCGGCGATCCGGCGCGCGCTCGACGAACTCGGCCGGCTGCGCGGCCGGCGCCTCGAGCTGTCGGACATCCCGTCCGAAGACCCGGCGGTCTACGACATGCTCGGCCGCGCCGACACCATCGGCGTGTTCCAGATCGAGTCGCGCGCGCAGATGTCGATGCTGCCGCGCATGCGGCCGCGCAACTTCTACGACCTGGTGATCGAAGTCGCGATCGTGCGGCCCGGCCCGATCCAGGGCGGCATGATTCATCCCTATCTGCGCCGTCGCCAGGGGCTCGAACCCGTGACCTATCCAAGCGAGGCCGTGCGCGGCGTGCTCGAACGCACGCTCGGCGTGCCGATCTTCCAGGAGCAGGTCATGCAGCTCGCGATCGTCGCCGCGGGCTTCACGCCGGGCGAGGCCGATCAGGTGCGGCGTTCGATGGCGGCATGGCGCCGGCGCGGCGGGCTCGAACACTTCGAGCGCCGCCTCATCGACGGCATGCGCGAACGCGGCTACGACGAGAGCTTCGCGCAGCAGATCTTCCAGCAGATCCTCGGCTTCGGCGAATACGGCTTCCCCGAGTCGCACGCCGCGAGCTTCGCGCTCCTGGTCTACGTCTCGGCGTGGCTCAAGCGCCACGAGCCGGCGGCCTTCACCTGCGCGCTGCTGAACAGCCAGCCGATGGGCTTCTACGCGCCAGCCCAGCTCGTGCAGGACGCGCGGCGCCACGCCGTCGAGGTGTTGTCGGTCGACGTCACCGCGAGCGCCTGGGACTGCACGCTCGAGCCGGCCGCCGGGAGTCGGAAGCCGGCACTGCGTCTCGGCCTGCGCATGGTCAAGGGCCTCTCGCTCGAATGCGGCGCGCGCGTCGCCGCGGCGCGTGCGCAACAGCCCTTTGCAAGCGTCGAAGACCTCGCCCGCCGCGGCGGCCTCGCGCCACGCGACCTCAAGCATCTCGCGCGCGCCGGCGCGCTCGCGGCCCTCTCGGGGCACCGCAGGCAGGCCGCGTGGCAGGTCGCCGGCATCGAGCAGAACGCGCCGCTCGCCCTCGACGTGAGCGAGGACGTCCAGCCCGAGCTGCTTCCGCTGAGCGAAGGCCAGGACGTCGCCGCCGACTACGCGGCCCTCGGACTCACGCTTGGCCGCCATCCGCTGGCGCTCTTGCGCCCGCTGCTGGCGCGGCGCCGGCTCGCCCCGGCCGAAGCCCTGGGCAGGCTGGCGCACGGCCGCTTCGCGTGCACGGCCGGACTCGTCGTCACGCGGCAGCGCCCGGGCACGGCGAGCGGCGTGACCTTTCTAACGCTCGAGGACGAGACCGGGCCGACCAACGTCATCGTCTGGCGCGACCTCGCCGAACGGCAGCGGCGCGAACTGCTGGGCGCACGGCTGCTGGCGGTGTATGGTGTGCTCGAACGCCAGGGCGAGGTCGTGCATCTCGTCGCCGGCCGCCTGCAGGACCTGACCCCGCTGCTCGGCCGCCTTGTGACGCATTCGCGCGACTTTCACTGACGCTTCATGCACGCGGAACTCGCGACGCGCTTCGCCCTCTGACACGCCATTCCTTTGCACACCACCGTGATTCCCCAGCGCCTCGCCTTCGTCGACCTCGAAACCACCGGCGCCAACGCCGCGCGTGACCGCGTGACCGAAATCGGCGTCGTCGTCGTCGACGGCGACCGGGTCGAGACCTGGAGCACGCTCGTCAACCCCGAGCGCGCGATTCCGCAATTCATCCAGCAGCTCACCGGCATCAGCAACGAGATGGTCGCCGACGCGCCGACCTTCGCACGCGTCGCCGACGAACTCGCCGAGCGGCTCGACGGGCGCCTCTTCATCGCGCATAACGCGCGCTTCGACTACGGCTTTCTCAAGCACGAATACCAGCGCCTCGGCCGCCGCTTCCGCGCCGACGTGCTGTGCACGGTGCGCCTGTCGCGCCGGCTCTTTCCCGAACACTACCGCCACAACCTCGACAGCCTGATCGCGCGCCACGGCCTGGCAACCGAGGGCGACCGCCACCGTGCGCTCGCCGACGCCGACCTGATCTGGCAGTTTTGGCGCACGCTGCAGCGCGAACACGAGGCGCAGGCGCTCGCCGAGGCCGTCGCGCACCAACTCCTGCGCCCCGCGCTGCCGCCGCACCTCGATCCCGCCCTGCTCGAAGACCTGCCCGAGTCGCCGGGGGTGTATCTCTTCTATGGCGAAAACGACGTGCTGCTCTACGTCGGCAAGAGCGTCAATCTGCGCCAGCGCGTGTTCTCGCACTTCGCGGCCGACACCCGCGAATACAAGGCGATGCAATTGACCCAGCAGGTGCGCCGCGTCGAGTGGCGCGAAACGGTCGGCGAACTCGGCGCGCTCTTGCTCGAATCGCGGCTCATCAAGGAAGGCGCGCCCGCACACAACCGGCGGCTGCGCCGCGCGTCCGAACTCTGCGCCTGGCGGCTCGACGAAGTCGCGCCCGGCGACTTCCGCCCGGTGCTCGTGACCGCCGACGACCCGGACTTCGGCCGCGACGGCGACCTCTTCGGCCCGTTCTCGAGCCGCCGCCAGGCGACGCTCGCCTTGCGCAAGATCGCCGACGCGCATCAACTCTGCCCGGTCGTCCTCGGGCTCGAGAAACCCGCGCGCCCCGACAGCCCCTGCTTCGCCTTTCAGGTACAAAAATGCCGCGGCGCCTGCGCGGGCAAGGAGACGGCCGGCCTTCACAGCGCCCGGCTGATGGCCGCGCTCGCGAAAACGAAAATGAAAAGCTGGGCCTACCCCGGCGCGATCGGACTCGTCGAGCGCGACGACTTTCTCGACGTCGAGGAAGTCCACGTCGTGCACGCCTGGCGCTATCTGGGCACCGCGAAGAGCGAAGCCGAGATCGGCGAACTGCTCGAACACGCGGCACGCGCGCCCTTCGATCTCGACACCTACAAGCTGCTCAAGACGCAACTCGCCAAGTCGAAGTTCACGATCCGCGCCCTGTAGTCCGCGTCCGCTTCTGATGGTCGGGGCGGAACCCCAAGTCCCCACGATCGTCTATCAATAAAGCTCGAAGAAAAAGCCGGACACGGGACCGCTGTCCGCAGCGGTCGGCCATTCAATCCTCCCAAGGAGCCAAACATGGACATCGCTCGTCAGGATTCGACCATTCACAATTATTCGACCAGCAACTACATTGCGACCGACCCCTTGCCGCGCGACCAGGGGCAGAGCACGCATCTGCACGAACCGAACTGGATCGTCAGCCGCGCCGACCCGATCACCGGACGCAAGATCGACGATCCGTCCGGACTGCCGACGCTCGTCGACGGCAATCTCACGATCTATTTCGAGAACGAGTCGACGCGCAAGGAATTCATGGATATGCCGATCGACCATCCGTTCCATCTGGTCGACAACCCGGTCGACGAAGGCTACGACGAAGGCTGAGCCAGCGGCGCGTCTAGCGCATGCACACGCGCGCCGCGCGCCGCAGCCAGTTGATGAACGCGACCGGCAGCTGTTGCGGGTGCTGCACCACTGTGTAGCCCTCGCTGCCGAAAATCGTCGGCAGATAACTGCCGCCGGCGCGGTCGACCGTGAAGCAGTAGGGCGAAATGCGCTTGAGCCGCGCCTCGGTGAGCGCTTGGCGCGCGTCTTCGATGCCGTAGCGGCTCGCGTAGCGGTCGCAGTCGTTGGGCCGCCCGTCCGACAAAAGTAGCAACAGCCGGTGGTCAGCCGCGCACGCCGCGAGCAAGGCGTTGGCGTGGCGTAGGGCGGCGCCGAGCCGGGTGTAGCGGTCGGGCTCGAGGCCGGCGAGGCGACGCTGTGCGCTTGCATCCCAGGTCTCGTCGAAACGCTTGATCTCGCGTATCTGCACGCCGGCCGGGCCTTCGCCCGAAAACGCGAGCACCGCGAAGCGCGTTCGCAAGGTCTCGAGCCCCGCCGCGGCGAGCAGCGCCGCCTCCTTCTCGATGTCGATGACGCGGTCCTTGCGCGTCACCCATGCGTCGGTCGACGCGCTCGCGTCGACCAGGAGCACAAGCGCGAGCGTGCGCGGCGCCGGACGACGGGAGCGGTAGAAGCGCGCGTCGCCTGTCGCGCCGGCCCGGCGCTCGCCCCGCGCGGCGACGACCGCGTCGAGGTCGATCTCGTCCCCCGCGGTCTGCCCGCGCAGGATCGTGCGGTCGGGACGAATCGCGCCGAGCCGCCGGCGGATCTGTGCGAGCAGGCCGGCGTTGCGCTGCAACGCGTCGGCGACCCATTTCGCGCCGCCCGGTTTCGCCGGATGCGAGAAAAGTGCAACAGCGTTTTCACGGTAACGACTCGTGCGGCAATCCCATTCCGGGTAGCTGAATGCACAGGGCGGCAGTGCGGTGTCCGCCGCGCTTTCGAGCCGTGGCGGCGGATCGCTTGCCTCGAAGGCTTCGCGCGCAGCGCCGGGGCTGTGGACCAGCCGCGCCTCTTCCATTTCGGCCAGCGACTCCGCCGCGCCCCCCAAGTCGTCTTCCGGCTCCTGGTCTTCCGGACGGTTGAGGCCGAAGGGATCCTCGGCGTGCGGATGCGGCTCGGAGGTCTGGACCATCGATACGCCCGGTTTCGCATCGTCCTCGTCGCGGCCGTCGCGCACGCGCGGACGCCGCACGAGCGAGGCCGTGCGCGCGCCGGCCCGCGCGTCCGCGGCCGCCGCCGCCTTCGAGGATGCGCGCACACGCGCCCGCGGCGCGCCTTCGGGTGGCAGCAGGCGGCCGACGACGAGGTCGCCGAGCCAGGCGACATAGCGCCTGGCAGGCACGCGCAGACGCAGGGCGCGCGCCTGTGCATTCGCCCAGTCGAGCGCCGCGGCCGGATTCGCGTGCAGCGTTTCCGCGCCCGCGCGGCCACGCAGGAAATTCCGGTAACGCGCCGCGACGTCGGCCTCGAGCGCGTCCCGCAGGCGGCGCTGCGCAAGCGCGCGGTCCATCCGCACGTAAAGCGCGTCGAGCGCCTGCGACCATCCCGGCATGAGCCGGCGCAGCCGGTGGTCGACCGCCGCGGCTTCGGCGATCAGGTACAGGTCGCGCGCGAGGTCCGACTCCAGGCGCGCGATTTCGCCTGCGCTTCCGCGCAGGTGATGCAGCGCCTGCAGCAGCGCGAGCAGGCAGTAGTCGTCGGTGAACGCCGCCGACGCCGGCGGCGATACGGGAAGGCTCGGCGGCAGGAAAACCGCCGTGCCGTCGGTCGCCGGAAGCGGTCCGGCGGCCGCCGTCTTCCGTCCACCGCGCGTGAACAGCCTGCGCAGAAGCGGCATCGGCGCGGCCGCCTGCGCCGCCCGCACCGGCAGCTCGCAACCGAGCACGGCGTCGATCAGCATCTCGAGGCGCGTGCGCACGTCGCGCAGGAATACCGTCGGCGTCGGCGGCGGGGCGTGGCGGCGCCGCCAGAATCCGTGCACCGCGGTGCCGGCATGGCGCGCGGCATCGATGATGAGTTCTTCCGCCTCGGGCATTGCTCAGGGAAAGCTGCCGGCGATCAGATCGCCGAGGGTACCGAGCAGCAGCGGGTCGTCGGTCAGCGCGTCGGCGATCGCGACCTCGCAGGCGCGGCGCTGCGGTATCCCCGACGCGATCAGGCGCGCCGCGGCGACGAGTGTGCGCGTGCCGGGCGCCTCGGGCAGACCGCGCTCGCGCAGCGGGCGCATGCGCGCCGCGAGTTCGACCAGCGTCACCGCACAGTCGCGCGCGACCCCGCCCTCGCTCATCAGGATCGCCGCCTCACGCTCGCGGTCGGGGAAGTCGAAGGTCAGCGACGCGAAGCGCTGGCGCGTGCTCGGCTTCAGGTCCTTCAGGGCCTGCTGATAGGCCGGGTTGTACGAGATCACGAGCTGGAAGCCCGGCGCCGCGACGACGGTCTCCCCGGTCTTTTCGAGGCTCAGCGTCCGCCGGTGGTCGCTCAGAGGATGAATCACCACGGTCGTGTCCTGGCGCGCCTCGACGACCTCGTCGAGATAGAGGATCGCGCCGACGCGCAGCGCGCGCGTCAGCGGCCCGTCCTGCCAGACCGTCTCGTCGCCGAGGATCAGGTAGCGCCCGAGCAGATCGTTGGCCGTGAGGTCTTCGTGGCAGGCGACCGTGACGAGCGGCCGGCCGAGGCGCCAGGCCATGTGTTCGACGAAGCGCGTCTTGCCGCAGCCGGTCGGGCCCTTGAGCATGACCGGCAATCGATTGCGGTGGCACTCGGTGAACACGTCGACCTCGTCGGCGTGCGGCAGATAGAACGGCTCCTGGGCGGGGGGAAGCAGCGGGTCGGCGGAAGTCAGCTCCAAGAATGATCCTCAGACTGCTGCGCGCGCCGGTTGCAGCGGAGCCGTCGGCTCGGCCGCCAGCGCTTCGAAGGTCGGTCGGTAGCGGAAGAAATTCCAGATGAAGAGACCCGCGCCCAGGGCGAAGATCGTCCCTGCCGCGAGCAGCATCAGGAAATGCACCTGGATCTTGAGCTGGGTTTCGAGGAAGCCAAGGCCCAGCACGCGTTCGAGATACACCTGGCCGATCCCGGCCGTGGCGAAGGACAGCGTCATGCCGAACATGCCGGCGAGCTGCAGCCAGAACGCCCAGTAGCCGAGCGGTTCGCCGCGCTCGCTGCGGTGGCCGCTGAAACTTGGCAGCGTGTAGCTGATGACCGCCATGACGATCATCGCGTAGGCGCCGTAGAACGCGGCGTGGCCGTGCATCGCGGTGATCAGCGTACCGTGCGTCCACTTGTTGATCCCCGGCCAGGTGTGGGCGAGACCGAGCAGGCCCGCGCCGAAGAGCGTGAATACCGCGCTGCCGGCGGTCCAGTGCACGGCGAGCGTGTTCGGATGCTGCAGGCCCGAGCGGCGCATCGCACTGTAGGCGTAGATCGCCATGCCGACCAGCGCGACCGGCTCGAGCGCACTGAAGATGCCGCCGATCGGCAGCCAGTAGTGCGGCACGCCGATCCAGTAATAGTGGTGCGCGGTGCCGATCACGCCGGCGATGAACACGAGGCCGACGATGACGTAGAGCCACTTTTCCATGACCTCGCGGTCGGCGCCGGTCAGCCGGATCAGCAGGTAGGCGAGCATGCTGCCCTGGATCATTTCCCACACCCCCTCGACCCAGAGGTGGATCGTCCACCAGCGGTAGAAGGTCGCGATCGCATAGTTGTCGAACGGGATCAGCGCCGGCAGATAGAGCACTGCGGCCATGCCGAGGCCGCCGATCAACACGCCTTCGGTCGTCGTGAAGCGCCCGGAGCGGCGGATCGTCATGAGGATGTTGTAGAGGAACATGAGCATGACGACGACGATCACGATCTTGTGCGGCAGCGGCTGTTCGAGCAACTTGGTGCCGGTTCCCCAGCGGAAGAAATAGCCGATGATCGCGGTCACGCCCATCACCACCCAGAGGCCGAGCTGCACGTACGCGAGCTTCACGCTGTAGAGCTCGGTGCGCGATTCCTCGGGCACGATCCAGTAGGTCCCGCCCATGAAGCCGGTCAGCACCCAGACGACGAGCAGATTGGTGTGCACGACCTTCATCACGTCGAAGGGCAGCACGTTGATGAGCGGGTCGGGACCGAGGTACTTGGCGGCGGCGAGCAGGCCGAACGCGATCTGCAGGCCGAAAAGCCCCATCGCGACGGCGAAGTACCAGTAGGCGACGGCTTGCGAGCGGTATTTCATGCGGCGTCCTTACTTCAGGCTTTCCAGATAGGCGACGAGATGATCGAGCTGCTCGGGGCTCAGGTCCTTGCCGAAGCTCCCCGGCATGAACGAGCGGTTGTCGGCCGAATAGGCGGGGCCCGGCACGATGTGGGCGTTCGGATCGACGATCGCCTCGCGGATGTAGCCCGCGACGTCGCGCGCCTTGCCGCGGTAGGCGGGGTCTTTGAGCGTCTGTTCGGCGCGCGTCGCGAGGTCGGCGAGCGATGGCCCGGCGAGGTTCACCCCCGGCGAGATCGAGTGGCAGGCATAGCAGCCCGGCGGCGTCGCGTTGAACACGGCCTGCCCGAGCGCGATAGGTTCGTTCGAGGTCGCGGCGCCCGTGACCTGGGGCGCGCGCTCGCCGCGAACGATGTCGGTGCCGGGGATCGCGGCGCCGGAGACGAGGATCGGCCGCGGCGGCCAGCCCTGGTTGTCGATGCGGCCGATCCAGTCGAGAAAGGCGATCAGGTCGCTGATTTCCTGCTCGCTCAGATTCTGCTTCGGCATCACGCGGCGCACCTTCTGCTCGTCGTAGAACTTCGACGGGTCGCGCATGAAGGCCTTGAGGTATTCGCTTCCGCGCTGCAGCGCGATCTTGGTAAGGTCCGGCGCGTAATACGCGCCTTCGCCGAGCAGCGTATGGCAGTTGGTGCAATTGTTCTCGTGCCAGACGTTCTTGCCGGCGATGACCTGCGGCGTGAGCTTGCTTTCGTTGGTGAGCTCGGGAAAACGCCGGTGGCTGTCGACAGTCATTCCGGCGAAGGCGACGACGACCAGCGCGGTCGAAACGATCGCGAAAAGGCGGGCTTGTTGGCGCGTCATCGCAGCCCCCTCAGACGTTGATGCTCGGCCAGTAGCGGATCGCGGTCGCCGCGCCGTAGACGACGGCGGCGATCAGCGCAGCTTCGGCCACGAGCGCCAGGCCCTTGAGCGCCAGAAAGAAAACGTTCACGGTCGACGATGCTGTTCTCGGCATGATTCCCCCTCCCTGTTATTGAAGCGGCGTGTAGCCGCCCGGCCCCCGAGCCAGGGCCCAGCTGGCGCGAAAATCAGAGCTGGCGCATGAAGGCCACGAGATCGGATTTCTCTTCCTTGGTCAGCTTCGTGCCGAGCACGAGGTTGAAGAATTCAACCGTGTCCTCGAGCGTGAGCAGGCGCCCGTCGTGCAGGTAGGGCGGGCTGTCCTTGATGCCGCGCAGCGTGAAGGTCTTCATCGGCCCGTCGCCGGGCTCGTTGACGAAGCGCTCGAGCTTGAGGTCGTGCATCTGGTGGTCGAGGTAGCCCGGCGGCGTGTGGCACGAGGCGCAACGGCCCTTGTTGAAGAACACGTCACGCCCGCGCAATTCGGCCGGCGTCGCCTTGGCCGCGTCGAGCTGCCCTTCTGCACTGAGTTTCGGCGCGGGCGGAAAGTCGAACATGTTCTGCATCTGCGCCATGTGGCTGACCTGGATGCGGTCGAAGATCGTGATCCCCTTCTTCATCGCGTGGATCGGGTCGCCGTTGAAGTAGGCCGTGCGGAACTCGAACTCGGTGAAGTCCTCGACCGAGCGCAGGCTGCGCTTCGAACCGTGGATCTGCTGGTTGAAGAGCCCGCGCAGGCTCGTCGTGTCGAGCCGCATGCGGCGTTCCTGCGGGCGCGTGTCGGGATTGAGGTGGAACTGCGCCGTGGTGTGGCCGTTGACGTGGCAGTCCATGCACGCGACGCCGAGGCTCGGGCGCTTGACCTTGCGGTCGTCGGTCGCGTTGAACTCCTCCTGCGCGAAAGGCGTCACCAGCAGGCGCAGCCCGTCGAGCTGCACCGGCGTCACGAGATCCTTGAACAGGCGGTGGAAGTTGTTGATCGACACGACTTCGCCGCGCGAGACGTCGCCGAGCTCGGGCCGGTTCTGCAGAAAGATCGCCGGCGGGAACTCGGGCAGGAAGGCGTCGGGCAGGTCGAACTCGACGTCGAAACGCTGCAGCCGCGGGAACTGGTCGATCTGGATCTGCGGGAAGACCTGGCCGCCCGTCGACTGCTTGGGGTGCGGCAGCGAGGGATACGGAAACGCGCCCTGGTCGCGGATCTCCTCCGGCTTCATCTCGGCGAGCTTCTCCCAGCTCAGCCCCCGCGCGAGGCGCGCGGTCGGCCCGACCGGCAGCGGCTTGCCGCGCGACATTTTCGCGCTCGGGTCGAGCCGCGGCGTCAGGTTGTAGCGCTCCTCGAGCAGCGCGCGCTGAGTCGCCTTGACCTTGGGCAGCGCGTCGATGTCGGCCTTCATCGTCTCCTGGAAGGTCTGCATCGGCGCCTTCGCGTTCAGCGGATCGCGCGCGAAATCGAAGCCGAGCACCTTGCCCTTGTCAGGCTGGTTCCGGAACGCAGGCGACGACGGCTTGGCGCTGGGCGCGACGAAATCACCCGAGCGGTCGTGCGCGTTGAGCTTCTGCTCGGGCCGCGTCACCGCAGGCGTGCGCGGCGTCTGCACGTCCTCCACCGCGTCCTCGAGTCGACCGTCGGACAGGCGCGCCGGGTCGGCGGCCGAAGCGGTCAGCATGAAACCGGAGCAGACAATCCCCAGAACGGCAGCGCGATGTTTTCTCATAAGACCCTCGAACGGGTTGACCCTGGCGGACGACCTTAAGAACGATAGAGCGCAAGCATGCGTTTACAAGCGCGCGAAAGCCGCGCGCCGCGCGGGATTCGGAGGGATTCGCACCTCACGCGCGACAGCGGGATGGTAAAAAAGTGTTATCTGGCCGGTACTTACTGCGGCTATTCCACGGAGCCTCGCGCCGCTTGTCGGAGGATGCCTACAAGGATTTCGGGGGAGTCTGGCGTGGCAGGACGCAGATCAAGGCTTCACGGGCCGGGATGAGACGGATTTTGGACCCTGAACACGGTGAAATAACGGAGGCATGTACTGCCCTCGCAAGCCACACTCGCGCGGTTCCCTGAGCAGGCCACACGGGGGCGACGCTGACACCACGAACTGCTGCAGGGCAATCCAGGGAAAGGCAAAGCGTCGCCCTGAAAATGGGTGTAAATGGATGGCGTATTGGCGCGTATCGCCTCGGATGCCATTCGGTTCACGCCGGAGTTCCCGTGCCTCATCGTTGATGAGTTCAAGAGCGCCTGGCGTCGCTGCCCGAGCTTTCGCTACAAATCGTCCAGTTCGCACGCAGGCATGGACGCATCACCATGGACGATGCGATTCGACTGACCAGCGACAGTCGCAACGCGCTCAAGCAGCATTTCCGGGCACTCGTGGAGCCACTTGGGTCAGCATGGCGCCGGAAGGGGCGTCTGGTAGGAAACTGCGATAGGGCCGATCGAGCAGTGGTGAATGCGTTATTGCAAGACCTGACCGCGAGCTTCCCGGTCATGGCGATGTGGGCGCTCGCCGCGATCGTGCTCGCCGACGCTGAGCCCGCGCAGCGCGCCGAGCTGGTGTTCGGCAACAGCTGGCAGAAATGTGTGCCCCTCATCGCCCTGCTGTCGGTGCCCGCGTTCGCGGCCACCTTGTGGGCCATGCGCGGCCTCGCCCCCCCGTCTGCCGCTGGCCGGCGCGACCGCGGGCCTGTTTTCAGGCGCGGTCGCCGCCCTGGTCTACAGCCTGCATGCGCCGAGCTGGCCGCACCGTTCGTGGGGTCGTGGTATCTGCTGGGGATGCTGGTGCCGGCGGCGGTGGGGGCGGTGGTGGGGCCGCGGGTGCTGCGGTGGTGAGGGGCCAGGGTCCGAAGACGGCAGGCAAGAGCAGACGGTTGGATAGCAATGCGGCTCGGCCAATAGCAGCATCAGCGCACCACTAGTCGTTGATGAACTCTTCAAACTTCCGATGCAGGAGCCAGTTCGGTGTCCGAGTCAGGCGCTCGGCGTCAACTAGATACGACCCTACCGACTTCGGTTTGTACCCCATCTCTCGTGTCGCGAGTGCTGACACAGCACCGATTAGAGCCCCAACGCCTAGTCGAACCGGCGTATACGGATCGCCTCCTGCTATGGGGAGGGCAATTATTGAAGCTGCCACTGGCAGCCCGACTGAAAAAATGCTGTACACGTCCGCCTTCCGAAAGAAGCCAAGCGATGCTCGGTACTCGGCCTTGGCACGCTCAAACCGCTTAATGAAGTCCTCCACAATGTAGCGGGCGTGCTCTTTGTTGTTGCAGCGGGAGATTTCGTTCTGCAACAGCTTGAGCTCCCGCTGGAAAGCATTCCGCAGCTCTACCGTGTCTTCACGAAATCGAAGGAGCACATCTATATCGACGGAGGCAAGGTCGTTTGGTAGAAGATCGTCGATAGCTAGATTCGCTAGATAGGCATCGGCCTGCTCGTCATACACGTACTCGGTGAAGCCACCTTCATTCGCGAAGTAGGTTCCGACTGCCCAATAATCAGAAGAATCGGTCGTCAGCTCAAGCGCGCGCTGCTGAGCAACCGCCGCGGCAAGATAGAACATGTAACCGCCGGCATGTTCGTGCGGAACTTCCAGGAACCCATCGGCTGTTAACCGCCGGGCGAGCTGCTCAAATAAGGGAAGAAGTTTTGCGTCTATCTTGTCCGGATTGATTCGAGTAAACGTCTCGCTAGAAAAGCCAGCCGGCCAAACAAGTCGGGTGTTCGGTGATTCGCGTAGTGCATAAAAGTCCAAGAAGCGATTTGCGGCCCTCGACTTCTCTGTGTCGTCGACGGTCAAATTCTGGACCACTCCCGCACCAACGGCGGTGACTATCTCCGCGTGATCCTCCGGGACGTATCCGCTTGGAACAATCCTGTGTATTCGATCCCAAATCAAAAGAGACCGTTTGAATGCATCAAGATCGCTGAACTCGATCGTTGGATAGTGCAGAGCGTGTGACATATACCTATCCGGAATTTGAGCTTCGTGACCTTCTGGGTCATGCGGAACTCCCGAGGTCAATCTGGTATTGCAGCAAGAAGCGGGGTCGATACACGCCGGTGGAGCAGGCGTAGACCTCCCGGCCGACCCGTCACCAGTTGTGGCGCGCGCGAATTACACCAACGGACGTGGGCACATGCTTCATTAGTGCCCCTGCAATAAATGTTGCACGCTCGAGTGTCTTACCTTCGAACCATGTGCACGCAACCTGATCGCCGTCGATGTGCTCAACGGTCATGCGCGTTCCCCCTGAACGCAGTTTTACGACATCTCCAACCTTGAGTTCGCTTTCCATATCAATAAAACGCCTTTAGTTCTCGGGTAAGTACGCCGAAGCAAGCCGAAACCATTCCCTTGGGGAATGGTGTGTACACCAAGCCGTGAATGTTGCTCGGGATGCTAACCCCCTCCTCATGGAGCAGGCAGACGCGGCCGAGCCCGTATTTGCCCTGAAAGAAGCCGATCTCGTGGATAACGTTCTCGCGCGCACGGGCCTGGCCGGCGGCATCCAGATCGTCACCAGTCATCACGATCACAGCACTATCACACTGGCCCGACGCTTCCATTAACTTTGCCAAGATAGTTCGACCTTGGTTCGGCTCCTGCGCAAGCTCCAACGTCGGCAAGCCAATGTCCTTCTCGACGTATGCTTGAACTTCGCGCCAGTCTGGTGCTCGGCCGTGGCTAATAAAGACACGTCGGGTGGTAGCAGCCGCGATCAAGGGCGGCGCCAACTCGCTGTTCGCGCGAAGCTCAAAAATCTGATCAATATCGCGCGCCAGCACTTCCAACTGACTACGTGCATAGCGGTACTGGGCTGCGCCCTCGGTTGAGGTCTTGGCCATCTCCGTCTTCGGCTCAACCGGCATCTCGACAAAATCACCAAACAAATCGGGCAACTCCTTTTTTAATATGGAAAGTTGCGTTGCCGCGCCGGTGAAGTAGCGCCCAACCTCCTCTATGAGGAAGTTTTGGATTGGAAGTCGGCCAGCCTTTTTGTGGTCATCATTTAGCGCCAGGTCCAGCGCCTTGCGGATACCTGCCAACTTGGCGAGTGCCACTGCGACTTGTGCCATATTCACGGGGATTCTGCCGATCGGGCGATCGATCCTGTTGATTATTAAAATTTTCTCCGCACCCGGTCTAGTTATTAGGTATGAGAAAAGAGACAGGTAGCCCGGATTATATGCTCCGGTTTTCTCTGTCGACCGCCTTTCGCTTCTTCACGGCTGACCGATTTTTTCGAGCGCCTAAAGAAAGGGGCGAAACCCGCCCCCCTTTTTCCTTCGCCTTTAGCGAAATTCCAGCCGCTTACGCCGCCTTCTCAAAGCTGAACTTCCCATCCACCGCGTCGACCCGGATCGTGTCCTTGGCCGCGAAGCGTCCGGACAGGATTTCCTTAGCCAGCGCGTTTTCGAGCTCGCTCTGGATCGCACGCTTGAGCGGCCGCGCGCCGTAGACGGGGTCGAAGCCGGCCTTGGCGATTTCGGCGAGCGCGGCGTCGGTGACGTCGAGCTTCATCTCCATCGCGGCGAGGCGCGCTTCGAGCGCCTTGAGCTGGATGCGCGCGATGCTCGCGATGTTCGACTCCGAGAGCGCGTGGAAGACGACGACCTCATCGATGCGGTTGATGAACTCGGGGCGGAAGTAGGACTTCACTTCGCCGAGTACGGCGAGCTTGACGACCTGGTAGTCGTCGCCCGACATCTGCTGGATCATCTGGCTGCCGAGGTTGGACGTCATGACGATCACGGTGTTGCGGAAGTCGACGGTGCGGCCCTGGCCGTCGGTGAGCCGGCCGTCGTCGAGCACCTGCAGGAGCACGTTGAAGACGTCGGGGTGGGCCTTCTCGATTTCGTCCATGAGGATCACGCTGTACGGCTTGCGGCGCACGGCTTCGGTCAGGTAGCCGCCCTCTTCGTAGCCGACGTAGCCGGGCGGCGCGCCGATCAGGCGCGCGACCGAGTGCTTCTCCATGAATTCGCTCATGTCGATGCGCACCATGTGCTCGGCGGAATCGAACAGGTATTCGGCGAGCGTCTTGCACAACTCGGTCTTGCCGACGCCCGTGGGGCCCAGGAACAGAAAGGAGCCGAGCGGCCGGTTGGGGTCGGAAAGCCCCGCGCGTGAACGGCGGATCGCGTCGGAGACGACGGCCACGGCTTCGTCCTGGCCGACGACGCGGCCGTGCAGGTGGTCTTCCATGTGCATGAGCTTGTCGCGCTCGCCCTGCATCATCTTCGAGACCGGGATGCCGGTCGCGCGGGAGACGACCTCGGCGATCTCTTCGGCGCCGACCTCGGTGCGCAGGAGCTTGAACACAGGCTTCTCGCCGCTGGCTTCGGCGTGCTTGAGCTGCGCCTCGAGCTGCGGCAGCTTGCCGTACTGGATCTCGGCGACCTTGTCGAGCTTGCCCTGGCGCTGCAGGTCGGCCATCTCGCCGCGCAGCTTGTCGATCTCTTCCTTGAGATGCGCGGAGCCCTGGACCTGGGCCTTCTCCGACTTCCACACCTCTTCGAGGTCGGCGTATTCGCGGCCGAGCTTGTCGATCTCGTCTTCGAGCAGGCCGAGCCGCTTTTTCGAGGCCTCGTCGGTCTCCTTCTTGACCGCCTCGCGCTCGATCTTGAGCTGGATGATGCGGCGGTCGAGTTTGTCCATGACCTCGGGCTTGGAGTCGATTTCCATCTTGATCCGCGCGGCGGCCTCGTCGATCAGGTCGATCGCCTTGTCGGGCAGGAAACGGTCGGTGATGTAGCGATGCGAGAGTTCGGCCGCGGCGACGATCGCCGGGTCGGTGATGTCGACGCCGTGGTGCAGTTCGTAGCGCTCCTGCAGGCCGCGCAGGATCGCGATCGTCGATTCGACGCTGGGCTCGTCGACCATGACCTTCTGGAAGCGGCGCTCGAGCGCGGCGTCCTTCTCGATGTACTTGCGGTATTCGTCGAGCGTGGTCGCGCCGATCAGGTGCAGTTCGCCCCGCGCGAGCGCGGGCTTCAGCATGTTGCCGGCGTCGATCGCGCCTTCGGCCTTGCCGGCCCCGACGAGCGTGTGGATTTCGTCGAGGAAGACGATGTAGCGGCCGGGGTCCATCGCGAGCTCCTTGAGCACGGCCTTCAGGCGCTCCTCGAATTCGCCGCGGTATTTCGCGCCGGCGAGCAGCGCGGCGAGGTCGAGCACCAGCACCTTCTTGCCCTTGAGCGTTTCCGGCACCTCGTCGTTGACGATGCGCTGCGCGAGACCTTCGACGATCGCGGTCTTGCCGACGCCGGGTTCGCCGATCAGCACGGGGTTGTTCTTGGTGCGGCGCTGCAGGATCTGGATCGAGCGGCGAATCTCGTCGTCGCGCCCGATGACCGGGTCGAGCTTGCCGTCACGCGCGCGCTGCGTGAGGTCGAGGGTGTATTTGGCGAGCGCTTCGCGCTGGCCTTCGGCTTCCTGCGACTGCACGTTCTCGCCGCCGCGCACGGCCTGGATGGCCTGTTCCAGCGCGGTCTTCTGCGCGCCGTGCTGTTTCAGCAGGCGCCCGGTCTCGCCTTTGTCGTCGAGCGCGGCGAGCAGGAAAAGCTCCGATGCGATGTAGGCGTCGTTGCGCTTCATCGCCTCCTTGTCGGTCAGGTTGAGCAGGTTGTTGAGGTCGCGCGAGATGCTGACCTCGCCGCCCTGCCCCTGCACCTTGGGCAGGCGCGTCAATGCCTGGGTCAACGCGGCCTTGAGCGCCGGGACCTGGACGCCGGCGCGGCCGAGGATCGACCCCGCGCCGCCGCCCTCCTGGTTGAGCAGGGCGAGCAGCAGGTGCTGCGGCTCGATGTAGGCGTGGTCGCCGCCGACGGCCAGGCTTTGCGCGTCGGAAAGCGCCTGCTGGAACTGGGTGGTGAGCTTGTCAAAACGCATAGTGGCCTCGCAAGAGTCGGTTCAAGTTGGAATCGTGACCCGGCCGGTTTCCTGCAGGATGCAGGGCAAGGCGCGGGGCACGAAGTCCGGCCGCTCCGTAATGAGCGACCCGCAACGCAGCCACGCGCCGGCAGGCACCCGGCACCGCGCATTGAGGCTACGCGGTCGCCGTGATTCCTGCGCAAACTGGCTCTAGGGTATATTTCGATGCCACCCAAATAGGGGCGTCTGCGCCGATTTCAACCCGCTGTGTCCTAAATAGAGGCCCGCCATGTCCGAATTGCTCGCTTCAGCTGTCGAAACCGATGTTGCGCGTGCCCTGGCCGAGGACGTCGGCAGCGGCGACCTGACTGCGCGGCTCATCCCCGCGGCGCAGACCGGCACGGCGCGGCTCATCACGCGCGAGGCCGCCGTGATCGCGGGGCGGCCGTGGTTCGACGCCTGTTTCAAGGCGCTCGACCTTGCTTGCAGCATAGACTGGCAGGTCAAGGAGGGGGACGGGGTCGCGGCCGGCACCGCGCTGGTCGAGATTCGCGGCAACGCGCGCGCCCTGCTCACCGCCGAGCGACCTGCGCTCAATTTTCTGCAGACGCTCTCGGGCGTGGCGACCGTGACCCGCGCCTACGTCGACGCCGTGCGCGGCACCGGCGCGGCCATCGTCGACACGCGCAAGACCCTGCCCGGCCTGCGACTGGCGCAGAAGTACGCGGTGCGCACCGGCGGCGGGCAGAACCAGCGGATCGGGCTCTACGACGGCATCCTGATCAAGGAGAACCATATCCTCGCGGCGGGTGGCATCAAGGCCGTGCTCGACGCGGCGTTCCGGCTTGCCGAAGACCAGGTCAGCGTGCAGATCGAAGTGGAAACTTTGGACGAACTCCAGCAGGCGCTGGACGCGCAGGCGCCGTCGATCCTGCTCGACAACTTCGAACTCGCCGCGATGCGGCGAGCGGTGGAGCTGACCGCGGGGCGCGCACTGCTCGAAGCCTCGGGCAACATCACACTCGCGAACGTGCGCGCCGTGGCCGAAACCGGCGTCGACCGCATCTCGATCGGGAGCCTCACCAAGCACGTGCGCGCCATCGATCTGTCGATGCGCGCGCTCGCCCGTGCTTGAGGTCGTTCGCGCGCGTTACCGCGATCCGGTCCACGCCGCCGCGCTGATCGCGTTGCTCGACGGCTATTCGCGCGACCCGGCCGGCGGCGGCAAGCCGCTGTCCGACTTCGCGCGCACCCATCTCGTCGACGCGCTCGCCGCGCGACCCCATGTTTTCAGCGTGCTGGCCTTCGACGACGACTTGCCGGTCGGGCTCGTCACCGCGATCGAAGGCTTCTCGACCTTTGCCTGCAGGCCGCTCGTCAACGTGCACGACGTCGTCGTGCATCGCGAACACCGCGGGCGCGGCATCGCGACGGCGATGTTCGCCGCGGTCGAGGCCATCGCGCGCGAATGTGGGGCGTGCAAGCTGACGCTCGAGGTGCTGTCGGGCAACGCGCCGGCACGCGCGCTCTACGAAAAGCTCGGGTTCGACGACTACCGGCTCGACCCGGCGCTGGGCAAGGCGCGGTTCATGCAGAAATGGCTCGACGACTGAGCCGGCCCGCTACCGTTCGGCCAGAAACCGTTCGACCTGCGCGCGTCGAAGGCCTGAAGCGCGTAGCCGCCGCGCTGGCACTCGCCTCGGCGCTGTGCTGGCCGCACGCGGCCCGCACCGAGGCGCCGCCCGCGGCACCCGCGATGCTGCTCGCGAAGGTCTACGCCGCCGACGTCGACGTCACGCAGTATTGGGTCAGCGAGAAATTCGACGGCGTGCGCGCGCAGTGGGACGGCCACGTCCTGCGCTTTCGCGGCGGCGGCCTCGCTCCGGCGCCGGCATGGTTCACGGCGGATTTTCCGCGCGTGCCGCTCGATGGCGAGCTCTGGATCGCCCGCGATGCGTTCGACGCGTTGTCCGGAACGGTGCGCAAAGCCCCGCCGGTCGACGCCGAATGGCGACGCGTGCGTTACCTGGTATTCGAACTGCCGGGCGCGCCGGGTGACTTCAGCGCGCGCGTCGGGCAGATGCGTGAGGTCATCGAACAGGCGGCTGTCCCCTGGCTCGAGGCCGTCGCGCAGACGCGCGTCGCGAGCCGCGAAGACTTGATGCAAAGGCTAGACGCCGAGGTGCGCGCTGGCGGCGAAGGCCTGATGCTGCACCGCGCCGATGCGCCCTATCTCACCGGGCGCAGCGATGCGCTGCTGAAGCTCAAGCCCTGGCTCGACGCCGAGGCCATCGTCGTCGGCTACGTGCCGGGCAAGGGAAAGTACGCAGGCATGACCGGCGCGCTGCGGATGGAAACGCCGGACGGCAAGCGCTTTCGCCTCGGCAGCGGACTCAGTGACGCGCTGCGCCGCCAGCCGCCGCCCGTCGGCACGCGTATCACCTATCGCTATACGGCGCTGACGAAGAACGGCATGCCGCGGTTTCCGCGTTACCTGCGGGTGCGCGAGGATTTTTAGACAGGCGTCGAGGCGAGGGGCCCCGCCACGCAGCGAATGGAATCCCTCAGACGCCTCGCATGTCGCTGAAGCTGGGCGCGACGCGCAGGCGGCGCCGCGCTACACGGACTGGACTCCGACCGTGCGGGCCTCGCTGTTAGTCGAGCCAGACCAATGCCGCCATCCGTCCGGTCACGCCCTCGCGCCGGTAGGAATAGAACGTCTCGGCTTCGCCGAAGGTACAGCGTCCGCCGCCATGGACGGCCCGCACGCCTGCATGCCCGAGGCGGGTGCGCGCCAATTCGTAGATGTCGGCGCGCCATTTGCCCGCTGCGGATTGCGGTACGAAGGCGGCAGCGGCTTCTGGGTGGCGGTCGACGAAGGCCTGCCGCACCTCGTCGCCGACCTCGAAGGCCTCGGGGCCGATCGCGGCACCCATCCAGGCGACGATTTCGGCCGGCGGCACCTGCATGGCGGCGACCGTGGCTTCGAGCACGCCCTCGGCCAGCCCGCGCCAGCCCGCATGCGCCGCGGCGACGACGCTGCCGGCGCGGTCGCAGAACAGCACTGGCAGGCAGTCGGCCGTGAGCACGGCGCAGACCTGCCCCGGCGCGCGCGTCACCGCGGCGTCGGCTTCGCGTGCGCTGTCGCGGCCGAGTTCGACCACGCGTGCGCTGTGCACCTGCCTGAGCCAGCCGGGCTCGTCCGGCAGCCGCTCGCGCAGGCGCGCGCGATTGGCGGCGACGGCGGCGGGATCGTCGCCGACGTGGTCGCCGAGATTGAGGCTGTCCCACGGGGGCGCGCTCACGCCGCCTGCGCGCGTGGTCATGAGACTCCTGACGCGAGCCGGCGCAGGCCAGTCGGGGACGACGATGTTCACTTGACCCAGTCGGTGTTGTCGCGCAAGGCCTGCAGCAGCGAGCCGAAGTCGGGCGGCAGCGGGCATTCCCAGTGCACGAATTCGCCGGTCACGGGATGGATCAGACCAAGTTTCTCGGCATGCAGCGCCTGGCGCGGGAACGGAATCTTGAGATGGCTGCGGCGGCTTGCGCTGTAGACCGTGTCGCCGACCAGCGGGTGGCCGACGTGCTGCATGTGCACGCGGATCTGGTGGGTGCGGCCGGTCTCGAGCTTGCAGCGCAGGAGCGTGATGCCGGGAAAGCGCTCGACCACGTCGTAATGGGTGACGGCTTCCTTGCCGAGGCTGTGGACCGTGCGCTTGGTGCGGTTGTGCGGGTCGCGCGCGAGTGGCGCGTCGACGGTGCCCCCACGGTCGACCTCGCCGTACACCAGCGCCAGATATTCGCGCTTGACGGTGCGCGCCTGCAGCTGGCGCACGAGGTCGGTGTGGGCACGCAGCGTCTTGGCGACGACGAGCAGACCCGAGGTGTCCTTGTCGAGCCGGTGAACGATGCCCGCGCGCGGCAATTCGGCGACCTGCGGCACGCGGTGCAGCAGCGCGTTGAGCAGCGTGCCGTCGCGGTTGCCGCTGCCGGGATGGACGACGAGGCCCACCGGCTTGTTGATGACGAGCAGCATCGAGTCCTCGTAGACGACGTCGAGCGGAATCGCCTCAGGCGCGTCGGGCGTCGCGCCCGGGTCGGGCTCGACCTGGACGCGGACCGATTCGCCGCCGCTGACCTTCATCTTGGTCGTGCCCCAGGCGTCGTCGACGACGATCTTGCGCGCACGGATCCAGTTCTGGATGCGGTTGCGCGAAAACTCCGGCAGCAGGGCCGACAAGGCCTGATCCAGACGCAGCCCGCCCTGCGCGTCGGGGATGACGAGCTCGCGGACGTCGCCCCCGCTATTTCCCTTATAATCGTCCATCAAATTTTCTGTTTCTTTTCCCATGCTTGAGCAATGTTCTTCCCGTATTAACGCGTTCGTCCGGTCACGCGGCCTCCCCGGGGCCGGTCGCGCCGCATTGCTGGCAGCGGCGCTCGCGCTCGGCGGTTGCGGTCTGCTGCCCGAGGTCAAGGACGAGACCACGGGCTGGTCGGCGCAGAAGCTCTATGCCGAGGCCAAGGACAACCTCAACGAGGGCAACTACGAACGCGCGGTCAAGCTCTTCGAAACGCTCGAATCGCGCTACCCCTTCGGCCGTTACGCGCAGCAGGCGCAACTCGAAGTCGCCTACGCCTATTACAAGGACAACGAGCCGATCTCGGCGGTCGCCGCATGCGACCGTTTCATCAAGCTCCACCCCAACCACCCTAACGTCGATTACGCGTACTATCTGAAGGGGCTGGCGAATTTTAACGACGACCTCGGTCTGCTGGGCAACCTCGTCGACCAGGACATGAGCGAGCGCGACCCGCGCGCCGCACGGGACGCCTTCCTCGCGTTCAAGGAACTGGCCACGCGTTTCCCGCAGAGCATTTACGCGGCCGA
The DNA here is from genome assembly GCF_000012745.1 of Thiobacillus denitrificans ATCC 25259. Classification (NCBI taxonomy): domain Bacteria; kingdom Pseudomonadati; phylum Pseudomonadota; class Betaproteobacteria; order Nitrosomonadales; family Thiobacillaceae; genus Thiobacillus; species Thiobacillus denitrificans. The sequence goes on along the minus strand of NC_007404.1, from coordinate 851,120 downwards.
CGCGACCGCGCGGATGAAATACCTCGTCAACGCGCTCGCCAACAACGAGGTCCACGTTGCCAAGTACTATCTGAAGCGCAAGGCCTACGTCGCGGCCGCGAACCGTGCCAAGGAAGTGCTGAAAACTTATCCCGAAGCGCCCGCGCTCGAAGAGGCGCTGGCGATCATGGCCTTGTCCTACGACCGCCTCAAGCTGCCCGAATTGCGCGACGACGCGCGCCGGGTGCTGACGCTCAACTTCCCCAACAGCAAGTATCTCCAGGGCGTGAGCATCAAGGAAAAGGCCTGGTACCGCTTCTGGTGAAGCCAACCCGCGGCTGAAACCGCGGGTATTCCGAATTAGCGACGCTCACACCGCCGCTTCGCCCGATTCCCCGGTGCGGATGCGCACCACCTGCTCGACCGCGGTCACGAAGATCTTGCCGTCGCCGATCTTGCCGGTGCGCGCGGCGTTGACGACCGCCTCGGTGACGCGCTCGACCAGATTGTCGGCGACGACGACTTCGAGCTTCACCTTGGGCAGGAAATCCACCACGTATTCGGCGCCGCGGTACAGCTCGGTATGGCCCTTCTGCCGGCCGAAGCCCTTGACTTCGGTCACGGTCAGCCCGGTGACGCCGATTTCGGACAGCGCTTCGCGCACTTCGTCGAGTTTGAACGGCTTGATGATCGCTTCTATTTTTTTCACGGCAGTTCTCCTTCAGGACGGTATTTCGAGGTGATCGGATAGCGGCGATCCTTGCCGAAATTGCGCGGCGTGATGCGCGGGCCGGGCGGCGACTGGCGGCGCTTGTATTCGGCGAGGTCGACCATGCGGATGACCTTCTTCACGACCGCGGCGTCGTGGCCCTGCGCGACGATCTCGCGCGCCGGCAGATCGCGCTCGACGTAGGCGGCGAGGATCGCGTCGAGCACCTCGTAAGGCGGCAGGCTGTCCTGGTCGGTCTGGTCGGGGCGCAGTTCGGCCGACGGCGGACGGTCTATGATGCGCTGCGGGATCACCGGCGACACGCTGTTGCGGTAGTTCGCGAGCCGGTAGACGCGCGTCTTGGCGACGTCCTTCAACACGGCGAAGCCGCCGGCCATGTCGCCGTAGAGCGTCGCGTAACCGGTCCCCATTTCGCTCTTGTTGCCGGTCGTCAGCACCAGCGTGCCGAACTTGTTGGAGAGCGCCATCAGCAGCGTGCCGCGGGCGCGCGCCTGCAGGTTTTCCTCGGTCGTGTCGCTCGCGAGCCCCGCAAACTCGCCTGCCAGTTGACCCGTGAATGCCTCGACGATCGGTCCGATCGCGATTTCGGCGTAGCGGACGCCGAGCCGCTCGACGATCTCGCGCGAGTCCTCGACGCTGATCCCGGCCGTGTAGTCCGACGGCATCATGACCGCGTGCACGCGCTCGGCGCCGACCGCGTCGGCCGCGATCGCAAGCGTGAGCGCCGAATCGATGCCGCCGGAGAGCCCCAGGTGCACGCCGCGGAAGCCGTTCTTGCCGACGTAGTCGCGCACGGCGAGCACGAGCGCCTCGTACACCGCGGCCTCCTCGCCGGGCAATTCATGTCGCGGCCCGCTGCAGCCGTCGGCGTCGAGTTCGAGATAGAACAGGCCTTCGCGCCACGCGGGGCATTGCACGGCGACTTCGCCGTCGGCGTCGAACACGAACGAGGCGCCGTCGAACACGAGTTCGTCCTGACCGCCGACGAGGTTGGCGTAGACCATCGGCAGACGCGTTTCGATCTGCCGCGCCCGCGCGACCGCGATGCGGTCACGCTCCTTGCTCAGATGGTAGGGCGAGGCGTTCAGCACCAGGAGCCAGTCGGCGCCGGCTTCCATCGCCCCGGTGGCGGGACCGGGCTCCCAGATGTCGCCGCAGATGTTGATGCCGAAGCGTATCCCCGCGCACTCGAACACGCAGGCGTCGTCACCGCGGCAGAAAACCCGTTGCTCGTCGAAGACCGAATGGTTCGGCAGATGATGCTTGCGGTAGACCTGCTCGATGCGGCCGCCGCGCAGGAGTGCCGCGGCGTTGTAGACACCCGCCGCGGTGCGCTCGGGGTAACCGACGATGAGCGCGAGTTCGGCGGGCGCCTGCCGGGCCAGGCTCTCGACCGCCGCCGCGCACGCCGCAGTGAAATCGCGCCGGCAGACGAGGTCTTCGGCCGGGTAGCCGCAAATCGACATCTCCGGCGTCAGCAGCAGCGCCGCACCGGCCGCGTGCGCAGCCTGCGCGGCGTCGAGCAGCTTCGCGGCGTTGCCGGCGATGTCGCCGACCGTGAAATTGAACTGCGCGAGGGCGAGCTTCATCGCACCCTAGCGGGCGCCGAGCGCAAGCTGCACTGCTTCGCCGAGGCCTGCCGGACTCTGCGCGACGACGACGCCCGCGGCTTCGAGTGCGCGGATTTTTGCATCGGCCGTCCCCGCGCCGCCCGCGATGATCGCGCCGGCGTGGCCCATGCGCTTGCCCTTCGGCGCCGTGCGGCCGGCGATGTAGGCGGCGACGGGCTTCTTCATGCGCGTGTGGATGTACTCGGCGGCTTCCTCCTCGCTGCTGCCGCCGATCTCGCCGACCAGGATCACGGCTTCGGTCTGCGGATCGGCCTCGAACATCTCGAGGCAATCGATGAAATCGAGCCCCTTGATCGGGTCTCCGCCGATGCCAACGCAAGTCGATTGCCCGAGCCCCAGCTGTGTCGTCTGGTGGACCGCCTCGTAGGTCAGCGTCCCCGAGCGCGAGACGATGCCGATGCGACCCTTCTGGTGGATGACGCCGGGCATGATGCCGATCTTGCATTCGCCCGACGTGATGATGCCCGGGCAGTTCGGGCCGATGAGCTTCGCGCCGTTGGCCTTGAGCGCGGCCTTCACGTTGAGCGCCGTTTTGACCTGAAGCATGTCGAGCACCGGAATGCCCTCGGTGATGCAGACGATGACCTCGATGCCCGCGTCGGCCGCTTCGAGGATCGAGTCGGCGGCGAACGCGGCCGGGACGTAGATCATCGTCGCCTGCGCGCCGGTTTCGCGCACCGCGTCGCGCACCGTGTTGAACACGGGCAGGTTCAGGTGGGTCTGCCCGCCTTTGCCCGGCGTCACGCCGCCGACCATGCGGGTGCCGTAGGCGATCGCCTGCTCGGAATGGAAGCTGCCCTGCTTGCCCGTGAAGCCCTGGCAGATGACCTTGGTGTCCTTGTCGACCAGAATGCTCATGCCGCTTTCTCCACGGCGAATTTCGCGGCCTGGGTCAGGCTCTCGGCCGCGACGATCGCGAGGCCCGATTCGGCCAGCAGGGTGCGGCCGAGTTCGGCATTCGTGCCCTCGAGGCGCACGATGACCGGAACCTCGACGCCGACTTCCCTGACCGCCTGGATGATGCCCTCGGCGATCACGTCGCAGCGCACGATGCCGCCGAAGATGTTGATCAGCACGGCCTTCACGTTGGGGTCGAGCAGGATGATCTTGAAGCCCTGCGCGACGGTCTCGGGCGTCGCTCCGCCGCCGACGTCGAGAAAGTTGGCCGGCGCGCCGCCTTCGAGCTGGATCAGGTCCATCGTCGCCATCGCGAGACCGGCACCGTTGACCATGCAGCCGATGTTGCCGGCGAGCGCGACGTAGTTGACGTTGGCCGCGTTGGCGGCCGCTTCCTTGGCGTCGATCTGGCTGTCGTCGCGCAGGTCGGCGAGCGCCTTCCTGCGGTAGAGCGCGTTGTCGTCGACGCTCATCTTGCAGTCGAGCGGCAGAACGCGGTTGTCGGTGGTGACGACGAGCGGATTGATCTCGAGCAGGCTCAGATCATTGGCGACGAAGACACGGTAGAGCTGCGGCAGCAGGCGGCAGAAATCCTTGTAGGCGTCGCCGCCGAGCCCGAGCGCGAAAGCGAGCGCGCGGCACTGGAAATCCTGCACGCCGAGCAGCGGATCGCAGATCTCGGTCAGAACTTTCTCGGGTGTGGCATGGGCGACCTGCTCGATGTCCATGCCGCCCGCGGCCGACGCGACGACCGCGACGCGCTCGGAGGCACGGTCGACCAGCAGCGAAAGATACAGTTCGCGTGCGATCGGCAGCGTTTCCTCGACCAGCACGGTATGGACCGGCTGGCCGTCGGGCGCGTTCTGCACGGTGACGAGCGGCTTGCCGAGCAACGCGGCGGCGACGCTGCGCACCGCGTCGATGCTCGTCACGACCTTGACGCCGCCGGCCTTGCCGCGCCCGCCGGCGTGGATCTGGGCCTTCACGACCCAGGCCTCGCCGCCCAGTTCGCGGGCGGCGTCGGCCGCGGCGTCGGCGCTCGTCGCAGCGATGCCGCGCGGCGTGTTAAGGTTGCTCGACCGCAAGACTTGTTTGGCCTGGTATTCGTGCAGGTTCATCGCTGTTGATGGAAACTCCCCAAAACGCGCATTCTGAAGCAAAGGTCCCCGCGACGGAAGCCGTGATCCGCGTCGTGACGCGCATCGCGGCGCTGTCGGCCGAGGCGTGGAACACGCTCGCCGGCGACTCGCCTTTCGTGCAGCACGCCTTCCTCGACGCACTGGAAACCAGCGGCTGCGTCGACGCATCGCTCGGCTGGGAACCCGTTCACCTCGCGCTCTTTCGCGATGGCCGGCTCGACGCCGCAATGCCGCTCTACGTCAAGCATCACTCCTGGGGCGAGTTCGTCTTCGACTGGGCCTGGGCCGACGCCTATCGTCGCGAGGGCCTCGCCTACTATCCCAAGCTCGTCTGCTGCGTGCCCTTCTCCCCCGTCGCCGGCCCGCGCCTGCTGGCGCGCAGCGACGAGGATCGCGCCGCCCTGCTCACCGCGGCGCAGACGCTCACGCGCGACCTCGGCGCCTCGTCCTTCCATGTGCTGTTCCCGTCCGAGGCCGACCACGCGGCGCTCGCGGCGTCGCCGCTGCTGCATCGCACCGGCTTCCAGTTCCACTGGCATGCGTCCGCCGAGGGCGACGAGGCTCGCTACGCCAGCTTCGACGACTTCCTCGCCGCACTCACCCACGACAAGCGCAAGAAGATCCGCCAGGAAAGGAAGAAGCTCGCGAATCTCGGCATACGCTTCCGCTGGGTCGAAGGGCGGCAAAGCAGCGACGCCGACTGGGACTTCTTCTACCGCTGCTACGCCGACACCTATGCCCGTCATCGCAGCGAGCCGCACCTCAACCGAGCGTTCTTCGCGACGCTGCGCGAGAAGGCACCGGAGTCGCTGCTCCTCATCATCGCCGAGCGCGACAACGTGCCGGTCGCCTGCTCGTTCTGCATGAAGGACGGCCGGCGGCTGTACGGCCGCCATTGGGGCGCGCTGGAATACGTGCCCGGCCTGCATTTCGAGACCTGCTACCAACAGGGCATCGAATACGCGATCGCCCAGGGTCTGCAGGTATTCGAAGGTGGTGCCCAGGGCGAACACAAGCTCGCACGCGGCCTCACGCCGACGCCGACCCATTCCTGGCACTGGCTCGAGAACGCCGAATTCCGCAAGGCCGTCGACCGCTTCCTCGAGCGCGAGACCGACGCCATCGGGCACTACATCGACGAGTTGGACGGACCCTTCCGCCACCCGCCGCCACCGTCTACAGTGGGGAAGACCTAGTCCCTGTCGCCGTCAGATTCGCCGCAGCAGCCGCGGCTGCGTGTTCGCACGCGCCATTGTCGACCCCCCCCCCGGACCCAAGAATAGGAGCCAGCCTTGATCACCCCCCGTATCCTCGCCACCGCGCTGCTCGCCGGATTCGGCGCACACGCAGAAGCCACTATCGACATCCAGTTCGATTACAGCTACGACAGCAGCGGTTTTCTCAGCGACGGCGACCGCCGGTCCGCGCTCGACGCCGCGGCGAACCTGTTCGAGCGTCGCTTTTCCGACCAGTTCACGGCAATCAACTCGACGGGGTCGAACAGTTTCGACACCGTCTTCTTCAACCCAGGCAATCCCTCTGGCGCCAACGTCGTGCACCACGACGCGTCGCTGGGGGAAAACGTGATCCGCGTCTACGCCGGCGGTTACCACTACAACGACGACACGCTGGGCGAAGGCGGCCCGGGCGGCTACAGCTGCTCCGGCATCGGCAGCTTCTGCAGCGACGCGACGCGGCGCGGCCAGGGGCCGGTCAACGGCGCAAGCGCAGTCGACGTCGCCCCGTGGGGTGGCTCGATCGTCTTCGATACCGACACCAACTGGCATTTCGGCACGACCACGAGCGGGCTCGGCGCGTCGGAATACGACTTCTACAGCGTCGCCGTCCACGAACTCGCCCACGTACTCGGTTTCGCGACCTCGGATGCGTTCGACAACCGCATCGTCGGCAGCGATTTCGTCGGTCCGGCGGCAGGGACGGTCGTGCTCAACGAAAACCTCGACCATTGGGCGGAAGGCACGCTGACGACCTATCGCGGCGCGATCGAAGAAGCGGCAATGACCGGCACGCTCGCGAGCGGCACGCGCAAGCATTTCACCGAACTCGATTTCGCCGCCATGGAGGACATCGGCTGGCAGGTGACGCCGGTTCCCGAGGCGGGCACCTGGGCGATGATGCTGAGCGGCCTGGCCCTGGTCGGTGGCGTCGCGCGACGGCGCGCGCCTCGTCGCTGACCGGCCGAAGGTTGGCGGGCGCCCCGCCGTTTGCTGATTAAGCCAGCACCACGGTGAGATAGGTGATGTACAGCGCGCCGTTCACGAACAGGTGCCAGACCCGCAGGCCTCCGGTGACTGCCGCCCAGCGCAGCCAGAACGCGGCGACGAGCGTGACCAGCACACCGAGCAGCACTTCCTTCTGCGGCGCCCAGGGCGTCAGCGAGATGCCGATCGCAGGCAGCAGCGTGCCCTGGAACACCATCGCGCCGGTGATGTTGCCGAAGGCCAATGTGTCCTTGTGCTTGCGTATCCACAGGATCGAATTGACCTTTTCGGGCAGTTCGGTGGCGATCGGGATGATCATCAGCGAGAGCAGCAAGGCGGAGATGCCAATGATCGGCGCGGCGGCCTCGACGCCGTGGATGAAACCCTTGGCGCCGGCAACGAGCAAGCCCAGGCCGAGCGCGAGCTGCACGATGATGAAGAGCAGGTTCTGCGGCATGCCCAGCCGGGTCAGCAGCATGGGCGAGCCGGCCTCGGTCGCGTGGCCCTCGTCGACGAGCTTGCTCGACGCACGCAAGGTGAGCATGACGTAGAAAAAGTAGATCATCACCATGACGAAGGCGAGCGCGCCGCGCGCCCAGCTTTGCGTGTGTGGCACGAACATCGCGACGAAGGCCAGCACGAAGGCCATCAGGAAGAAATCGAGATCGCGCTTGAGGCCGGTCTTTTCGGGTGTGAGGTGGCCGCGCAGGCCGCGCCGTCCGAGCACAGCGACGCTCATGAGGAACAGCGACAGCGTCGAGAGCATCAGCGGGGCGCCGAGAATCGCGCCGACGCCGATCTCCTCGTTGGTCGTCGCGTTGCCCGTGCCGGCGAAAATCGCGAGCAGCGGCACGAGCGTTTCAGGCATCGCCGTGCCGACCGCGGCGAACAGCGAACCGGTCACCCCTTCGGAGATGCGCAGTTTTTCCCCTAGGTGCTCGAGCGCGTTGACAAAGATTTCCGCCGCAACGAGGATGAGCAGCAGATAGCCGAGGAGTTCGAGAAAAAGCATGGGCGGGCGTCCGGAGCGAAAGCGCGATTCTACCAGCGGCGCCTCCGCCGTCCGCGCTTTCGAACGCCTCACTGAGGGCGATTTCCATCACCGGATCGCACGTACGGCCGGGATCGCCGTCGTGCTTTTCACCGCCCCCCACTGCGGCGCCTGCCGGCGCTGGCGGCAACTGCTACCAAGTGTTCTTGACGAAACGGTCGACGCGCTCTATGAAGTCGACGTCAGCGAAGCGACGGGCGTCGCACGCTACTTCGAAATCTTCCACCTGCCCACGATCTACCTCTACCGCGACGGGCGCTTCCACGCCGAGTTGCAGTGTCCGCCGCAGGCCGCGCTGATCCGCGCGGCCACCCGCGCGCTTCTCGACGCGCCGGCGCAGGATGAACCCGGCTGATGCCGCTTGCCGGCGGCAACAAATCAGCCGCCGCGGCAAGCCCGACCCTGAGGGCGATCAGGCCTGCGGGGAGACCTTGCAGGCGCCCGCGCTCACCCCGCGAACGCGCGCCCGCCGAACACGACCGCGATCGTGATCACGCCCAGGCTCAGGTTGATCCCGATCAGCCGGCGTATCTGCGCGAGCGCCGCGCCGCCGGCTTTCCAGTCCTCGTCGCGCACCGCCCGCCGGAGCTTTTTGTACGGCGAGAAAAACACGTGGGCGAAAATCAGCATCATCAGCACGCCGAGCACGAGCATCGTGAAAATATAGTGCGCGGCCTGCGCGCCACCGAGCGTCATCAGCATGTGCAGCCCGGTGAGCAGGATCAACGCGACCGACGCCCATACCCAGGGAAAAAACCGGCCGAACACGCCGGCCCACAGCGCCAGCCGCTGTGGCGGCTCGAGCACGGCCGCGGCCACTGGCCGCAACGCCATGTAGGCGAAAAACATGCCGCCGACCCAGATGACGACGCTCAGAACGTGCAGAAACAGCGAGGGGATCACGAGCTTCCTTTCAGAACAGCGAGGTTTGATCGAGCAGGAGCCGGACCGGCGCGAAACTCCTGCGATGGTGGGGGCACGCGCCGTTGGCCTTCAGCGCAGCGAGGTGGGCAGCCGTTGCGTAGCCCATGTGCTGCGCGAAGCCGTACAGCGGATACGCCTCGTGAAGGCCGCGCATCAATTCGTCACGCACGGTTTTCGCGAGGATCGACGCCGCAGCGATCGCCGCGACCTTGTCGTCCCCCTGAACGACGGCCTGCGAACGCCAGGTCCACTCGGGACAGCGGTCGCCGTCGACCCAGACGTCGTCCGGCGCGTGCGACATTCCGGCGACCGCGCGCTGCATCGCGAGCATCGTCGCATGCAGGATGTTCAGCCGGTCGATCTCGGCGACGCTCGCCTCGGCCACGCACCAGGCCAGCGCGCGCGCGCGGATCTCGTCGGCGAGCCGCTCGCGCGCGGCCGGCGTGAGTTTCTTGGAATCGCGCAGCCCCTTGATCGGCCGCTTGGGGTCGAGCATGACCGCTGCGGCGACGACGGGACCCGCGAGCGGCCCCCGTCCCGCCTCGTCGACGCCACACAGCCCGACCGGACCGACGTGCAGCGAGACGGTTCGACGCCCTGTCATCGCGCGGCCTCGAGGTAGGGGGCGATCGCGGCGGCGATGCGCGCACTCGCGCCCTGCCGCAGATCGCGATGCAGCGCGTCGAAGGTGACAGCGAGCGCCGCGCGCCGGGCGGCGTCGCCGAGCCAGGCCAGGACGTCGGCCGCGAGCGCATCGGGCGTTGCCGCTTCCTGCACCCGTTCCGGCACGACAAAGTCGCGCGCGAGAATATTCGGCAGCCCGATCCACGGCAGCAGGGCCTTTTTCCGCATCAGACGGGCGGTCAGCGCCGGAACGCGGTAGGTGATCACCATCGGTTTCTTGAACAGGGCCGCTTCGAGCGTCGCGGTGCCCGAGGCGACGACGGCGACGTCGCACGCCGCCAGCGCCTGGTGCGAGCGCCCGGCGAGCACCGTGAGCGGCAGATCGAGGCCCTGCGCCGCCCGCGCGATCCGTTCGCGCGCCGCTTCGCTCGCTGCGGGCAGCACGAAACGCACGTCCATTTCCTTGGCGCGGACCTGCATCGCCGCCTCGAGCATGAGGCGTGCGTGACGGTCGACTTCCGAAAGCCGGCTGCCCGGCAGCAGCGCGACGATGGGGCCGTCACCGAGGCCGAGCGTCGCGCGCGCCGCGCCGGTCGGCGCTTGGAGCGGGATCACGTCGGCGAGCGGATGCCCGACGTAGCTGACCGGAATGCCGGCGTCGCGATAGATCGCTTCCTCGAACGGGAACACCACGAGCATGTGCGACACCGCCTGCTTGATGCGCTCGATGCGCTCGGGGCGCCAGGCCCAGATCGACGGGCTGACGAAGTGGATCGTCGGGACGCCGGCGCGCTTGAGCGCTGCTTCAAGCGTGAAATTGAAGTCCGGCGCGTCGATGCCGACGAAGACGCGCGGCCGCTCGCGGAGGAAATGGCGGGTGATGCGCGCGCGTATCCACAGCAACTCGGGCAGATGACGCAGCACCTCGACATAGCCGTTGACCGCGAGCTTCTCGCTCGGATAAATCGCCTTCACGCCCGCCTCCACCATGCGCGGGCCGGCGATTCCGGCCGCGGTGAGGCCCGGACGGTTTTTTTTCAGCGCGTCGAAGAAATGCGCCCCGAGCAGGTCACCGGACGCTTCGCCGGCAACCACGCCGAGATCAATCACCGGATGATGCCGCGCTCGGCGCGCGCAAGAAAATCGAGCAGCTGCTGCACTTCGGCGTGCTTCGCCGCCTCGGGGGCGAGCTTGGCCTGCGCTTCCGCGAGCGTGTTGCCCTCGCGGTAGAGGATCTTGTAGGCGCGCTTCAGCGCAGACAGGGCCTCGGCCGAAAATCCGCGGCGCTTGAGGCCTTCGTTGTTGAGCCCGTGCGGCGCGGCGGGCTGGCCGGACGCCATGACGAAAGGCGGGATGTCCTTGAAGACGACGCTCGATATGCCGGTCATCACATGGGCGCCGACCTTGCAGAACTGATGCACGCCGGTGAAGCCGCCGAGGATCGCCCAGTCGCCGACTTCGGCGTGTCCCGCGAGCGAGGCGTTGTTGGCGAAGATGGTACGGTCGCCGACGACGCAATCGTGCGCGATGTGAACGTAGGCCATGATCCAGTTGTGGTGGCCAATTCTCGTGACGCCGCGGTCCTGCACGGTGCCGATATTGAAGGTGCAGAACTCGCGGATGACGTTGTAGTCGCCGATCTCCAGGCGCGTCGGCTCCCCGGCGTATTTCTTGTCCTGCGGCGCCTCGCCGAGCGAGACGAAATGGAAGATCTTGTTGCGTTCGCCGATCGTGGTGTGGCCGGTGAGGACCGCGTGCGCGCCGACCGTGGTGCCCGCGCCGATTTCGACGTGCTCGCCGATCACGCTGTAAGGCCCGATCTCGACGTCGTCGGCCAGCCGCGCGCCCGGCGCGACTAGCGCTGTGGGGTGAATCGTCGCCATCTCAGGGTTTGTCGCGCAGCGTCGCCATCAATTCGGCCTCGGCGACCAGCGCGCCGTCGACCTCGGCACGTCCGGTGTACTTCCAGATGCCACGCACTTCGCGCACGATCTCGGCCTTGAGCACGAGCTGATCGCCCGGTTTGACGGGCTTCTTGAAGCGCGCGCCGTCAATGCCGGCGAAGTAGATGATGCCGATCTGCTCCGGCGAGTAATTCTTGGTCTTGAACGATAGGATGCCCGCCGCCTGCGCCATCGCTTCGAGAATCAGCACGCCAGGCATCACCGGTGCGCCGGGGAAATGGCCGTTGAAGAAAGGCTCGTTGATGGTGACGTTCTTGACTGCGGTGATGCGCTTGCCGAGTTCGAGCTCGGTGACCTTGTCGACCAGCAGGAAGGGGTAACGATGCGGCAGGTACTGCATCACCTGCTCGATGTCCATGATCATGTCTTGTTTTCCAGTTCGTTGAGCCTTTTCTCGAGCTGCTTGACGCGGGTGACGAGCTTGTCGAGGTTACGCATGTGGACTGCGTTCTTCTGCCAGACCTCGTGCTCCGAGAAGGGCAGCGCCGATGTGTAGGTGCCGCGCTTCGGCAGCGACTTGGTGATCAGCGTGTTGGTCGATATGCGCGTGCCGTCGGCAATCTCGATATGGCCGAATATCATCGCCGCCCCGCCGATCGTGCAGTGGCGGCCGATCTTCGCGCTGCCCGCGATTCCGGTGCAGGCGGCGATGGCCGAGTGCGCGCCGATCACGACGTTGTGCGCGACCTGGATCAGATTGTCGAGCTTGACGCCCTCCTCGATCACGGTGTCCTCGAGCGCCCCGCGATCGATCGTCGTGCAGGCGCCGACTTCGACGTCGTCGCCGATCAGCACGCGGCCGATCTGCGGGATCTTTTCCCAGCGGCCTTCGTTCGGCGCGAAGCCGAAGCCGTCGGCGCCGATGACGCAGCCGGCGTGCAGGATGACGCGGTCGCCGACCTGGCAGCCGTGATAGAGGCTCACGTTGGCGTGCAGCAGGCAGTCTTCCCCCACCCGCGCGCCGTCGCCGACGACGCTGTTCGCACCGATGACGCTGCGCGCACCGATCCGCGCGCCGCTGCCGATCACCGCGCCCGCGGCGATGCTCGCGTCGGCTGCGACTTCGGCGTCGGCGGCCACGGTCGCAGCGGGATGCACACCCGCTGCCGGACGCGGCGGTGGATTCAGCAGCGCCGAGACGCGCGCGAAATAGAGATAGGGATTCGGCGTCAGAATGCGCGGCAGGTCGGTCGCATCGCGCGCGTCCGGCGGCAGGATGACCGCACCCGCGCCGGTCGTTGCGAGCTCGGCGAGATATTTGCTCTGCGAGACGAAACCGATGTCATCGGCGCAGGCGCGGTCGAGCGGCGCGACCTGGCGCACCGAACGCGCGCTGTCGCCGACCAGCTCGCCGCCAAAGCGCTCGACCAGCGCTGCAAGCGTGACCGCCATCGCCGCCGATTATTTCCCGCCCAGCGCCTTCATCACCCGGTCGGTGATGTCGCTCTTGGCATCGACGTAGACGGCCTGCTCGACGATGAGGTCGTATTTCTCGGTGCGGGCAATCTCCTGGATCGCCCTGCGCGCGCGCTCCTGGATCTGGCCCAGTTCCTCGTTGCGGCGCAGGTTGAGATCCTCGCGGAATTCGCGGCCCTGGCGCTGCAGTTCCCGGTTCAGGTTGGCCAGATCGCGCTCCTTGGTCTTGCGCTCGCTGTCGGACATCGTCACGCCGTCCTTGTCGAGCTGCGCCTGCAGGTCACGCGCCTGCTTCGCGCGCTTTTGCAGTTCCTGGTCGCGACCGGCGAACTCGCGTTCGAGTTTCTTCTGCGCCGCGACCGAGAGCGGCGCTTCACGCAACAGGCGCTCGGTGTTGACGAAACCGATCTTGGTGTCGGCGCCAGCGGGCATGGCGACGAACGCGGTCGCCAGCATCAGGGAAAGTGCGAACTGCTTGAAGCTCATCATGATTACTCCGGTAGCCAACGCGTCTCAGAACACGTTGCCCAAGGTGAATTGGAACATCTCTTCCTCGTCGTCTTCCTTGCTCGAGAGGGGTTGTGCGAGGCTGAACTTGAGCGGGCCGAGCGGTGAGACCCACAGCACGGCGACGCCCGCCGAATAGCGCAGGTCACCGAAGGCGAAATTCTCGTAGCGGTGCTGGTCATCATTCGGGCCGAAGGTCGCGCCCGCGTCGACGAAGGCCGACATGCGCAGGGACTGGTCGTCCTTGAGGCCGGGCAGCGGGAAGAACAGCTCGGCGTTGCCGACGACGCGTTTGTCGCCGCCGAGCGCGTTGTTCTCGTCGTCCTTCGGACCGAGCGTGCCGTTCTCGAAGCCGCGCACCGAACTCGTGCCGCCTGCGTAGAAGTTCTTGAAGAACGGCAGCGGCTTGTCCGACAGGCCGCCGCCGACGCCGACTTCGCCGTTCAGCATGAGCGTGAAGCGCTTGCTGAGCGGGAAGTATTGCTGGTGCTGGAACGACAGCTTGTAGTACTCGAGACTGCCGAGCGGCGTGCCGACTTCGGCCGCCACGCGCTGGAACAGACCGCGGGTCGGGAACAGGTGGCTATTGCGCGTATCGCGTGCCCACGAGGTGTCGACGCGCACGGTGTCGTTGTCGCTGCCGAACTCCTCCTCGAACTTCTGGTAGTTGGTCGGGCTGTCGGCATCGGTCGTGATCGACGTCTGCTCGTAGGTCAGGCCGAAGGAAATGAAATCGCGTTCATTGATCGGCAGGCCGAAGCGCACGCCGGCGCCGTAGGTCGACGTCTCGTAGTCGCCGACGCCGTCGAGTTCGCTTGCGTCGACGTCGCGCCGGTAGATGTCGTAGCCGAGGCTGATGCCGTCGATCGTGTAGTAGGGATTGGTGTACGAGAGCGAATAGACCGTATTGACGCTCCCCGAGTTGATCTGTGCCGAGAGCCGGTTGCCGGTACCGAAGACGTTGCTTTGCGAGACCGAGCCCGACAGCACGAGGCCTTCGGACGAGGAGAAACCGGCGCCGAGCATGATGTTGCCGGTCGACTTCTCGGCGACGCTGACGTTGACGTCGACCTGGTCGGTCGTTCCCGCCACGCTCGGGGTCTCGATGTTGACCTCGTTGAAGTAGCCGAGACGGTTGAGGCGGTCACGCGAGCGGTTGATCTTCTCGGCGTCGTAATAGGCGCCTTCCATCTGGCGAATTTCGCGGCGCACGACCTCGTCGCGCGTGCGCGTGTTGCCGGCGACGTTGATGCGGTTGACGTAGACGCGCCGGCCCGGATCCACGAAAAGCGTGAACGCGACGGTGCTCTTCTCCTTGTCGAGCTCGGGCACGGCGTTGACGTTGGCAAAGGCGTAGCCGTCGTTGCCGAGGCGGTCGCCGATCTTCTTCGTCGACTCGGTCAGGCGGTCGCGCTCGAACACTTCGCCCGGCTCGAGCGTGATGAGCTTCCTGAGCTCGGCTTCGGGTACCAGCATCTGTCCGGCGAGCTTGACGTCCGAGACGCGGTACTGCGGCCCCTCGGTGACGTTGACCGTGATGTAGATACCCTGCTTGTCGGGCGAGATCGACACCTGGGTCGAGTCGACGTTGAATTCGAGGTAGCCGCGGTTGAGATAGAACGAGCGCAGCGCCTCGAGGTCGCCCGCAAGACGCGTCTTCGAATACTGATCGTTCTTGGTGTACCAGGTCAGCCAGTTGGGCGTCGTCGAGGTGAGCTGGTTGAGCAGCTCCTTCTCCTTGAACGCCTTGTTGCCGACGATGTTGATTTGGCGGATCTTCGCGCTGTCGCCTTCGACGACGTCGAACTGCACGGCGACGCGGTTGCGCTCGAGCGGCGTCAGCGTCGACTTGATCTCGACCGCGTACTTGCCGCGGTTGAAGTACTGGCGCTGCAGTTCCTGCTCGGCCTTCTCGACCAGCGATCGATCCAGCACGCGCCCTTCGGCAAGGCCGGTCTGCTTGAGCCCGGCCTTGAGATCGTCCTCGGAGAATTCCTTGATGCCGGACAAGGTGATCTTGGCGATCGACGGCCGCTCCTGCACGGTCACGATCACGACGCCGTCGCGCGCCTCGAGCCTGACGTCCTTGAAGAACCCGGTCGCGTACAAGGCCTTGATCGCGGCAGCGGTCTTCTCGTCGGTCATCGTATCGCCGACCTTGACCGGCAGATAGCTGAAAACCGTGCCGGCCTCGGTGCGCTGGATACCCTCGACGCGGATGTCCTTGACGACGAAAGGCGCCTCGGCGGATGCGGCATGCGTGACGAATACCGCAGCGAGGGCCAGCGTCAGACGGGTCAGGGTCATGGGTTTTTTCATCCGCTTATTAGACGTTGCAAATCGTTGAAGAGGGCGAACGACATCAGCAACAGCAGAAGCGCCATGCCGATCCGGCTCCCTATTTCCATGGCGCGCTCGGACACCGGCCGACCGCGAAAAACTTCCGCGACATAATACATGAGGTGTCCACCGTCCAACAGCGGGATTGGCAGCAGGTTCAGCACCCCGAGACTCACGCTCACGAGCGCGAGAAAACCGACGAAACTGATCCATCCGAGGTCGGCGCTCTGGCCCGCGTAATCGGCGATGGTCAAGGGTCCGGACAGGTTCTTCCACGACACCTGGCCGAGCACCATGCGGCCCATCATCTCGAGCGTGAACACGGTCATGTCCCAGGTCTTGCCGGCGCCTTGCCACAAGGCCTCGACCGGGCCGTAATGCAGTTCGGTCATCAGCGCATCGAATACGGCGGGATCGACATGCGGACCTGCGCCGATCTTGCCGACGCGCTTGCCCGCCTCGTCGACCGCGTCGGGCGTCACCGTCGACACGCGGCGTTCGCCGTCGCGCTGATAATCGATGCGCAAGGGCCTGGACGGATGCGCACGCACGACTTCGACCCACCCCTGCCAGGTTGCGATCGCCTCGCCGTCGGCGGCGATCAGCCGGTCCCAGCGCTTGAATCCGGCGCGCGCCGCGGCACCGTCGGGCAACACCTCCCCGATCACGGGCGCGATATCGGGGTCGTAGCGCACGATGCCGAGCGGCGTCAGCGCGTCGCGCTCGAGGTTTTCGGTTTCGAGCGGCGACACCTCGAGCCGTGCGCTGCGCCCGTCGGCGAGCGCGAGCTCGAGCGTACCGCCGGCCACGCCGGCACGCAGCAGGTTGAGGCGCAGGTCCTGGAACGACGGCGTCTCGACACCGTTGACGCTGCGAATCTCGTCGCCGGCGGCGAGCCCCGCGTGCGCCGCGGGCGTGCCCGCCGGCGGCTCGCCGATCAGCGGCTTCATCGCCGGCACGCCGTGCACGAAGAGCGCCCAATAGAAAACGATGGCGAGCAGGAAATTGGCCGTGGGCCCGGCGACGACGATCCCGATACGGCGCCAGACGGTTGCGCGATTGAAACTACGGTGCGCCTCGGCAGCGGGGACCTCGCCTTCGCGCTCGTCGAGCATCTTGACGTAGCCGCCGAACGGCAGGGCCGATACGGTCCATTCGGTGCGGTCGCGCCCGAGGCGCCGACTGAACAGGGGCCTGCCGAAACCGACCGAAAAACGCAACACCTTCACGCCGGCCAGACGCGCCGCGAAATAATGGCCGAGCTCGTGCGCCACAACGAGGATACCGATGGCGAGCAGAAACCACAGCAGGGTCGTCAGCAGATTCATGCGTAGCTGCACCTGAGATAGTCGTCGGCGACGCGACGCGCCCGGTGGTCGGCGTCGAGCAGCTCGTCGAGCGTGTCGGCGCGCCCCCCGGCCACCGCATCGAGGGCGTGGGCGATGCTCGCGGCGATGCCGCCAAACGAGATCGCGCCTTCGAGAAACCGTGCGACCGCGACCTCGTTGGCCGCGTTCAGCACGGCAGCGGCGTTGCCGCCGGCCGCGAGCGCGTCGAAGGCGAGCTGCAGACAGGGAAAGCGCACCGTGTCGGGCGCTTCGAACGTGAGCTGCCTGCCCATGAGTTCGAGCATCGGCACGCCGGCGGCGATCCGTTCGGGAAAGCCGAGTGCGTACGCGATCGGCGTGCGCATGTCGGGCGTGCCCATTTGCGCGACCACCGAGCCGTCGACGTATTCGACCATCGAATGCACGATGCTCTGCGGGTGCACGAGTACCTTGATCTGCTCGGGACGCGCGTTGAACAGCCAGCGCGCCTCGATCACTTCGAGCCCCTTGTTCATGAGGCTCGCCGAATCGACCGAGATCTTTCTGCCCATGACCCAGTTCGGATGCGCCACTGCCTGCTCGGGTGTCGCCGCCGCGATGGCCTCGGCCGACAGCGTGCGGAAGGGGCCGCCGGAGGCGGTGAGCCACAGCGTATTGACGCCGGCGCGCTGGAAATCACCGTCGAATCCGCGCGGCAAGGCCTGGAAGATCGCGTTGTGTTCCGAATCGATCGGCAGGAGTTCGGCGCCGCTGGCGGCGACCGCGTCCATGAAAAGCTGGCCCGAGACGACGAGGGTTTCCTTGTTGGCGAGCAGGATGCGCTTGCCCGCGCGCGCCGCCGCGAGCGTCGCCGGCAGACCGGCGGCGCCGACGATCGCCGCCATGACGGTATCGACTTCGGCCGCGATCGCGACCTCTGTCAGCGCGGCCGCGCCTTCGAGCACCTCGACCGCAAGGCCGTCGGCCGCAAGTCGCGCGCGCAACGCCGCCGCCGCGGCCGGCTCGCTCATGACGGCGAAGCGCGGCCGGTGCGCGCGGCACTGCTCAAACATGCGTTCGACCTGGGTCGCGCCCGTGAGCGCGAAGATCTCGAAGCGTTCGGGGTGGCGTGAAACGACGTCGAGCGTATTGACGCCTATCGTCCCGGTCGCGCCAAGGACGGTGAGAACGCGGCGCCTCACGCGCCGTGCTCCAGCCACATCAGGAGTCCCGCAGCGACGGGCAGCGTCGAGGTCAGCGCATCGATGCGGTCGAGCACGCCGCCGTGACCGGGCAGCAGGTTGCCGCTGTCCTTCATGCCGGCGACGCGCTTGATCCACGATTCGAACAGGTCACCCAGCACCGACACATAAAGCAGGCCGGCCGCCATGATGACGAGCGACACGAGCGGCATGCCGACCGCCACGCTCAATGCCGCCGCGTAGACGACGACGGCCGCCAGCGCGCCGATCGCGCCCTCCCAGGTTTTGCCGGGACTGATGCGCGGCGCCAGCTTGTGACGGCCGAAGCGACGGCCGAAAAAATACGCGGCCGTGTCGGCGATCCACACGATCGCGATCACGCCGAGCAAAACGGCGGGGCCGCGCGCCTGCAGGTAGAGCAGCGCGGCCCCGGTGGGGACGAGCAGGACGACGCCGACCGCGGCGCGCACGAACGCGGCCGATGCACGCCAGCTTCCGAGCAGCCACAGCGGCGCGACGACGAGCCAGAAGGCAGCGGCGAGGGCGAAGAGTCCGCCCTGGAAAGCCGGCCAGCCGTTACCGAGCACGTAGGGCAAGGCGGCGGCGACGAGGGCGAGCGCGCCCGCGTAAAAACCGGCCATCGGACCGGGGAATTGGCTGATGCGCGCCCACTCGTAGGCGGCCGCGCCGACCACGACGGCCATCAAGAGCGCCCACAGCCAGGCCGGCGCCCACAGGGCGGCCGGTACGAATACGGCCAGCAACAGCAGCGCCGTGGACACGCGTCGTGCCAGGGGTGTCATGGCAATCCTCGATGTGCGGTCACGACGCCGTCAGCAGCTGTTCGCTGGTGCGACCGAATCGACGTTCGCGCGTGCGATACGAAGCGATCGCGGCGTCGAGCGCCGCGGCGTCGAAGTCGGGCCAGAGGGCGTCGGTAAAGTAGAGTTCAGTGTAGGCAAGCTGCCACAGCAGGAAATTGCTGATGCGTTGCTCCCCGCCGGTGCGGATGAAGAGATCGGGCTCGGGTGTATCGGCGAGGCTCAGGTGCGCGGCCAGCGCCGCTTCGCTCACCGGTTCGCCCGACGCGACGAGTTTCTTGACGGCCTGCACGACGTCCCAGCGTCCGCCGTAATTCGCGGCGACCGTGAACGTGAGGCGGCTGTTGTCCCGTGTCAGCGTTTCGGCCTCGCGGATCAACGTCTGGATGCGTTCGGAAAATCCCGACAGGTCGCCGATGACGCGAAAACGAATGCCGTTCTCGTGCAGCTTGGCCACTTCGTTCTCGAGCGCGCGCAGGAACAGCTCCATCAGCAGCGTCACTTCTTCCTGCGGGCGCCGCCAGTTTTCCGAGCTGAAGGCGAACACGGTCAGATGCGTCACGCCACGCTCGGCGCAGGCGCGGATCACGCCGCGCAGCGCCTCGACTCCCTTGCGATGTCCGGCGAAGCGCGGCATGAAGCGGCGCTTCGCCCATCGCCCGTTGCCGTCCATGATGATGGCAATGTGCCGCGGCACGTCCGAGGTCACGGGGATCGCCTGCTTGGTGCGGGTAGACACGCCGACGGACTCGGGCCGCTCAGACCGCGAGCAGGTCCTTCTCTTTTTCGGCGAGCATTTTGTCGATTTCGCCGATGAATTTGTCGGTCAGCTTCTGCACTTCGTCTTGGGTACGACGCTCCTCGTCCTCGGTCGCGGTCTTGGCCTTGACCATATCCTTGAGCGAGGCGTTGGCATCGCGGCGGATGTTGCGGACGGCGACGCGCGCGCCCTCGGCTTCGTTGCGCACGACCTTGATCAGGTCGCGGCGCCGCTCCTCGGTCAGCGCCGGCATCGGCACGCGGATGACGTCGCCGTGCGTCGCCGGGTTGAGACCGAGATCGCCGTCGCGGATCGCCTTTTCGATCTTGCCGACCATGTTCTTTTCGTAGGGCTGCACGCCGAGCGTGCGCGAATCCACCAGCGAGACGTTGGCGACCTGGGGCACCGGCGTCGGGTTGCCGTAATAGTCGACGAGGACGTGGTCGAGAATGCCGGCGTGCGCACGTCCGGTGCGCACCTTCGCGAGATCGTTTTTCAGCGCCTCGAGCGTCTTGCCCATCTTCTGCTCGGCGGACTGCTTGATGTCGGTGATCGTGGTTTCAGCCATTTCAATTCCTCAATGGTTGCTGACCCGCGTGCCCTCGTCCTCGCCCATCACCACGCGCTTGAGCGCGCCGGGTTTGAAGACGTTGAACACGACCAGGGACAGTTTCTGCTCGCGGCACAGCGCGAAAGCCGCGGTGTCGAGCACGCCGAGCTGCTTCGCGATCGCCTCGTCGAACGAGAGCGTATCGTAGCGCCGAGCGTCCGGGTCCTTGTTCGGGTCCGCGGTATAGACGCCGTCGACCTTGGTCGCCTTGAGCAGCAGATCGGCGTCGATCTCGGCAGCACGCAGCGCAGCCGCGGTGTCCGTCGTGAAAAACGGGTTCCCGGTTCCGCCGCCGAAGATCACCACCCGCCCCGCCTCGAGTTCGCGCACGGCGGCGTCGCGCTCGAAGCCTTCGCCGACGTGGGCAATGTGCACGGCGGTCTGCACGCGCGCCGCAACGCCTGCCTGCTGCAGCGCGTCCTTCAGCGCGAGCGCATTCATCACGGTCGCCAGCATGCCCATCGAATCGGCCGTCGCACGATTCATGCCGGCGAGCGCGCCGGTCGCACCCCGAAACAGATTGCCGCCCCCGACGACGATCCCGACCTGCACGCCCAGCGCGACCACGTCACGGATCTGACCGACGAAACCGGCCATCGTCCCGGCGTGGTAGCCGAAGCTGTCCGGTCCCATCAGGGCCTCGCCCGAGAGCTTCAGCAGGATGCGGCGAACGGGCGCCACTGCGTCAGACCTTGGCGGCCGCGGCAACCTCGGCAGCAAAGTCGGAGACCTTCTTCTCGATGCCCTCGCCGACGACGTACATCGTGAACCCGTGGCACTGCGAGTTCTTCGACTTCAGCACCTGCTCGACGGTCTGCTTGTCGTCCTTGACGAAGGGCTGCGAGAGCAGCGTGACTTCCTTGAGGAACTTCTGCACCGTGCCTTCAGCGATCTTTTCCAGCATCGCTTCCGGCTTGCCGGCTTCCTTGGCCTTCTCGATCGCGACGCGCCGCTCGGTATCGAGCAGGTCCTGCGGCACGCCCGAGGCGTCGAGCGATTTCGGCTTGGACGCGGCGATATGCATCGCGATGTCCTTCGCGATCGCCTCGTCGCCGGTCACGTCGACCAGCACGCCGATCTTGCCGCCGTGGATGTAGCTGGCGAATTTGCCCTGGCCGTCGAGACGCACGAAGCGGCGCACCGACATGTTTTCACCGATCTTGCCGACGAGTTCGGTGCGGAACCCCTCGACCGTCGAATTCTTGTACGGCAGGGCCGACAGGGCGGCGACGTCGGCCGGCTTCTGGGTCAGCACCATCTCGGCCAGCGCGGCCGACAGCGCAAGAAAGTCGTCGTTCTTCGCCACGAAGTCGGTCTCGCAGTTGACTTCGACCATCGCGGCGGATTTGCCGTCGGGGCTGATCGCGATCGTCACCACGCCTTCGGCGGCGACGCGGCCGGCGCTCTTGGCGGCCTTGTTGCCGAAACGCACGCGCAGGATTTCCTCGGCCTTCTGCATGTCGCCGCCGGCCTCGGTCAGCGCCTTCTTGCAGTCCATCATCGGCGCGTCGGTTTTTTCCCGCAGATCCTTGACCATGCTTGCAGTGATTTCAGCCATTTCGAACTCCTATCCCAGATTTCTCGATTAATTGAGCCAATACAGAAAGAGGGGCCGACGCCCCTCCTCAAACACCTCGCGCCGGCCGGGGCCGGCGTGTTGCAGCGTCGCAGGCCTTACTCGGCGGCGACACCACCCTCTTCTTCCTCGACCTCGACGAATTCCTCGCCGCCGACGATCTCGCTGATCACCTGGGCGCGGCCTTCGAGCGCCGCGTCGGCCATGCCGCGGGCGTAGAGACGGATCGCGCGGGCCGAGTCGTCGTTGCCGGGGATCACGTAGTCGACGCCTTCGGGGCTGTTATTGGTGTCGACGACGCCGATCACCGGGATGCCGAGCTTCTTGGCCTCGACCACGGCTCCCTTCTGGTAGCCGACGTCGATGATGAAGAGCGCGTCGGGCAGCCCGCCCATTTCGCGGATGCCGCCGAGGCTGCGGTTGAGCTTGTCGACTTCGCGCTGGACCGTGAGGATTTCCTTCTTCGACAGGCGGCCCGGCTCGGCGATCTGCGCCTCGAGGTCGTTCAGGCGCTTGATCGACTGCTTGACGGTCTTGAAGTTGGTCAGCATGCCGCCGAGCCAGCGCTGGTCGACGTAGGGCATGCCGGCGCGCTGCGCTTCCTCACGCACGATGTCGCGCGCGGCGCGCTTGGTGCCGACGAACAGCACGTTGCCCTTGTTGGCCGAGAGCTGACGCACGAATTTTTGCGCCTCCTGGAACATCGGCAGCGATTTTTCCAGGTTGACGATATGGATCTTGTTGCGATGGCCGAAAATGAACGGGGCCATCCGGGGGTTCCAGAAGCGGGTCTGGTGACCGAAATGGACACCGGCCTCCAGCATTTGGCGCATGGTGACAGACATGAAAATCTCCTAAAGGGTTGAGCCTCCACCCGCCAGCAGCCGCGCGCTGTAGTCGATGCGCGCCGCCACCCTTTAATGACAGGTGTGCGAATTTGCCCGAACCATTTCGGGCAGCCGGCGATTCTAAATCGAACAGGGGCGTAATTCAAGGCGCCCGGAAGCCCAGGCCGCGTGACGTCGGTGCCCGCCGTTTCTCATCTCCGCCCTGTGGATATGGTTTTTCGCACCGGCGGCGGCGCTAAAATGCGCCTTTGATTCCCATCTGCCTTACATGACCGTCTCCATCAAAACCGGCGCCGACATCGACAACATGCGCGTCGCCGGCCGCCTCGCCTCCGAAGTGCTCGACTACATCACGCCCTTCGTCAAACCCGGCGTCACGACCGGCGAACTCGACCGGCTATGCCACGCGTACATGGTCGACGTTCAAGGCACCGTGCCGGCGCCGCTGAACTACGCGCCCTCGGGCCATGCGCCCTACCCCAAATCGATCTGCACTTCGGTGAACAACCAGGTCTGCCACGGGGTGCCGGGCGACAAGGTGCTGAAGAACGGCGACATCGTCAACCTCGACATCACGGTCATCAAGGACGGGTGGCACGGCGATACGAGCCGCATGTTCGCGGTCGGTGAGGCGACGATCCAGGCCAGGCGGCTGATCCAGATCACCTACGAGGCGATGTGGGTCGGCATCGACCGGGTGAAGCCCGGCGCGCGCCTCGGCGACATCGGCCACGCGATCCAGCGTTTCGCCGAGAACCACGGCTACAGCGTGGTGCGCGAGTTCTGCGGCCACGGCATCGGCCGCAATTTCCACGAGGAACCGCAGGTCCTGCATTACGGCAAGGCCGGAACCGGCTTGCTGCTCGAACCCGGCATGACCTTCACGATCGAGCCGATGATCAACGCGGGCCGGCGCGACATCCGGCAGATGCCGGACGGCTGGACGATCGTGACCAAGGACCGCAGCCTGTCCGCGCAATGGGAACACACCGTGCTCGTCACCGACAGCGGCTACGAGGTGCTGACCGTGTCGGCGGGCACGCCGGCCGTGCCCGACCGCATACTTCACCCGGCGTGAGCGCCCGGCCGTTCGCCGATCTGCGCGAGCGGCTGAAGTCCGGCCGCGCGAGCCTGGCAGCGGCGTACCGCGAAAAGCCGCGTGCGGCACACTATCTCGCGCGTCACGCGGCGCTCGTCGATGCCCTGCTCGCCGAACTCAGCACGCGCCTCGGGCTGGCGCGCGGCATCTGTCTCGTCGCCGTGGGCGGCTACGGACGCGGCGAGCTGTTCCCGGGATCGGACGTCGACGTCATGCTGCTGCTGCCCGCAGAGCCGCTCGAAGCCGAGCGGCAAGCGCTGGAAAGCTGGGTGCAGGCGTGCTGGGACGTCGGTCTCGAGATCGGCCACAGCGTGCGCACGGTCGACGCCTGCCTCGCCGAGGCCGATGCCGACATCACGGTCGAAACGAATCTGCTCGAAGCCCGGCGGGTGTGGGGCGCCACGGCGCTCTTCGACGACTTCGGTCGTCGCTTCCGTGCGCGCTTCGACGCGCAGCGCTTTTTCGACGGCAAGCTCGCCGAACAGCATGCCCGCCACGCACGTTTCGACGACAGCGCCTACAAACTCGAACCCAATCTGAAGGACAGCCCCGGCGGGCTGCGCGATCTTCATACCATCCACTGGCTCGCGCAGGCCTGCGACATCGACGCCGGCTGGAGCGGGATCGCCCGCGCGGGCCTGCTCACCGAGGGGGAGGCGCGACGAGTCGCGCGCGAGGAGCGCTGGCTGGCGAAGCTGCGCATTCATTTGCACCTGCTCGCCGGCCGCCGCGAGGATCGGCTCGCCTTCGATTACCAGAGTGAACTCGCGGCCTGCCTGGGCCTCGCGCCGACCGCGCATCGCCGCGCCGGCGAGCGACTGATGCAGGGCTATTTCCGCGCCGCCAAGCTCGTCCAGCGCGCGAACGACATCCTGATCCAGTCCCTGCGCGTCCGGCTGTTTCCAGTCGTCGCGCCACCGCTACCGATCGACGACGATTTCCAACTTCGCGCCGGGCTGCTCGAAGCGCGCGACCCCGATGTTTTCCTGCGCAAACCCGACGCCCTGCTCCGCGCTTTCCTCGTCTACGCCCGGCATCCGCAACTCGCAGGATTCGAACCGACGACGCTGCGCGCGGTGTGGCGCGCGAGCGCCCGGGTCGACCGTGCGTTCCGTGCGACCCCGGCGCATCGTGCGCTCTTCATCGCGCTCTTGCGCGAGCCGCTCGGCGTGACCCGCGCGCTGCGGGCGATGCACCGCTACGGCCTGCTCGGCCGTTACATCCCGGCCTTCGGCCGGATCGTCGGGCAGATGCAGCACGACCTGTTTCACGTCTATACGGTCGACGAACACATCCTGACCGTCCTGCGCAATCTGCGCCGCTTCACGGTCGCCCAGCTCGCCCATGAATTCCCGCTGGCCAGCCGGCTGATCGCGGCCTTCGACAAACCCGAGCTGCTCTATCTGGCGGCCCTGTTTCACGACATCGCCAAGGGGCGCGGCGGCGACCATTCCGCACTCGGTGCGCTCGATGCGCGCGGTTTCTGCCGCCAGCACGGACTCGACAAGACCGATACGGACCTCGTCGCCTGGCTCGTCGACATGCACCTCGTGATGTCACGCACCTCGCAGAAGGAAGACATCAGCGACCCCAAGGTGATCGCCGCCTTCGCCGCCAGGGTCGGCGATACGCGTCGGCTCGACGCCCTGTATCTGCTGACCGTCGCCGACATCCGCGGCACGAGCCCGACGGTATGGAACGCGTGGAAAGGAAAGCTCCTCGAGGATCTCTACCATGCGGCCTTCGCCCGCCTCCAGGGCGCCGATCTGGCGATTGCAGGGATCGCCGCGCGGCGCGAAGAAGCACGCGTCAACCTCGCCTTGTACGGCCTCCCCAGGGACGCGGCCGACGCGCTTTGGCGGCATCTCGACAAAGCCTATTTCGCGCGTTTCGACGCGCGCGACATGGCCTGGCACGCGCGCATGCTGTGGCGGCGCGACGCGACGGCCGGCGCGGTCGTACGCGCGCGGCTGTCTCCGGCGGGCGAGGGCATCCAGGTCATGGTCTACGCGCCCGACCGGCCCGACATCTTCGTCCGCATCTGCGCCTTCTTCGCGCGCATCCAGTACACGGTCCTCGAAGCGAAAATCCACACCACCCGCAACGGCTACGCGCTCGACAGCTTCCAGGTCATGGATCTCGCCCACCGGAACATCCACTACCGGGATTTCCTGGCCTTCGTCGAATACGAACTCGCCCGCGATCTCGACCCGGCACGTCCGCTCCAGGCTGTGCAGCCGGGGCGCCTGTCGCGCCATCAGCGCCACCACCCCTATCCGGCAGCCGTGCATCTCGAAGCCGATAGGGGCGGCGACGGGCAGGTGCTGTCGATCACCTGCGCCGACCGCGGCGGCCTGCTGTTTGCGATCGCGGAGGAGTTGATGCGGCACGAGATCAGCGTCTACGCGGCGAAAATCGACACGCTCGGCGAGCGTGTCGAGGACACCTTTCTGATTCGCGGCGAGCGCCTGAACGCGCCGCCGGAGCGCGCGGCGCTGGAAAACGAGCTACGCGGGGTTCTAGGCTGAGCGTCGAGGCGCCGCGCCGGCCGCACCGGGACGCGGACCGGCATATTCGTCGACGTAGCGGCCCCGCGGCGGGGCCTTGCGCAGCGGCGGCGATTTCTTGCGTGTGCCGTCTGCGGGCTTCTTGACCTTGTCCTCGGGGACTGTCTTGGCGCGGGTGCGCCCGCGGCCGGGCCGCACCGTCGTGCCGACCCCGCCGACATCGGCACAAACGAGGGCCGGCGCGTTTCTCGTCGTCTTGCGCTCGCTCATGCCGCCTCCCGCCATTCCTTGAGGCTGCCGGCCAGCGTGCGCGTCAGCGCGATCAGGCTACCGAGCGTGTCGGCGTCGGGCGCCGCTTCGCACGCCCCGATCTTGCTCTCGGCGTAGACCGAGAGAATCAGCAGGTTCTGCCGCACTTCCAGCGGCAAAGGCAGGGTCGCTTCGGCCAGCGCGGCCTGGATCGCATGCCAGGTGCTGCGGCTGGCCGCCAGCGCGGCCGCAAGCTGCCGCTCGCGGTCGTCGTCATGCCAGTGCCGCTGCACGCGCATGAGCTGGGCCGCGATCCCGTCGAGTTGGGCCACCTCGGCCATCATCAGGTCGTCGCCGTGTTCGTTCCGCCGCCGGGCCTGCTGGAGCTGGAGTTCCGGGCTCATTATTGTCCTTGTTACATCTGCCGCGGACACCTCGCCCACGGTTACGTAACAAGTTAGCGGCGCCCCCGGCGACAACTTTAGGCCGGTCGCCGTCGGCCAAATGCCTGCCAAAACAAGGGGGTAGTCAGTCGTCCTGCAGCGTCTGCCCGGGAAACAGGGTGTCGGTAAAACCGAAATTGCGCAGGTCCGGGATCCGCATCGGATACAGGATGCCATTCAGGTGGTCGACTTCGTGCTGCACGACGCGGGCGTGAAAACCGCTCACCCGGCGCTCGAGCGCACGCCCGGCCGCGTCGAACCCGCGATAGTGGATTTCGCCGTGGCGCGGCACCAGTCCACGCATGCCGGGTACCGACAGGCAGCCCTCCCAGCCTTCCTCGGTCGCGTCGGAGAGCGGCGTGACCACCGGGTTGACCAGAACGGTCAACGGAACCTCGGCGGCGTCGGGGTAGCGCGGGTTGGCGTTCACCTCGAAGATCACGACCTGCAGCGACACGCCGATCTGCGGCGCGGCGAGGCCCGCGCCGTTCAGCGCGCGCATGGTGTCGTGCATGTCGGCGACGAGCTGCGCGAGTTCCGCGGTGGCGAAACGCTCGACCGCGCGGGCCGGCGCGAGCAGCCGGGGGTCTCCCATTTTCAGGACTTCGCGGACGGCCATGCACACTCCAGTCGTTGCAGATCGCCGGCTTCGAGCCAGCGCCAGCCGCCCGGCGGCAGATCGTCCGGCAGCGGATACTCGCCGACCGCTTCGCGATGCAGCCGCGCGACGTGATTGCCCGCCGCGGCGATCATGCGCCTGACCTGATGGTATTTGCCTTCGGCGAGCACGAGACGCAGCGTACGGTCGTCGACCGCCTCGCAGGCCAGCGCCGCAAGCGGCGCCGGCTCGTCGTTGAGTTGCACGCCGGCACGCAGCGCGGCGAGCGTCGCTGCGTTCACCGGCTCCGCACAGCGCGCGCGATACACCTTGCCGACGCGCTTTTTCGGCGAGGTCATGCGGTGGATGAACTGGCCGTCGTCGGAAAACAGCAACAAGCCGGTGGTGTCCTGATCGAGCCGCCCGACGCACTGCACGCCGCGTTGCACGAGCGGCGCAGGCAACAGGCTGAAGACGCTCGGGTGGTGGCGCGGATGATGCGAACATTCGTAGCCTTCCGGCTTGTGCATCACGAGGTAGGCCTTGTCGCGGTACGCCCACACCGTGCCGTCCACGGTCAGTTCGAGACCGACCGGGTCGACCTCGGCCTCAGGGTCGGCGCACGCGAGTCCGTTGGCGAGAACCGCGCCGGCGCGCACAAGCGCCGCGCAGCCGCGGCGGCTGCCGAGCCCCTGCGACTGCAGCGCACGATAGAGCTTCATTCCGCCGGCAATCCTGCTTTCAGAAGGTGCAGAGTCCGGCCGAGTCGTTGGTCACGAGCTGTTCCAGGAGATGACGCACCTGCAGCATGACCTCGCCAAGCACCACCTGGATTTCGACCATCTGAATGCCGTCGGCGGAAAGTCCGCGGCCCGCCGCATGGTTCACGACCGTGCCGACGGTGGCATAGCAAAGGTCGAGCTCGCACGCGAGATAGGCTTCGGGCATGCCGGTCATGCCGACCATGTCGGCGCCGTCCCGCTCCAGGCGATTGATCTCGGCGGCGGTTTCGAGGCGCGGCCCCTGCACCGCCGCGTAGACGCCGCCGTCGCGCAGGCTGATGTCGGCACTCGTCGCGGCCTGCAGCAGCGCGGCGCGCATCGCCGCGCAGTAGGGCTGCGTGAAGTCGCGATGGGTGACGGGCCGGTCGCCTTCGACGAAAAACGTGCCGTCGCGGCCGTGGGTGTAGTCGATGATCTGGTCGGGGATGACCAGTGTCCCGGGAATGAGCTCGGGATGGATGCCGCCGACGGTGGCGACCGACACGATGCGGTTGACGCCGTGCTCCTTGAGCGCCCACAGATTCGCCCGGTAATTGACCTCGTGCGGCGGGATCGTATGGCCGTAGCCGTGGCGCGCGAGAAAGATCACGTCCTGGTCGCACAGGCGACCGAACGTGAGCGCGCCGGAAGGCTCGCCGTAGGGCGTGCGCGCGACGCGGCGATGCGTGATCTTGAGGTTGGCGAGCTGGGTCAACCCAGTGCCGCCGATGATTCCCAACATGTAGTTTTCCTTATCCCGACGCGGCGTCGGGGCTCAAAGCGTAAATCGCTGGCAGGTTGCGCCACAGTCCGTAGGCGTCCATGCCGCAACCAAAGACGTAGCGGTCGGGGACTTCGAGTCCGACGAAGTCCGCCCGCACGGGTTTGACGAGGCCGTTGGCCTTGTCGGTCAGCACCGCCGACCAGACGCGTGCCGCGCCCATTTCCAGGAGCTTGGCGCGCACCGCCGCGAGCGTCTCGCCTTCGTCGAGGATGTCGTCGAGCACGAGCACGGCGCGGCCGGCGACGCTCTTGCCGGGGAGCACGCGCCACTCGATCTCGCCGCCGCGGGTCTTGCCGCGGTAGCGGGTGACGTGCAGGTAGTCGAATTCGAGCGGAAAAGCGAGACGCGTAAGCAGCTGCCCGGCAAACACGACCGCTCCCCCCATCACCGCGAGCACGAGCGGCATTTCGCTGGAGAGCGCCTCGCCGATTTCGCCAGCCAGGCGATCGAGCGCGGCCTGCACGCGCTCGGCGGTCGCGACGCACTCGGCATCGTGGAGCAACTGCTGCGCTTCGTGCGGTGTCATGAGCGGCGGTGAAATCGGCGAAAGTCGGCAGTCTAAGCCGTCGCCGCCGATGTTTCCAGCGCGCGCTCGGGTCGAGTAAGCTTGCGCGATGCCGATTTCCGCACCCGACATGCCCGACGCGCTGGGCTGGTTGCCCGCTGCACGCCGGGTCCCCTCGCCCAATTGCGACCCGCGTCCGCCGGGAACGGCCGTCGAACTGATCGTCATCCACAACATTTCGCTGCCGCCCGGCGTCTTCGCCGGCGACGCCGTGATCGAGCTCTTCACCAACCGCCTCGACTGGGACGCCGATCCCTATTACCAGGCGATGCGCGGGCTCAGGGTCTCCGCCCATTTCTTCATCCGCCGCGACGGCAGCCTGCTGCAATTCGTGCCATGCACGCTGCGCGCCTGGCACGCGGGCGCATCGAACTGGCAGGGGCGCGAACGCTGCAACGATTTCTCGATCGGCATCGAACTCGAAGGCAGCGACGACGTGCCTTTCGACGACGCGCAGTACGCGACCCTGCGCCGGCTCGTCGACGTGCTGAAGGCCGCCTATCCGATCCAGGGCGTCGCCGGCCACAGCGACATCGCGCCCGGCCGCAAGAGCGACCCCGGCCCGCATTTCGCCTGGCACCGCCTCGACGCGACAGCCTGAAAAGCACCGACCCGCCTCGAATCGACGGCTCTCGCCGGCCGCACGTCCGCGGTAAAATTCCGGGTTTGCTCTTCAGGACTCAGCCCATGCGTCTCGGCACCCCGCTCTCGCCATCGGCGACCCGCGTCATGCTGCTCGGCGCCGGCGAACTCGGCAAGGAGGTCATCATCGCGCTGCAGCGTCTCGGCGTCGAAGTCGTCGCCGTCGATCGCTACGAGCATGCGCCCGGCCACCAGGTCGCGCATCGCGCGCACGTGATCGACATGACCGACGGCGCCGCGCTTCGTGCGCTGATCGAGGCCGAAAAGCCGCTGCTCGTCGTCCCGGAAATCGAGGCGATCGCGACCGAGGCCCTGCTCGAGATCGAGCGCGCCGGTCTCGCCGAGGTGATTCCAACCGCGCGCGCCGTCAATCTGACCATGAACCGCGAGGGCATCCGCCGGCTCGCCGCCGAAACGCTCGGCTTGCCGACCTCGCCCTACGCGTTCGTCGACAGCTACGCCGAGATGTGCGCCGCGGCCGAGCGGCTCGGCTATCCGGTCATCGTCAAGCCGGTCATGTCGTCGTCGGGCAAGGGGCAATCGCGCGTCGACGACGCCGGCGAGATGCGGGCGGCCTGGGATTACGCCGTGCGCGGCGGGCGCGTCGACAAGGGCCGCTTCATCGTCGAGGGCGTGATCGACTTCGACTACGAAATCACGCTGCTGACCGTGCGCGCACGCGCCGCCTCGGGCGCGATCGAAACCCGTTTCTGCGCGCCGATCGGCCATTTGCAGGTCAAGGGCGATTACGTCGAATCGTGGCAGCCGCAGGCGATGTCGCCGACCGCGCTCGAACGCGCGCGCGAAATCGCCGCGGCGGTCACGGGCGAGCTCGGTGGTCGCGGGCTTTTCGGCGTCGAACTCTTCGTCAAGGGCGACACCGTGTGGTTTTCGGAAGTGAGCCCGCGGCCGCACGACACCGGCATGGTCACGCTCGCGACGCAGCGGCAGAACGAGTTCGAACTGCACGCGCGCGCGATCCTCGGGCTTCCGGTCGACACCGGCCTGCGGGAACCCGGCGCGTCGGCCGTGATCTACGGCGCTGTGGACGCGCGAGGCATCGCGTTCGACGGCGTCGACGACGCGCTCGCGGCCCCGGGCGTCGACCTGCGGCTCTTCGGCAAGCCCGAGGCCTTCGCCCGTCGCCGCATGGGCGTCGCGCTGGCGACGGCCGACTCTCCCGACGCGGCCCGCCTGCTGGCGAAGGCCGCGGCGGCCAAGGTCAAACCCGTTCCCGTATGACTGGTGCGAACATGCAAACCCATTACGACCGCCTCGGCGGCGCCGACACGATCCGCAGGCTTGTCGACCGCTTTTACGACCTGATGGACGAGGACCCGGACTATTACGGCATCCGCAAGCTTCATCCCACGGACCTCACGGAATCGCGCAACAAGCTGGCGTGGTTTCTGTCCGGGTGGACCGGCGGCCCGCCCGAATACACCGACCGTTTCGGCCATCCCTTCCTGCGCCGCCGCCATCTGCCCTTCGTCATCGGCGAGAGCGAGCGCGACCAGTGGATGGGCTGCATGATTCGGGCGATGCAGGACGTCGGGCTCGACGCCGCGCTACAGCAGGAACTGACCGCTGCGCTTTTCCAGACGGCGGACTTCATGCGTAACCAGCCGCAGTGACATGAGACGCTTCCTGGCCTGGAGCCTCGCACTGCTTCTGCTGCTCGGCGTGACCGTGTTGCCCTGGATGATGCTGGACGACGCACCGGCGGTCGAACCGGTCGGCGAGTTCCGCCGCAAGGATCTCGCGTGGATCAAGTCGCTGTTCCAGAAACACGATCCGCGACGCCAGACCCCCGACGTGGTCCACAGCATCCGGCTCGACGAATCCGAACTCAACCGCCTTCTCAACTACGCGGTGGAACTGCACCGCGTGACCGGCATCGCCGCCGAACTCACGCCCGGGGGCGCGACGCTGACCGCGACGCTGACCGCGCCGCGCAATCCCTTCGGGGCCTACCTCAACGTCACGGCCGAGGTCGCCGAGGCGCCGGGCGGCGTCCGCATCGAAAGCCTGCAGCTCGGCAGCCTGCCGGTTCCGGGCGTGATCGCCGACTGGATCGCACGCCGCGTCCACGCGCGGCTGCGCCGCGACGAGACCTACGCCGCCCTGGCCGACGCGTTTTATCGCGTCAATTTCGACGAGAACCAGGCGACGCTCGACTACCGATGGCGGCCCGAACTGCTTACCGAAATCGAGCAGAAAAGCGTCGAGATCCTGGTCCCGCCGGCCGACCAGGCACGCATGCTCGACTATGCGCAATACCTCGACGGCCTGCTCAAGCGCCACCGGGAAGGCAGCACGGTGCCACTCGTGCAGGTGGTCGCGCCGCTGTTCGAGCACGCCCGGCGCGCCGGCGGCGACCCGCGCGAGCATAATCGCGCCGCGCTCACGGCGATCGCGGCGCACCTGTCCGGCATCAGTCTCGCCAAGCTACTCGAGGGTGAGGGCCGCTCGATACGGCGCAGTCCGCGCGTGCTGCTCTCGCTGCACGGCAGGCGCGATTTCGCCGAGCATTTCATCATTTCGGCGGCGCTGTCGGCCAATGGCGGCAGCCGGCTCGCCAACGCGATCGGCCTGATCAAGGAGGAGGAAGACGCGAACCGGGGCTCGGGCTTCAGCTTCACCGACCTTGCCGCCAACCGCGCTGGCGTGCGGCTCGGCGACCGCGCCACCGGCGAGCCGGCCGCACGCGTGCTGCAGCACCTCGCGGCGGCACGAAACGACGACGCGCTGCTGCCGGACTTCCGCGATCTGCCCGAATTCATGGCGCAGGCCGAGTTCGATCGGCGTTTCGGCCCGGTCGGGGGGCCGCGCTACCTGGCCGTGATCGAGCGCATCGACGCGCGCCTCGCCGCACATCCGCTCACCAGATAGCAAAAACCCGGTTATAATGCCGGGTTTCCCGCAAGCCTGCCGACCGCTCGAATCGAGTGGAACTGCCCCGCACTGAAGGCCGGAAGCGGATTTCCACTCGAATAGGCGCTCAATCATGTCCCGCAAGCTTCGCAACATCGCGATCATCGCGCACGTCGACCACGGCAAGACCACGCTCGTCGACCAGCTTCTCAAGCAATCCGGCACCTTCCGCGACAACCAGGCCATCGACGAACGCGTCATGGACTCGAACGATCTCGAGAAGGAGCGCGGCATCACCATCCTCGCGAAGAACACCGCGATCACCTACGGCGACTACCACATCAACATCGTCGACACGCCGGGGCACGCCGACTTCGGCGGCGAAGTCGAGCGCGTGCTCGGCATGGTCGACGGCGTCGTGCTGCTGGTCGACGCCGTCGAGGGCCCGATGCCTCAGACGCGCTTCGTCACCAAGAAGGCGCTGGCGCTGGGCCTGCGTCCAATCGTCGTGATCAACAAGGTCGACCGCCCCGGTTCGCGCCCGGACTGGGTCGTCGACCAGACCTTCGACCTGTTCGACAAGCTCGGCGCCACCGACGACCAGCTCGACTTCCCGATCATCTACGCCTCGGGCCTGAACGGCTGGGCCTGCCTCGACCTCAAGGACGCACCCTCGCAGGGCGGCAGCGCGGCCGACATGAAGCCGCTGTTCGACACCGTGCTCGCGCACGTCCCCACCCCGCCTGGATCGGCCGACGCCCCGCTGCAGCTGCAGATCGCCGCGCTGGATTATTCGACCTATACCGGCCGTCTCGGCGTCGGCCGCGTGCTCAACGGCCGCATCAAGCCCGGCATGTCGGTGGTGGTGATGAACCACGAGGAACAGGTCGCCACCGGCCGCATCAACCAGGTGCTCGGCTTCAAGGGCCTCGACCGCGTGCCGGTGGATGAAGCCGAAGCCGGCGACATCATCATCATCTCCGGCCTCGACGACATCGGCATCGGCGTCACCATCTGCGACAAGGAAAACCCCGTTGGCCTGCCCGTGCTCGGCGTGGACGAACCGACCCTGACCATGGACTTCATGGTGAACACCTCGCCGCTCGCCGGCACAGAGGGAAAGTTCGTTACCAGCCGCCAGATCCGCGACCGCTTGAACAAGGAACTGCTGACCAACGTCGCGCTGCGCGTCGACGACACCGGCGACGCCGACGTGTTCCGCGTTTCGGGCCGCGGCGAACTGCACCTGACGATCCTGCTCGAGAACATGCGCCGCGAAGGCTTCGAGATGGCCGTCGCCAAGCCGCGCGTGGTGTACAAGGAAATCAATGGCGAGAAGTGCGAGCCCTACGAAAACCTGACCATCGACCTGGAAGACGAACACCAGGGCGGCGTGATGGAAGAGATCGGCCGCCGCCGCGGCGAACTGACCAACATGGAATCCGACGGCCGCGGCCGCACCCGCCTGGAATACCACATTCCCGCACGCGGCCTGATCGGCTTCCAGTCCGACTTCATGACCATGACGCGCGGCACCGGCCTGATGAGCCACGTGTTCGACGACTACGGTCCGGTGAAAGCCGACCTGCCGGGCCGTCATAACGGCGTGCTGGTGAGCCAGGACAACGGCGAGGCCGTGGCCTACGCGCTGTGGAAGCTGGAAGACCGCGGCCGCATGTTCGTCTCGCCCGGTGACAAACTGTACGAAGGCATGATCATCGGCATCCACAGCCGCGACAACGATCTGGTGGTCAACCCGATCAAAGGCAAGCAGTTGACCAACGTGCGCGCCTCCGGCACCGACGAAGCGGTGCGCCTGACCACGCCGATCAAGCTGACGCTGGAATCCGCCGTGGAATTCATCGATGACGACGAACTGGTGGAGATCACACCGAAGTCGATTCGCATCCGCAAGCGCCACCTGCAGGAACACGAGCGCAAGCGCGCCAGCCGCGCAGCGGCGTAATACGAAACCCGGCCCCGCGCCGGGTTTTTTTTCTTGTCGCGCCGCCGTTTGTTGCTGGTGCCCTTAAATTATCAGGTCACGGCGTGTTTGAGGTCGTGAATGAGGTATATCGCTAAAGGAGCGAGCAAACCACTGATAAACATTCCAGGCACTTGAAATACTGCGATCAATAGCAGAGGTGTGAGCGAATCCTTGACGTGAAAAATAAACCAACCGTGCGTGCTATTCAGAATAGGAGGCAAATGAATATGCGCATATCGGGGTCATGAAAAATAATAAAAATAGCCGTGCACGCAGCCAAGCTTGTCCTGGACTCCAGCCCTTCAATTCCTGAGCCTTTCTCGTCGCTTGATTAACAAAGTTCAGCACCCCCCTGTAATTAGCCAGCCAAGCTATCGTTCTCGCGTTATAGGTTGCAACCCCCCAGACCCCGATACCAATAAGATTGGTGTAATAGCGCGCGGGCATTTGGCCATCCATGAACGGTCTGGTTACACCAAGCCCTACGAAATGCAGGCTATCAACTAGCGGTGTAACAATTTTGTCGGCCAATGTGAGCAATTCCTGGCTTTCTGAAGCGATCGTGGAATACACGATTAACAAACTTAGCGGTATGAGGAAGTACGGTTTTTGCGGGAAACCGAACCGATACAACTCTGGGGCCCGCTTCATTTCGTTTTCTCTCTCAATCATTTAATTCCATCCTCACCTGACCGAGGCCACGGGCTGGGGCTCGAATGTCTGGACTAGCAGTTAACCCTCATGGTCGTCCGTAAGGCTGCATACCCCTCCTTGCTGGAGGAGGGGTATGCAGCCTTACGGGGCTATCTTTGCAGAATAACGCCTTTAGCCGAGTGTGAACCGATCTGTCGAACACGGCGCGGTTGCCGACCGAGGTACCTAAAACGCCACGCAGGGCCTCTATGAACGAGACGGTTTCTCCCATTCTTGCGGGAGCGGTTGCGCAAGCGTAGGCACAGCAAAATCGACTTGGTCAGCTCACCACGGGGCCGATCCAGACGCAGTGACGGCGAATGGGCGGACGCGGCGACTTCAACTTTGATTTCATGTCACCCGAGGCTGCCGTCGGTCAGCTCCGAGGTTTGGTAGATGTTCAATCAGCTGTTTCGTTACTGCCCGCAACATCCGTGTTTTCTTGATCTCCGCGTCTAGCCATAGAAGATTCAAGGGCGACAAGTTACCAAATGGCGTCATCGCGAGCAGGTAGAATTCACGCCATGCCAGCCTTCGAAATCGCCCTCCTGATTGGACTCGCCGTCCTCCTCGCCGTCAGCGTGATCCTGCTCGTGCGGCTCCAGTCCCTGCGCCGCGACCAGCAGGCCCTGCCCGCCCAGCTCGTGCACGACATGGAAGCGCGCCATCGCGCGGTGCTGAGCGATCTCCACGGCGGGCTCACCCAGCAGTCCGACCGCATGCAGGCCCAGTTCGCCGCGCTGCAGGTCGCGCAGACCGAGCGTCTGGCCGACACACGCGCCGGGGTCAGCGAACACCTCGGCCAGTTCCAGACCGCGATGCTCGAGAAGCTGATCGAGCAGGGCCGCGCCGAGCAGGCGCTGCTGCAGGACACGCTCAAAGGCATGAGCGCGCAGTTCGGCGAACGCGTCCAGCAGCTGTCGCAGACCGTCGACGGCCGCCTCAACGAAATTTCGGGCAAGGTCGCCGAACGGCTCGACGAGGGCTTCAAGAAGACCAACGACACCTTCACCTCGGTGATGACGCGGCTGGCCGTCATCGACGAGGCGCAAAAGAAGATCGAGGGCCTCGCGAGCAACGTCGTGAGCCTGCAGGAAATCCTCGGCGACAAGCGCTCGCGCGGCGCGTTCGGCGAGGTGCAACTCGAGGCGCTGGTTCGCAACAGCCTGCCGCCCGACGCCTACGCCTTCCAGCACACCTTGAAGGGCGGCGCCCGCGCCGACTGCGTGCTGATCCTGCCGGAACCGACCGGCACCGTCTGCGTCGACGCCAAGTTCCCCCTCGAAAACTACAGCCGCATGTTCGACGACGCGCTGCCGGCCGCAGAACGCGAGGCGGCACGGCGCCAGTTCAAGATGGACGTCCGAAAGCACGTCGACGACATCGGCACGAAGTACGTCGTCGCCGGCGAGACCTCCGATGGCGCGGTGATGTTCCTGCCGGCCGAGGCGGTGTTCGCCGAAATCCACGCCTACCACCCCGATCTCGTCGAACACGCGCAGAAGAAGCGGGTCTGGCTGACCTCGCCGACGACGCTGATGGCCGTGCTCAACACCGCGCGCGCGGTGATCCGCGATTCCGAGACGCGGCGCATGGCGCACGTCATCAAGGACGAACTCGCGAAACTCGCCAAGGACTTTGCGCGCTTCGACGAGCGCATGAAGAAGCTCGCCACGCACATCGAACAGGCGAGCAAGGACGTCGGCGACGTGCGCATCTCGAGCGACAAGATCACCAAGCGCTTTGCGCAGATCGAGCGGGTCGAGCTCGAGCACCCCGACGCGGTGACGGCCCGCCTGCTCGACGCCGACGAATGAGCTGGTTCGCGCGCTGGCGTCGCGAGCGCATCCTCCGCACCCACCTCGTTCCCGAACCGGTCTTCGACGACGCGGTCGCGCGCC
The DNA here is from genome assembly GCF_000012745.1 of Thiobacillus denitrificans ATCC 25259. Lineage (NCBI taxonomy): Bacteria > Pseudomonadati > Pseudomonadota > Betaproteobacteria > Nitrosomonadales > Thiobacillaceae > Thiobacillus > Thiobacillus denitrificans. Next base: position 813,469 of record NC_007404.1, on the reverse strand, counting down.
TTCCAATCCTGCAGGGGCTCGCGGCCGACGAGCGCGCGCGGCTTCGGCGCCACGCCAGCTTGCTCCTCCACGACAAGACCTTTTCGGCCGCAGGCGGCGCTGAGGTCGACGAGGCCGTGCAGTTGTCCATCGCCGTGCAGGCGAGTCTGCTGATCCTCAATCTCGCCGAGGACAGTTATGACGGCTGGCGCGAGATCATCCTCTACCCCGACGAATTTCTGCGCCCGCGCGAGGAGATCGACGAGGCCGGCGTCGTCCACCGCAGCCGCGACATCCTGGCCGGGGAATCCTGGCACGGCGGCCCGCTCGTGCTCTCGCTCGCCGACGTCGAAGCGGGCGGCCCGGCCGACGGCTTCAACGTCGTGCTGCACGAATTCGCGCACAAGCTCGACATGCTGAACGGCGACGCCAACGGGTTTCCGCCGCTGCACCGGGGCATGAGCGCGGCGGCCTGGGCCGCGGACTTCGGCAGCGCCTACGACGACTTTTGCGCCCGCGTCGACGCCGGCGAAGACACCGCGATCGATCCCTACGCGAGCAGCGAACCCGCCGAGTTCTTCGCCGTGCTAAGCGAGGCCTTCTTCGAGCTGCCGCACCTGCTGCACGCCGAGTATCCGGCGGTGTACCGGCAAATGGCGCTGTTCTATCGTCAGGATCCGCGCGCGCGCACGAGGTCCGGTGCATGACGGCGCGGCGACCGCGGACCGCGACCCGGGCCGACGCCATCGCGCCCTTCCACGTCATGGACATCCTCGCCCGGGCGCAGGCGCTCGAGGCCGCCGGACGCGACATCATCCACCTCGAAATCGGCGAGCCCGACTTCGCCACGCCGGGGCCGATCGTCGAAGCCGGCATCGCCGCTTTACGCGCAGGCCATACCCGCTACACCGGCGCGCTCGGCCTGCCTGCGCTGCGCCGGGCCATCGCGGAATTCCATCGCACCTACTGGGGCACACCGGTCGAGGCCGAGCGCGTCGTCGTCACGCCGGGCGCCTCGGGCGCGCTCCTGCTCGTGCTCGGGCTTCTAGCCGGCCCCGGCGACGAGGTACTGATGGCCGACCCCGGCTACCCCTGCAATCGCAACTTCGCGCAATTCTGCGATGCGCGCGCGGTCGAAATCCCGGTCGACGCCGCGAGCGGCTTCCAGCTCACGCGCGAAGCGATCGAGCGCCACGCAACCCCGGCGACACGGGCCGTGCTGATCGCCAACCCGTCGAATCCCACCGGCACGACGATCGACCCCGAGGCCCTCGCGGACATCCATGCCTGGTGCGCGGCGCGCGGCATCGCGCTGATCGTCGACGAGATCTATCTGGCACTCACCTACGACGGCGACACGCACAGCGCCGCGCGCTGGGACGACGTGTTCGTGATCAACAGCTTTTCGAAGTGTTTCCTGATGACGGGCTGGCGACTTGGCTGGCTGGTCGCGCCAGCCTGGGCGCTGGCCGCACTCGAACGGCTCGCGCAGAATCTTTTCCTCGCGCCCCCCACGCCCGCCCAGCACGCCGCGCTCGCCGGCTTCGAACCCGCGACGCTTGCCATCCTCGAGACGCACAAGGCCGAACTGCGTGCGCGCCGCGACTTTCTGCTGCCGGCGCTCCGTGCACGCGGCTTCGCGATTCCGGTGATCCCCCACGGCGCGTTCTATCTCTACGCCGATTGCAGCGCGCTGGCCGCCGACAGCCAAGTGCTCGCCGGTCTGCTGCTCGAGCAGGCCGGCGTCGCGACGACGCCGGGCGTGGATTTCGGCCGCCACGACCCCGCGCGCTATCTTCGGATCGCCTACACCCAGCCTAAACCGCGGCTCGACGAGGCCCTCGCGCGCATCGACCGTTTCTTGCGCCCATGAAAAAACCGGCCCGAAGGCCGGTTTTTTCGTGTTCCTGACCCGGAATTACTGGGCGGGAGCGGGTTCTGCAGGAGCAGCTTCGCCAGCCGGTGCTTCGGCAGCGGGCGCTTCAGGAGCCGGAGCTTCAGCAGCAGGTGCTTCCATGGCCGGTGCTTCAGCAGGCGCTTCCATCGCGGGCGCTTCGGCAGGTGCAGCAGCTTCTTCTTTTTGGCCGCAAGCGGTCATCGAAGCGGCCAGCAGAGCAGCCAGGAGAACGGAATATTTCATTTTGATTTCCCTTTACTTATACATACGTAGATAAAAACCCACACCAGAGATCGGTCCGGGACTTGTGATCCAGCCGACGCGCGGAATTCTAGCAAATCGCCAACGGAAAACCACAAGCCGGTCATTTTCTTCAATTTTGTAAAAATTGCGTTGTGCGGCTACAACAGGTCAGGCGCAATCGCCCGCCGGGCGGCCCGAGGCGCGCGCCATTCAGGGCGCCGCGAGCTTCGCCTGCACAAAAACCACGAGCTTTTCCGGCAGGTCACCGGCGACCAGCGCGCGGCCATAGGCGACACGCGCCGCCGCGGCATTTCCCTCACCTTCGCGCGCGAGGCCCAGACCCATCCACCATCGCCCGTTCCCCGGCGCCGTCTTGACCGCCTGCTCGTACTGCCGCGCGGCCTCGCCGGGCCGACCGATGCTCAGCAGCAGCGCCGCGAGCGTCGCCCGATACTCGGCGTCGACCGTGCGGCGTTCGATGCCGTCGCCGAGCGTGGCGACCGCCGCAGCGATGTCTCCGCGTTCCGCCTGCACGCGCGCGAGGCTCAGCGCGAACCACGGGTGGTCGGGCGACGCGCGAAGGCCCGCGGCCAAGGTCGCTTCGGCTGCGCCGTACTGACCGGCTTCGTGGAGCAACGTCGCCAGCAACTGGCGCGCCGCGGCGTGCCCGGGAGCGATCCGGAGTGTGTCGCCGAGCAGCGTGCGCGCTTCGCTTTCGCGGCCACCCTGCGCCAACGCTGCCGCCCTGCGATAGCTGGCTTCGGCCTGCGCATCGGCACTCGGTGGGCTGAAGTCCTTGCGAATGCGCGTCTCCCGCGCGGCTGTACTCGCCGGCGCAGACGGCGCCGCGACGGCCATGTCGGATGCCTGCGGCGCGCCCTGATCGGCGATAGGGACGGCTTCGACCCGCGGCGACGAATCCGCCCGCGCGGTAAGGGCCGGTATCGGGGCGGGCGTTCGCGGCATCGCGACCCGCGGTGCCGGTTCGGGTGCCGGTTCGGGTGCCGGTTCGGGTGCCGGTTCGGGTGCCGGTTCGGGTGCCGGTTCGGGTGCCGGTTGTGTAGCGGGTTGGTGCGCTGCTTGCAGTTCGGTTTGCGGCGCGGCCGGATGGGCAGCGGCGGGCGTGAGCGGCGGCATGGCCTCCCCCGGCACGCCGAACTTGAACCAGCCGAACAGCGCGGCAGCGGACACGAGCACGGTCCCCGCGATCACCGGCCGCCAGTCGCGCCGGCGAACGGCGACCGGGGACGGCAGGGGCACGCCGCCTGCCGCGGCCCGGCGCGCGTCGAGCTCGCGCAGCGTCTGGTTGATGATGCTCATGGCAATGAACTCCGCAAGGCTATAGCGCGAGATAAAGCGCGGCGACCGTCGCGCCGGCGAGCAGCGCGGCAAGCCCAGCATGCCGGGCCAGACCGCGAGCGCGCGACGCTGTGTCGGCGGTGTCGCGCGCGGCGAGCCGCACCTCGCGCCAGCCGACGCGGTCGAGGCCGCGGCCGTACGCGAGCAGCAGGGCTTTATGCGCGATGACGTTGGCGACGCGCGGCTCGCCCCCACTCGTCCGGTGCAACCCCCGCAGCGCGCGCGGCGTGAAGTAAACGCGCCCGCCCTCCGGCTGGGCCGCGTGTTCGAGCCGATGATCGAGGTAGGCCCTCATCTCGTCGCGATCAAGTGCGCGCAGCCGCTCGTGAAAGCTGATCCGGGTCTTGAGTTGCGGGATCGCGTTGAGCCGCGCGTCGAGCTCGGGCTGACCGAAAAGCACGATGGTCAGGAGCTTGCGCTTCTCGGTTTCGAGATTCGACAGCAGGCGCAGCGCCTCGAGGCTGTCGGCTGGAATCGCCTGGGCCTCGTCGAGGATCAGGACGACGTGGATGTCGCGCTGCGCCAGTTCGAGCAAGCGCGACTGAATTGCCTTGTGTACGCCGAAGCCGCCGCCGTCCGGCGAGATGCCGAGTTCCTCGGCGACGCCGAGCAGGATGCCGGCCGGATCGAGCGCGGGGTTGGGCAGATAGACCGCCTGGCAGTTCGCCGGCAGGGACGCGAGCAGCATGCGGCACAGCAGCGTTTTTCCGGTGCCCACGGCGCCGACGATCTTGATGAAACCTTCGCCGTTTTCGAGGGCATAAAGCAGCGTGTTGAGCGCCTCGCGATGCGGCGGCGAGGCGAAAAAGAAATCGGTGTCGGGCGTGAGCCGGAACGGTGCCTCGCTCAACCCGAAATGCGCAAGATAGGACAGCCCGCTGCCCGCGCCGACCGCCCGCCTGCCCGCATCGACGATCGACGCGTTGTCAGGACGCGCGGACGACGCGATCACGGATTCGCGGCTTGCCGCTCGAGCTTCTCGAGACGCGCCCGCGTCGCTTCCGCGTCGGCCTGCCAGTCTTCCTGGCTGTCGATGACGGTGGGCTTGATCAGGATCACGAGCTCGCTCTTGCTCGCGCTGCGCGCGGTGTTGCCGAAGAAGTAACCGAGCAGCGGCACGCGTCCGATCGCGGGAACACGGTTGGCGCTGTCATCGAACGACTGTTTCATCATGCCGCCGATCGCGACGATGCGGCCGTCTTCGACCTGCACCACGCTGTCGGTTTCCGAGACCGCGCTCGACGCGAGCGGCAGCGTGAGGCTGCCCGCGGCGCCGGCGTCGATGTTCTTGATTTTCTCGGTCACCACGCTGACCGACGGACGGACATGCAGCGTGATTCGCCCGCGCTCGTCGATCTGCGGCGTGACGTCGAGCGCGATCCCCGAGAAGAAGGGCTGCAGCGTCACGCTCGGCGTCGTCGTCGTGCCCGCGCCGCCGGTGTTGCTCGTCGTGGAGACGTTGGTCACGAAGAAGTCGTCGGTACCGACCTTGAGCACCGCCTTCTGGTTGTTCAGCGCGGCGATCCGCGGGCTCGACAGGACATGGACCGCGCCCTGGGTTTCGAGGAAATTGATCAGCGCGGCGAAGCTCTTGGTCTGGAACGCCAGTCCGAAGATGCCGCCCGAGGTTCCCGATGCGGCCGGCAAACCGCTGCCGAGGACGCTGCCGAGCGAGCCCGAAGCCGCGCCCGTCACCAGATTGAAGTTGCCCGCATCGGCGCCGGACGAGTACTTGTGCCGCCCCTCGTGCAGCGCCGCCCAGTTGATTCCGGTCTGGAAGCCGTCGCTGAGCCGCACCTCGATGATTTTTGCTTCGAGCATGACCTGGCGCTCGACCGCGAGCGCGGTCGCCTTGAGGAAACGCTCGACTTCGCGCATCGTCCGCGGCGGCGTCTTCACGACGACGACACCGGACTGCGGACTCAGGATGACCTTGCCCGATTCGCCGACGATGGCGTCGAGCGCGAGCTTCAGTTCGCCCCAGAAATCCGAATTGACCGCGGTACTGATCTTGCTCGTTTCGAGCGACTGCTGGTTGCTGCTGCCGCTGCCGCCTGCGGACGCGCCGTTGCCGTTGCCCGAGGCGGCGCTGACCGAGCCCGAGATCACGCGCGTGTCCGACGCACCGGCGCGGGTTCCGGCCAGATAGTTGACCTTGAAGATCCGCGTCTGCGGGGTCAGCGGGTGCACCATGACGCGGCGGCCCTCGATCGTGTACTCGTAGCCGTAAAGTTCGCGGATCGCAGACAGCGCTTCGGGCACGGTCACGTTCTTGAGGTTGGCCGAAACCGAGCCCGCGACTTCCGGGTGCACGAGCATGCTGTAGGGCGTGCCGGAGACGATCGCCAGGAACACCTCCTGCGCCGGCGCGCCGCTGACCGCGAGATCGAAGCGGGGTTCGGCTGGCGCAGCAACTTTCGGACGCTCGAGCTTGATGGGCGGCATCAGCGCAGCGCGGGCCTCATCGTCGCTCAGGGCCGGTGGTGCAACGGGCTTCGCCTGCGCGGCCTGCGCGACGTCGTCGCGGATCGCCTGCCGGGTATCCTGCCCGGTGAGCGTCGCGGCGCAGCCGGCCAGCGCGAGCGGCGCAGCGAGCAATAGGGTCTTCATCATCCGCAATGTCTCCTGTTTTCTTATTTCCCGCGCGGCCGTTTTTCGACCTGCGGGTAGAGTCTGAGCACCGTGGTTTCACCGCCGCGGCGCAGCACGACCTCGCTTTCGCCGATGCGCACGATGCGCGCGTCCTGGTAGTGCCCGCCCTCGGCGAACTCGCGTCCACCGATGACCGCGATGCGGGTGTGCCCGTTGCGCTTGATCGCGGCGAGCGTCGCACCCGCTCCGGCTTCCGCGCCGCCGGCGCCCGGCGCAACCGGGAGCGCGGTCGGATCGGGCAGCGCCAGTGCAGCGAGCGGCGCCGCTAGCAGCGCCGCAAGAACGGGACGCATCATACGCGCAGCCATGTTTCCTCCAGGCTCAGGGTGTTGACGATCAGGGTGAGCGAGAGCGCGGGTCGCTCGGCCGCATCGAGCGTCGCCGACGTCCAGCCGAGTTGCCACGGCAGCCCCTCGAGGCGCTCGAGGTATGCGACGAGCTCGGCATAGGGGCCAGTCACGGTCACCTCGAAGCCGTGGCGATAAAACCCCGGCGGCGCGTCGCCCGGCGCGTTCTGCACGGCAACGGGCTGCGGGCTCAACGTCTTGAAGCCGACGACATGCACCCGGCCCTCCCCGTCGATCACGTCCTTCAATACCTGCTGCATGCGCTCCGGTGCGATCAGCAGACGTTCGCGCGCCTCGAGTTCACGGGCAAGTTCGGCCAGTCGTGCCTCCTCGGCGGCGAGCGCATCGCGGGCCGTCCGGTCGGGGTCGACACGCAACGTGTCGCGGACCGCGGCGGTCTGCTGCGCGATCTGCTGCAGCGCCGCCCGGGCGCTTTGCACCCGCTCCTGTGCGCGCTGCTGGCGCTCGCGCGCGGGGTCGATCACCAGGGTCTGCACGAGGGCGAGCGCGAGCATGACGGCCGCGGCGAAGACGAAGGCGCGCTCGCGCGGACTCATGCCCTCGATACGCTCTCCGAGCTGCTGAAACTTGTCACGGAGCATGCGGCTTTCCTTCCGTGCTGCCGGGCGCATTGCCCGAATAAAGGGTGAAATCGACGGCCGCCAATGGCGCGTCGGCGTCCTGCCGCGCCGGATCGGCCCCCCGCGGCGCCGCCGCCTCCATCCCCGAGAATTTCATCCCGGCGAACGGCGCCTGCCTGCCGAGACGCTCGATGTAGTCGCCGACGAGGCCCACACTCAGGGCCGAGCCCTCGAGCGAGACGTAGTCCGCAGAGAGCACGAAGCCGTTGAGCCAGACGCCGTCGATGCGGCCGTGGGCGAGCGCGCGCAACCGCTCTGAGAAGCCCTTCGAACCTTTTTCGATGACGCCCTCGAGCGACGCGAGCACCGCCTCGCGCTGCACGGTCTGGGCGCGTGCGAAGCTCACGCGCTCGGCGAGCAACGCGCTCGGCGGGCGGATCGCTGCGCTCAGGCGGTCGAGCTCGTGCTGCGCCTGCGCCGCCCGCGCCTCGTGCTCGGTGGCCTCGGCGTCGAGTGCCCGGGCGCGATAGTGCTGGTAGCCCGCCCAGGCCAGAGCCAGCGCGACGATCGCGACGAGCGCGAGACCCATCTCGCGCACGCCGAAGACGTAGCGCTTGCGCAGCAGCAGGGGATTGGCGAGGTTGATCTGCTGGCTCATGGCTGGCTGTCTTCCATGCGCAGCGCCGCGCCGATTGCGTGGAAGCACGGCGGCGGCAGCGTGTCGACCTCGGGGAAGGCCGAGGTATCGAGTGCGCTCGCGAAGGCCAGCACGTCGACCGGCAGCGCGAGGTTGCCGGCGAGGCCGTCGCGCAGGCGCCCGATCGCCTCTCCCGGCAGCAGCAGCAGGCGGTCCACCGGAATGCCGCCGAACTGACGGTCGAAGTGGTCGAGGCTGCGCTGGATTTCCAGCGTCAGGCGCTCGAGCGCGCCCTCCGGGTCGCTCTCGAGCAGCCCGGGGTTGACGCCGAGCGTGCGTGTCATGCAGAGCTCGCCGTCGAGGGTCAGCGTCAGCAGGCCGCCGGTTTCGACGAAGGCGAAGACGGCGAGAGCGCGCCCGCGCGTTTCGAGGCGCGCGACGAGGTTGCGCTGCGCGGTCTCGATGATGTCGATGATCGTCAGGTGCAGGCCGGCGTTGGTCGCGAGTGTGGTCTCCTCGGCCAGCAGCGCGTTACGCGCGGCGACGGCAAAAATCTGCCGGACGTGGCTGAGATGCTCGGGATGCGGCACGTCGAGCACGTCGAGCGTGCCGTCGTTGGCATGGAAATCGAGCGTGTCCTGCATTTGCCAGCGCACCGCCGACTTGATTTCCTCAGCCGGGACGTTCGGCGCGTCGAGCAGACGCATCTTGTAGTCGGCGGGACGCAGCACCAGGCTGAGCGGGCCGCGCCGGGGCAGCTTCGACAGCGCTTCGTTCCAGTTGTTGTCCTTGACCGGGACGACGCCGACGTCGAGCAGCTTCGGTACGGCGGCACGGCGATCGACGCGCGCGTAGGCGACGCGCCCGGGAAGGCGCAGGTAGGCGGTGAGGCCCAGTTCAGCTTTGCGACGCAGGAAGCGCATGATCGAAGGTCAAAAATTTTCCGAAATTAAACAAACACGTCGTTGCGGTCAAAATCTTTCAGTACAACTCGCGCACATAGATCTGCGCCCGGCTGCCGCGATGAAGGCCGAAGCTCGCGCGCGCCGCCGGATCCTGGTCGTAGGCGCCCCCGCTCCAACGGCCCCGCAGCCATGACTGGTCCGCGCCGACCGCGGGCGTCGTCGCACCACCGACGCAGCCGCTGCCGCCGCCGACCCCGTCGAGCCGCACGACGAGGTCGACGCTGCCGCTGTTGTTCTGGCCCGGCGCGCCGAATCGCAGATTGCCGCGGCCGGCGTTGAAACGCCCCGACAGCGCCGACGAAGTCTCGCAGGCGACGAGGTTGCGTTGCCAGTTCGACAGCACCACGTGATTGGCCGCAAGCCGCGTGCAGAAATCCGCGGCGTTGCGCACGAAGCCCGCGGCGGTCCAGTGCTGGGTCTCGATCGCGACCGGCAGCGGGAGCAGCTCCGAACCGTGGGCGTTGCGCAGGACCAGGCGGCCGAAGCGGATCTCGTCGCCGGAATCGAAGGCGATGTCGGGGAACTGGGCCGGCGTCGCGGTCTCGATGACGCCGTTGCCCGGTTCGCCGTTTTCCGCGCTGTCCCGGACACTTAGCGACAGATTGACGTCCGCGCTGAAGGGTGTCAGCGGCAGGCTGCGCGCGAATGCGATAAGGCCGTTCGCATCGGGGCTCAGGGTCCCGCTGCCGGAACCCGTCTCGCTCACCGCCGACGTGCCGATCAGGCCGGTGTCGAGCGTGCCCGTGACCGCCGTGTAGCTCTCGGTCACGCCGGAGGCCGCGAGTTTCCACAGCGCACCGGCGTAGTTGACGGTGACGCCGCCGCCCGCATTCTTCGCGGTGATCGTTGCCTGCGGCAGCGTCGCGTAGCCGAAGGGTTGGCCGACGTAGGTGAAGGAACGGGTGCCGCAGGTGGTGTCGTTGAAGGTTTTGAAGACGGGCGTGTTCGCGGCGACGAGGTCGAAATGGTCGGGGACGAAGCGGCCGACGTTCGCGGCCCCGGATACGACATGGCGTTCGGCCGGCGTCGAATCGGCCGCGTCGACGTCGGCAAAGTGCCGGTCGACGAGTGTCATGGCAAACGCGCCGACTTCGGAATAGGTTGCGGCCATGGTCGCGACGGTGCCCGTGCCGACGACCGACCAGGCACCGGTCGCGAGCAGGCCGGGCGTGCAGGTTCCGCTCGGCAGCAGGCAGCCCGCGAGGTCGGCCTCGGGACTGTCGACGTAATTCGCCGTACTCGCGCCGCCGGCGTTGACCGCCCTGGCCGCGATGCGGAACGGGCGGCCTGCCCTGTGGACGACACCGCCGTTGACCAAAAGGTTGTCGAGCGCGCGCGCCGTGCCGGCGGTGCTGCTGTCGGCGTCGCTCACGACCACGCCCTCGAAACGCTCGGGGCGGATCGCGAAGTTGTCGTTCGAGCAGGCGAAGACCGTCGGCGCCGACGCCGGGTAGCCGATTCGCACCCGCACGTCCTTCCAGGCGTCGCTGACCGCCGCGAAGCCGAGCGTCGCCCGTCCGCCGCTCAGCGCTGCGGCCGGCACGGTCTGCAACAGCGTCGCGCTCGCCGGGCAATTGCGGGCGTCGAGACCCACGCCCGTCGTCGTGTTGCCGAGCAGTTCGACGCGGACGTTGCCATTGAACCAGGCATCCTGCGCGCCGCCGCTGATCGCGATGACGTCGAGGCTGAAGGCGCTGCCCGCGCGCTTGGTGCGTATCACGCCGGTCGTCGCACCGGCCGGCGTCGCCGATTCGAAGGCGTTGAACCCCGCCGGCGCCGGGTTGATCACCGTGACCCCGGCGCTGGCCGTGTTGTTCGCCGTCACCGGGTCGCGATTGTCGGAGGCGACGGTGGCGGTATTGGTCCAGGTGCCGACACTGTTGCCGCTTGCCGTGAGCGTGAGCGTCTGCGACGCCCCCACGGCGAGTGACCCCAGGGTCCAGAGGCCCGTCGCGACGCTGTAGATCCCGGCCGACGCCGTGTGCGACACATAGGTCAGGCCGGCCGGCAGCGTATCGGTGACGATCAGCGTGCTGCCGATGTTGGGGCCGAGGTTGGTCACCGTCACGGTGAATTTGACGCTGGCGCCGAGGAGAATACTGGCGGCGCCGGCCGTCTTCGTGATCCGCAGATCAGCAGCCGCGCCTGCGGGCGTGTTGCCGCCGCAGCGGGTCTCGTAGGAATTGGCGCCGACGCCCGGCGTGTTGCGCCACGGGCCGACACCGTCGGGGGTGCGGTCGACCCCTTTGCGGGCGGCGTCGATCTCCAGGTCGGTCGGCGGGCTGAGGAAGGCGCAGCCCGGATAAGGCGTGTAGAACGGCGTCCCCACGGGCAGCGACGAATCCCGGACGCGCAGGATGTCGACGACGTCGTCGTTGCCGTCGAGCAGAACGATGTCCGCGTCCTTCGGTGCGGCCTTGAGGTCGAACACGTGATATTCGCCGCAGGCGTTGCCCGACGTGGCTGGAAAATCGCGCTGCGCGTAGCCACCGGCACTTGAATAGACGCGCACCTTCCAGCCCGTCATGGCGGTCGCGACATTGAGCCGCTTCACCTCGACGAACTTGTCCTGGTGGTTGTACTCGTTGAGTGTGGCCCTGCCGATCTCGGGCGAGCACTGGCCTGCGCCGAGGGCTGGCGCCGTGACCAGAAGCAGCGCCGTGGCGCAAAACCCGCCGAGCAGCACACGGCTCAGGCGGACGGCTCGGTCGAGTGATTTGCGGCCCAGGGTTCGCTTCATTTCGCCAGGGTCGCGCGGATTTGCCGCTCGACCCGATCCAGCCCACCGACGGCGCCCGTGCTCGCCGTCGCCGTGATCTCGTAGACCGCGACCGTTGCGGCACCGTCATCTTCGAGCGAGCGCAGGCACTCGACGCTGACCGCGAAACCCGCGAGCGTGCCGTCGAGCGTCAGCAGCGTCGGCGAGGTCGGGCACGGCGTCGGCGCCGGCTGCAGGGCCTGCGGGTCGGTGACCTGCCAGGCGGCCCATTCGATCCCGGCCCGCGCCGCCTGGCTCGCACGCGCCCCCTGGATGTCGAGCGCGCTGCTGAGCTGGCTGCTGCGCGAGAGCAACACCATGTAGCCGCCGAGCGCCGCGAGCACGACGAGCAGGAAAATCGCCGTCGGCAGCGCGAAGCCGCGCATGTGGGTGCGGGAACGAGGCCGGCCGCTCATGGCTGGTTGCTGACCTGCGTCGCTGCGTAGAGCCGCACCGATTCGCCGCCGTCGCTCAGCGCCAGCGTCATGCTGACGAGGCCGCCGCGCTCGGTGACGCCGGGCTCGTAGGTAAAGGTGCAGGCGCTGACGCCGGTCGTGAGCAGCGCGCGCGGCGTCGCCGCGGTGATTCCGGCGAAGGGATCGTAGCCCCAGAAGCGCGTGAGCGTGCCGGCGGCGAGGTTGCATTGATACGCGACGGGCCCGTCGACGACCTGGAAGCGGTTGCCCGGTGAGGCGAGCGGGAACTGAAACGGCGTGATCGCGATGTTTTTCGCGCTCGGAACATCGCCGCCGGTGTAGGTCGTCATGTTGACCCCCGACCAGGCGTCGGCGCCCTCGATGCCGAGGTTGTAGATCGCGATGCGGTCGCCCGTCCGCATTTCGACACCGGGACCGAGCACGTCAAAGCTCGCATCGGCCCCCGTGAAGTCGAGGATGTCGCCGCTGCCGTCGGCGCGGTAGCGCCCGCCCGCCCGCGTACCGAGGAATTCGAGCGACGGCCCGCCCGGAATCGTGTCGACGAGCACGCTGTTGGGAAGCGCAAGCCGGATGTCGCGCTGCATGCGCCGCAAGGCCGTGTCGGCGGCGTCGACGAGGCCCGCGCGACGGTCTTGCGCGACGTAGCTTTCGATCGGCCCGCGCAGGAACACCGCGACCATCGCCCCGACGACGGCGGTGACCGCCATCACGATGATCATTTCGACCAGCGTGAAGCCTGCGCTGTCAGAGATTGGGCGCATGACGCGTGCGGTAGCCCGAGAGGCTGACCGTCTGGTTGCCCGGGCCGCTGACCGTGACCGTGACGAGCAGCGTTTCTCCGGCCGGGATGCCGTGGAACGCGCCGGCAGGCTGCACCGCGACGCGCGCGCTGTAGGCGTCGAGGCCCGCGACGGAATTGCCTGCCAGATCGACGATGCCGGTCATGGCAAAGCCGTCGTAGTCGTTGACGTTGTCGAAGGGCGTGAGGTTGGCATGGCGCGTTTCGCTGGCGTCTTCCGGCCCTGGGCCTTCTGGGGTCGTCGCGCACCCCGAGGCGTCGGCGGCCGTCTCCACGTTCGCATCGTCCGGATCGCAATAGGTAAAGGGCTTGGCGAGCACTTCCTCGAGCAGCGATTCGGCGATCGCGAGCGCCTGCTTGCGCACCATCGGGTCGCCGCTCGTCCGCACGTTGAGGCCATAGAGCGCGAGCACGCCGGTCACCGCGATGCCGACGACGACGATGAAGACCAGGAGCTCGATCAGGCTGACGCCGCGCGCCTTATTCATGGACGTAGCCCGTTTCGCGTTCGACGCGGATCGGATACGTCGCCGCGCCGACGACCTGCAGGACGAGCGGCGCCGTGATGTCCGGGCCGCCGCTTGCGGCAAAACCAAGCGTCGTCGCCGGCGCGATCGCCACGCCATTCGGCGCCGTGATCGTATAGGGCTTCTCTCCCCCCGGGCCGGGCGCCTGGTCCGCCGCCGGACACGGCGAGGTCGCGACGTAGCACAGGCTCGCGTCGGCCGCCGTGATCTGGACGAACACCGCGCGCCGTTGCGCGACCGCGAGCTTCTGCGCGAAGCGCAGGGTCGCGGCGAGCTCGTCGGCGAAGCCGCGGGTGTCGAAACCGTTATTGCCGACCAGGCGCGGCATCGCCACCGCCGCGATGATGCCGGCGATGACCATGACGAGGATCAGCTCCACCATGGTAAAACCGCGGCTAGTGCCGCGGTTTGAGTGAGCCATGACGCGATGCGATCAGCAGCCCGCGGTATTCACGGCGCTGACTACCGGGGCGGTATTGGCTGCGGGCGAGGTGTAGGTGAACGAGCAATTCGCGGGGGTGGTCCCGCCGTCCACCCGAACCGTCAGCACCGAGCCTGCCGCAGCGCCTCCGCCGGCCACGCTGTAGCCCTCGGGATCAAGCGCAGTGTTGGCGGCAGCGACCCCCGTTCCCGCGGGGAAGAAGGTCGAGATCAGCCCGCTCGCGTTGAGAATACCGAGCACGTTGGCCGTGGGATAAGTGTTGACGATCTGGACCAGCCCATTCTCGGTACAGATGTTGGTCGTATTGTTCGCCGGGTCGGGACCAAAGCCGATGGCCGACCCGCAGTTGGCCGTGTCAGCCACGCCGGCGCGAGCGAGCGCGGCCCCATGAACCATCGCCGCCGCTGCCTGCACGGCGCCGCGCGCCGCATTGAGCTTGGCGATCCGCGCGTCGCGCTGGACGTTGGTGAACCGCGGCAGCGCCACCGCCGCCAGAATGCCGAGAATGACGATGACGACGATCAGTTCGATCATGGTGAAACCGTGCTGCCTGGACTGCATGCCCTTTTGGGTAATCATTATGTTCTCCACAGGTTTGGACGAGTTCACTGCCGGCCCGCAAGCGCGGCAGCGCTGCAACTATTTCGGCGTTGGTGCGCCGGACTTGAACGAAAAACGCGAAATCACGGCGAAAAACTCACTTGATCGCGACGCTCGCGAGGTCCCACATCGGCAGGAAGACGCCGAGCGCGAGCACGAGCACGAGGCCGCCCATGGCGGCGATGATGATCGGCTCGATGCGCGCCGAGAGGGTCTTGATCTCGTAGTCGACCTCGCGCTCGTACATCTCGGCGACTTCCTGCATGAGTTCGTCGATGCTGCCGGTCTCCTCGCCGACCGCGATCATCTGCAGCACGACGGCGTTGAACACGCCGGCGTGCTGGGCCGTGCGCAGGATCGATTCGCCGCGCTCGATGCCGTTGCGCATCTGCTCGACGCGCGAGCCGATCCAGGCGTTGTCGGTGACTTCGGCGACGACCGAGAGCGCCTGCGCCACCGGAATGCCGCTCTTCATCGACAGCGCGAGCGTGCGCGCGAAGCGCCCGAGCGTGCTGCGCAGCACGATCGACCCGGTCAGCGGCAGGCGCAATTTCAAGCGGTCCCAGACCAGACGGCCGTCGGGCGAGGCGCGCCAGAGGCTGAAGCCTGCCCCGGCGAGCACGGCGCCTGCGAGCAGATACCAGCCGTAGGCCAGCGTCAGGCGCGAGGTCTCGATCAGGATGCGGGTCATGAGCGGCAACTCGGCGCCAAACCCGGCGTAGACCTTGGCGAAGGCCGGGATCACGAAGACGTTGATGACCGCGACGGCGACGACCATGGCGATGAGCACGAAGGTCGGGTAGCGCAGCGCCTCCTTGATGCGGGCGCGCGTCTCGCGCTCGAATTCGAGGTGTTCGAACATGCGCAGGAAGATTTCATCGAGGCGCCCCGTCGCCTCGCCGACGCGCACCATCGCGACGTAGAACGGCGAGAACACGCGCGGGTGCTGGCGCATCGCGGTCGACAGGTCGCGCCCGGCTTCGAGCGATTCCTTGAGCGAGGCGATCACGCGCGCGAACGCGAGATTGGCAGTCGACTCGATCAGGCCGGCGAGCGCGCGCAGGATCGGCACGCCGGCGCGCAGCAACGTGTAGAGCTGGCGCGAAAAAAGCTGTACGTCGATCGGCTTGATCCGCGGCGCGAAGAGCCCCGACGCTTCGCTGCCGGTGCCGCGGCGCTCCGAGCGCCCGGTCTCGCGGATCGTGATCGGCGCGATGCCGCTCTTCAGGAGGCTCGCCGCGCATTCGGTCGCGCTTTCTGCTTCGAGGATGCCCTGCGCCTTCTCGCCGCCCTGGGTGCGGCCGGTGTAGCTGAAACGCATCAGTGCGTCTCGTCCTGCGCGCTGACCCGCATCGCCTCGGACAGCGAGGCGACGCCGCTGCGCGCGAGCGCGAGCGCCTGATCGCGCAGCGTGCGGCCGGCGAGTTCGGCGCGAGCGGCGAGGACGAACTCGGCCGGCGGCTTGCGCGCGAGCGCGTCGGCGAGCGGCGCGCTGATCTCGAGCAGTTCGTGGATCGCCTGGCGGCCGGCGTGGCCCGTGCCGTGGCAGCGCTCGCAGCCGCGTCCCGCCACGTAGGCGTCGCCCTCGGCATAGGCCGCGCCGAGCCACACGCGTTCCTGGGGGGTCGGCACATGCGGCGCCTTGCAGTGTTCGCAGACCTTGCGCAGCAGGCGCTGCGCAAGCACGCCCTGAACCGAGGTCGCGACCATGAACGACGGCACGCCCATGTCGAGCAGGCGCACCGGCGTCGACGCGGCGTCGTTGGTGTGCAGCGTCGAGAGTACGAGATGGCCCGTCATCGCGGCGCGCAGCGCGATCTGCGCAGTCTCGGGGTCGCGCATCTCGCCGACCAGGATGACGTCGGGGTCCTGGCGCAGCATCGCGCGCAGCACCCGCGCGAAGCTGAGGTCGATCTTGTCGTTGGCCTGGACCTGGTTGACACCGGGCAGGCGGTATTCGACCGGGTCCTCGACCGTGATGATCTTGGTGCCCGGGTCGTTGAGTTCGCCGAGCGCGGCATAGAGCGTCGTCGTCTTGCCGCTGCCGGTCGGGCCGGTGACGAGGACGAGGCCGTTGGGGCGGTGCAGGATCGCGCGGAAGCGTTCGAGCATCGCGGGCGGCATGCCCAGCGTGTCGAGCGTCGGCGCGTTGTCGCCCTGGCTCAGGAGGCGCATCACGACCGATTCGCCGTATTGCGTCGGCATCGTCGACAGGCGCACGTCGACGGTGCGGCCGCGCACCTTGACGGCGAAGCGGCCGTCCTGCGGCAGCCGCTTCTCCGAAATGTCGAGCCCGGAGACGATCTTCAGGCGCAGCGCCAGCGCGGGGGCGATCCTGAGGTCGGCCTCGGTCTGCCGATGCAGCACGCCGTCGATGCGAAAGCGGATCATGAGCTGCTTTTCCTGCGGCTCGATATGCACGTCCGAGGCGTTGACCTGCAGTGCGTCCTCGAACAGCGTCTGCAGCAGCCGCACCACCGGCGCGTCGGCCTGGCCTTCGCCGAGCGCGTCGAGGCCGATGATGCTGGCCTCGCTCTCGCCCATGTCGCGTGCGAGTTCCTCGGTCAGGCCGTGGATGTCGTCGGTGCGCCGGTACAGGCGGTCGATCGCCGACAGGAGATCGCCCTCGGCGACGACTGCGAGCTGGATGCCGCCCTCGATCAGGCGCGCGACCTCGTCGTAGGCGAACAGGTCGGTCGGGTCGGCCATGCCGACGAAGATGTCGCCTTCGCGCCGGCCGAGCGGAATCGCGCGGAAGCGCCGCGCCTGGGTCTCCCCGAGCAACTGCAGGATCGACGGGTCGGGGTTGAATTTCCGGAGGTCGACGAAGGGAATCGCGAGTTGGCGGGCCAGCGCCTGGGCGATGTCGTTCTCCCCGGCGAGGCCCGACTCGACGATGATGCGGCCCAGCCGCCGTCCGCTCTTCTTCTGCGCCGTCAGCGCGATATCGAGGTCGGCGGCCGAAATGACCTTCTGTTCGACGAGCAGATCGCCGAGGCGGATTTTCTGGCGCGCCGCGGGCGCGGCGGCCGGCGGAACGGTCTCGGTCAGCATGGTTCTGGGTTTGTTTTGGCTATGAGGGATGAGCTGGTATCGGCTTCGGAGGGCGCCGCCTTGAGCCGCGCAGGCCGGCTGCCGGGTCGCGCGGCGAAAAAAAAGCCGCGTGCAGGCGCGGCGGGCAGAACCGGGACCGGCCGGCGGCGGTCATCTGCGCGGGTCGATCGTCTCGCCGGGCGCGTCGCCCGGCCGCAGCCTGCCCTGATAGATGAAGCCGGGGCCATAGCGGCGGCCGCCGCCCGGCGTCGCCATGAGTTCGTTCTCGCTCCAGACCCACACGTGCCCCTCGCGGGTGTCGAGAATGAACGCGCGCCCGCCGCCGCTGCCGCCCTCGGCGCCGGCCAGCGGCAAGGCCTGATAGCGGCCGTCGGCGGCGGCCGCGGCGGGCGCCAGCGCGAGCAGCCCCCACACCATCCATGTCGTGCGCATGATCACTCCCCCTGATGCGGCGCGGAAAAGAGTGCCGCGACGGCCGCCGCGTCGAGCACGTATTCGTGGTTGCAGATGTCGTCGTGGACGCGGATTTCGCCGTGCTCGGCGACGATCGCCTCGCACTCGGCCTGGCCGAGGCCTTTGAGCATCGCGTGGATCTTGTCGGGGTCGTAGGGGCAGTGGTAGCTGACGCTGCGCGGATCGTAGACGCGCACGTCCTCCTCCGGGAACAGGCGCTCGATCAGCTTGATCGCGCCGAGCGACAGTAACTCGTCGGCGCGCACGGTGTCGGCGAGGATCTGCACGCGGTTCCAGCCGTCGCTGTCGCGCAGAGCCGCGCCGGGCAGCGCCTGCAGGAAAAGCCCGGCGGCAGCATCGCCGTCCGCTGCCAGCCAGAGCCGCGTCGGCAGCTGCTCGGACTGCATCAGGTAATGCTCGAACACGGCCGCGACGGTGTCGCCTTCGAGCGGCACGTGGCTCTGATACGGCTCGCGCATCTCGGCCGTGTCAAGCGTCAGCGTCAGCGCGCCCTCGCCGAGCAAGGCCTGCAGGCTGCCGGCTTCGAGTTCCGTCGGGCTGCGCGCCATGCCACGCAGCCGCAGCTGTTCGTCGCAGTCCATGATCAGCAGCGACACCGCCCCCGCGCCGCGCAGCTGGAAGGTCAGGCGGCCCGGCTGCTTGAGGTTCGCGCTGATGAGCGTGGTCACGGCGGCGAGCTGGCCGAGCAGTTCGGTCACCGGCGCGGGGTAGCCGCGCCCGGCCGTCATTCCGCGCCACGCGGGGCCCAGTTGAACCCAGGCGCCGCGGATGTCGAGCTGCTCGAACAGGAAGCTGCGCACGCGATTGGGCTGCGCGGCGGGCGTGTCGGGGCGTGGGTCGGGATCGGTCGTCATGCTCAGTTCAGTTGCACCCGCTCGCCCCAGGGCACGGCGCCTTTGCCCTTGACGAGCCAGATCACGGGGTAGTTCGGCGGCAGCGCGGGGAAGTCGCCCTCGGCGTCGGTGAAATACACGAGCATGGCGGGGTTGCGGTTTTCGTTCTCG
Source organism: Thiobacillus denitrificans ATCC 25259 (assembly GCF_000012745.1). Classification (NCBI taxonomy): domain Bacteria; kingdom Pseudomonadati; phylum Pseudomonadota; class Betaproteobacteria; order Nitrosomonadales; family Thiobacillaceae; genus Thiobacillus; species Thiobacillus denitrificans. The sequence goes on along the minus strand of NC_007404.1, from coordinate 794,714 downwards.
ACCCAGTCGAAGACCGGCCGGAAGTCGGTGCCGCCGCCGCCCGCGATCTCGACCGGCAGCTGCATCGTATCCCAGGGCTCGAACTCCCAGGGTGCCGCGTCGGCGACGTGGTTGTCACAGGCGAGCAGCGTGACCTTGGCGCGCACCTGGCCTTTGAGCGCGTCGAGCTCGCTGACGAACTCGCGCAGCTCCTCGTCGCTGATCGAGCCGCTCGTGTCGATCGCCGCGACGACGTCGAGCCCCTCGCTCGACAGACGCGGCAGCAGCGCGTCGCCTTCGCGGCGCGAGGGCCGGCGCCAGGAGTAATCGTCGCGCTGGTTGACCGCGAAGAAGCGCGCGAGCAGTGCCCGCCACGGCAGGTTGGGGGCGAGCATGCCGTCGACCCAGCGCATCATCGACTGCGACAGCTTGCCGGCCTGGCGCGCCGCCTGCGCGGCCGCGGCGAGGCGGTTCTTCCATTGCTCGGCGAGCTCCTCGCGCTCGGACGGCGAAAGCTCGTTCGGCTTTTGCGACGGCTGGCTGCCGCTGCCCTGCGTCTGCTCCGCCTCGCTCTGGCCCTCCTTGCCCTGCCCGCCCGCATCGCCGGCGTCGGGGTTGTCCTGGCGCTGGCTGTCGTCGGGACTCGCCCCGGCTTCGTTGTCGTCGTCGAAGATGTGCTGGTCGAAGGATTCCTCGGGCGTGTCCTCGGGGATCAGCGGATAGATTTCCTCGGCCGACAGCGTCATGAAGTTCTGGTCGGCGAGGATGCCGTGCAGCGGCGGCTTGAGCCCCTCCTCGATCAGGATCAGGTTGACGGCGTGGTCGCAGGCGACGTCCCAGCGCCGCTTGACGCGGTGCTGGCGGCGATGGGTATGGCCCATCGCGCAGTGCATCGCCTCGTGCGCAAGCACGAATTGCGTCTGCGCGAGGTTGAGGTTGTCGATGAACTTCGGGTTGAAGTAGAACGCCTGCGCGTCGGTGCCGGTCGTCGTGCACCACTCGCCGCCGACCTTGAGCGGCAGATGCATGACGAGCGCGCCGAGGAAGGGCCGCTCCATGATGAGCCGCGTGCGCGCCGCGGCGAGCTTGGTCAGGATCGGCGCGAGCGCGGCGTCGTCGGCGTCAGCCATGGCGGATCAATGTTCGTACAGGACGAGGTCGGTGATGCTGTTGGCCCACTCGGCGAAGGCCGGCACCGCGAAGAGCGGCCGCCCGACCGCGCGGTGGAGGTCGGAGACGAGCATCACGCCCATCTCGCGCTGCGGGAAGCGCTGCGCGTATTTGAGGATATTGCCGTATACCGTCGCGGCGTTGCCGGCGTCGGCGGCCTGCAGCGCTTTCCTTACCAGGGCCGCGGCGACGCCGTATTGCAGGTCGATGCCCTCGGGCACGTCGGACGCTTCGCCGGCGATGATCGCGTCGATGTCGGGCATCTGCGCCATGTTGTCGACGAAGGTCTTCAATTCCAGCCCCGCCGACTGGCCGACGCAGGCGGTCAGCGCGTCGGCGAGCAGTTCGGTGCGGTCGAACTTCTGCAGCGCGCGGTGGGCGTACTCCCACGAGCGCGGGCTCGGGAAGGCGATCGGCGTGTGCGCCGGATTGAAGCTGAACAGCAGATCGGGGCGAAAGCGCAGGAAGGCGATGACGCGCGGATCGACGCTCTCGTTGTGCGCCCAGTCGATCCAGTCGTCGAGGTAGGCCTCGACCTCGTAGTGCGTGAAGCGGTTGGCGAGCGGCGCCGGCATCGCGTAGGTCACGCCGCGGTCGCCCTGGCGGTTGCCGGCGGCGAAGATGACCCAGCCTTCCGGCACTTTGTATTCGCCGAGGCGACGGTCGAGGATCAGCTGGTAGGCCGCGGCCGAGACGGTCGGCGGCGCCGAGGTGATCTCGTCGAGGAAGAGGATGCCAGAAGGGCCATGCCGCCCGGCGTCCGGCAGCACGGCCGGGATCGACCACTCGACGAGATCGCCGCTGCGGAAGGGGATGCCGCGCAGGTCGGTCGGCTCCATCTGGCTCAGGCGGATGTCGATGAGCGGCACGCCGTGCTGCTGCGCGATCTTGGCGACGATCTGCGACTTGCCCACCCCCGGGGGCCCCCACAGCATGACGGGCGTGTGGTGGCCGTCGGCGGCGCTTTCGAATTCGCGGTCGAGGATGGTTTCGATGTGGGCGGGACGCATGATCGGTCAAGGCAGCGGTAGGGCCTTGAATGATAATCGCTGAGGGGTTCGCCTTCCACCCGCGCGGCGCAGGGTCTTGCCGCGCGCGGCGCGGCGCGGGCTTCCCCCAGCGGCGGGGGGGCGCCGGATGCTCCGCCGCGTCCACGCCTCGGCTTGCCCGGGGCCGGGGAATTTTGTTACCGTGCGGGACCGGTCTGGAGTGAATGCAGCATGAATTTTTGCAGTGAATGTGGCAGCGCCGTCGTGCTTCGCGTACCCGAGGGCGACACCCTGCCCCGCCACGTTTGCGCCGGCTGCGGCACGGTCCACTACCAGAACCCGAAGATGGTCGTCGGCTGCATCCCCGAGTGGGAAGACAAGATCCTGCTGTGCCGCCGCGCGATCGAACCACGCTACGGCCTTTGGACGCTACCGGCCGGCTTCATGGAAAACGGCGAAACGACGCTCGAAGGCGCGGCGCGCGAAACCTGGGAAGAGGCCGGCGCACGCATCGAGATGGGCGGTCTCTATACCCTGTACAACCTGCCGCACATCAATCAGGTGTATTTCATGTTCCGCGCGCGTCTGCTCGACCTCGACTTCCAGCCGGGCGTCGAGTCGCTCGAGGCACGGCTGTTCGGCGAAGACGAAATCCCGTGGGACCAGATCGCCTTCCGCACCGTGCAGGCGACGCTCGAGCAGTATTTCAAAGACCGCAAGGCCGGCGCCTTCGACTTCCACTTCGGCGACATCCGCACCCGCTGACCCGCGGTTTCAGGCCGCGGCCGCGAGCTGCTCCCGGCCGACGACGTCCATCCCGACGCGCAGCCAGTCCTCGTGGCTTTCCTGCACCTCGCCGAGGCGCAGGCGGTAGACGGCCTCGCCTTCACGCAGCATCATCGCGGCGCCCAGCCGGTAGTGTGTGCGGGGAAGCAGTAGATGGCTGCTGCCGCCTTCGCTCGGCGCCATCGGCAGGAATACCGCCGAGACCTGTTCGCTCGGCACGTCGGCGACGTCCGCCTCGAAATAGACCTGGACCCGCTTGGGATGGCGCGACAGCCGCTCGGTGCCGATCAGGTGCTGGCCGCCCTCGTCTCGGCTCCAGCGGACGGCCAGCAGTTGCCAGACGTTTTCGCCGGGGTCCCAGGTCACGGCGACGAGGCGGCCGTGCGGCAGCGCCGCCGGCTCGCCGAGCGCGAAGCCCATGCCCTCGCAGCTTTCGTCGCGCAGCATCCAGGGCTCGAGCGCCGGGCGCGCCGGCGCGGGATCGGCGTGCGCGAGCGCACTCAGCACCCGCTCCATCCCAGCGGCGACCCAGACGCGCCCGAAGCGTTGGGTACGCTGGCGGCTGCGCCGGACGCCGCCACGCTCGATCAGGCTCGCCGCCTGGCAGGTGAGCGCGTGCATGCCGTCGGCCTCCGGCCCCGAGCCGGCGTCGAAGGCTTTCAGATGCCTGACCAACGGCGCGAGCGCGAAGTAGCGCAGGCGGCGGCCGGGCACGCCGTCCTTGTCGAGAACCGCCGCGCCTTCGCCGAGCGAAAGATCGACGCGATGCGTGTGCACGCCGTCGATCGCGACCGGGCTCGGAAGCGGCAAGGACGGGTAGGCCTCGAGAATGCGCGCGATCGCCTCGATCTCCTGCGCGCGGTAGCCGAGCGGATTGACCAGCCCCATCAGCACCGTGAGCGTGTATTCCCGTACGCAGCTCGTGCCGTGCCCCGCGAGCGTCAGCACGTGCCGCGCGTAGCCGTCGCGTTCGACCAGGCGATAGATCTTGTGCAGGCGGCGCCACGCCGATTCCGCCGGCGTGCGTGCCTGGTGATATTCCCAGCGCATGACCAGCCCGGCGTAGCGCAGGGCCCGTGCCGCGATGGCGGGACGCTGCGCCTTGAGTTCTTCGCTCGCCGCGCGCCGGTAGGCTTCCTTGAGCAGTCCGAGCCAGGCTTCGGCGAGCAGCGACCAGAACATCCAGGACTCGCGCCACAGGGCCTGGCGCGCCAGGCGGAAGGTCGCCTGGTTGCGCACGTACTGCTCGACGATGCGCGACTGCAGCGGCAGGCCGGCGTCTTCGAGCCGGCTCAGCGAATCGAGGCGCGCGACCGACGGCGCCGCGTTCTCGGCGTTGAAACGCTCGAGCCCCTCGACGAGCAGGTGATGCGCGTCGTAGTCCGAGTCGGCGTGCAGGTGCTTGAGCCACCGCTCGGTCGCCTTCGGCGACGCGAACGGCGATCCACCCTCGGCCTTTCTGCGGCGCGTGATCGCGCCGAGCATTTCAAAGATAGCGGTCATCGACGGGCATCCTCCTCCGGAACCCGTTCACTGCACCATCCATGCCAGACGCTCTCGTCCGGTCCGCGTCGGCCATGCCCCTGTTCCATTTCCGGTTTTCCGCCGGCCGCGTTCTCGCGCAGGCCTGCAATTGACGAAACCTCGACGCCGCGGTGTCGCCGGCTCGGCGAATTCTGGGCGGCACGCCGTTTGCCTCACGATCCTTGAACTGTCCCGCATCGGAGAAGCCATGACGCCCTGCGCACGACGCGCTCCGCCCCGTCTCGCGTTGTCGCCGGCGCCGCGCGGCAGCCGATGAGCGCGTACCCCGCCCGCGCGACGCCCCCGCGGAACGCGCCGTCCGACCCGCGCGCGAGTGCGCCCGAGGGCCTCAACTACATCGGCGCCGGCACGCCGGGCATCCGGCGGGTGCGCCGCGGCGCGCGCTTCGTCTACCTCGACCCGGACGGCCGGCGCATCCGGGACCGCGAGGAAATCGCACGCATCGCCCGGCTCGCGATCCCGCCGGCCTACGTCGACGTCTGGATCTGCGCCGATCCGCGCGGGCACCTGCAGGCGACCGGGCGCGACGCGCGGGGACGCAAGCAGTACCGCTACCATCCGGCGTGGATCGCGGCGCGCGGCACCGACAAGTACTGCCGCATGCTCGGCTTCGGCCACGCGCTGCCGAAGCTGCGCGCGGCGATCGCGGCCCATCTCGACGCGCCGGGGCTGGCGGCCGACAAGGTCATGGCGACCGTCGTCGCCCTGCTCGAACAGACGCTGATCCGGGTCGGCAACCCGCAATACGCGCGCGAGAACGCGTCCTTCGGGCTGACCACGCTGCAGAACCGGCACGTCGCGGTGCGCGGCAGCGCCGTGCAGTTTCGCTTCACCGGCAAGAGCGGCATCAAACATTGCCGCACGCTCGAGCATCCCCGCCTCGCGCGCATCCTCAAGCGTTGCCAGGAGCTGCCCGGGCAGCAGCTTTTTCAATATCTCGACACCGACGGCCACCCGCGGCCGGTGACTTCGAACGACGTCAACGCCTATCTCCGGGCACACGGCGGCGGCGACTACACCGCCAAGGATTACCGCACCTGGGCCGGCAGCGCGCTCGCGCTCGCGCTATTCCGTCGCCTGCCCTGGCAGAGCCGCGGCGAGGCCGAGCGCCGGGTCTCCGGGGTCATCGCCGAGGTCGCCGCGCAGCTCGGCAACACGCCGGCGGTCTGCAGGAAGTGTTACGTCCATCCGGCCATCGTCGAGGCCTTCGTCGCGGGCGAACTCGCGGCCCTCGCCCGTCCGCGGCGCCGCAAGCATCTGAACGCCGACGAGGCCGCGCTGCTCGGCTTTCTCGAAACGCAGCACGAGGCGCGCTGCGCCTGAGCTGCCGCGCAGCGCCGGCCCAGGTATCTGGCCAAGGCACGGCGCTTGCTGGTGCGGAACAGGGACCAAACCGCCCGGCGTTCCGGGCGCCCGCGCAAGGGCCGCCCGTCGCCGGCCTGCCACCTTCCGAAGGAGCCATTGATGCGACATCCCCTCCAGGCCAGCCTGCTGCTCGCGGCACTGGCCGTGGCCCAGCCGAGCTTCGCGCAATCGGCCGCGATCACCGTCGAGCCCGGCCCCACGCGCCCCGCCGCGCCGAGCAAAGCCGACGTGCAGTTCGCGGTCGACGCCGCCGCCGCGGGCCTCGCCGAAGTCGAGGTCGGCAAGATCGCGATGAAGCGCGCCGCCTCCGACGGCGTTCGCCAGTTCGCCGAGGTCATCCTCGAGGACCACAGCCGGGCCAACGAAAAACTCACGGCGATCGCCTCGCAGAAGAACATTTCGATCCCGAAAGCGCCCAACGACGCGGCGCGCCGCAGGCTCGACGAACTGCAGAGTCTCGCCGGCGAGGCCTTCGACCGCGCCCTGCTCTCTCACGCGCGCGACGACCATCAGGCGGCGATCGCGTTGTACAGCCGCGAAGCCGAATCGGGATCGGACCCGGAACTGCGGACCTTCGCTTCGGAGACGCTCCCGAAGCTGCAGCAGCACCTGCAGCACGTCGAGGTTCTGCTGAAAGCGGAAGCCGAGAAGCTCAGCAAGTCCCCTTGACGCCCTGCCTAAGTCCGGGCGCGAGCCGCGGCGTGCCGCAGACCGTGCCGAGGACGTCGCACCAGTCGTCGACGAAACGTCCGATGCCGAAGCGTTCGAGCGCGTAGCGGCGCGCGTTCTCGCCGAGACGGCGCGCGAGTTCGGGCTCGGCGAGCAGCGTCTCCATGCGCTCGACGAGACGTTGCGGCTCAGTGTCGACGTAGCCCGAAACGCCGTTCTCGATCACGGTCGTCATTTCGGTCGTCGCCAGGGCGACGACCGGCAGGCCCAGCATCATCGCCTCGATGACCGCGAGACCGAGGCTCGTGTAGCGGATCGGATTGAAGAAAAAGCGGTAGCGCGCGGCGAAGGCCGGCAGCGCGTCGTGGCGGACCTCGCCGAGCCCGCCGAGTTCGGCCGACCCCATGCCGACCAGATCGAGCGGAATCTGCGCGCGCGCCGCCTCGAAGACGTCGAGACCGAGACGGCGGCCGCGTTGCGCGATGTGGTTGACGACGACGAGGCCCTTCAACAGCGAGCCCTCGTAGGCCGCGCCGGTGGGCGCGATCACGCCGTGCTCGACGACGCGGGTCGGCGTGCGGCCGTTGTCCCACATCAGGCGATTGAACGCGGTGACGTGCACGAGCAGCGTGTCGGGATCGTCGACCGGGTGCCGCGTGTCGGTCGGCGACTGCCGCGGCGGGTCGTGCTCGAGAAAAATGCGCGGCACCCGCCGCTGCGCCGCGCTCAGGATCGCATGCTGGTCCTCGCGGTAGTGCTGCGCGTTCTGGAACAGGATGCAGTCGAAGGACTCGTCGGCGACCGCGGCGACCGGCATGTCGTGAACGTTGTCGCCCCACGGGAAATGGCCGAAGCGCCCGACGTAGCCTGGCGGCCGCTCGGGCCGCGACAGCACGTAGAAATCGTGCGGCACCTGCGTGAGGTAATGGAGATAGCTGCCGTGGACGTGCCAGGTCAGGATGCGGAGCCGACGCATGACGCCTTGTCGCGCGGCAGAACCGCCCGCTTTGCCGGATGCACCGGGATCGGCGGGCGCGGCGCCGCGACCTCGCTGATCATCCAGCGCAGGCCGAAGGGCAGCAGCGCCAGCGCGGCCTCGGCGACCTCGACCGGGTCGACGCGGCGCAGGCAGTCGTGGTGGCCCTGCGGGCACACGCTCTTGTAGCAGAACCGGCACGGCACGTCGTGGAACAACAGCGTATGGCGCACCATCCACGGCGTGTGCTGCGGGTTGGTCAGCGCATAGAGTTCGACCAGCGGCGTCCCGATCGCGGCCGCGAGGTGGGCGGGGCCGCTGTTGTTGCAGATCACCACGTCGGCCAGCAGGATCGCGGCGCCGAGCCCGGCGAGGTCGAGCCGCCCGGCGAGCGACAGGGTCGGCACGTCGGCCATGCGGCGGATCGCTTCGACGTCGTCGACCTCGTCGGCCGACCCGGCGAGGACGGTCTGGCAGCCAGCTTCGGCGAGCAGACGTACGGCCTGCGCGAAGAGCGGCGGCGGGTAGCGCCGGGACGGGGCGCTCGCGCCGGCGTGGAGCAGCACCCAGGGCCGCCCGAAATCGAGGCCGAGCGCCCCCAGCATCTGCCGCACTTCGCGGCACGCGTGATCGTGCACGGCGAACGACATGCGCTGGCTGTCGCTCGCGCAGCCGACGGTCGCGACGAGGTCGAGCTGCCGCCGCACCTCGTGTCGGATCGTCTTGCCGGGCTCGCTCTCGGCGACCCAGTCGGTCAGAAGCGCGTAGGGATTCTCGCGGCAGTGGGCGAGGCGCAGCGGAATGCCGGCCCGGTAACACAGGTAGGCGGCCGGCAGCGCGCTCTGGCTGTAGACGGTGAAGATCACAGCGGCGTCGTATTCGCCGGCGCGCAGCAGCGCCTCGAGCGCGGCGTCGTCGGCGGGCGCGATCGTGCGTTGCTCGCCGCCCTTCATCCACGGCGCGTCGAACACGATCACCGCGTCGACGTCCGGAATCAGTTTCGCGACCGCCGCGCCGGCCGGCGAGGTCAGCAGCGTGATGTGGCGGTCGGGGCGCGCGGCCTTCAAGGCGCGGATCGCCGGCGTCGTCATCAGCACGTCGCCCATGTTGTCGAGCCGCACGCAGAGGATGCGCCGCGCGTCGTGCCAGTTGCCGCTCATGACGCGAGGGCCCTCGCCCGCCCGGTTTCGCGCTGCGCCGCGCTCAGAATGTGTGCCGCCGCGTCGTGCAGGTTGCGCACGACGTGGTCGGGCTCGCGTATTGGTGATCTCAGCCATTCGGTTTCGTTGCCGTTGTCGATGAGGATGCTGCGGCAGCCGGCGCGATGACCGGCCTCGACGTCGTCGAGGATGTCGCCAATGAACCACGAATTCTCGAGCGCGATGCCATGCTCGGCGGCCGCCTGCAGCACCAGGCCCGGCGCCGGCTTGCGGCAGCCGCAGGCGGGCTGCCCCCGCGCCGGCGCGTGCGGACAGTAATAGAAGCCGTGGAGATCGGCGCCGTCCGCGCGCACGAGCTGTCGGATGCGCTGCGACAGCGGCTGCAGGGCCGCGAGCGGGAAGTAGCCGAGGCCGACGCCCGGCTGGTTGGAGACGACGAACAGGCGAAAGCCGCCGGCGAGCAGCGCGGCGAGCGCGCGGCCGGCGCCCGCGGCGAGCCGGATCTTCGTCGGGTCGGCGTTGTACGGCACGTCGTCGACGAGCGTGCCGTCCTTGTCGAGAAACACGGCGCGGGTCATGGCAAGAGCGCGCCTCCGAGCACGCCGGGCAATTCGGCTTCGGGCGGGAGCGCCCGCGGCGGACGCAACGGGGTGACGATTGCCGCCGGCGCGTCCCATCGCGCCGCGCGCGCGTAGACACGATCGAGCCTGGCGACGACGCGGTCCCAGGTGAACAAGCTGTTGGCGCGGCGCAGCGCGCTGCGGCTCATGCGCCGCATCAGGCGCGGGCTGCCGTAGAAGCGCGCGAAGCGCTCGCCGAGCGCCTCGGGGTCGTCGGGTGGAACGAGAAAGCCGGTCTCGCCGTCCTGGATCGTGTACTTGAGGCCGCCGACGTCGGACCCGATCACGGGCGTCCCGCAGGCCATCGCTTCGAGCGGCGTGATGCCGAAGGGCTCGTACCAGGGCGTCGTCACGAGCGCGTCCGCGGCCGCGTAATAAAGCTTGAGCAATTCGCGCGAGCGCCGCCCCGTGAAGATCACGCGCTGACCGGCCGCGTCGTGCGCCGCGACCTCGGCGAGCCGGCCGATCTCGGGCGTCTCGTGGGGATCGGGGACGTCCGAATTGCCGCCGACGACGAGCAGCGTCGCGTCGATGCCGTATACGCGCCGCAGACAACCGAGGCCACGGATCGCGTTGTCGATGCCCTTGCGCGGCACCAGCCTGCCGACGTTCACGAGCAGGCGCTCTTCGGGCGCGATGCCGAGCACCTGGCGCGCGAAGTGGCGCGGCAGCGGCAGGAACGCGTCCTTCTCGAAGCCGCACGGCACGACGTGGAGCCTGGCCGGATCGGCACCGTAGAGCGTCTCGAGGTCGGATTTGTCCTGCGGGCATTCGGCGATGACCGCGTCGGCTTCGGCGACCAACTGCTCCTCGATCTCTGCGCGCTCGTCGGGAAACTCGTCCGCCTCGCGCTGATACTTGCGACGCACGCGGCCGAGGGCATGAAAGGTAATCACGAACGGCGTGCCGAGCGCGCGCCTCACCTGCCGCGCGACGACGCCGGACATGAAGAAGTTGGCGTGAAGCAGGTCGTAGCCACCCCGCATCCGGCAAAAGCCGATCATCCAGCGCGCGAAATCGGCCATGTAAGGCAGCAGGTCCTCTTTGCGCACGTCGGTCGCCGGCCCCGCCGGCACATGGATGACGCGCACGTTCCTGCACCACTCGACGATGCGCGGCTGCCCGCTGCGGTAGCGGCGCGTGAACACGTCGACCTCGTGTCCGCGCGCCGCGAGCTCGCGCGCGACCTGCGCAACGTAGACGTTCTGGCCGCCGCTGTCGACGCCGCCGAGGACCGCGAGCGGCGAAGCGTGATCGCTGATGAGCGCAATGCGTCGTGACATGGCGGCGCCCGAAACACGGGTGGCTCCGAATGGGAAACTTGAATGGCAAAAAAGCAACCGCCATGCCCCGGCTCGCGGAAACGTTCGTAAGCCATTGATTCGACGTCGTGATTTTTACGCCCGCCGCGGGCGCCACGCGAAGCCGGCCGCGCGGCGTGCGGTCCCGTGCACGAAAGAATTACAGCCGCCATGTATTTTTTACCGGCCTCACTCACCCTGGGCGAGGTCGCTGCGCCGGACCTCGCTGCGCTGGGCCTCGCCGTGCGCGGGCGGCACGTCGCCGAAACCCGCCTTGCTCGACGCCAGCGCCTGCTCGCGCTGCTGCAGCACCCACATCTGGGCGTAGACGCCGCGCGCCTGCAGCAGTTCGGCGTGGGTGCCGCGTTCGACGACGCGGCCGCGCTCCATGACGAGGATCGTGTCGGCACCGGCGATCGTGCTCAGGCGGTGCGCGATGACGAGTGCGGTGCGGTCGCGCGAGATGCGCTCGAGTTCCTGCTCGATCGCGCGTTCGGTCTGCGTATCGAGCGCGCTCGTCGCCTCGTCGAAGATGAGGATGGGCGGGTTCTTGAGGATCGCCCGCGCGATCGCGATGCGCTGGCGCTCGCCGCCGGAGAGCTTGACGCCGCGCTCGCCGACCTCGGTGTGGTAGCCGTCCGGAAGCGACTCGACGAGGCGATGGATGTCGGCCGAACGCGCCGCGTCGGCGATCTCATTCTCGCGTGCGCCGGGGCGGCCGTAGCCGATGTTGTAGGCGATGTCGTCGTTGAACAGCACGGTGTCCTGCGGCACCACGCCGATCGCGCCGCGCAGGCTCTCTTGGGTGATTTCGCGGATGTCCTGCCCGTCGATCAGGATCGCCCCTTCGTCGACGTCGTAGAAGCGCAGCAGCAGGCGCGCGAGCGTCGACTTGCCCGAACCGCTTCCGCCAACGACCGCGACCGTGTGGCCCGGCGGAATCCTGAAGCTGACGTCGTCCAGCAGCGGACGCCCGGGGTCGTAGCGAAAGCTCACGTTGCGGAACTCGACCTCGCCGTGGGTGACGGCGAGCGGCTGCGAGCCGGGCGCATCGACGATCTCGACCGGCTCGTCGAGCAGCGCGAGCAGTTGCTCGGCGTTGGTCCGTGCGTCCTGCGTCTCGCGATAAACGAAGCCGAGCGTATTGAGCGGCAGGCAGACCTGGATCACGTAGGCGTTGATCAGCACCAGGTCACCGACCGTGAGCACGCCGCCGACGACGTTGTAGCCCGCGAGCAGCATCACCGAGGCGACGCCGAGCGCGATGATCAGGCTTTGCCCGACGTGCAGGATGAACAGCGCCTTCTGGTTGCGCACCATGGCCTCGACCCAGTCGCGAAAGATGTCGTGCAAGTGGCCGGACTCGGCCTTCTCGCCGGTGAAGAATTTGACCGTGTCGTAGTTGATGAGGCTGTCCGCGAGGCGCGCCTTGGCCGTGCTGTCGAGGCGGTTCACGCGGCGCTGATGCAGGGTGCGGCGCGCGGTGAAGAAGAAGGTGAATACCGAGTAGACGACGAAGGTCGAGACGATGATCCAGGCGAAGGCGTCGGCATAGCGCGAGACGATGATGCCGAGCACCATCGCGAACTCGACCAGCGCCGGCAGCAGCGTAAAGAGGCTCGCGCCGAGCAGAAATCCGACGCCGTTGGTCCCGCGGTCGATGTCGCGCAGTAGCGCGCCGCTGCGCCGGCGGGCATGAAAGCGCGGCGACAGCGTGTGCAGATGGACGAACACCCGGTGCGCGTAATCGGCGACGATGTTCTGCGTCACGCGCGAAAAGACCAGGTCGCGCAGTTCGTTGAACAGGGTCCCGGCGAAGCGCAGCACTGCGTAGCCCACGAGCAGCACGACCGGCACGGCGAGCACCTGTTCGGGCCGGCTCAGGGCGTCGATCACGCCTTTCAGCGCGAGCGGCACCGCCACCACCGCGACCTTGGCAAGCAGGAGCAGCACGATGGTCGCGACGAGCCGGCCGCGATACAGCCAGGCCGCTGTCAAAAGTTCGCGCATGATGCGACGGCGCGCAGGCGGCTCGTATACGGCGGAGCGGGAATGGGAAGCCATGCGGTTTTCTCTCCACGGGGGGCGACAAGCCGGACCTGTGCGCCCTGACGGCGTCCCCCGATCCCCCGCTCGGCAAGAAGCATGCCGCCGCCGCCTGCGGGCACGATTGCTGCTGGAACGGGGCACCCCCTTCCGGAGACAGCCATGGAGAGCTTCGACGCGTCCCCCGCCTCACCGAGCTGGTTCGACCGCCACGCGCCCGCGTCGGTCGTCGTCTTCCGCGCGCTTCAGGTCGGCGACCTGCTGTGTGCGGTGCCGGCCCTGCGCGCGCTGCGCTGGCGCCTGCCCGACGCGCGCATCGCGCTCGTCGGCCTGCCCTGGGCCGAGCAGTTCGTCGAGCGCTTCGCGATGCTGGTCAACGAATTCATTGCTTTTCCCGGCCACCCCGGCCTGCCCGAACGGCAGCCGGCGCCCGAGGCCTATCCGCCTTTCCTCGAATCCGTGCGCGCCCGCCGCTTCGATCTTGCGCTGCAGCTGCACGGCAACGGCCGCATCGTCAACGCGCTCGTCGCACAGTTCGGCACGGTCTGGCAGGCCGGCTTCGACGACGACGCGAGCGCGCGCGGCGCGAGCTTCCTGCGCTATCCGGCGCGCGGCCACGAGATCCACCGCCTGCTCGCGCTGACGACGCACCTCGGCGCGCCGCCGCGCGGCGACCACCTCCGCTTTCCCCTGCTCGACGCCGACGCGCGCGAACTCGCGCGCTCGGGCCTCAAACTCCCGCCGCCGGGCGCCCCTTACGTCTGCCTGCACCCCGGCGCGCGCGACGCCGCGCGACGCTGGCCGCCCGAGCGCTTCGCCGCGCTCGGCGACGCGCTCGCCGCGCACGGACTGCAGGTCGTCCTGACCGGATCCGAGGCCGAGCGGCCGCTCACCGCGGCCGTGTCGGCGGCGATGTGCGCACCCGCCTTCGACGCCGCTGCCGCCATCTCGCTCGGCGCGATGGCCCATCTCATGGCCGGCGCGGCGCTCCTCGTCTGCAACGACACCGGCACCTCGCACATCGCCTGCGGCCTCGGCCTGCCGAGCGTCGTGATCTTCCGGGCTTCCGAGATGAGCCGCTGGGCGCCGCTCGACCCGTCGTGCCACCGTGCCGTCTGGGACCCGCTCGGAATCCGCGCTCAGGCCGTGCTCGACGAGGCGCTCGACCTGCTCGTCAGCACCTCGGCGAGCAGCGCGAGCGCCTGATCGCGCACCGCGTCGACCGATACGGCGTCGACGAAGCTCACGTCGTGTGCGCAGCGCGCGCCGACGTTGTCCTGCCCGCACACCGGGCAGCGGGGGTCGAGCGCGACCGCGTGACGATGGCGGCCGGTGAAGAGCGGACCCGAGATCAGCAGGTTGCTGAACCAGTAGATGCCGACGCTTGCCGTGCCGACCGCCTGCGCGAGATGCAGCGGACCGGTGTCGTTCGACAGCACGAGCGCGGCACGCGCGATCGCGCCGACGAGCCCCGAGCGCGAGAGGCCGGCGGCGGCGAGATCGACCGCGGGGTAACGCATCGCAGCGATCACCGCGGCCCCGACCGCGCGCTCGTCGGGGCCGCCGTTGACCGCGATGCGCGCACCGGCCGCGGCGAGCGCATCGGCCACCGCGGCGAAACGCTCGGGTCGCCAGCGCCGCCGCGGGTCGGTCGCCCCCGGCTGGACGACGACCCACGGCGCGCCGTCGTCGGCGCCGAGCCAGGCCGCGGCCTCGGCGCGGTCGCGCGGCAGCACCGCGAGGCGCGGCTCGAGCGCGGCGGTTCGCGCACCGGCAAGGCCGACGACCTCGAGCAGGCGCAGGCGCTCGTTCTGCAGATAGACGTAGCGCAGCGTGCGCTCGAGCGGCGGCGCGTCCGGCGCGCGCATGCCGATCGTATGGCGCGCGCCGATGCGCTGCAGGAAGGGATTGGAATAGCGCCCGCCGCCGTAGAGCTGGATCGCGAGATCGACGCCGCCGTGTTCGCCCTCGTTCAATCCGGCCAGCAAGGCTGCGACGGCAGCGCCGTCCTCGGCCGCGTCGGGCGGCGCGCCGACGCCCGGAATCGTCGGCACGACGCGGACTTCGTCGATCGCGCCGGGCCGGCCGGCGAGAAAATCCGCCTGCCACGGCAAGCCGAGCAGGGTGATCGACGCGTCGGAATAGGTTTCCCGCAGGGCGCCGAGCGCCGGCAACGCGAACATCAGATCGCCCAGCGCGCAGGGCCGCAGCACGACGATGCGGCGCACGCCGGCGTAAGGCCCGCACGCCACGGCGCTCAGCCCGGCCGCCGACGCGCCTGCGCCGCCCTCACTGCCCGGCCGCGGCCTTGGTGCCGCGGGCGCCGGCGTGCGCCCGCGAATAGAGCGCGGGATTCAACTGCGGATCGTTGTACATCTTGAACTGGCGATAGACCTTGAAGTAGACGCGTCCGGCCCGCGCGTCGGCGAGCAGCCGGTCGAGGCAGGCGGCGAGATCGGCCCGCTGCTCACGCAGGATCGCGAGCCGAGCGGTGCAGCGCTGGACGTGCTCCGCGCCCGCCTCCTGGCGCTGGCTCTCGAGCCGCATGTGGCGCGTCTTGAGCGCGAGGATCGACAGGCGGTCGATCATCGCGCCGACGGTCTCGCTGTGCTGGCGCGCGTGCTGCGGATAGAAGACACCGGTCAGCCCCGCCAGGACGCACTCGTCGATGCGTTCGACGGCGTCGTTGCGCCGCTGGTTGTAGTGATCGATCTCGCGCTTGCGGCGCACGATCTCGGCGTCGGGCACGTCGGTGCGCCGCGCCTCGTCCTCGGCGACCCACAGCAGGCTGTTGCAGCGGTGGTTGTATTCGATCCACGACCAGATATCCGAACGCGCCCCGGCCTCGCCGCTGACATGATGGGGCCAGGCCGGCGCCGCGAGGCAGCGGCGATGGAGTTCGACGACACGCGCGGCGGAAACGGAATGCACGGTGCTCTCCTGACGAAGGGGGAAACCCGGCATTCAGCAGAAAGCGTGCCCATCTCCACCCCGGCACGTGGCTTGCAAGATCGTTCGCATCGCCGTCTTCCGCCAGAAACATGAGTGTCGTCCTCAAGAACCGCCACCTCGAAGTCACGGTGCGCCCCGAGTGCGGGGGCCGCATCGACCAGATCACCGATCTCGCACGCGCCAAGGAATGGCTCTGGCACCCGCCGGAGTATGACCCCGACGCCGCCCGCCCGGTGACGGAAGCGGCTTCGTTCGACGCCTGCTGGCAGGGCGGCTTCGAGGAGATGTTTCCGAACGACGCGGCGTGCACGGTCGACGGCCGCGCGCTGCCCGACCATGGCGAAACCTGGTCCGCGGTCTGGGACTCCAAGCTCGACGCGCCGCACCGCCTCGCCCTCACGCTCGAGTGCCGGACCGTTCCGGTGCGTCTCGAAAAGCTGCTCGTGCTCGAACCCGACGCCCCGGTCCTGCATCTGCGCTACCGCATGACCAACCTGGGCGCGTCCCCGGTGCCGTGCATGCTCAAGCTCCACCCCGCGCTCGCGATCGAGGAAGGCGACGAAATCGACCTGCCCGACTGCACCGTCGAGGCCGTCGCGATCGAATTCAGCCGCCTGATCGGACGCGAGGGCAAGACGCGCTGGCCGGACGGCCGCACCGCCGACGGCGGCACCGTGCGGCTCGACCGCACCCGCCCCGCGGACAGCGGCCTGCGCGAGTTCGTCTACTGCTCGGCGCTCGAAGAAGGACGCTGCGGCGTGCGCAACGCGCGGACCGGCAGCCGGCTCAGCTTCGCGTTCGACCGCGCCGCCTTCCCGTTCGTCTGGGTGTTCCAGAGCTACGGCGGCTTCAACGGCCACTACGTGCTGATGCTCGAACCCTGCACCAGCAAGCCCTACGACCTGCGCGAAGTGATCGCGCGCGACACCGCGTTCTGGCTCGGTCGCGACACGATGCGCACGCTCGACCTCAGTCTGCACGTCGACTGAGTCCCTGCCGCAAACCCTAGACTGGAGGAAGAAACGTGGCCGCACTGACTGACCAGGTGGTAGTCGTCACCGGAGGCGGGCGAGGCCTGGGCGCCTCGATCTGCCGCGCGCTTTCACGCGAAGGCGCCAAGATCGCCGTGATGGACGTCGACGGCAAGGCCGCGCGCCGCGAGGCCGCCGCGCTCACCGACAAGGGCGCCGACGCCCTCGCCCTCGAAACCGACGTCGGCAGCGAGGCGCAGGTCAAGGCTGCGATCGCGGAGGTCGTCGCGCGCTTCGGCCGCCTCGACGCGCTCGTCAACAACGCCGGCATCGACAAGACCTGCAGCGTCGAAGAACTCGCCTGCGACGAGTGGGAGCGCATCCTGCGCACCAACCTGAGCGGCCCGTTCATGCTCGCCAAATACGCGGCCGAGCAAATGCGCGCGCAGGGCAACGGCGGGCAGATCGTCAACATCGCGTCGACCGCCGCCAAGCGCGCCTGGGCCAACGCGTCGGCCTATCACGCGTCGAAGTGGGGCCTCGTCGGGCTGTCGCAGGCCTTGCACGTCGAACTGCGGCCCGAGGGCATCAAGGTGACGACGGTCATCGCCGGCGGCATGCGCACGCCGTTCCTGCTCGAACGCTTTCCCGATCTCGACCCCGGCCTGCTGCAGGACCCGGACAACGTCGCCGACACCGTGCGCTATCTGCTGACGCTGCCGGCGGAGAGCGTGATCGCCGAGATCATGGTGCTGCCGATGCGCGAAACCTCCTGGCCCTGAGTCCGACACCGCGTTTCTCGCGCGCTTTTCCGCAGGACGTTTTTGCAAAGCCGGTGCCGCTTTCTTCAGGGCGCCGGCGTCGGCGCGCGTCCGCGGTACGGCGTTTGCATGACGCAGGTTTTCCGGGGGCCAATCCCGGTTCCCGCGGAGCAACCAATGGAGGTTTCCCATGCCTTTGCGATCCACTCAAACCAGAACCACGGGCCGGCAGACCGCGCGGCGCTCGGTGGCGAGCCTGCGCGAGAGCGTGCTCGACATGCTCAAGGACGATCACAAGCGCGTCAAGAAAGCCTTCCGCGACTTCGAGAAGATCGACCCGCACGAAGACCCCGAGCGCGCCGCCGAACTCGTCGAGCAGACCTGCAGCGAACTCGAAGTGCACGCCCAGCTCGAGGAAGAGATCTTCTATCCGGCCGTGCGCGAGAACATCAGCGAAGCGGACCTCGTCACCGAGGCCGAGGTCGAGCACAAGAGCGCGAAGCAGCTCATCGCCGACATCCGCAGCCTCTCTCCGGAGGACGAGAAATACGCGGCCAGCTTCACCGTGCTCGGCGAATACGTGAAGCACCACATCCGCGAAGAGGAGCAGGAGATGTTCAAGCAGCTCGAACGCGCCAAGATCGACTGGAGCGGCATGCTCGAATCCTTGCAACAGCGTCGCCAGGCACTCATGGTCGAGCACGGCATGGAAGCGGACGCCGCGGAGGCGTCCGCGCCGGCCCGGCCCCGCGCCCCCGCCGGTCGCAGTGGCCGCTGAAGCGCGACCGCGTCCCGCCGACGCGGTCACGGCGCCCGGCGTTGCACCGCCGGGCGAAACCGACCTCGGTGTGGGCCCGCCCGGCCTGACGCGGGGCCCTAAGTTGCAAAAGCCCGCGTAATTTCTACATGCGTCGGCGCCGTCGAGGCGCTTTTTTTTTCGGGTCGATCCCGCGGCGGCGCATAGACGGCGCAGCGGCGAACGTCCCCGTGGCTGGAACGGGTCGTGCTTTGAACGCCTCAGTCGGTTTCCCTCGGTTCAAGCATGGTCTTCTCGCTCCCCTCGCCGCTTCCGCACCCGAGTATTCCGTGCGACGCTGCGATGTCCGTTCCTCCCGTGCATGCGCTGCCGCGGTGCCGGCTGCGCGTCGCCGCAGCTTTCGGCCAGGAGGCCTGCGGATGAATCGTCCCGCCCTCGCCCTCGAGCCGCGCCAGACGCAGACCCTGACGCCGCGGCTGCAACAGGCGGTGCGGCTGCTGCAGCTTTCGACCTTCGATTTCGCGCTTGAGCTGCAGGAGCTCGTCAGCAGCAACCCGTTCCTCGAACTCGAGGATGGCGAGTTCGCCGACGAAGACGCGGCCGCACCGGACACCGCCACGACCGCGGCCGACACGCCCCCGGCAGCCGACGGGGCGCAGGCGGAAGACTATGCCGAGACCGCTTACGAGGAGCGGCTCGGCGACGGCGGCGAGGCGCCGGGGCGGTACAGCGAGGCGAATGCCGACGCGATCGACTTCGCCTGCGCGCCGGTCACGCTGCGCCAGCACGTGCACAGCCAGCTCAACATGCTCGACCTGCCGCCGCGCGAGCACTTTCTCGCCTGGATCATCGCCGAGGCGCTCGACGACGACGGCTACCTGCGCGTCGAACTCGACGCCTTGCGCGCGATGGCGGGGCTCGAACCGCGTGTCGACGCGCGCGAGATGCTCGCGGCGCTCACGCGCGTGCAATCCCTGGACCCGGCGGGCCTCGCGGCCCGCGACGTCCCCGAGTGCCTGACCCTGCAGTTGCGGCGTCGGCCGCCGTCGCCGCAACGCGAGCTCGCGCTGCGCATCGTGCGCGACGAACTCAAGCTGCTGCAGCAGCGCGACCTGCAGCGCATCGCCCAGCGCGTCGGCAGCACTCCCGCGGAAGTGGAGGCCGTGTGCGCCTACATCCGCCGCCTCGAGCCGCGGCCCGGCGCGTGCTTCGGCCACCACGTCGCCGCGGCCATCCGCCCCGACGTGATCGTGCGCAAGATTCGCGGGCAGTGGACGGCCCTGCTGAACAGTTCGGCGGTTCCGCGCGTCAGCCTCAACCGCACCTACGCCGAGCTGTTCCAACGCCACCGCGAGCCGCACCACGGCGACCTCGCCGGCCACCTGCGCGAAGCGCGCTGGGCGGTGCAGAACATGGAGCAGCGCTTCTCGACGATCCTGCGCGTGGCGCAGGCCCTGGTCGACCGCCAGCAGCATTTCTTCGAGCACGGCACGCTCGCCATGCAGCCGCTCGGCCTCAAGGACATCGCCGACGAACTGGGCCTGCACGAGTCGACCGTCTCGCGCGCGACCTGCAACAAATTCATGGTGACGCCGCTGGGCGTGTTCGAACTGAAGTATTTCTTCTCGCGCGCGCTGAACACCGAACAGGGCAGTCAGTGCTCGACCACGGCGATCCGCGAGGCGATCCGCAAGATGATTCTTTCGGAGGATGCCCGCTCGCCGCACTCGGACGCCGACATCGCGCGCATCCTGATGCAGCAGGGCCTGCGCGTCGCGCGGCGCACGGTCACCAAGTACCGCCAGATGATGGCGATCCCCAACGTCGACATGCGCCGCTACCACGGCTGAGCCGGCCGCAGCCGGCGAAGACTAGCGCCGCTTCGGCGCGTCGCCCGTGTCCTGCGTGCCGCCGTCACTTTTGTCGGCGTCGCCCGGCGCGCGCTTGCTGCCCACCTTCGATTCGTCCCGCGTGCCGCCAGCCGCCGCGCGTTCGCGCCGCCAACTGTCGAATTCGTCGGCAAAGCGGCTGTAGCGCTCCTGGCTGAAGGCCTCGTAGTCGGCGTCGAGCTTGCGGATCTGTTCCTCGCGCCACTTCAGATAATGCGGGTCGTGGTGGGGACCGGTGTCGCGCGACGCGCCTTCGTGCGGCGAGCCGTGGGGGCCCGACATGCCGGGATTGGCGCCCTCGGCGAGCCGGTTCCGGCGCCACGCTGCCTCGTCCGTGCCCTGGCTGCTTTGCCCGCGCGGCCCCTCGACCTGCTCGCCCTGGCTGTAGCTGCCGGCGCCGTAGCTACCCGGCTCGTGCCCCGGCTGACCGTAGCCGCCGCGGGAACCGCCCTGCCACTGGCCGAACGCCTCCGGTCCGCGTTCGTAAGCGCCCTCGCCCTGACCGCGGCGCTGGCCGCCCTGTCCGTAGCTCAATTCGCCGTAGCCGCCCTGGCCCGGCCCGCCGCGCTCCTGCGCTCCCTGCCGCCAATGATCCTGCGCGCCGCTCTGCCAGGACGCGGCGTCGTCGTGCAGTCCACGGCCTGAAGAAACATCGCCGCGCTCGCGGTAGTTGCCCTGGGCGTAACTCCCCTGCGCGTAACTGCCCTGCTTGCCGCCGTAACTACTGCCCGGCGCGCGGCCGCGCTGTTCGCGCCGGCTGTCGCGATCGCCCGGATGGGCGGCGTCGTGCGCGCCGCCGTGATGGTCGGCTGCGCCCCCGCGGTGCTCGTCGGCTGCGCGGTAGCGGGCAGCGTCGCCGCGGTCGTCGTGCGAGGGATCGTGCCCGCGGGAGTCTTCCTTCCGATGTTTGCCCATGGCCAGGTCCTTTCAGGAAGCTTGAAAGCGGTTGCGGGATAAGTAGATATGGCCGGGACCATGCCAGCCTTTCGGAACGGGGAGGACGTCCGAGCCTCGAGGACAGCATGGCACCGGCCATCCTCCCCGATAGCAAGTGCCGTTCCCGCGGCCTGGCGGCGGCCGTCGCGCAGGCGCTCCCCGTGGCGCAGCCCGGCACGAGTAAGCGCGGACTGCCCTGTCGCGACAGGGCCGGGGGTGTAGGAATCATCCTGCTTCCGAATACGCGTTTGTCTCATTCGGCTGCCGGCCCGCGCGATTAGCATGAAGACCTCAAAACCGCGTCATGAAAACAGAGCAGGCAAACAAGGAGCGCGTTGTGCCCAAACCCATCCGCCACGAGTCACCCGACATGGGGATACCCACGCTCTATTCGTATGCGCGCGACGGGGGATCCCCGTCGCGCCCGGTCGAGCCGGCCGCACCGCCCACGGGCGCCGACCCCGGCGAGCATGCCTTCGGCCGTCTGTTCGGCGCATCCCCCGCCATGCAGGATGTGTTCCACCTGATCGAGCGGGTCGCGCCGAGCTACGTGTCAGTGCTGATCGTCGGCGAGAGCGGCTGCGGCAAGGAGCTGATCGCGCAGACACTGCACGCCATGAGCCGCTGTTCGCACGCGCCCTTCGTCGCGCTGAACTGCGGCGCCCTGCCGCCCAATCTCGTCGAGGCCGAACTCTTCGGTTATGAAAAAGGTGCATTCACCGGCGCAAACCGTACACACCAGGGCTTCTTCGAACGCGCCCACGGCGGCACGCTCTTCCTCGACGAGATCACCGAAATGCCGATCGATCTCCAGGTCCGCCTGCTGCGCGTGCTCGAAACCGGCCGCGTGATCCGCGTCGGCGGCGACCAGGAAATCGAATGCAACGTGCGCGTGCTCGCGGCGACCAACCGCGATCCGATGGAAGCGCTGCGCGACAATCGCCTGCGCGAAGACCTGCTGTACCGGCTCGCGGTGTTTCCGATCGTCGTGCCGCCGCTGCGCGAGCGCGAGGACGACGTCATCCTGCTCGCCAACGCCTTCCTGAAGGAACTCAACGCCGAGTACGGCACGGCCAAGGCGTTCGCCGCCGACGCGGCCGACAAGCTCCGCTCGCACAGCTGGCCCGGCAACGTGCGCGAACTCAAGAACTGCATCCAGCGCGCCTACATCATGGCCGACGGCATCGTCGAGATCGACACGCTCGCGCCGCTCGGCCAGAACGAGCGCGCCGGCTCGCGCCAGGTCGTCGAATTCGAGATCGGCACCTCGCTCGAGGAAGTCGAGCAGCAACTGATCATCGCGACGCTCGACCGTTTCCGCGGCGACAAGCGGCGCGCGGCCAAGGCGCTCGGCGTGAGCCTCAAGACCATCTACAACCGCCTCAACGAATACGCCTCGGACGCCTCGCTGCTCGGCGGCGACGAAGGTCCGCTCGTGCCGGCCGTGAGTTCGGCAGGCTCGCAGGTATAATCCCCGCCCACGGAAGGTTGGCAGAGCGGTTGAATGCACCGGTCTTGTTCGATCGAGCGCTGCTGTGGAAACGCAGCAGATGTAAGGAGTCAAAGTCGGCGGACCCCCTGGAAACCCGAGGCAACGCCGAGCGAAGCGTGGTCGACACCATGAACGTGTAGAGACTTGACGGCTCCCGCCTAAGGCCGAACGGCTAAGGCGAAGGCAAAGTCCAGACTCTCAAACAGCCCGCCGGGCTGGTGGCGAAAGCCATAGGAGTAAGGAAAACCGGCAACGTCGCAAGGCGTTCGTGGGTTCGAATCCCACACCTTCCGCCACCCCTCGAGTTCTCCCGCGCGCCTGCGGGCTTGCCCCGCCCGGCGCCGCGCCCAAGGCCGATGTTCGCCGCGCCGCCGGTTGATGAGAAAATCCGCCGATGCCGCGCACCTCGATCCTGACCCGCACCGACCACGACCGCGACAGCGCGGGCATGACCTACGTCTACCCGGTCGTCTCGCGCCGCGCCCGCGGCGTCTCGATCGGCGTCAACCTCAACCCGAACAACGCCTGCAACTGGGCCTGCGTCTACTGCCAGGTGCCGGACCTCAAGCGCGGCACCGCGCCGCCGATCGATCTGGCGCGACTCGAAACCGAGCTGCGCGCGATGCTCGACGACGTCGTGCATGGCGACTTCATGCAGCGCCGCGTGCCGCCCGAGGCGCGGCGGCTCAACGACGTCGCGCTGTCGGGCAACGGCGAGCCGACGAGCGCGCGGGCGTTTCCCGAGGTCGTCGAACTGATCGGCCGGGTCATGGCCGACTTCGGCCTCGTCGGCCGCGAAGGCAGTGCGCAAGGACAAGCGGCCAAACTCGTGCTGATCACCAACGGCAGCCTCGCCGACCGCCCGCGCGTGCAGCAGGGCCTCCGCCGGATCGCGGCGCTCGGCGGCGAGGCGTGGTTCAAGTTCGACAGCGCGACCGCCGAGGGCATGCGCGCAATCAACCAGACCCGCGTCTCGCCGGCGCGGCAGTTCGAACGCCTGGCGGCGACCGCGCGGCTGTGCCCGACCTGGCTGCAGACCTGCGTCTTCGCGCGCGACGGCGCGCCGCCGAGCGAGGCCGAGCAGGCTGCGTATCTCGCCGCGGTCACGCGCATTCGCGCCGAGGCGATCCCGGTGCAGGGCGTGCTGCTCTACGGCCTCGCGCGCCCGTCGATGCAGCCGCAGGCGAGCCGGCTCTCGGCGCTGCCGGCCGAATGGCTCGAGGCTTACGCCGAGCGGATTCGCGCCGCGGGCCTGCCGGTGCGCGTCTCGCCATGATCCACGGCATCGGCACCGACCTGCTCGACGCGCGCCGCATCCGCGCCGGGCTCGCGCGCTACGGCGAGCACTACGCCGACCGCATCCTCGCGCCGGCCGAGCACACGCGCTATTACGCGAGCCGCGACCCCGCGGGCTTTCTCGCCAAGTGCTTCGCCGCCAAGGAAGCCTTCGCCAAGGCGCTCGGCACGGGGCTGCGCGCGCCGGTCACGCTGCGCAACATCGCCGTCATGCGCGACGCGCACGGCAAGCCCCACATCGACTGCGCGCCCGAACTCACCGCGTTTCTGCGCGAACGCGGCGTCACCGCGCAGCACGTTTCGCTTTCCGACGAGGGCGACTTCGTGCTCGCCTTCGTCGTGCTCGAACAATCCGCGACGCAGGAGGACTGACGTGACCCTTGGACCCTTGATGCTCGACGTCGCCGGCACCGAACTGTGCGACGACGACCGCCGCCGCCTCAGCGACCCGCTGGTCGGCGGCGTCATTCTTTTCTCGCGCAACTACCGCGACCCGGCGCAGCTCGCCGCGCTGTGCGAGGAGATCCACGCGCTCAAGGCCGCGCCGCTCCTGATCGGCGTCGACCACGAAGGCGGGCGCGTGCAGCGCTTCCGCGACGGCTTCACCCGCCTGCCGCCGATGCGCAGCCTCGGCGCGATCTGGAACGAGCACCCGCAGCGCGCCCGCGAACTCGCGCGCGAGACCGGCTACGTGCTCGCAAGCGAGCTGCGCGCGCACGGCGTCGACTTCAGCTTCGCGCCCGTGCTCGACCTCGACTACGGCGCGTCGTCGGTGATCGGCGACCGCGCCTTCCACGCCGACCCGCAGGCCGTGTTCCAGCTCGGGCAGGCGGTCATGCTCGGCATGAAGGACGCCGGCATGGCGGCCTGCGGCAAGCACTTCCCCGGCCACGGCTTCGTCATCGCCGATTCGCACGTCGACATTCCGGTCGACCGACGCACGCTCGGCGACATCGCTCGCGCCGACCTGGTGCCCTTCCGCCTGATGGTCGAGGCCGGGCTCGCGGCGATGATGCCCGCGCACGTGATCTATCCCGAGGTCGACGCGCAGCCGGCCGGCTTCTCGCGCGTCTGGCTGCAGAAGATCCTGCGCCAGCAACTCGGCTTCGACGGCGCGGTGTTCAGCGACGACCTGTGCATGGCCGGCGCGGCGTTCGCCGGCGGCATCGTCGAGCGCGTGCGGGCCGCGCTCGACGCCGGCTGCGACATGGCCCTCGTGTGCAACCACCCCGAGCTTGCCGACGAGGTGCTGGCCAAGCTCGACGTCGACTGGCCGGCCCCGGCGCGCGCGCGGCTCGCGCGCATGCACGGCCATCCCGCCCACGCGCCGACGATGACCGCGCTGCGCGAATCGGCGCGTTATGCCGAGGCGCTGCACCACGTCGCCGGGCTCGGCCGGGATTCCGCCGAACTCGATCTGTCCGACCCGACCGACTACTGTGGCCGCGCATAAGCACGACCACGCCGGCCACACGCACTTTCACGGCGCGCACGCGGGCGGGAGCCGCACGCTGCTCGTCGCGCTACTGCTGACGCTCGCGTTCGCCGGCATCGAGGCCGCGGCGGGCCTGTGGTCGGGCTCGCTCGCGCTGCTCTCCGACGCCGCGCACATGGTCGCCGACAGTTCGGCGCTCGGACTCGCCGCGGCAGCGGCCTGGCTCGCGCGGCGCCCGCCGAGCATGCGCCACTCCTACGGCCTCGTGCGCGCCGAGGTGCTCGCGGCGCTGCTCAACAGCCTGCTCGTGCTCGTGCTGGTCGGCTTCATCGTGCACGAAGCGCTCGAACGCATCGGCAGCCCGCGCGACGTCGCCGGCGGCGCCGTCATCGGCGTCGCCGTAATCGGTCTCGCGGTCAACCTGACGGTCGCCTGGGTGCTCTCGCGCGGCGCGCACAGCCTCAACAGCCGCGCCGCCCTGCTCCACGTGCTCGGCGACGCGCTCGGCTCGGTCGCGGCGATCGCCGCCGGCATCGTCGTCGTCACGACCGGCTGGACGCCGATCGACCCGCTGCTGTCGATCCTCGTCGCCGTCTTGATCCTCGTCTCCGCGCTGCGGCTGCTGCGCGAGGTCGTCCACGTGCTGATGGAAGGCGTGCCGCTCGACGTCGAACTCGAAGCGGTCGGCCGCGACCTCGCCGCGCTCGACGGCGTGCTGCGCGTTCACGACCTGCACGTGTGGACCCTCTCGACCGGCACCGTGGCGCTCTCGGCCCACCTGGAACTGCGCGACCTCGCCGACTGGCCGGGCATTCTCGCGGCCGCGCGCAGGGACATGGACGCGCGGCACGGCATCCGCCACGTCACGCTGCAACCCGAGACGCTCGCCGCGCTGCCCCTGCAGCGCGCGGAATGGCCGCCGCGGGAAAGCCGCCCGCACGGCTGATGAGTCAGGCGAGCGGCCGCCAGGCCGCCGTCGCGCCGCGCGTTCGTGGCTCCGCCGGGTCTTGCGGTCACACCCGATAACCCGTTTCGCCCGTTTTTGGCCCTGACGCCAGCCCGCCTGCGTTTCCTGCGTGCACCCCGATTCCTGTCTTGCTTGCAAAAAAACGCCACGACTGCCCCACGAGACTTGACACGTAAACGCGAATCGTTATCATTCATATCAACGCAAGAATGAAAACCGCTTCAATCAACGAGACGCCGTCATGGACCTCCAGATACCCTCTTCTCCCGCTGCGCGATCCGAGCCCGGTCAACCCGCCCTGCAACCCGGCGTCGTCGAGGCGGACGCGCTGTTCCGCGGCCATCACGAGATCGTGATCAGCCATAACGGCGCGCACTATCGGCTGCGCATCACGAAGAACGGCAAACTGATTCTCACGAAGTAGTGAACCGCCCGCCAGCACGCGCCGCCGGCGCAAGCCAGCGCTCAATCCACAGGAGACTGGCATGCCCGAACCGAAGCCTCACGCGACCCACCCTGCAGCATCCTTGTCCGAGGAGAAGCCCATGCATACCGCCCGTCCCGCATCGCTCCTGGTCGCCGCACTCGCCTTGCTGCGCCAGCCCTGTTCGCGCAGCCGGGCGACCGCGCGCCTGCTGCTCGAACGTGCCGCCGAAACCGGCGAACTCACGCCGGCCGAGCGTGAAGTCTGCCGCTGTCTTGCCGACGACATGGACGCCGAGCGCCCGAGCGTCGACGCGCCCCTGTTCTGGCGTGGCGGACTGCCCGCGGTTTGAGGGGGCTTGCCGAAGGCGTCCGGCGTCCGCGGCGTTCCTTCTCCAAAATGAAATCGTGAGCACGCAATCATGAATCAACGCACCTTCCAGGCGGCCTTCCACGCGGTGGGCTGGGTCGCCGCGCTCCTCGTGCTCGTCGCGCTGAGCCTGCCGGCCCGCGCCGCCTCGGCCGACCCTGGGCGCACGGCCCAGACCATTGCGCACATGCTCGACTACGTCGGCGTCGACTACCCGGAATTCGTGCGCGACGGCAAGGTGCTCGACGCGGCCGAATATCAGGAGCAGTCGGAGTTTTCCGTCCAGGTCATCGAACAGTTGCGCAAGCTGCCGGACAATCCCGCCAAGGCGGGGTTGCTGCGACAGGCCGAAACGCTCAACGCGCGCATCGCCGCCCGTGCGCCCGGCGACGAGGTGTCCCGTCTCGCCGGCGAATTGAGGCAGGGCGTCATCGCCGCGTATCGCATCGCCGTCGCGCCCAAGCGCGCACCCGACCTGCGCGGCGCCGCCCGGCTGTATGCCGCGCAGTGCGCCGCCTGTCACGGTGCGGAAGGCAAGGGCGACGGCGTCCAGGCGGGCGGCATGGAGCCGGCGCCGGCCGACTTCCACGACGCGGCGCGCATGCGGCAACGCAGCGTGTACGGCCTTTTCAGCACGATCAGTCTCGGCGTAAGCGGCACCGCGATGGGTGGATTCGACCAGCTGTCCGAGGCGGAGCGCTGGGCACTCGCGTTCTACGTCTCCTCGCTCGGGACGCCGGCCGAGGTTGCCCAGCAAGGCGCGGCGCGATTCGCCGCCGGCGGCAGCGACCTGCCCTTCGCCAACCTGAAAACGCTCGTGATGACGACCGAGAACGAAGTCCGCGCGCGCGACGGCGACGCCGCCGCCGCGGTCTTCGCCTGGCTCCGGCAAAACCCGGTCGAAGCGAAGGCGACGGCCGAGCCGCCGCTCGCCTTCGCCGGCCGCCATGTCGACGAGAGCCTCGCCGCCTACCGCTCGGGCGACGTCGCGCTGGCCCAGCGGCTCGCCGTGACGGGCTATCTCGAAGGCTTCGAGCTCGTCGAGGCCAGTCTCGACGCCTCCGACCGCGCACTGCGGCAGGAAATCGAAACCCAGATGACGGCCTACCGCAATCTGCTGCGCGCCGGCGCACCCGTCGCCGATGCGGAAAAACAGGCCGCGCTGCTGCACGCGCTGCTCGCCCGTGCGGGCGACACACTCGACGCCGGCGGGCTGTCGCCGTTCGCCGCCCTGCTCGGTGCCTTCTTCATCCTCGTGCGTGAAGGCCTCGAAGCACTGCTCGTGGTCGCGGCGGTCGTCGCCTTCCTGGTCAAGGCCGAACGCCGCGAGGCGCTGCGCTACGTCCATGTCGGCTGGATCGGCGCGCTGGGCCTGGGCGTGCTGACCTGGTTCGTCGCGAGCTACGTCATCGCGATCAGCGGCGCCGGGCGCGAGGTCACGGAAGGGATCACCGCGCTCGCCGCGAGCGCGATCCTGCTCTACGTCGGCTTCTGGCTGCACGACAAGTCCCACGCCGACCGCTGGAAGGCCTTCGTCGGCCGCCACCTGACGCACGCCTTGTCGCGCGGCACGCTGTGGGCGCTCGCCGGCGTCTCCTTCCTGGCGGTCTACCGCGAAGCCTTCGAGACGGTGCTGTTCTATCAGGCGCTCTGGCAGCAGGCCGAAGGCGCGCGGAGTTCGGTGCTGGCGGGCGCCGGCCTCGGCGCCGCAACGCTCGCCGTGCTCGGCTGGATGATCTTCCGCTTCGGCCTGCGCCTGCCGATCGGCCCCTTCTTCGCCGCGAGCTCGGCGCTGCTCGCGCTGCTCGCGGTCATGTTCGCCGGCCACGGCGTCGCCGCGCTGCAGGAAGCGGGCTGGCTGCCGCTCGATCCTGTCAATTTCATAGAGGTCCCGCTTCTCGGCATTTACGCCAACGTACAGGCCTTGTCGCTGCAGGGCGGCCTGATTGCAGTGATCCTCGTCGGCTTTGCCTGGGGCCACGCCCGGCGCGGGCTTGCGCTCGCCAGCGGCGACGCACTCCGCTGATGCACGTTCGCAAGGCGCACGCAATGAATTTCGCCCGCAGGCCCTTCGCGGCCGCCGGGCCCGCCCACCCTATCGAGTAGAACCGCTACCACCCAGCCAGCCTTACAGCCAGCCAGAAATCCTTAACCGTATCTGGAGGCTGCATGAAGAAGAAGCTGTTGGCTGTACTGATTCCCCTGGCGTTTTCCGCGCACGCGCAGGAGACCGAGCAACTCGAGGCGGTGAGCGTGAGCGCCGACTGGCTCGGCGCCGCGACGCCGGAAGCGGCGAAGAAGCACCCCGGTGCACGCACCGTCGTCACCGAGCAGGAACTCGCCGAATCGGGCGCGCGCACCGTCGAAGACGCCTTGCGCACGGTGCCCGGCGTGCGCGTCCTCGACGAAAGCGGGACCGGCATCCTGCCCAACATCGGCGTGCGCGGCCTCAGCCCGCTGCGCAGCGAACAGGTGCTGGTGCTCGTCGACGGCATGCCGATCACGCTCGCGCCCTACGGCCAGACCGGTTTGTCGCTGTTTCCGCTGACGCTCAATGCGGTCGAGGCGATCGACGTGGCGCGCGGCGGCGTCGCGGTCCACTACGGCCCGAACAACGTCGGCGGCGTGATCAATTTCGTGACCAAGCGCATCCCGCGCAAACCCGCTTTCACTGCGAAGGAGACGCTGTCGATCGCGAGCAGCGGCAATCTGCTCAGCGACACCTACCTGCGCGCGGGCGGCTTCGTCAGCGAGCGTCTGGGCCTGCAGGCCCAGGCCAATCTCATCGAAGGCGAAGCCGAGCGCGACCATTCGAGCACCTCCGTGCAGAACCTCATGCTCGACGCCGACTGGTTCCTGACCGACAGCGCCAACCTCCGCGCCGGCCTGCAGTACTACAAGACCGAGAACGACATGCCCGGCGCGCTGACGCCGGCCTCGTACGAAGCCGACCGCGAGCAGTCGACCCGCCCGCTCGACCGCTTCGACGGCGACACGCTGCGCGGCCACGTCACCTACAGCCAGGCTTTCGCCAACGGCGCGGAATTGAGCTGGGCGAATTTCGCCCACCGCAGCAACCGGCAGTTCTTCTTCGGCAACTCGAGCAACGCCGACACGCCGTCGACCAACGAGATGTCGTCGCCGCGCGAATTCTGGGTCTACGGCAGCGAGCCGCGGCTGACCTTCGACATCGACGCGGGCGTCAAGCAGAAGATCTCGCTCGGCGCGCGCTACCTGCGCGAGGAGGTCGACTACGTCGTCGACTCGCGCACGCTGGCGACCAATGCCTACGCGGTCACGCGCGACTGGCGCTTCGAGAACGACGCCGTCGCCGCCTACCTGAGCGACACCTTCTTCCTGCTCGACGACAGGCTCAAGGTCACGCCCGGCGTCCGCCACGAAACGGTCGACCTCTATTACCGCAATAACCTGACCGGCGCGGAAACGCGTGACACGACCAAGGACTGGCTGCCCGGCATCGACATCGGCTATCAGGCGAGCGACGCGGTCTTCCTGTTCGCGAACTATCACAAGTCGCTGCGGCCGGTGCAGTTCACGCAGATCACCTTCGGCGGCGACCTCGACGCCGAGCGCGCGGAAAACTACGAAGCCGGCATCCGCGTCGCGCCGACCGCGAACGTCGATACGAGCCTGACCGCCTTCCGCTTCGACTTCGACAACAAGCTCGAATTCGTCAGCCAGGCCGTCGGCTTCCGCAACCTCGGCGAGGCGCGCCATCAGGGCGTCGAGGCCGAAGTCGCGTGGCGCCCGGCCGCGGTGCGCGGGCTCGAACTCAAGACCGCCTACACCTACGTCGACACCGAGCAACGCTCGGGCCAGTTCGAGGGCAACGAACTGCCGCTCGCCCCGCACCACCAGCTCAACCTGCAGGGCAACTACCGCAGCGGCGACTGGAACTGGAACCTGAACGGCCTCTACCAGAGCGCGTCCTTCTCCGACGGCGCGAACACGGTCGACGAGAACGCGACCGGCTCGGTCGGACGCATCCCGGCCTATTCGGTATGGAACGCGCAGGTCACGCGCGACTTCCGCTGGAACGGCACGAAGATGAAGGCCGCGCTCGCGCTCAACAACCTGTTCGATCGCGACTATTACTTCCGCGGCGTCGACTTCAGCCAGGGCCGCATGCCGGCGCCGGGCCGCGCCGCCTTGCTCACGCTACAGATGGACATGTGAGGAGGGCGACCATGCGAGAGCTCATCCTGCTGGCCCACGTGCCGACCGATTCGGTCAACGACGGCTTCATTCCGGCAGCGCAGCGGCGCGGCCTGTCGGTCGTGCTGCTGACCGACCACGCCGAGGCGCACCGGCAGCATTTCAGCCGGGCCGGCCTTGCCGCCTATCCCCACGAAATCGTCGCCTGCGACGTGTTCAATCCGCTCGCGGTCGTCGACGCGATCACCTGCCGGGCCGAGGCGCCCACAGCGGTGTTTTCCAACAGCGACCACCTGCAGACGAGCGCGGCGATCGCCGCCGAATACTTCGACCTGCCGCGCAAGGACTGGCACGTCACCTATCGCGCGAAGAACAAGGCGGAAATGCGCGCCCGGCTCAAGGCGCGCGGCCTCGACACGCTCTGGCATGCCGTGGTCTGCGACGCGGCAGGGCTCGCGCGCGTCGTCGACGGCGCGCCTTTACCCTGCGTCGTCAAGCCGCGCGAAGGCGTGGCCAGCCAGCAGGTCAGTCTCGCCCATGACCGCGCCGAACTCGCCGCGCAGTGCGCCGCCGCCTGGTCCAGCCATCCGGGCCAGCCGCTGCTGCTCGAGGAATACGTCGCGGGTCCGCTCTACACGCTGGAAACCCTCGGCGACGACAAGCGGCTCTGCGTGCTCGGCGGCTTCCAGGTCAGGCTGTCGCCGCCGCCGCATTTCGTCGAGCTCGAGGCGCGCTGGGGAACGGGTCTGACCGCCGAGCAGGAGGCGCAGGTCATCGACCTCGTAAGGCATTTCGGCGTCGGCTTCGGCGCCTGCCACACCGAGTTCGTGATGACCGACGCCGGCCCGAAGCTGATCGAGATCAACTACCGCAGCATCGGCGACTACCGCGAGTTCCTGCTGCAGGACGCGCTCGGCCTGCCCTTGTTCGAGATCATTCTCGATCTCTACGCCGGTCAGCCGCTGCCCGACATCGACGTTGGGCCGGGCGCGGCGCTGATCCGCTATTTCACCGCGCAGTCGGCCGGGCGCTTGACCGGCGCGCCGGATGCCTTCGACCGGCGCTCGGAGGACGTGCAGATCACGTTCAAGCCATTGCGCGCGATCGGCGAGACCGTCAATCTCACCCACTCCAACAAGGACTACCTCGGCGTGCTGCGCGGCACGGGCGCCGACGTCCAGCGGCTGGGGCTCGAGATGGACCGGCTCAGCAGCGGCCTCGCGTGGACGATCGCGGCATGAACGCGCGCGCCCCGAAGACCGCCCTCGCCGCCGCCCCGTCACGCAACGACGACGCGTCGCCGGAGGCCTACATCTGCCGGCGCGTCGTCGACGCCCTGCTGCGCGAAGACGTGCGTGCCTGCGTGAGCCGGGCGACGGTGCACGCGGGCGGTGCCACTCTCACGGGCGGCGTCGCCCCCGCGGTCGGCGCCACTCTCACTGGCGGCGCCGCCCTCGCGGAAGGCGCCGGGTCGCGGGCGCTCGCCCGGTTCGGCGACGCCGACACCTGGCTCGAGGTCGGCCATTTCGGCGGCGGCGTGCTGTGGATTCCGGTCGTCGCGTCGACCTTCATGCAGGCCTGGCGCGGCGCCGCCCTGCCGCCCGTATGGGACGACGGTCGACGATGCGAAGCGCTGCACACGGTCGACGCCGTTCTCGCCCGCTTCCAGCAAGGCCTCGAAGCGCCGGCCGCCGAGCGCTTCGCCGCCTTCGCCGAAGAATGCCGCGTCGCCGTCGAACACCGCCGTGCCGGCGAAGCGGAACGCGAGCGCTGGTTCGCCGAATTCCGCGCGGCCTACGGGCGCGCGTCCGGCGCCGGGTTGCCGAACTGGCACGCGCGCCTGTTGCACTACGACCGCCTCGGCGCTTTCCTCGACCATCCGTTCTATCCGACCGCACGCGCCAAGCTCGGCTTCGATCGCGACGCGCTCGAAGCCTACGGTCCCGAGTTCCAGCGCCCCTTCATGCTGCGCTGGCTCGCGGTGCCGCGCGATCTCCATCATCCGAGCGCCAAAGACGGCGTGGCGCCGCCCGCGGTCTGGCCGACCGTCGAAGCCGTCGGCCTGCCGGCGGCGATGGCCGCCACCCATGTCCTGGTCCCGGTGCACCCCTTCGTCTGGGCGCATCAGCTCGACGCCTTCCTCGACGAGGCCGGGCTGCATGAAACCGTCGTGCGCGCGCCGGACCCCTATCTCGCGGTCGCGCCGACGCTGTCGGTGCGCACGGTCGTGCTGCTCGACGCGCCGGAATGGCATCTGAAGCTTCCGCTGACGATCCGCACGCTCGGCGCCAAGAACATCCGCACGATAAAGCCGAGCACGATCCACGACGGCCACCGCTTCCAGACGCTGCTCGCCGACATCGCAGTGCGCGAGCCTGCGCTCGACGGTCGCGTGCTGCTGACCTTCGAGGGCTGCGGCGCGCACGTCGACCACCGCCCCTTCCTCGGCCACATCCTGCGCCGCTACCCGGTCGCCGCGCTCGGCGAGAGCACGCTGGTTCCGGTCGCGAGCCTGCTCGCCGCGGCGCCCGGCGGCACCACGGTGGCCGAAGAAATCGCGGCGGAATTCTATGCGGGCGACCTCGCTGCCTTCTTCGACGACTACCTCGATCTCACGCTGCGACTGCACCTCACGCTGTGGCTGCGGTATGGCGTCGCGCTCGAATCGAACCAGCAGAACTCGGTCCTCGTCCTCAGCCGGAATGCCCCGCGCCTGCGCCTGCTGCTGAAGGACAACGACGCGGGGCGCATCCATTTCGACGCCCTCGCCAGCCGCTGGCCCGATCTCGCCCAGCGCGTCGCCGGCCTGCATGACCGCAGGATATTCGTCGCCGACACGCTACCCCTCGCGCAGATGTTCACGACGATCACGCTGCAGCTCAACATCGCGGTGCTCGCCGAGGGCTACGCCGAACGCCTCGGTGTGCCTGCCGGCACGCTGCACGGGCGCGTGCGCATGCGCCTCGCGGGCGTGCTCGACGAACTCGCGGCCGCAGGCGAAGACGTCGCGCCGGCGCGCCACGTGCTGCTCGAGGACGACCGGCTTTACCTCAAATATCTGCTGATCGCGGCGACCCTCGCCGAGAAAAGCGAGACCGGCGCGGCCGACGTCAACAAGTTCTACGGCCGCAGCGCGCCGAACTTCCTGAAGCCGGCATGAGCCTCGACACGCGGCGCGTCGTCGCCACGATCATGGTCTGCCATTTCGTCGCCGCGTTCGCGGCGCTCGGGATGCCGCCTTTCTTTGCGCTGATCCTCGAGCGATCGCTGCACAGCGACGCGGCCTACCTGGCGGGCTGGCTCTACATCGTGCCGGTCTTCTTCACCGCCGTGAGCAGCCCGTGGTGGGGGCGGCTCGCTGACCGCTACGGCAAGAAGCCGCTGCTCCTGCGCGCCCAGCTCGGCCTCGCGGCGAGCTTCCTGCTCGCCGGCTTCGCGCCCGACGCCGCGACGTTCGCGCTCGCGCTCGCGCTGCAAGGCCTGCTCGGCGGCACCTTCGCCGCGTCGAACGCGTATCTCGCGACGGTGGTCAGCGGCGCCGCGCTTTCGCGCAGCCTCGACCTGATGCAATGGTCGGCACGCGCCGCGCTCGTCGCCGCGCCGGCGGGCCTCGGCGTGCTCATGACGATCGAATCGCCGCTTGAGCTCTACCGTTACCTCGCGCTGCTCCCGCTCGCCGCCGCGGTACTGATCGCGCGCCTGCCGTCGCCGCCGGCCTCGGCTGCCGCGAAACCCGCGGCGCGCGCGCCGGCCGTTGCACCGGAAGCGCGCGCGAACCAGATCTACGCCGCGCAGTTCGCGTTCATATTCGCGACCGTGCTGACCTTTCCGTATTTCGTGCCCTTCGCCCAGGCGGCTTCACAGCCGGCGTCGCTCGCGATGGCCGGGCTGCTGTTCGGCGTCCCGCATCTCGTCTACCTGCTCTGCGCGGTGCCGCTGAGCCGCCGCCTCGTGCCGGGTCGGCTGCTCGCGACGCTCGCGCTGTCCTTTCTCGTGCTCGCGGGCGCGCTCGCGGCGCAGGCGCTGTTGCCGACACTCGCCGGGCTGACCGCCGGGCGCCTGGCGATGGGCCTCGGCATGACGCTCGGCTTCATCAGCCTGCACGCGCTGATCGCCGCGATCGTGACCCGCGAACGCGCCGGCCGCACCTTCGGCTGGTTCGAGAGCAACGCCAAATGGGGCGCGGTCGGTGCCGGCGTGATCGCCGGGGCCGCCGTCCAGGCCATCGATTTGCGCGCGCCGTTCTTCATCGGCGCCGCCGTCCTGCTCGCCGCCGGCGCCTATCTCGGCGCCGTGGCGGCTCAACCGAGAAACCCTTGACCCGAGGAGACAGCATGCACTCACACCATCTCGCAAGTGCGATCGACGCCGCGACGCTGGCGCAGCAGGAAGCCGGCCGCCGCAGCATGGAAACGCTGCTCAACTGCTATTGCCGCGAGGTCGCGGCGCCCGAGGGCCAGCTCAGCGTCGGTCCGCTGTTCGGCCAGAGCGACAGCCCGGCAGCGGTACACCTCGCCCTGCGCGGCAGCGGCGGACGCGCGCTGCATCTGCGCCTGCCGCTGACCGGCGAGCGCGTGCTGACCGTGGTCGACGACGCCTGCGCCACCGGCAACTACCGCTACCGCTCGCCGATGTATTGCAAGGCACCCGGCCGTCCCTGGGCGCTGCTCGACTGGCAGGCGCTCGCCGGCCGCCTGCTGCGCGAGCTCGCGCTCAAACACGAACAGCCGGCGAACGACGAGCTCATGCAGCAGATCGCCGACAGCGTCGCCGTCACCGCGAGCGTGCTGAACCACGCGCGCCGGGAGCGGTTTTCGTCCGAGCCGCTGCAGGCCTTCGTCGAATCCGAGCAGTCGCTGATGTTCGGCCACCCCTTCCACCCCGCACCGAAAAGCCGGCAGGGCCTGTCGGGCGAGGACATGCGGCGCTATTCGCCGGAAACGGGGGCGCGCTTCGCGCTGCATTATTTCGCCGTGCGCCGCGAACATCTGCTGCAGCAGTCGGTGCTCGCCGAGCCCTGCGACCGCGTCGTCGCGGCGCACGCGCCGGACGGAATCGCCGCCGACGACGACTTCTTTCTCCTGCCGGTCCATCCCTGGCAGGCGCGCCATCTGCTCGACCAGCCCGCCGTGGCGACGGCGCTCGCGGGCGACCGCATGCGCGACCTCGGCCCGCAGGGCGCGGATTTCTACCCGACCTCGTCGATCCGCACGCTGTTCCATCCCGACACCCCCTATTTCTACAAGTGCTCGCTCAACGTGCGCATCACCAACTGCGTGCGCAAGAACGCGATCTACGAGCTCGAAGGGGCGCTGCAGGTCACGCGCGTCCTGCGCGGTCTCGGGCCGCAGCTGCGTGCGCGCTTCCCGAACCTCGCGGTCATGGAGGAGCCGGCCTTCCTCTCGGCCGACATGAAGACCGGCGACGCCCGCGCCGACAAAATGATCACCGAAGGCTTCGGCCTGATCCTGCGACATGGCTTCGCCGGCCTGCTGCAGCCCGGCGTCACGCCGCTGCTGGCCGGCGCGCTGTTCGGCAACCACGTCTACGGCGAAGCACGGCTCGCCGAACTGCTCGACGCGCTGCCGCGCCACGCAGGCACCTCGCGCGAGGACGCTGCCGAGTCCTGGTTCTCGCGCTACGTCGGCGAACTCATGCACCCGGTGCTGTACTGCTATTTCGCGCACGGCGTGATCTTCGAGCCGCACCTGCAGAACGTCGTGATCGGCGTCGCCGCCGGCGAGGTGCGTCAGGTCTTCCTGCGCGACTTCGAAGGCGTGAAGCTGGTGCAGGAACGCTTCGGCGCCGAGCGATTGGACGCGATCAGCGCGCGTGCCCGCGAAGCGCTCTGGTATGACGCCGAGCAGGGCTGGAAGCGCATCGCCTATTGCCTCTTCGTCAACAACTTCTGCGAGGCGATCAGCCAGATCGGCGCCGGCAATGCGGCACTGCAGCGTCGCCTGTGGGCGGTCGTGCGCGACCATCTGCACCGCTATCAGAACCAGCATGGCGACGACGCGTCGGCACGCCGCATCAACGCGCTGCTCGCCGGCGAAGCCTTTCCGGGCAAGGCCAATCTGATCAACCGCTTCTTCAAGCGCGCCGACCGCGCCTCCGGCTACCTGCCGGTCAACAACCCCCTCGGCACGCTCGCGGAGCGCCGCGCATGGAACTGAGGCTCGCCGAGGTGTTCGCCCACCTGCGCGAAGCCGAAGCCGAGGCCGGCGCGCCCCTGTGCGCCTACCTCTACGACCTCGCCGCGCTCGACGCACACGCCGCGGCGCTCGCCGCGAGCCTGCCGCCGGGCTGCGACCTCTTCTACGCGATCAAGGCTAATTCCGATCTGCCGATCCTGCAGACGCTGGCGCCGCACGTCGCCGGCTTCGAGGTCTCGTCGGGCGGCGAACTCGCCTGGGTGCGCGCACATTTCGCCGAGATCCCGGTGATCTTCAGCGGGCCGGGCAAGCTCGACGACGAGCTCCGGCAGGCGCTCGAACACGGCGTCGATTGCCTGCATGTCGAGAGCCGGCACGAATTGCAGCGGCTCGCAGAAATCGCGGCCCGGCTCGGTCGTACCGCGCCTGTGGCCCTGCGCGTCAACCTTACGCTCGACGCGCTCGCCGAGACCCCGCTCATGATGGGCGGCAAGCCGACGCCGTTCGGCATTCCGACCGAGCAGCTGCCGGCATGCCTGGACTGGCTGCGCGAGCGGCCCGAGATCCGCCTGCGCGGCCTGCATTTCCACCTGCTGTCGCACCAGCTCGATGCCGCCGCGCACCTACGGCTCGTCGCGGCCTACCTCGCGCAGACCCGCCGCTGGTGCGAGGCGCACGGCCTCGCCCTCGACCACGTCAACGTCGGCGGCGGCATCGGCATCAACTACCGCGAGCCCGCCCGGCAGTTCGACTGGCCCGCGTTCAGCGCCGGGCTCGCATCGCTGCTGCACGAAGCCGGCCTGCCGGGCGTGCGCGTGCGCTTCGAACTCGGCCGCTATGTGACCGCCGCCTGCGGCTACTACGCGATGCAGGTCGTCGACATCAAGCACAGCCATGGCAAGACCTTCGTCGTCGGCCGCGGCGGCTCGCATCACTTCCGCACGCCCTACGCGCAAGGCCACAGCCACCCCTTCCACGTGCTGCCGGTCGATGACTGGCCGTATGCGTTCGCGCGCCCGCAGGCGGCGGATCAGCGCGTCAGCGTCGTCGGCCAGCTGTGCACGCCGAAGGACCTGCTGGCCTTCGACGCCCCGGTCGAATCGGTGCGCTGCAACGACGTGCTGGTCTTTCCCTACGCCGGCGCCTATGCCTGGCACATCTCGCATCACGACTTCCTGCGCCACCCGCATCCGGCGCAGTGGTACCTGCCCGTGGAGTGACGCGCATGCTGCAGACCAATCGCCTCAAACGCGCGCTCGCCGACGGCAAGTCCGTGTTCGGCCTGCTCAATTCGATTCCGTCGCCGCTCGTCGTCGAAATGATCGGCTACGCCGGATTCGATTTCGTCGTCCTCGACATGGAACACGTCTGCGTCAATCCGGAGACGCTCGAAAACATGGTACGCGCGGCCGAATGCGCCGGCATCACGCCGCTGGTCCGCGTACCAAGTGCCGCGCCCGACGTCATCCTGCGCGCGCTCGACTGCGGCGCGCAGGGCGTCGTCGTGCCGCACGTGCAGAGCGCGGCCGAAGCGGCGCAGGCCGTCGCCGCGAGCCGCTACGCGCCGCTCGGCACGCGCGGCATCAGCGGCGGCCGCACGACCGGCTTCGGCACCACCGATCTGGCGGCTTATCTCGCGCGCGCCAACGCGGAAATCATGGTCGTCGCGATGATCGAAGACCGCGCGGGCGTCGACGCCAGTGACGCGATCCTGTCGGTTGCCGGCATCGACATGGTTCTCGAAGGCGCGATCGACCTGTCTCAATCCTACGGCGTGCCGGGACAGGCGCAGCACCCGATCGTGCAGGAAGCGATCGCGAAGGTTGCGGCCGCGTGTGCCGCGCGCGGCGTTCCGTTTTGCGCGATCCCGCGCGTCGCCGAGCAGACGGCCGCCTGGAAAGCGCGCGGCGTGCAGGCGTATCTGCTCGGCGACGACCGCGGCGTGAGCTTCCGCGCGCTCAAGGCGCATCTCGCGGCCTTCCGCTGAGCCCTGCGGCCAAACGGGAGAAATCCCCTCAAGGCAGCCGTGGTTTTGACATCGCTAATAAGAACCATTATTATTCGCATCGCCTCGATTCCGCGCCACGCGCGCACGTATCCGGTCACGCCAGCCACTGACCCCTCCCGGCACGGAGGTGGGTCGCAGCCAGCAGCTTGCTTTGCGGCGACTTCCATCCTTCCAACGAGAAAAAGGTCAGATCCATGAAATTCCGTCTCTCCGCGCTGGCAGGCGCGCTTTCGCTCGCGTTCTCGGCGTCACCGGTCAACGCCCAGACTCCGCAGGAAAACCCGCCCGGCGAACTCGACACGGTCACCGTCTGGTCGGAATACGCGGGCAGCTTCAAGTCCGACACGGTCCAGGTCGGCACCTTCCGCGAGGCGTCGCCGCTCGACGTGCCGCAGACCAGCAACGTCGTGACGCGCGAAGTGCTCGACGCGCAGGCCGCGTCGACGCTGTTCGGCGCCTTGCGCAACACCGCGGGGGTCACCCGCTCGCAACTCAACGGCTCGACCTACGACAACATCGCGATCCGCGGCATCCTGGTCGAGAACCGCGGCAACTACCGGCTCAACGGCTCCTTGCCGATCATCAACCTGATCGATGTGCCGCTCGAAAACAAGGAGCGCGTCGAAGTGCTCAAGGGCGCCTCGTCGCTCTACTACGGCTTCGTGCCGCCGTCGGGCATCGTGAACCTCGTCACCAAGCGCGCGGGCAAGGACCCGGTGTCGAGCCTGGCGCTGTCGGCCAACCACTACGGCGGCGCCAATGTGCACGCCGACGTCGGCCGGCGCTTCGGTGAAGAGCAGCAGTTCGGCGCACGCGTCAATCTGCTTGCCGGCCGCGAGGATATCGGCGTCGACAACTACTCTGGCGACCGCTCCCTCGGCGCGGTCGCGTTCGACTGGCAGGCCAGCGACGCGCTGTCGTTCAAGCTCGACGTCGAGCACTACCGCAAGGACGTTTCCGAGCAAGCGGCGATCAAAGTGCTGGCCCCGAACGCAGACGGGACGATCACGCTGCCCGCCATTCCGGACGCCCGGACCAATCTTGCGGGCGAATGGCAGACCTACGACGCCGACGCGACCAACGTGCTCTTCCGTACCGACTACGTGCTGAGCGACGACTGGGGTTTGCTGCTCGAAGCCGGCCACGCGCAGACCAACCGCGACCGACGCTTCTCCCAGTTCGAGAACTACAACCTCGCGACCGGGGACGGCACGCTGAAAATCTTCTTCAGCCCGAACCAGGAATACGAGAACAGCAACTACCGCGCCGAGAGCTTCGGTCACATCCCCGGCACCTGGGTCAGCCACGACCTCTCGTTCGGCTACACCGCGAACCAGCGCGACCAGAATTCCCGTTCCGGCGGCAGCGTCAGCGTCGCGCAGAACCTCTACGACCCGACCGAGGTGCCGGAACAGACCGCCCCCTCGGCCCCGAGCCACAACCCGTCCACGATCGAGGATCGCGGCTGGTATCTGTTCGACCGCATGTCTTTCGGCGAAAAGTGGCAACTCATGCTCGGCGCGCGCGCCAGCCGTTATGTGAGCGAAACGACGAGCACGCGCTACGAGGCGGACGACGTCAATCCGTCCGTCGCGATCATGTACAAGCCGGTCGCCGGCGTGTCGGTCTATGGCAGCTATCTCGAGGGCCTCGAGGAAAGCGGCCAGGCGCCGGCCCACCGCGCCAACGCCGGCGAGCTGCTGCCGCCTGCGCTGTCGAAGCAGAAGGAAATCGGCGTCAAGGCCGAGGTAGCGCAAGGCGTCCTGCTGCAGGCCGCGTATTTCGACATCGAGCGCCCCTCGACGACGGTCGACGCGTCCAACCGCTTCGTCCTCAACGGCCTCGCCCAGTACCGCGGCATCGAACTCGCGGCCAGCGGCGAAGTCACGCGCTACCTGGCGCTGATCGGGTCCGCCCTCTTTCTCGACGCCGAGCAGCAGAACGCAGCCAACCCGGCGACCTTCGGCAAGGTGCCGGACAATACGCCCGAGCGCACGGCGAGCCTGTTCGCGGAATACCGGCTGCCCGCTGTGCCGGGGCTCGCGCTGAGCGGCGGCCTCTACTACGTCGGCAAGCGCCCGGTGGACAACGAAAACCGCGCCTTCGTCGACGGCTACACGACGCTTTCGCTCGGCGCCCGCCACAGCACGAAGCTGAATGGCAAGCGCACGACCTTCCAGGCCGTCGTCGACAATGTGACCAACGAAAGCTACTGGAGCACGGCGGGCAA
The DNA here is from genome assembly GCF_000012745.1 of Thiobacillus denitrificans ATCC 25259. Lineage (NCBI taxonomy): Bacteria > Pseudomonadati > Pseudomonadota > Betaproteobacteria > Nitrosomonadales > Thiobacillaceae > Thiobacillus > Thiobacillus denitrificans. The sequence continues at coordinate 753,290 of NC_007404.1, read as the reverse complement.
CGGCCTGCTCGGCGTCGGCGCGCCGCGCACGCTGAAGCTGACGGCAAAGGTCGAGTTCTGATCGCCACAGCAGGCCGCGTGTCGAACGCCGGGGCAAGGGAAGCCGCAGCGATGACGGCACGCCGCCTCGTCGTCAAGCTCCACCTCTATACGGGGCTCTTCGTCGGCCTGCTGCTGGCGGTGACGGGGCTGAGCGGCAGCGTGCTCGTATTCCGCGAGGAGCTCGAAGCGCTCGCCCATCAGCATCTGCTCGTTTCCGACGGGTCAGGCGAGCGCGTTGCGGTGGCAGACGTGGTGGCGGCCGTGCAGCGCGCCTACCCGGCCGACAAGCCCTTCGCGATCCGCGTGCCGCGCGCGCCGCAGGAGACCTATCTCGTCAAGCTCAATAACGCACACGACCGCTTCGTCTATGTGGATCCCTACGACGGCAGCATCCTCGGCACGCATCGCCAGCGCGAGACCGTGCTCGGATGGCTTGCACTGCTGCACACCGAACTGCTGGCCGGCGAGGCGGGCGAGACCGTGGTCGGAGTCGGCGGGCTGCTGCTGCTCGGCCTGGGCGCGACGGGGGTCGTCCTCTGGTGGCCGCGAAACGGAAAACTTTCGCAGGGCTTCAAGATGCAGTGGTCGGCGCACTGGAAGCGGCTGAATTTCGACCTCCACCGCGCGACCGGCATCTACGCGGTGCTGTTCCTCTCGATCACGGCTGCGACCGGCGCCGCCTTCGTGTTCAACGCAAGCGCGATCGATCTCGTCGACGCACTGACCGCGAGCGCGCCGCGGCCGCCGGCACCGCGCCTCCCGCCCGATCGCCCGGGCGCGCCTGCGCCGACGCTCGACGCGCTGCTGCAAGCGGCCGACCGCGCGCTGCCCTTGCCGACCACCTGGGTCAGCCTGCCGCAAACCGCGAGCGCGCCGCTCGTCGTGCGCAAGAAACGGCCGGACGAGCCGCACCCGAACGGACGCAACTTCGTCTTTCTCGATCCGCGTTCCGGCGCGGTGCTGCAGCTCGAACGCGACCTGTTGGCGCCGCGCGGCACGCGCGTCTTCAATACCCTTTATCCGCTGCACGTCGGGGCGATCGCGGGGACGCCGACCCGCATCCTGCAAGCAGCGGTCGGCCTCGCGCCGCTCGTCCTCATGGTGACAGGGTTGGCGATGTGGGCGAACCGCCGCCGGCGCAAGCGCCCACCTCGGTAAGCGTCCTCCCACGCTAATCCATGCGCCCACCATTGACTACAGTAATGCGAACCATTATTATTCGCGTTGCTTGAGATCGTCCGCGGAATCCTTTGCTGCGCGACCTCTGATACGCCAGCCACGGACCGCGCCGAAGCGCCCCCAGCCAGCACCGTTTGTTTTTGAACTGGACCGTCTGGGAATGACCGCTTCGCCCTCCGCCGCGCCCGCCCCGCTGCCCGCTCCCGGCTTTGCCGTCACGGCAACGCGCCAGCGTGCGCTGCGGCCCGCGTTCCTGGGCGTGACGCTCGTGCACGCGGCCCTGCTGGGCATGCTCATGTCTGCCGCCGACGAGGCCGAGCCGCCCGTTCCCCCGCGCCCGCTGACGGTGAGTCTGATCGTGCCTGAGCCTGAACGGCCCGAGCCGCAACCCGCCCCACGGCCAACGACACCCGAACGCCCCGCCGAGCCGCAGCCGCCCGAACCGAAACAGGAGACGCCGGCACCACCGCGGCTGGCCGCGGAGCCGACGCCGGCGCTGCCTGCCGAGCCCGTCGTCGAAGCGCCCGCGCCCCGCTCCGAGCCTCCGCCGCCCGTCGCGCCGCCAAGCCAGCCGGCGCCGGTCGCCCAAGCGACACCGACCCCCGCGCCGACCCCAGCGCGCCCGGCCGACTACCGGACCAATCCCAAGCCGCCGTACCCGCGTCTGTCGCGCCGGCTCGGCGAGGAAGGCACGGTTCGTCTCAACATTCTGGTCAACCCCGACGGCAGCGTCGCCCGCCTCGAACTCGCGGAGAGCAGCGGCCACCCGCGCCTCGATCGCTCGGCGATGGAGACGGTGCAGTCGAGCTGGAAATTCGAGCCGGCCCGCCAGGGCGGCAGCCCGGTGGCCGCGTGGGTCATCGTGCCGATTCAATTCACGCTCAGGAGCTAAGCATGCCAACCGCCGCCCCCACCCAACTGGGCTTCGCCCACTTCATCGCCCAGGCCGACGGGCTCGCGCATTTCCTGCTCGTCGTGCTGCTCGCGATGTCGGTCGTCACCTGGACGCTCATCGTCGCCAAAAGCGTCGGCAACTGGCGCATGAAGCAACACGCACGGGCCTTCCTCGCGCACTTCTGGAATGCCCCCGGCCTGCCCGCGGTCGCCGACCATCTGCAGAAGCACGGCGTCAAGGATCCGTTCTCGCACCTGACCCATCACGGCCTCAAGGCCGCCGAGCAGTACCGCAACCGCTCGGGCCAGCGCCTGATCGAGTCGGGCTCGGAAGACGAATTCCTGACCCGCGCGCTGCGCCGTGCGATCAATCAGGACACGGCGCGTCTCGAATACGGCCACACCATGCTCGCGTCGATCGCGTCCTCCGCGCCCTTCGTCGGCCTGTTCGGCACGGTCTGGGGCATCTACCACGCCCTGGTCAACATCGGCATGTCGGGCTCGGGCAGCCTCGACCAGGTCGCCGGGCCAGTCGGCGAGGCACTGATCATGACCGCGCTCGGCCTCGCGGTCGCGATCCCCGCCGTGCTCGCGTACAACTTCTTCAATCGCGCCCGCCGCGAGATGCTGTCCGAGGTCGACGGCTTCGCGCACGACCTCTTCGCCTTCATGTCGACCGGCGTGCGCAGCGATACGCGGATCGAAAAGGACGCGCCGCAGATCTACGCAGCGCCCGTCGCAAGGAGCGTGTGATGGCCTTCGGCGGACTCTCGGCCGGCAGCGGCGACAGCGACAACGCGGAGATCAACATGATCCCGCTGATCGACGTGATGCTCGTGCTGCTCGTCATCTTCATCATCACCGCACCGCTCATGACGCACGCGGTCAAGGTCGACCTGCCGCAGGCGTCGAGCCGGCCCAACGAGGTCGAGCCGGAAACGATCCAGCTCTCGATCCAGGCCGACGGCTCGGTGCACTGGAACACCGAGCGCGTCGACGCCACGGCCTGGCAGACGCGCATGAATGCGGCCGCGCAGCAGACGCCGCAACCCGAAATCCACATCCGCGCCGACGGCGAACTCGCCTACCGGCACGTCGCGCAGATCATGGCCGACGCCGCGCGCGCCGGACTCACCCGGCTCGGCTTCGTCACCGAACCGCGCACCACCTCCTGACGCCTCTCCACTCCGCCAGCCACTCCGCATGGAACAGCCAGCCAAGCCTTCAACGCTCCTCTGGGAACTAACCATGAAATCACGTATCGCGATGCTCGCTTCGCTTCCTTTCGTCCTCGCATTGACCCCCTCCGTCGCCCAGGCCGACGAACACCTGCTCGGCTACGTCAGCGGCGCCGAGACGCTGCCCCAGGGCGCGAACGACGCCTATCTGTTCGTGACGCGCCGCTGGGACAAGGGACGCGGCGACTACACGGCTCACGACTACTCGCTCGAATACGAGCGCGGCCTGACCCATCGCCTGACCGGCGGCATCGAGCTCAAGGGCCAGTCGATCGACACCAGCGGTCTGGTCATCGACGGCTACATGCCGGGCGCGGAGGAATACGGCATCAAGGCGTCGGGCATCGAGGCCAAGCTCAAGTACGCCTTCCTGTCGGTGGCGAAGGATGAAGTCGGCCTATCGGGCACCTTCTCGCTCCAGCAAAGCTGGCTCGACCCGCATTCCGGCCGCGACAAGGACGTGACCAAGTTCGAGCTGGGCCTGCAGCTGCAGAAGCTGCTGGTCGACGACCAGCTCTCGCTCATGTTCAACACCGGCTTCGAGGGCACCTACGCCAAGCGCGCCGCCCTCGACGCCGCGACCCAGGCTGCCGCCGACGCCGAAATCCAGACGCTGACCGGCGACCCCGGCGCGAGCTTCGAATGGCCGACCGATCCCGAAATGGAAATCGAGTTCAAGCTCGGCGCGGGCGCCGCGTACCGCATCGCGCCCAACTGGTACATCGGCGCCGAAACCCTGTACGAGACCGAGTTCGAAACCGAGGTCGGGCAGGAGCGCTGGTCGGTGTTCGCGGGACCGTCGATCCACTACGGCAGCAAGCAGTGGTGGGCGACGCTGACCTGGTTCGAGCAGCTCGCGGGCGGCAAGGAGCAGTACATCAGCCAGGCCGACGACGACCTGCACCTGATCGAAAAAACCAAGCACGAGCTGCGCCTGAAGCTCGGCTACAACTTCTGAGGCCCGCCATGTCGATCCGGCCCGACTGGTTAATCGTTCCCGCCGTGTGCGCCCCGCTGTTGGCGGCGGCGCCGGCTTTCGCCGTGCAGTACATGACCGCCGAAGCGGCGCAGAAGCTGATGTTTCCCGAAGCGAGCGCCTTCACGGCCCAGCCGGTCAAGCTCGACGAGGCGCAGAAGCGCGCGGTCGAGAAGGTCGCGCGGGTGCGCATGCGCTACCCCGAGCAGCCGGTGTGGCAGGCCGTGGCCGACGGCAAGCCCGTGGGATGGTTCGTGCTCGACGAGGTCTACGGCAAGCACGAATTCATCACCTACGCCGTCGCGCTCGACCTGTCGGGCGCGGTGCGCGGCGTCGAAATCCTCGACTACCGCGAAACCCACGGACGCGAGGTGCGTAATCCGAAATGGCGCGCGCAGTTCACCGGCAAGAAACACGGCGCCCCGCTGCGGCTGGACGACGACATCCAGAACATCAGCGGCGCGACGCTTTCGTGCAAACACATCAGCGAGGGCGTGCGGCGCGTGCTCGCGATCCACGAGGTGGCCTTGAAGTGATTTCGCGACGCGCCCAGCCCTGGCTCGGCACCTTGGTCGAAATCGTCGCCGAGGGGGCGGACGACGCGACGCTGATCGCCGCGTCCGATCGCGCCTTCGCGCGCATCGCCGCGGTTCATGCGCAGATGAGTTTCCAGGCCGCCGACTCCGCGCTGTCGCGCGTCAACCGCGACGCGCAGCACGACTGGGTCACGCTGTCGCCTGATCTTGCCGCCGTGTTCGCCGCAGCGCTGGCGTTCGCGCGCGCGAGCGACGGTTTGTTCGACCCGAGCGTCGCAGGGCGGCTCGTCGAATCGGGCCAGTTGCCGCGGCACACCGGCTTCCCGGACGCGACGACGACCGACTGGCGCGGTATCGAACTCGACGGCGACCGCGTGCGCTACACGCAGCCGCTGCTCGTCGACCTCTCGGGCATCGCCAAGGGCTATGCGGTCGACGTGGCGCTCACGAGCCTGCGCGACGCGGGCCTCGCGGCCGCCACCGTAAACGCCGGCGGCGATCTCGCGCGCTTCGGCGGCGCGACGCCGATTCACGTCCGCCTGCCGCAGCAGCCGACGCAGAGCGTGCGGCTCGCCGAACTCGACCACGGTGCAGCCGCGACCTCGGCCGGCTATTTCCAGCCCGGCGCGCTGCGCCATCCGCGCAGCGGCGAAGCACTGTGCGCCGAGACCAGCGTCACCGTGCTCGCGCCTGACTGCATGACGGCTGACGCGCTGACCAAGGTCGTCGCGGCCGACTCGGCCTGCGCCGCCGGCGTGCTCGCGCGCCATGGCGCGCAGGCCATCGTGCTCGACGGCCAACGCGCGATATGCAGCGATGCCGACGGCTGGCACGACCTGCCCGCGGGAGGCACGGCGTGAGCGCACTGACCATTCGTCTCGGTGCGCGCCACAGGCGGCTCACTTACGCGACCTTCGCCCTGCTCTGGACGAGCGGCGCGCTGTGGCTGGCGTTCCATTACTTTTTGCGCGTCGAAGGCGACTTCGGCCCCGAAGCGCATCCGCTCGAAGTCTGGTGGCTCCGCCTGCACGGGCTGACGGCGATGCTCGCGCTGGTTGCCGTCGGTTCGCTTGCGACCAATCACGTGCGGCTCGCGTGGAAGCGCGGCAAGAACCTCGGCACCGGCCTGCCGATGCTCGCGATGACGGCGTGGCTCGCCGTGAGCGGCTACGCGCTTTATTACTTCGCGTCCGAGGCCAACGAGGCGTGGCTGCCGCTCACGCACTGGATCGCCGGTCTCGCCGTGCCGCTCGCGGGGCTCGTTCACGTGCGCCAGGGGCGACGCCCGCCCGCGCACGCGATGCATCGCAAACCGGCACGTTCCACCTGATTTTTTTACCCGCCAGCCAGGGCGATCGCCCCAAGCCAGCTCTTTCTCAACTGCAACAAGGGGAGTAGTAAATGAAGTACGAATTGAAACGCACCACACTCGCTGCGGCGCTTCTGTCGGCCCTGGCCGCACCTGCATGGGCCGACATGAGCGTCGAAGAGCGCCTGAAGGCGATGGAAAGCCGCCTGAACGCGCTCGAAGCCGAGAACCAGGCGCTCAAGGGCCAGCTGCAGAGCACCGAGCAGAAGGTCACGGCGACCACGGCGCAAATCGAGGAAGTGTCGCGCACGGCTTCCACCGGCGGCGCGAGCTGGGCCGAGAACACGCGCATCGGCGGCTATGGCGAACTGCACTACAACAACCTCGACGGCGAAGGTGGTGCATCGGACAAGGAAGAATTCGACTTGCATCGCTTCGTGCTGTTCTTCGGCCACACCTTCAACGAACGCACGCGTTTCTTCTCAGAGGTCGAGGTCGAGCACAGCATCGCCGGCGAGGGCAAGAACGGTGAGATCGAGCTCGAGCAGGCCTACGTCGAATACGACCTCACGCCCAATCACCGCGTCAAGGGCGGCCTCTTCCTGCTTCCGGTCGGCCTGATCAACGAAACGCACGAGCCGCCGACCTTCTACGGCGTCGAGCGCAACCCGGTCGAGAGCAACATCATTCCGGCGACCTGGTGGGCCGGCGGCGCCGCAATCGCGGGCGACCTCGGCGCCGGCTTCGGCTACGACTTCGCGGTCCACGAGGGCCTGGGGACGACCGCGGCGAAGAGCTACAAACCGCGCGACGGCCGCCAGAAGACGAGCAATGCCAAGGCCAACGACCTCGCCTATACCGCGCGCCTGAAGTGGACCGGCATGCCCGGACTCGAACTGGGCGGCTCGCTGCAATACCAGAGCGACATGACCCAAAGCCTCGACGCCAACGCCGGCAGCGCGACGCTGGCCGAAGTGCACGGCGTCTTCACCAAGGGCCCGTTCGGCCTCAAGGCGCTGTATTCGCAGTGGAATCTCGACGGCAGCGGACCCGAGGCGATCGGCGCCGACAAGCAGCTCGGCTGGTACATCGAGCCCTCGTTCAAGCTGTCCGAACAGTGGGGCGTCTTCGCCCGCTACAACCTGTGGGACAACACCGCAGGCGACAGCGCCGACAGCGAAAAGAAACAGATCGACGCCGGCGTGAACTTCTGGCCGCATCCCGACGTGGTGGTCAAGGCCGACTACCAGCATCAGGACAACGACAACGGCCAGAACCAGAATGGTTTCAACCTCGGCGTCGGCTACCAGTTCTGACGCTTCCCCATCGGCGGGTCGTGATCCACGGCCGCCGTCTACGCCCGCCACACCTCGCTGAGGTCCGGCGGGTTTTTTTCGCCTTACGAGCCGGCAAATGTTCGAATCAAACGATAAACCTATTGACAATCATTCTCATTTATTTAGAATGATCATCAATTGATCCTGAGCGGAGAAATTCCATGTACGTCTGCCTGTGCCACGGCGTCACCGACACCGACATTCGCCGCCTCGTGCGCACCGAAGGTGTGTGCACGATGCGTGAACTGAGCCAGGAACTCGGCGTTGCGACCCAGTGCGGCAAGTGCGGTCGCTGCGCCAAGGAAGTGCTGTGCCAGGCCGTGGCCGACGTCCGCCAGGAAAACGCCTGCTGCGGCGCCTTGATGGCGGCCTGACCCGCGCATCCGGGCCGCCGGAACTCTTTCTTTGCTTGCCTGGTCCGTCGTTCTTCCCAAGAATGGCGGAAACCCCGCTTCGCCCTCCAGCCACGTAGCCTATAACGCCATATAGCCAACGGCTATTCGGGGTGCTTTCAACCACAGGAGAGAAGAATGAAAGGCGACAAGCAAGTTATCCAGTATCTGAACAAGGCGCTGACGGTCGAACTGACCGCCATCAACCAGTATTTTCTGCACGCGCGCATGTACAAGAACTGGGGCCTCAACGCACTCGGCAAGCATGAATACGAGGAGTCGATCGAGGAGATGAAACACGCCGACAAGCTGATCGAGCGCATCCTGTTCCTGGACGGCCTCCCCAACCTGCAGGACCTCAACAAGCTCATGATCGGCGAGAACGTCGTCGAATGCCTGAACTGCGACCTCAAGCTCGAGCTGACCGGCCGCGCGCTGTACGTCGAGGCGATCGCGCACTGCGAATCGGTCAAGGATTACGTGTCGCGCGAAATCCTCGTCGGCATCCAGTCCGACACCGAGGAGCACATCGACTATCTCGAAACCCAGCTCGACCTTGTCAGCCGCATGGGCGAGCAGAACTACATGCAGACCGCCGCCGGCCCGATCGAAAGCTGAGCCGCATCGCGCCTACAATCGATGCCCCCGCCGTGGGGCATTTTCAATTCGACCAATGGAATTCGACGCCAACTGCCGCGCCTGTCCGCGCCTCGCCACCTTTCTCGACGAGGTACGCGGGCGCCACCCCGACTATCACGCCCGCCCGGTGCCGCCGTTCGGCGACGCGGCGCCGCGTCTGCTGATCGTCGGCCTCGCACCCGGCATGCACGGTGCCAACCGCAGTGGACGCCCGTTCACCGGCGACCACGCGGGCATCCTGCTCTACGAGACGCTACACCGCTTCGGCTACGCGAGCGCACCCGCATCGCGCGCGCGCGACGACGGCCTGCAGTTGACAGGCTGCCGCATCACCAATGCAGTCAAATGCCTGCCGCCGGCGAACAAGCCCGAGCCGGGCGAGATACGCGCGTGCAACGGCTATCTCGCCGCCGAAATCGCCGGCCTGCCCGGGGGCGCGACGATCCTCGCCCTGGGGCAGATCGCGCATCAGGCGGTACTGCGGGCGCAGGGGCTCAAGCTCAAGGATTACCCTTTCACGCACGCCAGTGATTACGCCTTGCCCGGCGGCCTTCGGCTCGTCAGCAGCTACCACTGCTCCCGCTACAATACGCAGACCCGCCGCCTCACGCCCGAGATGTTCGCCGCGGTGTTCACCCAGATCCAACGCAAGGACTGACCATGCCTGTCGTCACCATCAAGCTCGCCGGGACGCTGACGCGCGAGCAAAAGAAGAAGGTCGCCGAGGAAGTCACCGCGACGCTCGAACGCCACGCCGGCAAGCCGGCGTCGTACACCTACATCGCGTTCGAGGAGTTGCCGGACGAGAACTGGGCGATCGCCGGAAAACTACTGGACGAGGAATGATTTGCCGCGAGATCGCTCCAACACGCATCGGGGTTTCTCTGTGAAGCGGTCGGCGTGACCGCGCCTGCGCCGCGCCCTCGCGGCCGCTTTCCACCGTGAGCGTCGACAAGGAATTTCTCGCCTCGCTGCCCACCCTTCCGGGTGTTTATCGCATGGTCGACGCGGCCGGCGCGGTGCTCTATGTCGGCAAGGCGAAAGATCTGCGCAAACGCGTCGGCAGCTATTTCCTCAAGACCGACCAAAGTCCGCGCATCCGGCTGATGCTGAAGAGCGTCGATCACATCGACACGACGGTGACGCGCACCGAGGCCGAAGCGCTGCTGCTCGAGAACAACCTGATCAAGGGCCTCAAGCCGCGGTTCAACATCCTGTTCCGCGACGACAAGTCCTACCCCTACCTGCTGCTGACCGGCCACGGCTACCCGCGCCTGGCGTATTTTCGCGGCGCGCCGAAGAAACGCGACCAGGCCTTCGGCCCCTACCCCAATTCCTACGCGGTGCGCGAGAGCATCCAGCTCCTGCAGAAGGTGTTCCAGTTGCGCACCTGCGAAGACACGGTGTTCGGCAACCGCTCGCGCCCCTGTCTGCTGCATCAGATCAAGCGCTGCAGCGCGCCCTGCGTCAGCCTCGTCAGCGCGGAGACCTACGCGCGCGACGTCGCCGAGGCCATGCTGCTGCTCAAGGGCGAAGCGACGGCGCTGACCGAGGAAATCACGGCGCAGATGAACGCCGCGGCGGAAAACCTCGACTTCGAGACCGCAGCCTATCTGCGTGACCGGCTGCGCATGCTCGCGACCGTGCGCGAAAAGCAGTTCGTCGACACCACCGGCAGCGAGGCCGACGCCGACGTCGTCGCCGTCGCCGAGGTCGGCGGCGTCATCGCGGTCAACCTGACCATGATCCGCGGCGGCCGCCATCTCGGCGACCGCAGCTTCTTTCCGCAACACGGCGAAGGGGCGGCGCTCGGCGAAGCGCTCGAAGCCTTCGTCGCGCAGCACTACCTCGATCACCCGATCCCGGCGCGCATCCTGGTCAGCGAGGCGATCGACAGCGCCGCGCTGCAGACGCTGCTGAGCGAACAGGCCGGCAAGAAGGTCACGCTGCAGCATCGCGTCACCGGCGAGCGTCGCGTCTGGATCGCGATGGCGCAGGCCAACGCGCGACTCTCGGCCGAGCGCCGCAGCGCGGACCGCGCCAACCAGTCGCAGCGCCTCGCCGCGCTGCGCGATACGCTCGAACTGCCGACGCTCAACCGTATCGAATGCTTCGACATTTCACACACCATGGGTGAGGCGACGATCGCATCCTGCGTCGTCTACGAAGGCGACGACCTCAAGAAATCGGACTACCGCCGCTACAACATCGAGGGCATCACGCCGGGCGACGACTACGCCGCGATGCACGCCGCGCTGATCAAGCGCTTCCACCGCACGGTCGAGGAAAACGGCGTGCTGCCCGACCTGCTGCTGATCGACGGCGGCAAAGGGCAGGTCGCGATGGCGGTCGAGGCCTTAGCCGAGCTCGGCATCGACGACGTCCTGCTACTCGGCGTCGCCAAGGGCGAAAGCCGCAAGCCGGGCCTCGAGACGCTGATCTTCGCCGACGGCCGCGAACTGAAGCTTGCCCGCGATCATCCCGGTTTCCACCTGATTCAGCAGGTACGCGACGAGGCGCACCGGTTCGCGATCACGGGCCACCGGGCCAAGCGCGGCAAGGCGCGCGTGCAGTCGACGCTCGAGGACATCGCCGGCATCGGGCCGAAGCGCCGCAAGCAGCTGCTCGAACACTTCGGCGGGCTGCAGGGCGTGCGCAACGCGGGCGTGGACGCCCTTGCCTCGGTCAACGGTATCAGCCGAGAATTGGCGGAAATCATCTATAACGCGCTCCATTGACCCGATGCCGCTCAATCTCCCGAACCTGCTGACCTGGCTGCGCATCCTGTTCATTCCGCTCATGGCGGGGGTGTTCTATCTTCCCGACGGCTGGGTCACGCCGCCCCAGGCGAACCTGCTCGCCGCGCTCTTTTTCGGCGTCGCCGCGCTGACCGACTGGCTCGACGGGTACCTTGCGCGCGCGCTCGGCCAGACCTCCGCGTTCGGCGCGTTTCTCGATCCGGTCGCCGACAAGCTCATGGTCGCCGCGGCGCTGATCGTGCTGATCGATCTCGACCGCGTCGCGCCGCTGATCGGCCTCATCATCATCGGCCGTGAGATCACGATCTCGGCGTTGCGCGAATGGATGGCCAAGGCGGGCAAGTCGGCGAGCGTCGCGGTCTCCTTCGTCGGCAAGCTGAAGACCGCAGGGCAGATGGTCGCCATCGTCCTGCTGCTCTACTTCGCGCCGCTGGCCGGCCTGCCCACGGCCCGGATCGGGACCCTGCTGATCTGGCTGGCCGCCGTCCTCACGTTGATTTCGATGGCCTACTACCTAATGATGGCGGCGCGGGCGCTGCAAAAAACTTGAGGAAAATCCGCGCCGGCTGTTGACAGAAAATGACGGAATCACCATAATGCGCAGCCTTCAACGCGGGAATAGCTCAGCTGGTAGAGCGCAACCTTGCCAAGGTTGAGGTCGCGAGTTCGAACCTCGTTTCCCGCTCCAGAATCCTGGGGAAAACAGAAGGCTCTGCCCGGATGTTTTCCCCTTTTCGTTTGAGCGGTTTGCCGCGACGGCGCGTTAGCAAAGCGGTTATGCACCGGATTGCAAATCCGTGTAGGTCGGTTCGACTCCGGCACGCGCCTCCACATTCCCGGGACTGCTGTCCGCTTTGCCCGGATGGTGAAATTGGTAGACACAAGGGACTTAAAATCCCTCGCCAGCGATGGCGTACCGGTTCGATTCCGGTTCCGGGCACCATCTCCCTTCCTGTCTCGCGGTCTCGGTGGTATAATTCCGCCGCTTGATTCTTTAACAAATGGGCGCTTGGCCCATTTTTTATTTGTGCTGCCCGCCGGCAGACGACGGATTTTCAATGATTGATCTGCCCGCCCGACTGGAGCCTGTACTCGCCGGACTCGGTTACGAGTTGGTGATGCTCGAGCGCGCGGGCCGTGGCCTGTTGCGGATCTTCATCGACAAGCCGGGCGGCGTGACGATCGACGACTGCGTCGCGGTGAGCAATCACCTGACCCACCTGTTCACGGTCGAGAACATCGATTACGACAGGCTCGAAGTGTCTTCGCCGGGCCTCGATCGGCCGCTGGTCAAGCCGCAGGATTACGCGCGCTTCGCCGGCGAGCAGGTGACGCTCAAGCTGCGCGTGCCGATGGACAATCGCCGCCGGCTCAGCGGCCAGCTGCTGGGCCTGGAGAGCGACGCGGTGAAATTGGTCGTCGATGGCCGCGAAATGTCGGTCGATTTGAGAAATGTGGACGCTGCCCGCCTCAAGCCGATGGTTTGAAGCGAAGCTGGAGAGAATATGAGCCGTGAGATGTTGATGCTGGCCGACGCGCTGGCGCGCGAAAAGAACGTGGACAAGGAGGTGGTGTTCGAGGCCCTCGAGCAGGCGCTCGCCTCGGCCACCAAGAAGCGCTTCAAGGAAGAGTCCGACGTGCGCGTCGCGATCGATCGCGAAACCGGTGACTACGAATCCTTCCGTCGCTGGCTGGTCGTGACCGAGGCCGAGCTCGAATCCGAGGGCTACCAGATCCTGCTGGTCGACGCCCAGGACAAGATCCCGGACATCGAAATCGGCGACTACATCGAAGAGCCGCTCGAAAACGTCGAGTTCGGCCGCATCGGTGCCCAGGCCGCCAAGCAGGTCATCCTGCAGAAGATCCGCGATGCCGAGCGCGAGCAGATCATCAGCGACTTCCTCGCCCGCAAGGAACACCTCGTCAATGGCGTCGTGAAGCGCATCGACCGTGGCAACGCGATCATCGAATCCGGCCGCGTCGAAGGCTTCCTGCACCGCGACCAGATGATCCCGCGCGAGAACCTGCGTGTCGGCGACCGCGTGCGCGCCTACCTGCTGCGCATCGACCGCGGCAACCGCGGCCCGCAGGTCGTGCTGTCGCGCACCGCCCCAGAATTCATCATGAAGCTGTTCGAGCTCGAAGTGCCCGAGATCGAGGAAGGCCTGCTCGAGATCAAGGCCGCGGCCCGTGATCCCGGCCTGCGCGCCAAGATCGCCGTCGTCTCGCACGATCCGCGCATCGACCCGATCGGCACCTGCATCGGCCTTCGTGGGTCGCGCGTCACCTCGGTGACCAACGAACTCGCCGGCGAGCGCGTCGACATCATCCACTGGTCGGCCGATCCGGCACAGTACGTGATCAATGCCCTCGCGCCGGCCGAAGTCAGCTCGATCGTCGTCGACGAAGATACGCACAGCATGGACGTCGTCGTCGACGAGGAACAACTCGCGATGGCGATCGGCCGCGGTGGCCAGAACGTGCGCCTGGCGTCCGAACTGACCGGCTGGGAACTCAACATCATGTCGCGCGAGGCGGCTGAAGAGAAACAGTCGAGCGAAAGCCAGAAGACGCTGCAGCTCTTCATCGAGAAGCTCGACGTCGACGAGGAAGTCGCCCAGATTCTGGTCGACGAGGGCTTCTCCACGCTCGAGGAAGTCGCCTACGTGCCGCTCAACGAAATGCTCGAGATCGAAGCCTTCGATGAAGCGCTCGTCAACGAACTGCGCAACCGGGCGCGCAACGCCCTGCTGACCGCGGCCATCGTCGGCGAGGAGCAGGTCGAGGCCTCGGCCGGCGACCTGCTGTCGCTCGACGGCATGGACGCCGAAACCGCACGCTTGCTTGCCAGCAAGGGGGTCCACACGACCGAGGATCTGGCGGAGCTGGCGGTCGACGAGCTGACCGAAATGGCCGCGATGGACGCGGAACGCGCCAAACAATTGATCATGGCCGCACGCGCGCCCTGGTTCGCCCAAGGCTAAGAGGATTGCATGAACGTTGAACAATTCGCCCAGGAACTGAAACTGCCGCCCCAGCTGTTGCTCGAACAGCTGAAAGCGGCGGGCGTCAGCAAGAATGATGTCGTCGACCCCGTCACCGAGGCGGACAAGGCGCATCTGCTCGACTATCTGCGCAAGATGCATGGCGGCGGGGGCGGCGAAACCGGCAAGACCAAGATCACGATCACGCGCAAGCAGACCGGCGAGATCCGCAAGACCGACAGCACCGGAAAATCCCGCACGATTCAGGTCGAGGTACGCAAGTCGCGCACCTACGTGAAGCGTGACCCGGCAGCCTTGGCGGCCGAGGCGCTGGCGGCCGCGGAGCCTGCCGCCGCCGCGCCCGCCGCCCCGCCTCCAGCGCTCGAGGAAGTCCCTGCAGAGCCCGCGCCGATCGAGGCTCAAGCCCCGGTCGCCGAGACGCCCGCCGCCGAACCGGCTGTCGTCGAGGCGCCGGCGCCCGAACCCGCCGTGACGGCCGAAGTCACCGCACCGGCACCCGTCGAGGCCGCGCCCGAACCGGCGCCGGCGGCGAAACCCGAAGGCGAAGCCGCCCCCGTCAAGAAGACAACCCGCATCAAGAAAGCCTCGATCCTGAACGAAGCCGAGGTCAAGGCGCGGGAAGACGAAGCGCGCCGTCACCAGGCATTGCTCGAACGCCAGGCGGCCGACGCCAAGGCGCGGATTGAACGCGAAGCCTTGCGCAAGCAGGCCGAGGCCGCGCGCGAAGCGGCCAAGCTCGCCGAGGCGCAGAAGGCTGCAGCGCCCGCGCCCGCCGCGCCGACCGAAAAGACGCTGCACAAGCCCGACAAGCCGGCTGCGGCCAAGGGTGCCAAGGGCCCCGACAAGAAGCCCGCCGGTGCGTGGAAGGACGACGCCGCACGTCGTAGAGGCGGCCTCAAGACCCGCGGCGGCGCAGCCCCGGACGCCGGCTGGCGCGGCCGCAAAGGCAAGTCCAAGTCGGGTCAGGAGGAGACGACCTTCGTCGCGCCGACCGAACCGATCGTGCGCGAGGTGCTCGTGCCGGAAACGATCACGGTCGCCGAACTCGCGCACAAGATGTCGGTGAAGGCCGCCGAAGTGATCAAGGCGCTGATGAAGCTCGGCAGCATGGTCACGATCAACCAGGTGCTCGACCAGGAGACCGCGATCATCGTCGTCGAGGAAATGGGTCACATCGGCAAGCCGGCCGCGCTCGACACGCCCGAAGCCTTCCTGATCGAGACCGGCGAGCCGGGTGAGGCCGAAATGGTCGCCCGCCCGCCCGTCGTCACCGTGATGGGCCACGTCGACCACGGCAAGACCTCGCTGCTCGATACCATCCGCCGCACACGGGTGGCCAGCGGCGAAGCCGGCGGCATCACCCAACACATCGGCGCCTATCACGTCGAAACCGAGAAAGGCGTCATCACCTTCCTCGATACGCCGGGCCACGAAGCGTTCACCGCAATGCGGGCGCGCGGCGCAAAGGCGACCGACATCGTCGTGCTGGTGGTCGCTGCGGACGACGGCGTCATGCCGCAAACGATCGAAGCCATCCACCACGCCAAGGCGGCCGGCGTGCCCCTCGTGGTCGCGGTGAACAAGATCGACAAACCCGACGCCAACCCGGAGCGTATCCGCCAGGAACTCGTCGCCCAGGGCGTCACCCCCGAGGAATGGGGCGGCGACACCCAGTTCGTCGAGGTGTCGGCCAAAGCCAATACCAACATCAACGGGCTGCTCGACGCCATCCTGCTACAGGCCGAAGTGCTGGAACTCCAGGCCCCCGCAGATGGCCCCGCCAAGGGCATCGTCATCGAAGCGCGCCTCGACAAGGGCAAGGGCCCGGTCGCCACGCTGCTCGTGCAGTCCGGCACCCTGCGCCGCGGCGACATGGTGCTCGCCGGCCAGGTCTACGGCCGCGTCCGCGCGATGCTCGACGAGGCCGGCAAGACCGTCACCGAAGCCGGTCCCTCGATTCCGGTCGAGATCCAGGGCCTATCCGACGTGCCGCAGGCCGGCGAGGACATGATGGTGTTGCCGGACGAGCGCAAGGCGCGCGAAATCGCGCTCTTCCGTCAGGGCAAGTACCGCGACGTGCAACTGGCGAAGAAACAGGCCGCCAAGCTCGAATCGATGTTCGACCAGATGGGCCAGGGCGAAGTCCAGCACCTGCCGATCATCCTCAAGGCCGACATGCAGGGCTCCTACGAGGGTCTGGCGCACGCGCTCGGCAAGATCTCGACCGACGAGGTCAAGGTCAACATCATCCACAGCGGCGTCGGCGCGATCACCGAATCCGACGTCAACCTGGCGCTCGCCTCCAAGGCCGTGCTGATCGGCTTCAACGTGCGCGCCGACGCCTCCGCACGCAAGCTGGCCGAGTCCAGCGGCGTCGACATCCGCTACTACAACATCATCTACGAAGCCGTGGACGAGGTGAAAGCGGCACTGTCGGGCATGCTCGCGCCGGAGAAGAAGGAAAGCGTCATCGGCACCGTCGAGGTCCGCCAGGTCTTCGTGATTTCCAAGGTCGGCACGATCGCCGGCTGCTACGTAACCGATGGCGTCGTCAAGCGAGGCGCCGGCGTGCGCCTGATCCGCAACAACGTGGTGATCCACCAGGGCGAGCTCGATTCGCTCAAGCGCTTCAAGGACGACGTCAAGGAAGTCAAGGCCAACTTCGAGTGCGGCCTGTCGCTCAAGAACTTCAACGACATCCAGGAAGGCGACATTCTCGAAGTGTTCGAGGTGGTCGAGGTGGCGCGTTCTTTGTGAGGGACCAGGGGTCGGGATTCAGGGGCCAGGGGATGAGCGCGGTTCACCGCGCGCCTTTGATCCGCGACTTCCCCCTGATCTCCGACTCCTGAGTCCTGACCCCTGATATGCCCAAGGATTTCCCCCGCGCCCGTCGCGTCGCCGACCAGATCCAGCGCGAACTGCCCGAGCTCATCCGCCAGGAAGTGAAGGACCCGCGCGTCGGGATGCTCACGATCACCGAGGTCGAGGTCAACCGCGACATGGAGTTCGCCAAGGTCTACTTCACGACGATGGGTGGTGAAGCCGAGCACGCCGCCTGCCTGCAGGGCCTGCAGCGCGCGAGCGGCTTTCTGCGCTCTCAGCTCTCGCATCGCATGCAGTTGCGCGTCGTACCCAAGCTGACCTTCGTCTACGACCGCTCGGTCGAGCATGGCATGGCGCTGAGCCGGCTCATCGAAACGGCGGTCGCCGAAGACGCCAAGCACCCCAAGGACGAGTGAAGCCCGCCCGCCAAGCTGTCGATGGCGTGCTGCTGCTGAACAAGCCGGTCGGGATCACCTCCAACGCCGCGCTGCAGAAGGCCAAGTGGCTGCTGAACGCGAAGAAGGCCGGCCACACCGGTACGCTCGACCCCTTCGCCGACGGCCTCCTGCCGCTCTGCTTCGGCGAGGCGACCAAGTTCTCGGCCTATCTGCTCGACGCCGACAAGCGCTATCGCGCGATCCTGCAACTCGGCGTCACGACGCGCACCGGCGACCCCGAGGGCGAGGTGCTCGCGACCCGCGAAGTTCGCGCGACCTGCGCCGACATCCGCGCGGCGCTTCCCGCTTTCGTCGGTGAAATCGAACAGATCCCGCCGATGCATTCGGCACTCAAGCATCAGGGGCGTCCGCTCTACGAGTACGCGCGTGCCGGCGTCGAGATCGCGCGTGCGCCGCGCCGGGTGCATATCCGCGCCCTCGACCTCTTCAAATGCGCCCCGCCCCGCGCGGTCGTCGACGTGCAATGCAGCGCGGGCACCTACGTCCGCACGCTGGCCGAAGACCTCGGCAACGCGCTCGGCTGCGGCGCCCACCTCACGGCCCTCACCCGCACCGCGTCGGGCGGATTCCTGCTCGAACAGGCACACACGCTCGCCGAACTCGAGGCGACCAACGCGGGGGCCAGGCAGGCCCTGCTGCTACCCGCGGACTGCCTCGTCGCGCATCTGCCGAGCGTGCACCTCGGCGAGACCGCCGCCGCGTCCTTGCGCCAGGGCCGGAGCGTGCCCGACGCTGCGGATCGCCGTGGACTCGTGCGCGTGTACGACGGCCACGGGGTATTTGTCGGTCTCGCCGAAGCGGAAGCCGGAAAGCTGGTCCCGCGACGCCTGATCGCCACCGTGCAGGCTTGAGCCGGACCATCCTTTGCGCGTAAAATGCGCCGTTTCCCACGAACGTGTCCCGCTCAGCCGCAGGCCACGCGATTTCTAAGGAGTACACCATGGCTGTCACCGTCGCGCAGAAAGCGCAAATCGTCCAGGATTACCAGCGTGCCGCCGCCGACACCGGCTCGCCCGAAGTGCAGGTCGCGCTGCTGACCGCACGCATCAACGACCTGACCGGCCACTTCAAGGCCAACATCAAGGACCACCACTCGCGTCGCGGTCTGCTGAAGATGGTCAGCCGCCGCCGCAAGCTGCTCGACTACCTCAAGCGCACCAACCTCGAAAGCTACAAGACGCTGATCGAACGTCTCGGTCTGCGCAAGTAAACCCGGAACGGCCACTGTGACCCACGCGCGTCCTGCTGCACCGGCACAGTGGACGGGGCCTGTTGCCCCTTGAATTTCCCACGCCCCGCTTCTGCGGGGCGTTTTTGCTTTGAAAGGAACTCGTGTGAGCGCTATCAAGAAAACGTTTACCTACGGTCGCCACCAAGTCACGCTGGAAACCGGCGAAATCGCGCGTCAGGCGTCCGGCGCCGTCGTCGTCAACATGGACGACACGATGGTGCTCGTGACCGTGGTCGCCAAGAACGAAGTCAAGCCCGGCCAGGATTTCTTCCCGCTGACCGTCGACTACCAGGAAAAGACCTACGCCGCCGGCCGCATCCCCGGGGGATTTCTCAAGCGCGAAAGCCGGCCGTCGGAAGGTGAAACGCTGATCTCCCGCCTGATCGACCGCCCGATCCGCCCGCTCTTCCCCGAAGGCTTCTTCAACGAAGTGCAGATCATCGCGACGGTGATGTCGTCGAATCCCGAAGTCAGCGCCGACATCCCCGCGCTGATCGGCGCTTCGGCCGCGCTCTCGCTCTCCGGCCTGCCGTTCGACGGCCCGGTCGGCGCGGCGCGCGTCGGCTTCATCAACGGCGAATACGTGCTCAACCCGACCAACGCCGAACTCAAGGATTCCGCGCTCGACCTCGTCGTCGCCGGCACCGAAAGCGCCGTGCTGATGGTTGAATCCGAGGCCATGGAACTGCCCGAGGACATCATGCTCGGCGCTGTCGTCTTCGGCCACACGCAGATGCAGGCCGCGATCAACGCGATCAACGAGCTGGCCGACGAAGCCGGCGCCGACGCCTGGGACTGGGCGCCGCCGGCCGAAGACACGGCGATGGTCGACCGCCTCAAGGCGCTCGCCGAAGACGGCCTGCAACAGGCCTACAACATCAAGCAGAAGCGGGCACGCATGGCCGCCGTCGACGAGGTGCGCAGCAAGGCCTTCGCCGAACTCATCACGGCCGACATGGACACGGTGGCGGCCAACCACGTCAAGGACGCGTTCCACCGCCTCGAAGCCGGCGTCGTGCGCAACCGCATCCTCTCGGGCCAGCCGCGCATCGACGGCCGCGACACCCGCACCGTGCGCCCGATCACGATCCGTACCGGCGTGCTGCCGCGCGCCCACGGCTCGGCGCTGTTCACGCGCGGTGAAACGCAGGCCCTGGTCGTGACGACGCTCGGCACGGGCCGCGACGAGCAGACCATCGACGCACTCGAGGGCAGCTACTCCGACCGCTTCATGCTGCACTACAACATGCCGCCCTATGCGACCGGCGAAACCGGCCGCGTCGGCTCGCCCAAGCGTCGCGAGATCGGCCACGGCCGGCTCGCCAAGCGCGCGCTGCTGGCGGTGCTGCCGAGCAAGGAAGAATTCGGCTACACCATGCGCGTGGTCTCCGAAATCACCGAATCGAACGGCTCGTCGTCGATGGCCTCGGTGTGCGGCGGCTGCCTCTCGCTGATGGACGCCGGCGCGCCGCTCAAGGCGCACGTCGCCGGCATCGCCATGGGCCTGATCAAGGAAGGCAACCGCTTCGCCGTGCTGACGGACATTCTCGGCGACGAAGACCACCTCGGCGACATGGACTTCAAGGTCGCGGGCACCGAAAACGGCGTGACCGCGCTGCAGATGGACATCAAGATCACGGGCATCACCAAGGAGATCATGCAGGCCGCGCTCACCCAGGCGAAGGAAGGCCGCATGCACATCCTCGGCATCATGAAGGCGTCGGTCTCCGAGACCCATGAGATGTCGGCCTACGCGCCGCGCATCATCGCGATGAAGATCAATCCCGAGAAGATCCGCGACGTGATCGGCAAGGGCGGCGCCGTGATCCGCGCGCTGACCGAGGAAACCGGCACCCAGATCGACATCCAGGAAGACGGCAGCGTAAAGATCGCCTGTACCAGCATGGAGGCCGGCGAACTCGCGAAGAAGCGCATCGAGGAAATCACCGCCGAGGTCGAAGTCGGCAAGGTCTACGAGGGCCCGGTCATCAAGCTGCTCGACTTCGGCGCGATCGTCAACGTGCTGCCGGGACGCGACGGCCTGCTGCACATCTCGCAGATCGCCCACGAGCGCGTCAATACGATCGGCGACTACCTCAAGGAAGGCCAGGTCGTGCGCGTGAAGATTCTCGAGGCCGACGAGAAAGGCCGCCTGCGCCTGTCGATGAAGGCCTTGCTCGAAGCCCCCGCGCCGACGAGCGGCGGCGAAGAACACGCGAGCTGAGTGGACTGCGTGCGCCGCAAGCGCACGCCGCGAACAAAAAAAAACGCGCCTCAGGGCGCGTTTTTTTTGGATTCGGCTGGCGTCAGACCACTTCGCCGAGAAAACTCTGCCACCAGCGCTTGCGTTGCCCGGTGACGACGCCGCCGACCTTGAGTTCGCGCGGTGGCGTCCTGCTCATGAGCCAGCCCGGCAGCACCGACGACTTGGTGGCACTTGAACCGCACGAACTGCCGAGGTGGTTGGGGTCGTAGATCTTCACGAAGTTCGGCGCCTCGAGATCGTCGGCGTAGACGATCGCGCAATAGTCCTCGTGGTGCTCGCGCCGCAAAAGCCCGTCCAGTTCACGCATGAAGCGCTGCACCGTGTCGCCGTCCGAAGGCGCCTGCGGCACTTCCTGTCCGACCGCGTAGAGATACCATCCGGCCGAAGTGTCGACTTTCTCCCAGAACGCCGTCAACTGCTCCCAGCGCATCACGCTGTACAAAAGGCCGTTGTAGTAACGGTCGAATTCACTGTTATCGGCCATCGGCGTCGTCCGGGATATGAGGTGTCTGTTATTTGGCGACCTGGCGCTCGCGGATTTCCTCGAGCGTCTTGCAGTCGATGCACAGCGTCGCGGTCGGTCGCGCCTGCAGGCGGTCGAGGCCGATTTCGACGCCGCACGACTCGCAATAACCGTAGTCCCCGGCGTCGATCTTGCCGATGGTTTCGTTGATCTTCTTGATCAGCTTGCGCTCGCGATCGCGGTTGCGCAGCTCGAGCGCCATGTCCGATTCCTGCGTCGCGCGATCGTTGGGATCGGCAAAAACGGTCTGCTCGTCCTGCATCGAATGCAGTGTCGTGTCGATGTCCTGCGAGAGCTCGGCTTTCCAGGCGTCGAGCATTTTGCGAAAATGCTCGAGCTGCTTCGCGTTCATGTATTCTTCGCCCTTTTTGGCCTTGTAGGGCTCAAAGCGCATCAAAGTTTCAGCCATCTCGTTCTCTTCGAAAATTCACAGTTCCGGGGCAAGCCCAACCCCGACTTAATATCAGAATCGCATTCCTGCCGCAACCCGAAATGACATTACGCGCCCTATTATTCGACGTGGACGGCACCCTTGCCGATACCGAACGGGACGGCCACCGGCCGGCCTTCAATCAAGCCTTCGCCGACGCCGGACTCGACTGGCAGTGGGACGTGGATCTGTACGGCAAACTGCTCGCCGTCACCGGCGGAAAAGAGCGGATGAAACACTACATCGAAGCCTTCCGCCCCGACTATCGGCGGCCGGACAATTTCGACGAAATGGTCGCGAAACTGCATCAGGCCAAAACACGTATCTACGCCGACCTCGCCGCTCGTGGTGGTATTCCCATGCGCCCCGGCGTCCGGCGCCTGCTCGAGGAGGCGCGCGCCGCAGGCCTGCGCCTTGCGATCGCGACGACGACGACGCCGGAAAACGTCACCGTTCTGCTCGAACACAGCCTCGGCCCGGGCACCCAGGAGTGGTTCGAGGTGATCGCCGCCGGCGACGTCGTCCCCGCGAAGAAGCCCGCCCCCGACATCTATCACTACGCGTTGGAGGCGATGGGGCTTGCGGCCGCGGACTGCCTCGCGTTCGAGGACTCGGAGAACGGCCTGCGCGCGAGCCTCGGCGCCGGACTCAAAACCCTCGTGACGGTCAACGACTACACGCTCGACCACGATTTCAGCGGCGCGGCCGCCGTGCTCTCCGATCTCGGCGAGCCCGAGGCCCCGGCGCGCCGCCTGACCGGCCCCGCCCTCCCCGGCCCCTGCGTCGACGTCGCCTATCTCAAAACGCTGCATCGCAGCCAGTGATGAGGGGTCAGGATGCAGGGATCAGAATTCAGGGAGCGAAGCCGAATTAGCGCCACCCCTGACCCCCAGCCCCTGGCCCCTAGCCCCTAGCGCCTAGCGCCTAGCGCCTAGCGCCTAGCGCCTAGCGCCTAGGGATTGTGCATCAGCGCGGCTTCGAGCGTGTTTTCGAGCAGCGTCGCGACGGTCATCGGCCCGACCCCGCCCGGCACCGGGGTGATCCACCCGGCGCGTTCGACCGCCGTATCGAAATCGACGTCGCCGACGAGCTTGCCGTCGGCCAGGCGATTGATGCCGACGTCGATCACGATCGCCCCCTCGCGCACCCAGTCGCCCGGGATCATGCGCGGGCGACCGACCCCGACGACCAGCACTTCGGCCGAACGAACGAAGCTCTCCAGATCGCGCGTCGCGCTGTGGCAGACCGTGATCGTGCAACCGGCCAGAAGCAGTTCGAGGCTCATCGGTCGGCCGACGATGTTGGATGCGCCGACCATGACCGCGTTCTTGCCGCGCAGCTCCTCGTTGGTCGCGCGCAGCAAGGTCATGATGCCCCGCGGCGTCGACGGGCGCAGCGTCGGCATCTTCACCGCGAGGCGGCCGATGTTGTAGGGGTGGAAGCCGTCGACGTCCTTGTCCGGCCGAATGCGTTCGATCACGGTCTCGGCGTCGATGTGAACGGGCAGCGGCAACTGCACGAGGATGCCGTCGATCGCGGCATCGCTGTTGAGCGTGTCAATCAGCGCGAGCAGTTCCGGCTGGGTCGTCGTCTCGGGCAGATCGTGCGACACGCTGTTGACGCCGGCGCGTTCGCAGGCGCGCTTCTTGTTGCGCACGTAGACCGCCGACGCCGGATCGCCCCCGACGAGGATCACCGCAAGCCCCGGGCGGCGTTTGCCCTGCACCTCGCGCTCGGCCACCTTGTCGTGGATCACTGCGAGAATGGTGTCGGCCATCGCCTTGCCGTCGAGAATGCGTGCGCTCATCAAGAGGACCCTGAAGCAAAAGGGGGATTTTCCCGGAAACCGCCCACTTTGCTCAAGCGAAAATTGACCCGGTTGATCGGCCAAGGTATAGTCTCGCCTCTCCGAAATGCGCCCGGATGTTGCGCGTCAGGATTTCGGGGTGTAGCGCAGCCCGGTAGCGCGCCTGCTTTGGGAGCAGGATGTCGGAGGTTCGAATCCTCTCACCCCGACCACCCCAGTCGTGCCCGAAAGTGAACAGAGTCTCTGCCCGTAGCTCAACTGGATAGAGCACCAGCCTTCTAAGCTGGGGGTTACAGGTTCGATTCCTGTCGGGCAGGCCAGAGTTTTTGTCGTCGGCCACGCCGACGACAACAATGGTGGATGTAGCTCAGTTGGTAGAGTCCAGGATTGTGATTCCTGTTGTCGTGGGTTCGAGTCCCATCATCCACCCCACCGTTTCATAATGAAGCCCGAACAAAGCCCGCCCATGCGGGCTTTGTTCGGTCCAGACGCCGAAACCTTGTCCGCGTTAGCATCGGCTTCCCGATCGAACGCGCACGAGTATGCCCCCATGAATCCCGCCTCCGCCCAAACGCTCCGCCAACTCCTGCGCACGCAAGAAGTCGCCGCGCTCGGAACGCTCCACGAAGGCCGACCTTACGTGTCGATGGTGCCCTTCGCGACGCTTTCCGGCGGCACCGGCTTCGTCGTTCACGTCAGCCAACTCGCGGCGCACACGAAGGACATGCTGCGAAGCCCACCCGTGAGCCTGCTCGTCGTCGCGCCGCCGGCGCCAGACGTGCTTCCCCAGGCGTTGGCGCGAGTCACGATACAAGGCCGGGCAAGCCAGTACGAGAATGGCACCGACGCCCACACCGAGGCGAAGGCGACCTACCTGACGCGCTTTCCTGAGAGCGCGGATCTGTTCGGTTTTGCGGACTTCTCCTTGTTCGCGATCGTGCCGGAGTCGGTCCGCTTCGTCGGCGGATTCGCCCAGGCGACGACGATTTCAGCGCAGAAGCTCGCTGAGGTGCTGAGCGCGGCCTGAGCGTCTCCGCCCCGGGCAGGGGCGCCGTCATTCCCGAATTTCGCCGTCGACGTAGAGCCAGTTGCCGTTGACGCGTTCGAAGCGGCTCGTCTCGTGCAGCCTGAACGCGCGGCCGTTCAGCTTGTAACGCGCGACGAATTCGACGGTCGCGTGCGTCGCGTCGAGCGGGGCGTGCGAGACGACTGTGAGCCCGATCCACTGCGGGCGCGGAGTGCTGTCGAGATCGAGGGTCGGGGGCCGCGTCGCGGCATGCCAGCTCGCGCGAAGATAGGCTTCGAGGCCGCGCACGTAGGCGCTGTAGCGGGCGCGCATCAAGGTCTCCGCATCGGCCGGCGGCTCGCCGGCATGATAGCGGCCGCAGCAGGCCTCGTAGGGCCGGCCGGACCCGCACGTGCAGCCCTCGACGGGCCGCTTCATTTGCCGGGGCACTCCAGCTTGGGACGGAGGTAGGGCCAGACGGCCTCGAGCATGCCGGACTGCCCTTTTTCGTTCGGATGGATGCCGTCGGGCTGCATCATCCCCGGCTTCACGCCGACCTCGCAGACGAAGCACGGCACGTGGGTGACCTTTTCACTGCGCGCAACCTCGGCCGCGAGTCTGGCGACCGCATCGGCGTAGGCGCGGCCGTAATTCGGCAACACCGGCGGCTCGAGCAGCAACACCCAGGCGCCGCTCGCCTTCGCCTGCCGCACCAGCGTGACGAGATTGCGACGGATCTGCGCGGGGGGCGTGCCGCGCAAGGCGTCGTTGCCGCCGAGCTCGATCACGACCCCTTGGGGACGCTGCCGCTGCAGCGTCGGTTCGAGCCGCTGCAACCCGTTCTGCGTCGTGTCGCCGCTCACGCTCGCGTTGACGACGCGCCAGTCGGGCGCCGCGTCGCGCATGCGGGCCCGCAGCCGGTCGACCCAGCCCTGCCCCGCGGCGAGCCCGTAGCCGGAACTCAAGCTGTCGCCGAGGATCAACAGCG